>NZ_CP054143.1:1348197-2022295 GCF_013284055.1 Deefgea piscis | reverse complement strand
CCCTGTCAGCACCGTCAATAAATTTAAACGAGCACCGCTCATTTTGAATCGATCACCGGCATGGCGCTGCGCCAAGGCGATAATTTGCTGCTTAAACACAATCGCCACGGCAGTAAACAATAAAGCAAAGCCCAAGCCATGCTTAATGACGGCATTTAATGTTTTGGTGTCGGTATGAAGATAATGCAGCACCAGCAAAGTCAAAGCCGCGGCGGGTACGCTACCTAAAGACAAATAACCGGTAATCGACCAATCAATATTGTTATTTTTTTGATGCACATAAACACCACCAGCCTTGGTGATCGAGGCATAAAGCAAATCAGTGCCTACCGCCGCAGCGGGAGGAATACCAAACCATAACAATATCGGCGTCATTAAAGAACCACCGCCAACGCCAGTCATCCCCACAATAAAACCGACGACTAAACCCGCAATGACAAAGCCTAAAACTCCAACATCCATCTTGCATCCTAAGGCCAACAGGCTTGGCGGTATTGATTTAGCCTTGCATCATAGCAATTATACTTATAACACCTTAGACAAATATGTTAGGATTTTAGAACCAAAAATTCTCAGTCAATTCTTTCACGAGTCCACGCTATGAAATTACAACAACTCCGTTATTTGGTCGAAGTCGCAAAGCAAGGGCTCAATGTTTCAGAAGCGGCGGAAAAACTGCATACCTCGCAACCGGGGATTTCCAAGCAAATCCGTTTACTGGAAGACGAGCTTGGCGTGCAGATTTTTATTCGCAACGGCAAACGCGTGGTCGACATCACGGCACCGGGGCGTGAAATTTTGCGGATTGCTGAGCGTATTCTGATGCAGTCGCGCAATCTAAAGCGCATTGGCGAAGAGTTTGTTAACGTTGAAGGCGGTAGCTTAATTATTGCCACCACGCACACCCAAGCGCGCTACGCACTACCTAAAACCATTCAAACCTTTATGCAGCGTTACCCCAAAGTGCGCCTCTCGCTCAAGCAAGGCAATCCTACCCAAATTTCAGAAATGGTGGTCGATGGCAGTGCCGATATTGCGATTGCCACCGAAGGGATTGATCATTACCCAGAGCTGGCCACGCTCGATTGCTATTCGTGGAATCGCATTGTCGTCGTGCCCAATGGCCATCCTTTAACGACACTGCAGCGGCCAGTCACGCTAGAGGATATTGCCGCTTGGCCTTTAATTACGTATGACTTTGCCTTTGCCGGGCGCTCTAAAATTAACCGCGCATTTGAATTAAAACACCTGATTCCAAATATTGTGCTGACTGCGATTGATTCGGATGTGATTAAAACATATGTGGCTTTAGGCTTGGGTATCGGCATTTTGGCCAGCATGGCGTATGAGCCAGAGCGAGATACCCAACTCACGTCGATCGATGTGAGCCATTTATTTGAGCCCTCGACCACCCATATTGGCGTGCGCAAAGACGCTTATTTACGTGGCTATGGCTACGATTTCATTGAGCTGTTTGCCCCGCACCTGAACCGCCAAGTGGTGCAAGCGGCATTATTGTGTGAAGCCGAAGAGGATTAAACGAAGCAAGCCTCTCGTGGATTGATCGCACAATCCACGAGTTTTTTTGCCAGCGCATCACTCCGATGCAGGCAAATATTGCGCCACAATATGTTGTAATTTAACTAAGTTCAGCGGCTTGGCTAAAAAGCCATCCATGCCGGCCGCCAAACATTCGTTTTCACTGTGCTCAAAGGCATTGGCAGTGAGCGCAATAATCGGCAAAGCACGAGTATGCGCTTGGCTGCGTAAAATCCGTGTTGCTGCCAAGCCATCCATTTCCGGCATTTGCCAATCCATTAACACCAAATCAAAGTTTTCAGCATCGGCAGCCAATAGCGCTTCACGGCCATTTTCGGCCAGCACCACACTGCAGCCCAATTTGGCTAAAAAAGCCTGCACGACGCGCTGATTAATTTTATTGTCTTCTGCCACTAGCACTTTGCCTCGGTATTGCACCGTAGCAAGTGTATTTATTGGGCTGGCAGTAGATACCTCTACACAATGCAATAATTCCGCCACCGCTCGCAATACCGTGTGCTCGGCCAATGCCACTTTGCACAAAAAAGCCTGTTGCGGACGTAGCGCGACATCGGGCATTTGCCAACCCAGTAATAAACTCGGCAACTCAGGCCACAACTGCAGCAGTTGCGCCTCTTCAACCATCAATAAATCAACGCGCGCCATCGATTCTGGCGGCGTGGTAAGTAAACGAACCCCAGCTCGCGCCAAGCATGGCAATACCGTACGCGCCACACCGTCGGCCTTGCCCAACCAGAGCACCGTTTTGCCTTGTAAATGATAGTTGGCGAACTCACGCGGTTTGGCCAAGTGCTGCTGCGGCAAGCTAACGATAAATTCAGAGCCCTGCCCCAACACCGAGCGCAACTGAATATCGCCATCCATCAAGGCCAGCAACGATTTAGAAATCGCCAATCCCAAGCCCGTACCACTAAAGCGCCGGGTTGAGCCCGATTCGGCTTGGTAAAAACGTTGAAATAATTGATTGGCGCTGGCGGTGTCGATGCCAATGCCGCTGTCTTGCACTGCGATGCAGATTTGCTGTTGATCGCAATACGCCGCAATGCGCACAAAACCATGCTCGGTGAATTTAATCGCATTGGAGATTAAATTAATCAACACCTGCTTTAAGCGTAAAGCATCGCCAAAATACCAAGCGGGCAGCTGAGGATCAATATCGAGCAGCACATCGAGTCGCGCCTCAACGGCGCGCGATGCCAAAACGGCAGCCGCTTCTTCGATGACCAGCGCCAATTCAAATGGTGCTTTGATCAGCTCGAGTTTACCGGCTTCAATTTTAGAAAAATCGAGTAAATCATTCACCAGCAACACCAATGAATCGCCCGATTTATGCACATTGGTCACATATTCGGCCTGCTCGGCATTCAGTGGGGTATTACCGAGTAATTGCACAAAGCCCAAAATCCCATTGAGCGGCGTGCGAATTTCATGACTCATCGTCGCCAAAAAATTCGACTTGGCGCGGTTGGCCGCTTCAGCCGCATCGCGCGCCACAGCCAAAGAATCACTTTGTAATAACAGCCGCTCATTGGCTTGACGCAGCTCTTCTTGTACTTGTTTGGCGCGAATCAATAGCGACACAATCGCCGCAAACAACTTCATCACTTCGCGCTGGTACGGCATCAAGCTGCGACGATGCAAAAAATTATCCGCCGCGATCCAACCAAGTAAAGTGTTGTCGGCATACAGTGCCACTAAAGAATTCCAACCTCGGCCAACGACGACTTTATTGTAATAAATCGCCGCGTCTTCTTTCACCATCACTTCGCCCGGCTGCGCTAATGCATCCCGAAAAAACTGATGCTGCGGCGTTGGACTGCGATACCACGCTTCATTACACAGCTCACCATTATTATCAGTGCCATAGGTGCCGCACATTTCATTGGTTTGCAAATCAGCGGTAAATAAAGCCGCACGATCAATCCCCAAATCACCAATGGCGGCGATGACCACCTCCCGATACAAATCATCTAAATGTGTGGTTTGAGTGAGGCGCAGCGTGACTTGATGCAGTTTTTGCAATAACTCACGATATTCTTCGGCGCGTTGCAAGCTTTGCTGCAAACGCTGCGTCATTTCGTCACGCTCTAAATTGTGACCATACAATAATGCCGCCACCCGCCCTTGCAGCATCTCGGCCAAAGCCTCGCATTCAATGCGAAATGAGGCGGTATCTAAATACGTTTGTAATAAGCCCACATCACTTAGCTCAACATAAAGCAATGCTTGCAGCTTATTGCCACTCATTAATGGCAAGATCAAGCGCGATAATGCAACGGCTTCTTCATCAGCCACGTCCCAAATTTCTTGCATTTGATAGCTAACCGGACGAATCGACACCGCCGGTTCGCGCATTTGCCAAGTCAACTCATCGACTGGCACGCCAAAAAAGCCCTTCGCTTGCTGTGGCTCAGAAAATGCCAAAGGCCGCTGGCCGATCACCGCCTCGGCATAGATCGCCACGGTCTCAGCGCCGTCACTGGGCAAAATCAAATACGCACGTTTGGCTGAAAAAGAATCTCGCACCGCGCCAACCAGCGTCGCGGCAAATTGATCCCAAGATTCAGCTTCTAATAAAGCGGGTAAATTTAATACGGATTCGAGTTGCGTCAATTGCATTGCCAACCTAAATATTGAGCAAAAATCACGCCGAGTATGACTCAGCACCAAGCGCAGCATTGACTGCGTTATACTATGCAACTGTCTAATTGAATTAGTTCGTCATGAATCCATCTGCACCCAAAACCAACCCCATTGCCACAGTTGAATCGCTTGACCATGAAGGCCACGGCGTAGCGCGCTACGAAGGTAAAACCATTTTTATTGATGGTGGCTTACCTTTTGAAACGATTACGTTTAGTAGCTATCGCAAAAAGCCAAGCTTTGAAAACGCGCAAGCAATTACCATTCATAATGACAGCTTTATGCGCGTTAAGCCCAAATGTCCACACTTTGGTGTTTGCGGTGGGTGTTCGATGCAACATATGGAATTTGGCGCACAGGTGGCTGCCAAACAGCGCATTCTCGAAGACAATTTACGCCGTATTGGCAAGGTCAGCGCCGAATCGATGCTGCCCGCCATTTATGGTCAAGCTTGGGGTTATCGCTCGCGCGGTCGACTCTCAGCGCGCTATGTGGCAAAAAAAGAACAAGTCTTAGTTGGCTTTCATGAGCGCCGCTCTGGCTTTATCGCCGATATGCGTGAATGCCATGTGTTACCCAAATCCATGTCCGATCAATTATTGCCGCTGCGTGAATTAATCAGCGCGCTATCGATTGTCAACGACATGCCGCAAATCGAGCTGGCCGTCGGCGAGAACGTCACCGTGCTGGTGTTTCGCGTGATGACCGACATTAACGACGCGGACTTGGCCTTATTTAAAGCCTATGCCGACCGCTGGCAAGTGCAAATCTGGTTGCAACCCAAAGGCCCCGATTCAGCCTACCCACTCTACCCGCTCGATGCGCCAGCACTGACGTATTCACTGCCTGAATTTGGCATCGAAATGCCGTTCAAACCGACTGAATTTACCCAAGTCAATTATGCAATTAATCGCGTTATGGTGGCGCGCGCAATGAGTTTACTCGATCCGCAACCGGGTGAAATCATTGCCGATATGTTCTGTGGTTTGGGCAATTTCACGCTACCAATTGCGCGTAGCGGTGCCAAAGTACTGGGTATGGAAGGCAGCAAGCAATTGGTTGAACGCGCGCTAGAAGGAGCGATTCACAATCAGCTCGATCACCTCACTAGCTATGAAATCGCCAACTTATTTGAAATGACCGAAGAATGGCTCGATAAGCTCGGTCGTTTTGACAAAATGCTGATCGATCCACCACGCGATGGCGCCATGGCTTTATGCCAATCAATCAGTATTGAGCACGGCCCTAAACGCATTGTTTATGTCTCATGCAGCCCAGCTACCTTGGCGCGCGACGCGGATATTTTGGTCAATGTAAAAGGCTACACACTCAAAAACGCTGGCGTGATTAATATGTTCCCACATACCGCGCATGTGGAAAGTATTGCTTGGTTCGAAAAAGAATAAGCCCACCGCAAGCGCAGTATTGAAGCCATAAAAAAATGCCGTTCAATCGTAAGATGAACGGCATTTTTTCGGCAAGTCAGCGGCTAAGTAACTGAGCAAAATTTTTCACGCAAGGCGCAAGGCCGCAGACAGTACACACGTACGACAAGGCGAAGCAACGATGCACGGAAACTTTTGCCTGCACTTATCGCTTCACGGCCAAGCCGCAAAACCGCGTTACAGCAAAGCCAATAGCAACACTGCCGCACGCGCTGGCAAGCGCGCATTATCGGCCACCAACCACATTTGTACTGAACGACCATCAGCCGCCACTTGCAATTGATTGAGCCACACTTTGTCGCCACCAATCGCGTCTTGTGGCGTCGCAATGCCGGCGGCGCCGTCGGCTTTCAGGTAATACAGCGCCGG
Source organism: Deefgea piscis (assembly GCF_013284055.1). NCBI lineage: Bacteria > Pseudomonadati > Pseudomonadota > Betaproteobacteria > Neisseriales > Chitinibacteraceae > Deefgea > Deefgea piscis. Next base: position 2,016,278 of record NZ_CP054143.1, on the reverse strand, counting down.
TGAGGCTTGGATTGCCGCCTCAACTTGCGCCAGCGTTACCACGTCATGCATCAACACATTGATGCTGACTGCATGACCAAAAAACACCGGTACACGGCTCACGGTAATGCAGTTTACTGGCGTACCTACGGCAATCAGTTCGGCACTAATTCGCGCTTCTTCACCACAATCGGCCGTTGGTAATAAATTAAACGCCAAACGCTTAGGGTAACCGGCTAGCTCCACTTCTTGCTGCGCAAACAATTGCCGCGTTTGCATCGACAGCGCTTCAATCGCTGCTTGGCCGTCTTCGGACACCGACAACATCGCTGTTGCGCCAGCAAAATCAATCGCCCCCACGGCTTGCAATGCCGCCAATGGCGCTGACATCATTGACGTCAACACATGCGGCAAACCCACAATTTGGCCGCGCTGTGGCTTACCCGATTTGCTGGCGGTGGCACCTGTTAAATCAATCACCGCCGCACCGGCATCACACGCCGCTTGGGCATAACGTTTAGCTAATTCCGGCGCGCCAATAAACACCACCGCGTCGGCTTTTTTCCAATCAAAACTAGCAACATCAATCATCGGCAAGCTTTGATGGCGCAACTCAACCGAGACAGCGTCTTCATCATCCGACAAAGGATACAGTGCGGTCAAAGCCAATGGCATTTCACCCAATACATCTAAAAATGCTTGAGATGCAGGGGTATCAGCCCCAACAAGAGCAACTGCAATAGCTTCAGACATAGACCCACTCCAAGTATCAAAAAAACAACCGCCACATACACATCATCGTATGGGCGGTGAAGGCCGCATTTTACTCGGTCTGGCCCGATAAAACGAGTAAAGATCACCGAGGGTTTGTTGACGTTTGGTTTTCCGCTGCGGCTTACGCAATTTTCGCGGTGAAGCAAAGCGTAGTCAGCGCCACATCGTCATTCTAAGTCAGCTTGCGACAAGGTACGATGCACCGCGCAAAGCGCAAAGCCCAATCACAAATTTTATCGCTGGCTCGGCTTATTCGCTAAGCTATTACCCGTATTGACCTCCCCTAGGCTGGCAATCGCTGACAAAATAAGCTAAACCCAAAAGGTAATTCCACACCGACAATTCCAGTAGCAATTAACAACTCAGTCAGGCAATGTTCAGGTTTGGTGTTGATGTTGATGTTGTGCCGCGCACGTCGAGCTGGGGCTTAAAAACCCGTCTAAGCGCACCGAGTGAGTCAGAGACAAACAGCTATATCGTTTGGCTCACGACGATCGAGGGCACAGCGGAGCTGGGCGCGCTCGGGTCGCCTTTCTTTCCCCCTCTTTCTTTGGCGAGTCAAAGAAAGAGGGTGCCGCCACTGACTGCGACTGTAAACAGCCGTGCCGCAGGCACTTAAAACCATCAACACGTAATCTGAACACTGCCCTAAATAATTAGGTATCTAGCTTTAAACACTATAAATAAACGCATAGCGAGGTATACCCATGAAATTTACTACTAAAAAATACGGACTCCTCGGTTTGGGATTCCTGCTTGTTGCCGGTTTAGCCAGCGCCAGCGCGACAACCGAGCGCACCCAACTGGCCAAAGACAATCATGGCTGCGTGGGTGAAGAAGGCTATTCATGGTGCGTAAAACAAAAACAATGTGTACGCCCCAGCAAAGTATTAATCGACAATGATCTCGAGCTCACCGCGGAAAACTTCCATAATTTTTGCGAAAACAATCGTTAAACTTCACCACCGCGAGACTTGGGCATGTTGCTTCATCTCAAGCATGCCTTCTTCGCCACCACCAACAAGAATCATGACCATGAATAAATCCCTGCTTTTTACCCTGCTGTTAGCTTGCAGCAATCTCTATGCACACAGCGATATCCCGATTCAAGCCGAACACGGCGGCACAGTCAAAGAATCTGCCGCAGGCCATCAACTGGAACTCAGTTACCGCCCTGATTCACTCACGCTGTATCTCAAAGATCATGACGGCCGCCCAATCAAAACCAGCGGCGCCAGTGCGGTGGTGATTTTACAAAACCAGCAACAACAACGCCGAGTTGCACTTACACCGAGCGGGGGCAATCAACTCAGTACTCAGGGCGATTTTGCGGCACTCGCTGGCAGCGTCGCCATTATTCAATACACGCTTGCTGGGCAAAAATTAGAACAAGCGCGGCTAACACTACAGTAGGTCGATCTACAGCCAATTGATCTGCAGCCGACTTGACCAGAGTGCCAATAACACTTCTAGGCAAACCAAACGTCAACAGACCCTAGCAAGCCGGCTGCTGCTTGATTCATCGTCTTGCTGGTTGTTGGCTTTTTGGCATAAAACCCGCCAACAAAAATAAATTACTAATGCAGTTATTTTTAAATAAGAAAAACAATAAAAATCTAACTTTAATTTTTAATTCAAGCCGATTATTAACAATGACTTTTTGTCAGGCTTTGAGAGAATAGCCAAATCAATGCCGAGCGATGCTTGGCTTTTTTTTTGAATTATTTTCTTAAGGAAATCGTCATGGATCAGCAACCCTCAATTACTATTTCAAGCCTTGATTTAGCGCGAATCGAAAAATTAATGCATTCAGCAGCGGCGAAAAATAGCCCAGGCTTAGCCGCTCTGCAAAATGAACTGGATCGGGCCAATGTGCTTGAGCCAACGCAAATTCCTCCGGGCTTAGTCACAATGAATTCAACCGTGCGCTTTATTGAAGACGCCAGCGGTGCTTTGTCTGAACTCACGCTGGTTTACCCCGATGAAGGCGGCGCAGCGGGATCGGTTTCAATTTTGGCGCCCGTCGGCAGTGCGCTTTTGGGGCTCTCGGTTGGTCAATCGATTCATTGGCAAGTGCCGGGCGGGCGAGAACTTGAACTACGAATTTTAGACGTCGTCAAACAGCCAGAGGCGATGGGTAAGTTTCATCGTTAATCCCCCTACCAGCGGTGTAGCCGCAGCCAAGCCATCAACGACGCGCGCGTATTCACCGCGCGTCGTGATTTTATGAGCGGCAATACGCCGCCCATACTGCCAAAAAAATAAGCGCCGAAGCATTGATTTAATCCCCGCAAATCCGCTGCAACGTGGGGTTTACACCACAAGTCTTACAGCACGACCAGCCACATGTAACTCTGTGTACGGCGCTACGCAGAATCCCCTATTTTTAAGTTACAATCACCGTCTTTATTAGAAACCCAGAACTCAGGCAGGAGAGCATCGATGTCAATGGCAGATCGCGACGGCGTTATTTGGTATGACGGCAAAATGGTACCTTGGCGCGAAGCCACGACCCATGTGCTGACCCACACTTTGCATTACGGCATGGGCGTTTTTGAAGGCGTTCGCGCTTACGAAACCAGTACCGGCCCTGCGATCTTCCGCCTGCAAGATCACACCAATCGCCTGTTTAATTCGGCCAAAATTCTGAATATGACTTTGCCGTTTACTCGCGAAGAAATTAACGCCGCGCACATCGCGGTGATTAAAGAAAACGGCTTAAAATCGGGCTATATGCGCCCAATGGCGTTTTACGGTTCAGAAAAACTCGGCATCGCGCCACCAAAAAAAGACGTGCACATTATCGTTGCCGCTTGGCCTTGGGGTGCGTATTTGGGTGAAGATGGTTTGGCCAAAGGCATTCGCGTTAAAACGTCGAGCTTTTCGCGCCACCACGTGAATGTGACGATGTGTAAAGCCAAAGCCAACGGCAATTACATGAATTCAATCATGGCGCACGATGAAGCTGCCGCCGATGGTTACGACGAAGCGCTGCTGCTGGACGTGGATGGTTTTGTCGCTGAAGGCTCGGGCGAAAATATTTTCGTCGTGCGTGCTGGCAAGCTGTACACCCCAGATTTGACCTCGTGCTTGGACGGGATTACCCGCAATACGATTTTCCAAATCGCCACTGAGATGGGCCTGCAAGTCATCGAAAAACGCATCACCCGTGATGAAGTGTATATCTGTGACGAAGCATTCTTTACCGGCACTGCCGCTGAAGTCACGCCGATTCGCGAACTGGATAACCGCACCATTGGTTGCGGTAGCCGTGGCCCGATCACTACTGAAATCCAAAAGCGTTATTTTGATATCGTTCAAGGCCGTAACAGCCACCATGCCGATTGGCTCACTGCCTGCTGATAAACACCGTTGGGTGGGTTGACGGTTTTTTGCCGCAGACCCACCGCTAAGAACAACGCCGATCTAACCGCATCAGCTGCACGATGGCTGACAGCCGATGAGTCTCGGCGTTTTTTTAGATACAATGCAGCGAGCTAACCCCTACAAAATCCTCATTCGGAGTTCAACTATGAGCGTTAAAGAATCGCAAAAAGACATCGAAGTACTGGCTAAAGACTTGCCACTGCATTGCCCAATGCCAGAAATGAGCAGCTGGAATTCGCATCCTCGCGTGTTTCTCGATGTTAGCAAAACTGGCGCCGCCCAATGCCCATACTGTGGCACGACGTATCGCCTTAAAGCTGGTGAAGTTGTTAAGGGTCATTGATATACCCCGTATAAAAGTTGTATGGCAAGGCGTCTAAGCCACTGGCAACGCTCAAAGTGAAACAGCGATGCTCGCGGCAAGCAGCAAGCCCAAATCGCCAACCGCAGCCGCCCGCAGCCAGATTGATCAATAAAGCGGCTTAATACGCCGCTTTTGTCGTTGATAAGTCGTAAAATAGGGCTTTGCCACGCTGCGGCGACACGCGTTAACACCTTGCTAGCGCAGTATTTAGGAAAATTAATTTTGAAACGAATTCTCATCGTCGCTCCCGCTTGGGTGGGCGATGCCATTATGGCCCAGCCCCTGTATGCACGAATCAAAGCGCGCCACCCTGATGCGCTAATCGACGTGCTCGCGCCTGCATGGACGCGACCGCTGCATGCGCGGATGGCCGAAATTAACGATTTGATCGACGCGCCATTTACCCATGGCGAACTCAAATTACGTGAACGCTGGGCCTTAGCCCGACAAATCAAAGCACGCGGCTATCATCAAGCGATTGTGCTGCCGAACTCACTCAAATCGGCCTTAGTGCCGTTTTTTGCTGGCATTGCCAAGCGCACCGGTTGGCTGGGTGAAATGCGCTATGGCTTACTCAATGATGCGCGCGAGCTAGACCCGATTTTGCTACCACAAATGGCGCAGCGCTTTTACGCCCTAGGTGCCGATGCGGGCGTACCGCTCACTGAAGCCATGCCGTTTCCGGTGCTCACCATCAACGCCGACGCGCGCGATGCCACGGTGCGTAAACTCGGTTTAAGTTTGGATACGCCCATCGTCGCCATTTGCCCCGGTGCAGAATATGGCCCAGCCAAACGCTGGCCTGCGGTACACGCCGCAGCATTGGCCAATCGATTGATCGCCGAAGGTCAGCAAGTTTGGCTATTGGGCTCGAATAAAGACCAAGAAATTTGCAGCGAAATTCGCCAGCTGGCACCGCAAGTACTCGATTTAGCCGGCAAAACCAGTCTGGCCGAAGCAATTGATTTAATGTCGCTCGCCAGCAGTGTGGTGTGTAATGACTCGGGTTTAATGCATGTGGCCGCCGCATTGCAGCGCCCTTTAGTGGCGGTGTTTGGTTCGAGCTCACCGAGCTTTACCCCACCGTTGGCGATTAAGGCCAAGATTGTGACCCTTGATTTAGAATGCAGCCCCTGCTTTGCCCGCGTTTGCCCACTAGGGCATATGAACTGCCTCAATCAACTTGAAGCGGATCTGGTGTATACCGCGCTCAATAAATTAAAAACATAATTAGCTCGGCAAAAGTTTCCGTGCATCGTTACTTGGCCTTGCGCGAAAACTTTTGACCAGTTGGCGCTCAATCGCGGCGCACCGAGCCAGTCTAAATCGATGCTTCAACAACAGCGCCACTGATTGAGCTCGCCAGCGAATCGATCAGCGCTGCCCATTTAACACCGTGTTATTTTTAGGAAACCATGATGGAATTTCTGGATCTTGCCCCGATTGCGGGCGTGAATGGCAGCGTTGCCCTGCCCGGCTCAAAAAGCATTTCAAATCGCACGTTGTTACTGGCAGCACTGTGCCAAGGCAGCACCCGTGTCTTGGGTTTACTCGCTTCGGACGATACCGAACGCATGCTCGAAGCCCTCACGGCGCTTGGCATCAAGATCGAGCAAATCGGCAACAGCCGTGATTTTATCGTGCATGGCTGTGGCGGTGAATTCCCGGTTAAACAAGCCGATTTATTCCTTGGTAACGCGGGCACGGCGTTTCGCCCATTGACTGCGGCGCTAGCCTTTGCTGGCGGCGATTACCGTCTGTCTGGCGTGCCGCGCATGCACGAGCGCCCAATTGGCGACTTAGTAACTGGCTTACAGCAAGCGGGCTGCAATATCGAATATTTGGGCAACGAAGGCTTTCCGCCGCTACAAATTCGCCCCGGCAGCGTGACGAGCAATCGCATTGCCGTGAAGGGTAATGTCTCCAGCCAGTTTCTGACTGGGCTGTTGATGGCGATACCCCTTACCCAACGCGATATGACCATTGATGTAATCGGCGAATTGATCTCTAAACCGTATATCGAAATCACACTGAATTTAATGGCCAAATTTGGCCTGAAAGTCGAGCGTAAAAGCTGGAACGAATTTTTCATCCCCGGCGGCCAAAGTTATACCAGCCCCGGCGAAATCCACGTTGAAGGCGACGCATCCAGCGCGTCTTACTTCCTCGCTGCCGGTGCCATCGGTGGCGGCGTAGTGCGCGTGGAAGGCGTGGGTTCTGACAGTATTCAAGGCGACAAACGTTTTGCCGATACCTTGGCCGAAATGGGCGCGGTGATTACTTGGGGTCCTAACTGGATTGAAGCGGCACCACCGGCGAGCGGCCAGCTCACCGCAATTGACGTGGATCTCAACCACATCCCTGACGCCGCGATGACCATCGCCATTGCCGCGCTCTACGCCAAAGGCACCACTACCATCCGCAATATCGAAAGCTGGCGCGTGAAAGAAACCGACCGCCTTTCGGCCATGGCCACCGAGCTGCGTAAAGTCGGTGCCACCGTGGTTGAAGGACAAGATTGGATCTCGGTAACGCCACCCGAAGCACTCACCGCCAACGCCGAAATCGACACCTACGACGATCACCGCATGGCGATGTGCTTCTCACTGGTGGCGATCAAAGGGGTACCGGTTCGCATTAACGACCCTAAATGCACCGCCAAAACCTTCCCAACGTATTTTGAAGAATTGGCACGGATCGCAAATTAAAGCCCGCGAAAACCAAACAAAAAGCCGCACTGTTTAGTGCGGTTTTTTGTTTTTTACATTGAGGTATTGCCATGTAGGCAATGAATTTAAAGAGCTACAATTAAATACTGCCCCTTACTTAGCCTCAAAATCCAGCGCCACCGAATTAATACAATACCGCTCGCCAGTGGGTGCTGGGCCGTCGGGGAAGACGTGGCCTAAGTGCGCGTCGCATTGTGTGCAGCGCACTTCAATCCGCTCCATGCCATGACTGCGATCAACGATACGTGTGACGCCAGATTCGTCGGCCGCCAGCGAGAAACTTGGCCAACCGCAACCGGCATCAAATTGATCAACTGAATCAAACAACAGCGCGCCACAGCAGATGCAATGGTATTGCCCTGCGGCACGATTTTTTTCGTATTGACCGCTAAATGGGCGCTCGGTGCCACTTTGCCGCGTCACGTAATACGCGGCAGGACTGAGCTGAGCCTGCCACTGGGCATCGGTTTTGCTGACTTTTTCCATTGATTACTCCTTAGATCATCTACAGCCTACGGTTAAACTGCTAACATCAAACTTAAATGTTTCTTATGAGCCTACCATTATGTTTTATGCCCGTCGAAATGCCCAAGGCGAAATCATTACCCTTTCGGTGGAAGCTTCGGCTGAAAACCAAGAAAGGCTCGATAGCAATCATCCCGATGTGGTCAATTTTTTAGTGAAATCGGACGAGGTTTTTTATTCGCTCGATACCGATTTAATTCGCGTGATTGAAGACTTGGTCGATGTATTGATTGATAAAAACGTCCTTCGGCTCACTGACTTACCGTTGCCGGCACAATCGAAATTGCTGTCGCGCAAAAAGGTACGTAACACCTTAAAAAATTCGCTGAATATTTTAGTCGACAATGATGAAGGCTTGATTTAAATCCCAACTCGAGCAGCATTCAGCACGCGTCGAGCAGCCATAAAAAATGGGCGCGAATCTTTCGCGCCCTAATTACGCCTGATGCTCAATCTGGCAATTTACGACTTATTTAACTGCAATGTCGCGCAAGGATCTGGGCGTTGCGCTGCAGGAATTGAGTGCACTTCATCAAAATAATGTTCTTGCTCTGATTCAACAAATCCCACCGAATACGCTTGCGGTAGCCATTGGGCTACGCCGATATCACGACGGGTATGTCCGTTACCTGCAATCAATACAACGCCTTGCGACAAATACGGTGTCATCACTTGCGCCATTAAGCGATCACGGGCAATTTGCGCCCGCGCCATCGGTTCTTCCATCGCCAGCGGTAGTTTTCCACAATGCCCTGCTTGCACTGCTTGCCGCTGCCCAGCTAAAACGGCGGGCGCAATAGCCGCATTTAAATCCATTCCCGCCAAACTAGTTAAACTCGCTTGCGGGTTTTTCATCAAAGCCGCCGCGTCTTGGCGCGATAAATTGGCCGCCAACAAGGGCAAATCATATTGCATTGCCAATTGAATAATCGGTCGATATAAAGGCCAATCCCAGCGCGCACCACCGGCTTTTTTAATTAGAAAATCAACGTCTTTCGGGCGTTTGGCGCGCGCTTGATCAATATCGGCTTGCCGTTCAACGTCAAATTGTTCCATGGCAATCGCTGGCCGCCAACCCGCTTTAATTCGGGCTTTGAGCCATGCATAGCGCTGCTGATGGCCCAGCGCATTGTCGTGTACTTCGCCCAATAACACCACGGGCTGAGCTGTCGGCGCAATGGATTGCAAAGAACTAGGCGACTGACAGGCGGCCAATAAGCTCAGTAGTAATAAGGGATAGATTCGTTTCATTCGCTGATTGTGCCATTGAAGGGAGGGGTTAATTTTAGGGGTAAAGATTATAACTTGCAAATGAGAATAAATATCATTAACATGCAGACCACAAATTGATAACGATTCTTATTTACGTTTGGTTTGGTCTCTGCTGATTTGCAAACGCATCATTCGCGCTGCACTGCGGGCCGCTAAAGGACAAAAAATGAAAGCCACGGTTTTGACTTTGACGCTACTTTCTGCCGCGATGCAGCACGCGTTTGCCGCAGCAGAGCCGGTATTTCCAGCTCTTGACCCAATCGTGGTGATTGGCACCCGCACCGAGAAAGAGCTCAGCGAGCTGCCACCATCGATTACCACCACCACCAGAACGGTGCTCGACGACGATATGATTGATGATTTTCGTGATTTTTCGCGAGCCGAGCCGGGGGTGAATATCCGGCAAAATGGCCGCTATGGTTTATCTAGCGTCAGCATCCGCGGTTTGGATAGTAACCGCGTATTGATGATGGTCGATGGCATTCGCCTACCGGATGCGTTCTCTTTTGGCTCTTACCTTAATAGCGGCCGCGACCAAGTCGATTTTTCTCAGTTATCGGCAATTGAAGTCTTACGTGGCCCTGCGTCAACGTTGTATGGTTCGGATGCCTTAGGCGGCGTGGTCGGCATGCGCACTACCAATCCCGCCGATTTATTACAAGGCAGAGGCGATGTTGCCGGCCAAGTGAAAGCCGATTACGCCAGTGCCGACCAAAGCTACGGCGCGCAAGCGGCGGTGGCGTTTGCCATGGGTGAAAATACTTTGGGTTTAGTGCAAGTGGCGGGGCGCCGTGGCCATGAATTAGCCACCATGGGCACTGTTGATACGCAAAAATATGGCCGCACCACCGCCAACCCACAAGATACGGAACAACGCAGCGCCTTAGTGAAATTGCAGCATTATCTCGATGGTGGTCATCAATTAGGCTTTACCGCCGAAACCAATCAAAAGTCGGTCGATACCTTGATGTATACCGACATCGGCGCCCCCATGATGAGCTCGGTGAAATCGAGCCACGCTGAAGACCAACAAAATCGCCGCCGCGTATCAGTCGATTATGCATACACCGCACCAAACCAAAATGGCTGGATCGATGCGGCACAAGCGATGGTGTACCGCCAAGATATGGACACCACACAAAAATCGTATCAAGTGCGCCAGCAAGGCAAAACTTACACCCCAAACTGGAGCCGTATTTCCAGCTACGACCAAGACACTGTTGGTGTTAACGGCTTGGTGGAGAAAAAAATCGCTGGTGATATTGGCCAACACTGGACTGTGGGCGCGGAATGGTTCCAAACCCATTTGACCGAATTGCGTGACGGCACGCCAAGCTCAAGCTCACTCAATGTGCGCGATGTGCCCAAAACAAAAACCACGCAATGGGGTATCTACGCGCAAAATGAATTGAGCTTTGCCCAAGGCCAATTCACCCTCACCCCCGGTTTACGTTACGACAATTATCAACTCAATCCCGACGTGGATGCCGCATTTAGTAATGGCGGCGGTAAAGCCGTGGCGCTGAGCGATTCAGCGCTATCGCCCAAGCTGGCTGCGGCATGGCAAGTGAACGACAACAGCCGTTTATTTGCCCAATACAGCGCGGGTTTCCGTGCGCCGAACGCGATGGAGCTCAACGGAAGTTACGTCTCACCAATGGGTTATGCCGCCATTGCCAATCCAAACTTAAAACCCGAAACCAGCCATGGTGTTGAGGTGGGTGGCCGCTTTGGCGACCATGATTTAGGCGCCAGCATCGCGACCTTCCACAATCAATACGACAATTTTATTGAGCAAGTGAGCTTGTCTTGCCCAGGTAGCGCGCAATGTGTGCCTGGCACCACCACCACCTATCAAAACCAAAACATCAGCCAAGCGCGTATTTACGGGGCTGAAGTGCGAATGAACTGGCAGATCGGTCAAGGTTGGCATACATGGGCTAACGCCGCTTGGGCTGTTGGCGTGAATGAGACCAACGATAGGCCATTGGGCAGTGTGGCCCCCTTAAAAGCCGTTACCGGCTTGGGTTATCAGCAAGCGCAATGGGGCGGGCAAATCTTATTCACCGCAGTAAAAGGCCAAGACAAAGTCGCAGGTGAAGCAGACTTTCAAGCGCCGGGTTATGGCTTAGTGGACTTAATCGCTTGGTGGAGCCCACGCAAAGATCTGAAGATTACCGGTGGTGTTTTCAATCTGGGTGATCGCAAATATTGGGTTGATAGCGATGTCCGTGGTTTAGCGGCCAACACCGAACACATGGATAGGCTCACTCAACCCGGCCGCAATGTACGTGTGAGCGCCGATTGGAAATTCTAATCATCCGCCAAAACCGTCCACTTTGAACCTCACGTTGTAAACATATTTTGCTCTCGAGCTTATAGATAAGGAAAACCAATGAACGCGATGACTTATTCCGAACGCGCCGCCAGCCTGCAAGCCGCAGACCAAGCATTACGCCAAACCGAGCCCAAATTACGCATCAGAGATCGTGCACTGCGCCTGCAAGTGACTGAAGCGGAGCTGGTTGCCGCCGAATGTGGCGTCACCGCTACCCCACTCAAAGGCACAGCCCAAGCCATTTTCCGCGACTTAGCCCCTTTGGGCGAAGTGATGGTTTTGAGCCGTAATGAATGGTGCGTGCACGAGCGTCATGGTGAATACGAACACATCGAAGCTGAAAAAGCCATCGGTTTGGTTTTGGGTACAGATTTAGATTTGCGGATGTTTTTTAATGCATGGCAAAGCCATTACGCCGTTCAAGATGGCGATCGCCTCAGCCTGCAATTTTTTGATGGCGCCGGTGTGGCCGTACATAAAATCTTTATGACTGCCAACAGCAATCTCGCAGCTTACCAAGCTTTGGTTGCTAAATTTGCTGATGCCGCCCCCGCTTGGCCTAGTATTGCGCCCTACCCAGCTGACGAAATGCCACGCGATGCCGCTGATCCTGCAGCGCTGCGTGCCGCATGGTTGGCATTGACCGATACGCACGGCTTTTTCCCAATGCTGCGCAAAAACCAAGTGAGCCGTTTAGGTGCTTTACGTGCAGCGGGTGCTGATTTAGCCCAAGCAGTGCAAATGGATGCCGTTGAAACCATGCTGCAACAAGCGGCGGATTCAGAATTGGCGATTATGTGCTTCGTTGGCAATCGCGGCATGGTGCAGATTCACTCTGGTCCAGTTAAAAAGCTGGTTCGCACCGGCCCTTGGTTCAATATTTTGGATGAGAAATTTAATCTGCACCTCAATACCACCGCCATTGCTTCGTGCTGGGTAGTGAATAAACCCACCGTCGATGGTTGGGTCACTTCGCTTGAGGTGTATAGCGAAAGCGAAGAATTAATCGTGCAGTTCTTTGGTGTGCGAAAACCCGGCGTGCCGGAGCTGGCGGCTTGGCGCACCTTGCTAGAAAACTTATGCCACACGCCTTTGGCGCAATAAATTGCTGTTCTGAACTTGGGTTTGAGCTGCCACGCTATGGCAAGCCAAACCCAGCGAGCTTGAGTCCATAACTCGTTTACTGCTGGATATATCATGCGTATTTATTATTCTTTGACCTCCCTTTTGCTGCTCTTTTTTATTGCGAGTTTCAGCGCGCTGGCTCTGGCTACCCCCCCCCGCGTGGTGAGTTTAGGTGGCCCGCTGACTGAAATTATTTACGCACTGAACGCCGAGCAACATTTGGTCGCAGTCGATCAATCCAGTGTGTATCCAGCTGCGGCCAATCAACTGCCTAAAGTCGGTTATTACCGGCAGTTTTCGGTTGAAGGCATATTGGCCAGCAAGGCCGATATGGTGTTGGCGACTGATCAAGCTGGGCCACCACAAGCCTTAGCCCAGCTACGCAAGATGGGCATCAAAGTGATTATTTTGCCCGGCCAAGCCAATCTGTCGGCCTTATCGCAACGCATTCGCGGTGTCGCCACGGCACTCAATCAGCCGCAACAAGGCGAGCAATTGGCCAATAAAATCAGCCAAGAAGTCAAAGCATTGCAGCCGACGGCCAGAACAATCACCAGCACCAGCAGCGCGTTAATGCTGATGAGTCGCAGTGGCGAGCCTGAAGGCGCCGGCAAAAACACCAGCGCCGATGCAATGATGCAATTGGCCGGTTTACACAATGTGTTAGCGCAGCAACAAGGCTATAAGCCATTGTCACGCGAAGGCATGGCGGCGCTGCGCCCCGACGTGATTATCACCACCACCAGCACCTTAAGCAGCATGGGTGGGATGGCCGGTTTATTGGCGCGCCCGGGCTTGGCGCAATCGCCCGCAGCCAAAAATAAACGCGTGATTGTGATGGATGATTTATTACTGCTTGGCTTTGGCCCGCGCCTGCCAGAAGCGTTACGTCAACTCATTAACACGGCGAAATATTAATGTGCTGTCGACTTCAGTTTACCCATTCAATTAACTGGCTGTTGGCCGTCGGCGTGTTACTCGCCTTGCTCATCTTTACCGCTAGCCACGGTACGGTGCAAATTCCCCTCAATGCCATCCCGAGTTTGTTGTTCAACACGGCGCAAAAATTGAACGATGAGCAGCAGTTTTGGCGCGATGTTTTGCTAGAAATCCGTTTGCCCCGCGTGCTGTTTGCCGCTTTAGCCGGCGGCGTTTTGGCGTTAGCGGGGGCGACAATGCAAGCGCTGTTTCGCAATCCATTGGCTGAACCCGGACTCATAGGTATATCGTCCGGCGCTTCTCTGGGTGCGGTCTGTGCGATTGTACTGGGAGGGGGTAGTTTTGCGATTTTAGCGCCTGCGGCATTTTTAGGCAGTATTTTAGCCACCGCTTTGGCGTATCACCTTGGTCGGCGTTACGCCGGCATGGCCGGTTTATTACTCGCGGGTATTGCGATTAACGCCATTTGTGGCAGCTTGATGGGGCTATTTACTTATCTGGCCGATGACAATCAATTACGTAGCCTGACTTTTTGGAATATGGGTAGTTTAGCTGGCGCCAGCTGGCAACGCTTGGCGATGCTTGCGCCCTTTTTATTGCTGATTTCAATCTGGATTATGCGCTATTGGCGCGCCATGAATGCGCTACTGCTCGGTGAGCGCGAAGCCTTGCATCTGGGTTTTGCGATTAAAGGCTTACGCCGCAAATTAATTGTATTAGTGGCGCTATTAATTGGCCCCTTAGTCGCCGCCACCGGTGGCATTGGTTTTGTTGGTTTGGTGGTGCCGCATTGCGCGCGCATGCTGTTGGGTGCCGATCATCGGCGCTTATTACCGGCTTCATTGTTACTCGGTGCTATCGCTTTAGTGCTCGCCGACTATATCGCCCGCATCGCTGTGGCACCGGCCGAGCTCCCCATTGGCGTCGTCACTAGCTTGATTGGCGGGCCGTTTTTTCTTTGGCTATTACTTAGCCGCAAGTCTTAAGCTGATTTATGTTAACTCTCGATCAAGTTTCTTTTGCACGCTGCCATCGGCCGATTTTAAATCAAGTGTCATTGGCGATTCCTGCTGGCGAATTCACCGCGATTTTGGGCGCCAATGGCGCAGGCAAATCCACACTGCTGTCTTTACTTTCAGGCGAGCTGACGCCCCAGCACGGCCATGTGCGCTGGGCTGGGCAAGATGTCCGTGAGTTCGACAGCCAGCAATTGGCGCGTGTTCGTGCCGTTTTGCCGCAAAATCCCGGGCTGGGGTTTAATTTATCGGTCGATGAAGTGATTGCCATGGGCGCGTATCCGTTTGCCGAATTATCGCCCAGCACGGTGGCCGAGGTGGCGCATGCGGCGCAGCAATGGGCGGATGTTAGCCACCTCACTGGGCGGCGCTACCCGACTTTATCCGGTGGCGAGCAGCAGCGCGTGCAATTTGCCCGTGTGTTGGTGCAAGCCTTGGCAGCGCAACAAGTGGGAGAATATCGCTGTGTATTGCTGGATGAGCCAACGTCGAGTTTAGATCCATTGCATCAACATGGCCTCTTGGCTGCGGCGCAAAAACTCACACGAGAGGCCGGCATTGCCGTGGTTGCGGTGTTACATGATGTGAATTTGGCCGCACGCTACTGTAGCCGTATTGCCATGCTGGCCAAGGGTGACATTATTGCCAGCGGTATACCCCAAGATGTTTTAACCCCTGAACATTTACAGCAAACGTATCAACTCGCCGCCACCGTGATCACCCATCCGCAAGACCCACAGCGGCCTTTGGTGTTATTTGACGGTTAAGCTACCCTATCGCCACCCGCTAAGGACGGCGTGACGCCTCGTTGAGGCGGAGCATCCAGCGCGTTGGATCGCCAAACCCAGCGTAACCAGCAAGTAGTGCCCTGCCACAATCGCAAGTCAGTTGATCACTATTGTTCAGCCTCGATCGGATTTGAATTGATTTAAATCAAAAAATTTAATGCAATTCAAATGATAATGAATATCATTAACATTTAAACCCAAAGCCATGAAGCCATTCACCTGCAACAACGATGTATTACCCGACGCTTTTCAAGAGCGCAAAGCACTAATGCCGATGTGGGGCGCCAATCCGATTCCTGCTGAGCAATGGCCGCAGATGCAAGCCACGCTAACGCAAGCGGCCATTAGCGACGGCGCTTTGGCTTATTTTCATATCCCATTTTGTGCCAATCATTGTGTGTTCTGCGGTTTTTATCGCAATGCATGGCAAGAAAAACACGGCACGCCCTATGTCGATCGCTTGATTGCCGAGCTCGCTCAAGACGCCAGCACTCGCCCTGCTGGCGGTAGTATTCAAGCGCTGTATTTTGGCGGCGGCACGCCAACGGCATTATCCGCCAACGATTTAACGCGACTATTGAGCGCCGCTCGCCAGTATTTGCCACTGACAGATGATTGCGAAATCACCATCGAAGGGCGGATTTCGCATTTTGATCGCGACAAAGTCAACGCTTGCCTCGCGGCGGGCGCCAATCGGATCTCGATTGGCGTGCAAAGTTTTGATAGCCAACTGCGCCGCCGTTTAGGCCGCCACCATAGCGGTGAAGCGGCTGCGGATTATTTGCGCGCTTTATGCCAAGACTGTGATGCCGTGATTGTGGCCGATTTAATGCTTGGCCTACCGGGCCAAGATGATGAGAAATGGACGCACGATCTGGATGTGGCTTTGTCTTTAGGGCTTTCAGGACTGGATATTTATGCGTTTAACGCTTTTCCGTCTTTGCCGATCAATCGCATGATAGCAAAAGGCGCGCTCAAGCCTTTGCCTGATTTGGCCACACAAGCACGTCAATACGCCTACGCCGTGCATAAAATGCAAGCGGCCGGTTGGGTGCAAGTGAGTAATAGTCATTTTGCCAATCCGCAAAAAAACGAGCGCAACCGCTACAACAGCGCGATTAAAACCGGCCACGACTGCCTCGCCTTTGGCTCGGGCGCGGGCGGCTGCCACTCGGGTTTGAGCTATCAAGTGCAGGGCGAATTAGCGGCTTATTTGGCCAGCACCAGCAAACCTTTGAGCTATATCGCCGGCGTGAGCGATAAAAAACGCATTTTCGGCCAGATTCAGGGCGAACTTGATCGCGGCGTGTTGTCACTCGAGCGACTCGCCGCCTACCCCGCTGCGCTAGAAAAAATCAATGATTGGCAAGTCGCAGGCTTACTCAACATCGATGGCCAACACGCCGCACTGAGTATTGCTGGCCGATTCTGGTCGCCAACACTCACCCGCGAACTTGCTGTATTACTTTAATGCTGTCTGGAGCCACCATGAACCCAACTTTAAATACCGAACAAATCGAAGCGCTACAAAACCGCCTAGCTAAAAACCCAGGAATTGTTTTAGAGCAATTGGCCGATAGCCTCGCGTGCCCGCTACAAACCGTGATCGAATGCCTGCCTAACACCCTGTGGCAAAAAATGGCTGGCAGCCAGTTTGTCCCGCTATTGGACATGATGCATGCTTGGCACAGCAGCGTGACGGTGATCAGTAATAGCAATGATGCGATTTTAGAATTTACCGGCCCGCTCCCCTACGGCGAAGTCAGTCACGGGTTTTATAACTGGAAAAACAGCACTGGTTTACACGGCCATTTACGCTTTAGCCAATGCAGCGCCATCTATTGGATTGAGCGCCCATTTATGAATAAGCCAACAGCTTGCCTTATTTTTTGCAATTTAAATGGCGACCCAATGTTTAAAATCTTTGTTGGTCGTAATGAAGCTGGCGAACTACGCCAAGATCAGCTCGATGCATTACGCCAATTTGCCGCGCAATATTGTGAATTAGCATGAAACAACACGATCTATTGATTTTGGGAGGCGCGGCCAATACTGGCTGGCATTTAGTGCAACACGCCCGCCGCCAAGGCTTGCGCGTTGCCTGCATGGTGCGCGCTGGTCGCGACACCCAAGCACTGGCTGCTGCCGGCGTGACCATTTTGCACGGCGATGCGTTTAATTTGAATGACTGCCAAAATGCCATTGCAGCGGCTGGTGCGCCTTTATTAATTAGTCTACTTGGCGGCAAGAATGCAGAAGGCCGCCGTGTTGACGAGATAGGCAATATCAATGCCATTAATGCCGCGCAGCAAGCCAGTCATGCATGTCGATTTGTGTTGCTGACGTCTTTGGGCTGCGATGAACAATGGCCACGTTTATCACCAGCAGCGCAAGCGGCATTGGGCGAAGCGCTGCAAGCGAAAACCCGCGCCGAACAGCATTTACGTCGCAGCCAGCTAGATTGGCTAATTGTTCGTCCCGGCGGGCTCACGCATCAAGCGGCCACTGGCCACTATGTGATTGAAGATGAAACCACAAACGCGCAAGACAGCTGCGATTATTTGCCACGCGCCGACGCGGCGCAAGCCTTGCTAGCGCTGGCTTTACGTACAGATAACCGCCGAAAAGTCATCACCGTTTTAGGAAAAAAATAAACCGCTAACAGATGGCTGTTGATCGAGCGTTTTCGCCGCAGCGTTGAGCTTAGGCATTAAAAAAGGGTGTAGTTCATCAAGAACTGCACCCTTTTTTCAATTCGAGAAATAATGCACGCACTAAACTTACTGCGCTCGCGTGCTGTATTGATAACGGTCATGCACCAATGGTTCATTCAAATGCGTATCGGTGAGCATAATGCCTTGCTTAGCCGCTCTGGCTTTCACGTCGTTGCGACAAGTCTCATCGGTCGGCGCTGAAGCGGCGTATAGCACTTTGCCACACTCACCCAGCACCGCGCTAAATTGGGCGGGATCGATATTCAATAATGGATTTTGATATTTTGGATCAACCGAATTGGCGTCAATTGGCGTCTCAGCAGGCTTTTCACCACAAGCCATCAAACTCAAACACAGCAAACCTGCCAGCACTAGATTATTTTTTTTCACTGTCTCATCCTTATTCTTGATTTAAGCGTAATGTACCTGATTTAAACCCAGCTGACAGCGTAGCGAGACTGAATTCGCGCGTAGCGTCGCAAAAAATCATCAAATTGTAAGACATGCCTTGCGAGTACACGGCTTGATTGGATTGAATTGATTGAATTGGTAGGCAAAGCGGACAAAAGACATCGATTAACCCTGTCTGAGCGCGAAATCATCGGGTGATGAAAGTGACAGGCAATAAAAAACGACTTAGCTCGCGCTTAAGTCGTTTTCTATTCGAATTCTGGCGTCCCCACGGGGAATCGAACCCCGGCCGCCGCCGTGAAAGGGCAGTGTTCTAACCGCTAAACTATAGGGACTGTGTTGCAAATAAGGTCAAATATAAAAAAATTTGATCAAAAATGCATTTAATGCAATAGTAAGAAATTGGTGCGCCCGGAGCGATTCGAACGCCCGACCCTCTGGTTCGTAGCCAGATACTCTATCCAACTGAGCTACGGGCGCACTGTATTTCAAACTTTTAAAACTCACCAACTCGACAGTTGGCGTCTCCACGGGGATTCGAACCCCGGTCGCCGCCGTGAAAGGGCAGTGTCCTAGGCCTCTAGACGATGGAGACTCGGTAAAACGCTTTAAGTGTTGGTGCGCCCGGAGCGATTCGAACGCCCGACCCTCTGGTTCGTAGCCAGATACTCTATCCAACTGAGCTACGGGCGCACTGTACAACTTAAAGATCCTGGCGGAGACGGAGGGATTCGAACCCTCGATACAGGTTACCCCGTATGTCGCCTTAGCAGGGCGGTGATTTCAGCCACTCATCCACATCTCCGTTCAGGGAGACCGAATAATATACACACTATCGGCCTCCGTCAACACTTCTACTTGAAAATTTCTGATGAAATGTCGATTAACTACGTAAGCTACTGATTTTACAACAAGTGTATTTTTTAGCCTGAAACGACATTTTTAAATGGCGCAGCCAAAAGCAACACTCAATCAGCGCTTAAATTACACCGTACGGTCTAAACCAAACGCTTTATGCAATACACGCACGGCCAATTCCAAGTATTTCTCGTCTAAAACGACAGAAATTTTGATTTCAGACGTCGAAATCATTTGAATATTGATACCTTCTTCAGCCAATGTGCGGAACATCGTTGAGGCCACACCAACGTGTGAGCGCATTCCCACACCAACGATAGACACTTTACAGATTTTGTCGTCGCCCGATACCGATTTACCACCGATATGGCTTTGCACGCCTTCCAGAACCTTAATCGTGCGCGCTAGCTCACCTTTAGGTACCGTGAACGAGAAATCGGTTGTACCGTCTTGACCGACATTTTGGATAATCATGTCGACATCAATATTAGCATCGGCCACTGGGCCCAAAATTTGGTAAGCGATACCGGGCTTATCAGGAACACCAATAACGTTGACACGGGCTTCGTCACGATTAAAGGCGATGCCGGAGATGACTGGTTTTTCCACGGTAGAGTCTTCCTCGAAGGTAATCAGCGTGCCCTCGCCTTCTTCTTGGAAGGAAGACAACACGCGCAATTTCACATTATATTTACCAGCAAATTCAACTGAGCGAATTTGCAATACTTTTGAACCCAGGCTGGCCATTTCCAGCATTTCTTCAAAAGTAATCGTTGTTAGTTTTTTCGCTTCTGGCACCACGCGTGGGTCGGTGGTGTAAACCCCATCCACGTCAGTATAGATTTGGCACTCATCGGCTTTTAATGCTGCAGCTAAAGCCACACCGGTGGTGTCTGAACCACCACGACCCAAAGTCGTGATGTTGCCATCAGGATCAACACCTTGAAAGCCTGCAACCACGACCACTTTACCGGCACTTAAATCAGCACGCATATTGGCATCATCAATATGCTGAATACGTGCTTTGGTGTGCGCGCTATCGGTCAAGATTTTCACTTGGGCGCCAGTATATGAAATCGCATCGATGCCGATGTCTTTCAAAGCCATGACCAGCAAGCCAATTGTGACCTGCTCACCGGTCGAGACGATCACATCGAGCTCACGCGGATCAGGATTGACTTGCATTTCTTTAGCGAGGCCAATCAAACGATTGGTTTCACCAGACATGGCAGACAGCACGACAACAATATCGTGACCTTGTGCTTTATGTTTGGCGACGCGGCGAGCCACATTTTTAATTCGGTCGGTCGTACCCACCGATGTGCCACCGTATTTCTGGACGATCAATGCCATGATTCAACCTGCAGGGCGGGATTAAAAGAAACAGACTAATTGTAAAGGAAGCCCCCCTGCTTGGGGAGTGGCAATTGAATTGATTTATGAAGAATTTATTTAAAACGAGAAACTGCGACAGAAATAAAATATATAAATAGCTCTAATTACAACAGTCGCTAAAAATAGAATGCAAAAACATTAAATTCGCGGTAGCGCCTATCGCGTTTTATAACTTTCTGGAATGAGTTAATACTTTTGAATGCACGCCGATAAATACGCAGTTTTTTATACCGATTTATTATCGCGCCGCAATTCAAACCCAACATGATCTATACACAATGCCACACTCCACTTAGCGTTGCGTCTGCACTGGCACGCGCGCAGCTATCGCGCACATTAATTCATAACTTAAAGTCCCCGCAGCACTCGCGACCTCATCAATCGGTAAATGCTCGCCCCACAGCTCAACTGAGCTACCAACATCAAGCTCAGGCCATGGCGTTAAATCAATACACAGCATATCCATAGAAACGCGTCCGAGTAGACGCGTTTTTTGCCCGGCTACCCACACTGGCGTACCTGTCGGCGCATGCCGTGGGTAACCATCGGCATAACCGCAAGCCACAATACCGATTTTCATCGGCGCAGGCGCAATAAAGGTCGCCCCATAACCCACCGATTCGCCTGCCGCGACGGTTTGCGTGGCAATCACTTCCGAGCACAGCGACATCACCGTTTGTAACCCTAAGCTCGCCGCCGATTGATCACTAAATGGCGATGAACCATACAGTGCCAGCCCAGGCCGCACCCACGTGCCATGCGTTTGCGGATACGCAAATATCGCCGCCGAATTGGCCGACGATGTCGGTAATGCCAACGATTGCGTTGCGGCAATAAATCGCAGCCACTGGCGCTCAATGCCTTTGCTTGGCTCATCAGCGCAGGCAAAGTGCGTCATCACCGTCACGCTGGCGACATTGGGGCAGCGCGCCAAGCGTTCTGCCCAAGCTGGCGCCGATTCGGCAGGAAATCCCAAGCGATTCATGCCGGTATTGAGCTTGAGAAAAACCGCAATCGGCCGCGATAATTGTGCCTGTTCTAACCATTCAATATGCAATGGCAAATGCAATGCAATGGCTAAATCAAATTCGGCGCACGCCGTTAATTCAGCCGCACTAAACACCCCTTCCAACAGCAAAATGGGCTGCTGAACGCCAAAGCGCCGCAAATCCATCGCCGCATTGATTTCTAAAATCGCAAAACCATCGGCATCGGGTAATGCCTCGACTACTCGCTGTACACCATGCCCATAGGCATTGGCCTTAATCACCGCAAAAACGCGTGACGTCGGTGCGCTTTGCCGAATCAATTGATAATTGTGCGCTAAGGCGAGTGAATTAAAGCGAGCTTGGATCGGGCGCGACATATTGGCTTCAAAATTAGAAATTCAGAAATAAGTACTCGTACAAAAGTTCAATGACAAGAACACGCGGCAAAAAAACTTTTGTTGAACGACTTCGAATTACTTCGGTTTACGACAATGGCGGAAATACCACACAGCGACAATCACAGCAATAATCGCGACAAAAACCATAATCGCCGATTGGCCTCGACCTAGCCATTTAATGAGCCATTCATGATTGGAAGCACCGTAATACCCCAAATACACCCAGATCGGCACGCTAATTAAGGCGGCAAAACCATCAAGTAGTAAAAATCGGAAATAAGAAATACGACCCGACATCCCTGCGGTCAGATAAATCGGCGTACGTAATCCGGGTAAAAAGCGGGCCACAAACAACACGCGATTGCCATAACGTTCAAATTTATCTTGTACCGCAGCATATCGCTCGGGGGTCATCATTCGCGCAAAATAGCGGTGTTGTAATAAGCGCGCGCCAAAATGGCGGCCCGCTAAAAACATACAACTATCACCGATCAATACGCCCAGCATACCCACGGCAAACATCGTGTGCACATGCGCATAGCCCAGCCCCGAAATCACGCCGCCGGCGACCAAAGACACATCTTCTGGGATTGGCACACCAAAACCACAGATTAATAACACTGTAAATACAGCGAGATAGCCGTAATCGGTAAATATCGTAACTAAAAACTGCAGAATATCCATTGCAGCGCCCAAGCTTTTAAATTGTGACGCCTGCGATCATACCACGCAAAACAGCGTACTTTAATCTTACACCACCGTCAGAGGCGGTAGTTTTGTCATATTTAGCTGATATAAATTCACAATCTCAGCACCGTGCAAGGCACAAATGATGCAAAGCGGATTTTATAAAATATTGGCAGCACAGTTTTTCTCAGCTTTAGCCGATAACGCCCTGTTTTTTGCCGCCTTGGCCTTACTCAAATCACAACATGCGCCCGAGTGGCATTTATCGATGTTGCTGTGGGGCTTTACGGTTTCTTATGTATTAATTGCGCCCTATGCTGGCGCACTGGCCGACGCCAGACCTAAAAATCAAGTGATGATGCTTTGCAATGGCATCAAACTACTCGGCTGCATATTAATGGGCTTGGGCGCCTCGCCATTATTGGCTTATGCCTTAGTCGGCTTGGGCGCTGCGGCCTACTCGCCCGCCAAATACGGCTTAATCACCGAGAGCTTAGCACCTAAGCAACTGGTTGCTGCCAATGGCTGGCTCGAAAGCTCAACCGTCTTTGCGATAATTTTAGGTACCCTCATTGGTGGGTATTTATCTGGATCAAATGTTAATCAATGGTTATCGGGCAATACCCTTGGTCAATACCTAAACAATAGCCAGTTTACAATTGTCATCATTGGCGGGTTATATAGTATTGCCGCGCTGATTAATGCGGCCATTGCCCGTCCAAATATCGCTCTCAAGCCACTCCACCTCAGTCCACGCTATCAAATCGCAGAATTTTACGACTGCCTCAAACGGCTGTGGCGTGATCCGCAAGGTCAAGTGTCGCTGGCCATCACCACTTTATTTTGGGGCGCAGGCGCAACCATGCGCTTGGTGGTGCTGAACTGGGCACTGCTGTGGCTGGGTATCAATTTAGAGTCCGCCACCCATTTAATAGCCATTGTTGCCGTAGGTATTGCCATCGGCGCTTTATTGGCTGGACGATTTGTGTCATTACCCCATGCTTTTCGCGTTATGCCGGCTGGACTTTTGATGGGGGCATTACTTATTTGTATGTTGTGGGTCAACCAAATTGCCCTAGCCGCGTTATTGATGCTGCTGATTGGGATTTTATCGGGATTTTTTGTTGTCCCTTTAAATGCAGTATTGCAGCATCGTGGCCAACTACTGATGGGGGCTGGGCATTCAATTGCGGTACAAAACTTCAATGAAAATCTGGGCATCTTAATCATGGTGGGCTTGCACGCTTTAATGATTAAATACCTCAGCTTGCCACTTGCACCTAACAGTAGTGCGCTACTGCAAGTACAATACGCCACGCATGGCGTGCCACCGATGCAACTGATACTGATCAGCTTTGGTCTCATGGTCATGCTGGCCATGGCCACGATTATGCTGCATCACCAGCGGCAAACATTGATCCACCGTCGTTCACCAACGGCGCTTTAAACTATTGAATTGAGCGAGTTAAATGAATAGATTCAACCTCGCAGCATTGAGTTGCTGTTGTTTGTTAGCATTGAGTGCTTGCGAGAAAGCGCCGGACAATAAAAATGGCGCGAAGCGCCCAGTCAATATTATTAGTACGCAAGTCAAATACGGCGCACTACCGCATCAGATTAGCGCCATTGGCCATGCCGAAGCGGTGCAAACCGTTGAAGTACGCCCGCAAGTGAATGCACAAATCGCGCAAATTCATTTTAAAGAAGGCGACATCGTCAAAGCCGGGCAATTGCTATTTACGCTCGATTCGCGCAGCGTGCAAAGCCAAATGGGCCGCAGCAAAGCCCTCACCGAAAAAAGCAAAGCCGAGTTTGCCGAGGCCGAACGCAATTTAAAACGTAGCGAAGAACTCGCTCAAGCTGGATTTTTATCCCCATCGGCAGTCGATACCGCGCGCGCTAAAATGGGCAGTTTGCAAGCCCAAGTGGCAGCAGCCCAAGCCGACGAGCGCGCCAACGCAGTCGATCTGTCTTACACCCAAATTCATGCACCAATTACCGGCCGAACTGGCGCCATTGCCTTAAAACAAGGCAGCTTAGCGCAATCGAATGCCGCCCAAGCCTTGGTGACGATTTCGCAAACCGACCCGATTCAAATCAGTTTTAATATTAATCAAAGCGATTTACCGGCCCTACTTGCGGCGCAAAGCCAAGGCAAAGTCCCTGTAAAAACACAATTACCGAACGGCCAAACTCGCCTTGGCGAATTGGTGTTTCTCGACAATACCGTCGACAAAGCCAGCGGCACCCTATTGGCCAAAGCGCAATTTGCCAACGCTGATTTGCAATTGTGGCCGGGCCTCAGCAGCAGCGTCACCATTGAATTGGCCGAACAAAAAGGTTTAGTTGTGCCGATTCAAGCGATTCAAACCGGTCCTGAGCAGCGCTTTGTGTATGTCATCGACCAAAATAAACAAGCACAGGTCAAGCCGATTCAAGTCATCCGCAGTGTTGGTAATCAAGCGCTGATTGAAGGGGTTGCCGCCGAAACCAAAATCATTAAAGAAGGCGGCCAAAATGTGCGCCCTGGCGCTCAAGTCATCGAAGCGAGTCGTCCGGCCGTGGCCGCCAGCAGTGCCGCTTCAGCGCAAGGGTCAAAATAATGAGTCACGGAATTTCTTGGTGGGCGATTCATCGCCCTGTGGCCACGCTGTTGCTGTGGATTGCCGTCATGGTGGCCGGCACGATTGCTTGGTTTCATTTACCCATTGCCGCACTGCCGACTTACGATACGCCAACGATTAGCGTGTCAGCCAGCTTAACCGGCGCGTCGCCAGAAACCATGGCCAATGCCGTAGCAACGCCGCTCGAAAAGCAATTTTCAACCATCCCGGGCTTGGCGATGATGACATCGACCAGCAAGCTCGGTAGCACCAGTATTACCTTGGAATTTGCGCCTTCGCGGGACATTGAATCAGCGGCGGTCGACGTACAAGCTGCGCTATATCGCGCCAATCGTAGCCTGCCTACCGATATGAAAAGCCCACCGAGCTATCGCAAAGTTAATCCATCGGATGCGCCGATTTTGATGTTGAGTATTAACTCGCCATCACTATCGCTAGCGCAGCTGAATGATTACTCAGACAACCTGATTGGCCCGGCTTTATCTACTATTGATGGCGTGGCGCAAGTGACCATTTATGGGCAAAAACGCTTTGCAGTCCGCGTGGCAGTTGATCCTGATTTATTGGCTGCGCGCGACTTATCTTTGCCTGAATTAGCCAGCGCGCTCAAAACAGCCAATGCCAACTCACCCGTCGGCCAGCTTGAGGGCGAGCGCCAAACCTTAATGCTTGAAGCCAATGCGCAGCTCAAAAATGCCGCTGAATTTAGCCGTCTCGTTGTCGCCACCAAAAATGGTTTACCGATTCGACTCTCGGATGTAGCCACCGTGGAAGACAGCGTTGAAAACATCAAATCAGGTAGCTGGATTGACGGTCAGCGCTCGATTATTCTGGCCATTTTGCGCCAGCCCGGCGCCAATACCGTCGCCACCGTGGATGCCATTAACGCCATGTTGCCGCGACTGACGTCGCAAATGCCCGCCTCTGTTGAAGTTAAAAAACTCAATGACCGTTCAACCTCGATCCGCGAATCGATTCATGACGTGAGTTTGACCTTGCTACTCACCATGGGCTTGGTGGTGTTGTCGGTATTGCTGTTTTTACGCCGCGCTGCCGCCACGTTAATTCCATCGGTATCGCTCCCGATCTCAATGCTGGCAACGTTTGCATTGATGTACTGGCTGGGGTATAGCCTAGATAATATTTCATTAATGGGCCTAACTGTGGCGCTCGGCTTGGTGGTCGACGATGCGATTGTGGTACTGGAAAACATCGTTCGCCATATCGAAGAAGGCATGGCGCCATTGGAAGCGGCCATCACCGGCGCAGGAGAAGTTGGTTTTACCGTGGTCTCGATTTCGATTTCGCTGATTGCAGTATTTATTCCGATCTTTTTTATGCCCGGCACCATCGGCCTGTTATTTCACGAATTTGCCGTCGTCGTGTCTTTAGCGGTATTGGTTTCAATGGCAGTCTCATTGACCTTAATTCCACTATTTGCTGCTCGCTTTTTAAAATCACACGACGAAGAAAAAATCGAGCCGGCGTGGAGTCGTTATTTTGAAGCCGGTTTTAATCGCTTACTGGCCGCATATCAGCGCAGTTTAGCCGTCGCTTTGCGCCATCAACGCTGGATGCTGTTGCTGACCTTGGCTACTTTTGCCGCCACTGCCGCGCTGTATATCCAAGCACCCAAAGGCTTTTTCCCACAAGAAGACATCGGACAAGTGCAAGCGAGCATGGATGCCTCGCCGGATATTAGCTATCCGGCACTGTTGGCGTTACAGCAAAAAGCGGCACAAGCTTTACTCGACAACCCCAATGTCGCTACCGTCGCCTCTAGTCTAGGCAGCAGCGGCAGCGGCGGGCGTTTCTTTATCACGCTCAAGCCACGCCAAGAGCGACAAAATATGGCCAAAACGCTCGATAGCCTACGCAAATCAACCGGCAAAATTGCGGGTATTAGCATGTTTTATCGCCCTACCCAAAATTTGCAGATTGGTGGACGTAGCGGTAAAAGTAGTTATCAATATACTTTGCAAGCCGTGAGCTCCGACCAGCTGGAATCATGGGCCGATCAGCTTAAAAACACGCTGGCCACCAACCCCACATTCCGCGACGTGACCTCTGATTCGGAACAAAAAACGCTGCAAGCCAAAATCAATGTCAATCGTGATCGCGCCAGCGAATTAGGCATTGATATGCAAAGCTTGCGCGATACGCTGTATGGCGCGTATGGCGAACGCGAAGTGGCAACTATTTATGCGCCGCAAGACAGCTACTCGGTGCTGATGCAACTCAAAGACAGCGCACGCCAAGATGAAAACGCGCTCAATTTACTTAAAGTGCGCAGTAAATCAGGCGCTTTAGTGCCTTTAAGTAGCTTTGCCACCATCGAAAGAACCGCCGTTACCACGGCAATCAATCACCAAGGCCAGCTACCGGCGATTACGATTTCATTTAACTTAGCCGAAGGCGCATCGCTGTCGGATGCTGCACGCGAAATTAAAGCCAGCGAAAGCCAAATCGGCCTGCCCGGTTCGATCTTTGGCGCATTTGCCGGGGATGCCGCGCTGTATCAACAAACGCAATCGAGCCAGCTCTGGCTGATTTTGATCGCCGTTGCCGTCATTTATGTGGTGCTGGGGGTGTTATACGAAAGCTGGATTCACCCGATTACCATTTTGGCGGGGATTCCATCGGCAGCGATTGGTGCGCTACTCGCCCTGCAAATCACCGGACTAGAGCTTACGTTTATTGCGATGATTGGGATTTTACTGTTGGTCGGGATTGTCAAAAAGAACGCCATTATGATGATCGACTTTGCCCTTGAAGCGCAGCGCAAAAACGCCCTACGCCCGATTGATGCCATTACTGAGGCCAGCGCCAAACGCTTTCGGCCCATTATGATGACCACGCTCGCGGCGCTGATGGGGGCATTGCCTCTGGCACTGGGCTTAGGTGCTGGCGCGGAACTACGTCAGCCATTGGGGGTGAGTATTGTCGGCGGGCTGATTTTCTCGCAACTCATCACGCTCTACATCACGCCAGTTTTATATCTCACCTTAGAAAAGCTAGAGAAACCACGAGGTATATCACTAGAAAACAAATAATTCATGGCGCGCAAAGCAATACCCGACTTAACTTTGCACGGTGCGCGCCAATCAGCGACTCGCTTATATGAACTGATTGCGATCATGCTTGGCAATAGCGCAATTGAAATGAGCACTTTAGAGTAAATTCACACTCGCATGACGGACTTGATTACGGCCCTGATCTTTGGCCGCATATAAGGCTTTATCGGCATTCATTAATAATTGCGCATGCTGAATCCGGCTTGCAGCACTCGAAGTTGCAACGCCAATACTGGCCGTCACACACGTTGTGACGGCACTATTTAAATGCGGGATTTGCAAAGCCTCAATACTGCTACGAATTCGCTCGGCGATTTGTATCGCCAATTCCTGATCTGCATTTTCCAGCACACAACAAAACTCTTCGCCGCCATACCGAGCCGCGACATCGGTCACGGAGCGTAACGAAGATTGAATCACCCCCGCAACTCGCTGCAAACAAACATCGCCGGAAATATGGCCATATAAATCGTTGTATTGCTTAAAAGAATCCACATCGATTAATAAAATCGACAATGGCTGAGTCAGCCGCAATGAGCGATCTTGCACTTGATCGAGTAATTCAAACAAACGACGGCGATTGGCCATTCCGGTTAAAACATCGGTTTGTGATAACACCCGCAGCAAATCTTTGGTTCGTTTTAACTCTAAATGATTGTGCACTCGAGCCCGAACAATTGAAGCATTAAATGGCTTAATAATATAATCAACAGCCCCCGCCTCTAAACCTCGAGTTTCTTGTTCAGGGGACGACAATGAGCTTATAAAAATAATTGGGATATCCCTAGTCTCTAACTTAGATTTGATAATCTCACAAAATTTAAATCCATCCACTTCTGGCATCATGATATCGAGCAAAATCAGCTCAGGGAGCTTGCGATCGATATGACTTAAAGCCTGCTCAGCACTCAAAGCAAAATGGACATCGTGCTCATCGCCCAAGACCTCGCCCAGCGTCTCGATCGTATTCATCTGATCATCAACTACTAAAATAAAAGCCTCATCCATTCACAATCACCTCTTCCACTGGTACAGGAATTCGTTGATTCAATGCTGCTAAAGCAGCAGGATAATCTAACTTTTCTAAAGCGCTAGTTACATCCACCAGCAAATTAAATTTAGATTCTGGTAATTCGGCCAACAAGGCCAAAAGTATTTTTCGAGCACGTAAACTGTTATTTTTCAAAGCTGTTTGCAACCCTAAAGCGGTAGTTAAACAACTTTTTGGCAAAAGGCCCTCAGCCTGAATCAAAGTACTCGATAGTGATTCAACCTCGATGAGCGGCAATATTTTGTTCTTCGCACGGACCCATGCTTGTTCTAGCTTATAAAAATCAGGGAGCGTTTTAATTGACTCCTTCTGCTGCTGAAATAATGCTTGTTCTAGTTCACTCGCGGTACGATAAAAATCCATTAAACCTAATGTGCCAGAGACACCACGCATTGCATGGATTTTTTCAATATAATCATCCAAATGATCGATATGCTTCAGCTGATTGATTTCAGTGAAAAACTGCTGATTTTCTGTAAAGAAATGCAGTAACCATCTCTGATAACGAGATAAATTACCATTCAAGCGATCTAAAGCCTCGTCAACAGCAACACCCAAATCAGTGAGCTGCTCTATCCATTGCAAGGCTGGCGCTGATAATGATTTTTTTAAATTAGCAAGATTTTGATCCGCCGTTATTTTCATTAATGGTAATGAAATACCGCGTTGTAATTGATAATGAATCGCTTGGTTTAATGCCTGATGTAAACCTCGTACTGAAACAGGTTTAGTTAAATAATCATTCATACCAATAGTCATACCTTCATTTTGCTCTTTTGCGGTGGCATTGGCTGTTAAGGCAACGATATAAACATCAGGATCTTTAACACGGTATTGTAGATTCCCCCCTTCGCGAATTAAACGCGTTGCGGTCATTCCATCCATAATTGGCATACGCCAGTCCATAAAAACAACATCAAAACTCATTTCAGACAATGCCCGTAATGCCTCTTCACCATTATCAACAACGGTCAATGAAAGATTCATTTCTTCAAGCAATGCACGCACAATGAGTTGATTCGTTTCAACGTCTTCAGCATACAATACTTTTATTTTGTAATTTAACGGCAGCAATGGGCTTTCATATTTTGATAATTCCATAGGCACATCTGCAATCGGCAATGGAATTTCAACTCTAAAATGGCTCCCCTCATTCGGTGCACTTGTCACCCCGAGAGAGCCATCCATCAAATCAATTAAACCACGACAAATTGATAACCCTAAGCCAGTACCACCATATTTACGAGTTGTTGACGTATCAGCCTGCTCAAATTTTTGAAACAAACGACCAATCGTCATTTCATCCATGCCAATGCCAGTATCACTAATTAATATTTTAACTTGTTCATGATCCCGATACGCCGTAATGGTCACTGTGCCCTGTTCGGTAAATTTAATTGAATTACCAATTAAATTAAATAATATTTGCCGAATCCGAGTTGGATCCCCCAAACAACCCACTGGACTAAATCGAGAAATATTTAAAATAAACGTGATGCCTTTTTCTTCGGCGCGCGCAGTAAAAAAATCAACCACTTGATGCAATAATTTAATCAAATCAAATGGGATTGATTCAATCGAAAGTTTCCCCGACTCAATTTTTGATGCATCCAGAATATCATTGATGATTTCTAATAATAACTCTGCATTTTCTAAACCCATTCGAACTTGAGTACGAGTCGCAGAACGCAATTCTTTTTGCCCGCCCGCCAAACGTAGCATGCCAATAACCCCAGACAATGGGGTTCTAATCTCATGACTAATTAACGCCAAAAAATCACTTTTTGCCTGATTAATTGCAATTAAAGTATTTTTCTCTGCAAGATGTTCTGCTTGCTGCCGAATACTCTCATTGAGGATATTTTGTTTTTGTTGCTCTGATTTTAATAATTTCAATCGCATTTCCATACGAGAGATCTTGCGCATCGTGCTGCTTTCTATTTGGGTAAAAGTTCTCTCTTTGGCTAATTTAATCGCTAACTCAGTATGGCGCTCATACAAAGTCAGCGCCAATTCAAACTTCCCCATATGCTCATATACCGCAGATTGAATTCGACTCGCTTTCATTTCTTGATGTTGTGAGCCTCCTTGATAGGCTGCATCAAGTGCATGTTGCGATTCAACTAAAGCAACCTGCATATCACCTTGCAGTAAGGCGACTTCAGCAATTCCCAGCTGCCCCATCACTGTTGACCAAGCATAATGATGGCGTTGCGACAAAGTAATCGTTTGTAAAAAGCATTGCCTCGCTTCGTTGTATCGCCCCAAGCCTAGTTGGGCATAACCTGAATGCATGATTGCTTCACTCATCATCCCTGCATCATTCGTTTGCGGATAAAGTGCGCGACATGAGGCTAAATGCTGCAAGGCTAATTCATGCTGTGCTAATCGTTGATAATCATGACCTAACCATAAATGCAGCATCATGAGTAATTGGTCATCATTTAATTCTTGAACATAATCATAGGCAATTTTATGGTGCCGCAAAGACTCTTCAGCCATGTCAAAATACAAATAAACACCGCCAATTCCTACATAGGCCTTTATATAATGAACAATAGAATGTTGATCAAGTGCGAGCTCAAGACACTGCCCCCAAGTACTTAATGCATTATTTAAATCACCTAAAATGTAATACACTTTACCTAGACATTCATAAATATCTAACAACAGTGCATCCAAATTTAGATTCACTGCAATTTTTAAAGCCGATTCTAATATTTGTCTAGCGGAAATATAATTCCCTGTTTTTTCAAATGCCTCGCCACGTAAAAAAAGCGCTTGAGCCAATATTGTTTCATTACCGGCCTCTTGGGCTTGCTCGACTAATTTCTCTGACAATACCAATGCTTGCTGAAAATTATGTCTTCTAAACTGTTTTTGCTGTGATAATAAACTTGCCAGTGGCTCAGACATACTCCAGCTCCTTTTTCAATAAAACATCAACCTGTCTAAGCATGGTTTCATTTGCAAGCTGTAGTTTAAATTTAACTTTAACCCTATCCTTACCATATCGATCCCATGGTAAATTTTCTATCGCCATGGCTAAAGACTGTGCAAAATCCATTAAAATAAAACTCGATTCTTTTGGATAAATAATATAACGACAAGGTGGAACAAAAATCCACAAATCACTCAAAGCACAATAATCATTAAGTAATATTGAAATACGCTGTTCAATAACAGAGTCAATCAGCAAATCAAAAGTAAGCTCAATAACTCGATCGCTAAAATCTGCAGACTCACATCGCAAGCGAAATTGTCGTAAGTGCTGTAATGAAACACCAGGAACAACCCAACCCGCTAATTTTTCAAACTTAATATGCGTTCTAACTAGTAAAGCTCGCGCTTTATCCAAACGATTTAAATTCAACCTAAAGCCTTTCTCCCCAATTTCATTCGAAATATGACGAATCGCTTGTCTTTCATAAGCGCGTAATACACTTAAAGCTGATAGATAATCTCCACTCTCACGATATGCCTGATAAAGCAAATAATTCAACCTAGCATCTAAATCATTATGATTAATTTCTTTTAATATTTTTTTCGAATTCAGCAGCAAAGGAAAAATATCTGCTAATTTATTTATGCCTTGCAAACATTCGCCATAATTAATAACGGAGATACAATACCCCCAGGTCATCTTATAATGATTTGCTATAGCCACAGCGACTTCAAAATAAAAAATACCTAATTCATGATTACTATTATTCCAATATGAAATTGCATATCCATTACAAATTTGCACCAACCATGTCATATCACCATGTGCTAATGCATAAGGTTCAATTCTAGCAAGTAAAACTAAAGCCGCATCATAGCGCTCAGCCAATAACAAACCTTCCATCAAAAAAATACCACTTTTTGCGATTAATTTATTACTATGAATTGACTCAGCCAACTTCAAGCCATTACGCATCAAAACATCTGCATTTTCATTTTGACCTAAATGATAATAAACCATTGATGCATTTAAATATGCTTCAACACCATACTCGAGTTGAGTCAATTCCAGCGCTAAGTCAATTGTTTTAACCCAAACTTCAATAGCATATGTATATTTACAATTTCTTTCTAAAGCCACCCCGAGCCACAGCATAGAAAAAGGGAGGTGCTCGATATCTTTATTTTTTTCAATTAATTTCTTCCCTTTTTGCAGTATCGATAATGCTTTAGTATTTTCATCAAATGCTAATAAAATTCGACCATAAAGAACATACGCATAACCAAGCCAAGGATGGTTTTCATTCTTACAGCGTTGTACTAAATTTTCACATAAATCACGACTATCCGATCCAGCATCCCAGTAGGCTTTATCTACATCAAAAAAATACGTTTCAATGGCCTGAGAGAAGGCTAATTCATCTGCTTTATTAGATAAGCAATTCATTTTTTTGACCTCCCTCTTCCAAAGGCAAAAGCAATTCCATTGCTGATTGAAGTGGAATCAATTGTATTTTAACTTCTGGTGGATTTAATCCATGCCAACGCCACGGAAATCCATTGATCACCTTTTCTAATTGATGTAATGCCAGCGCAGAATTAATATAGGCTTGATCGGGGATAATTAAATATGCAAAATTGGGTAGCTTGGTCCAAGTTGACTCAGCAAGACAAAACTCTCTTAATAGAGCATTCATTTTTTGCAGATATAAGCCAGTTACATACAACAAACCGAGTAACTGAACATGAATGACTTCAACTGAATTTGAAGCACTGGAACATTTTAGTTTAAATTGCTGATACCGAACCCTAGACTCTCCAGGTGAAATCAAATCAAGCATATGCTCAAAATTTTTCCTGGTTGTAATTATTTTTTTTCTTGATCTATCTAGTCTTGATAAATTTAATGCATTACCCTTCAAGCCATGCAACAAATGATCAGATAATAATGACTCTGAAAATTGCTTATATTTTTTTATTTCAAACAAGGCCGATTCAAAATCACCAATATGCTTATATGCACAAAGTAATAACTTCGCACTTTTCTGCCTTACATTACCATAATCAAATTGACTAATCCCTTCAACAGAAACCTCCAAACAATCAATAGCCTCTTCAAATCGATTTTGCTGAATAAGAAACTCACCATATTTCAACAAGGTTAATGATTTCGCCCATAATGCATGATTAAAATTTGAAATAGCTAGCATTGACTCGAAATACACTTCAGCCAATTCACTTTCATTTATTCCGGCATATGCTGTAGCAATATTAATGCCGGCCTCAACCACCCAGGTCATATCACCATACTGGAGTGAGCTTGATTCTATTTGATTAAGGATATAAAGTGCACTAGCATGATCGCCAGATTCAATTAAATAATTAGATAAAAAAATACCACTTTTTGTTATTTGTTTATGATCATTTAATAAAACAGCGAGACGATAACCAATAATTAAAATTTCTTTTGAAGCGTCATATTGCTCTGCAAAATAGTATATTTGACTTATATTGACATACGATTCAATCGCAATACTAATCTGTGAATACTCTAATGCTAACTCTACGGCATAGGTAAAATCTTCAACAGCAATAACATGCCGCTTCAAATTAAGATTGCATTGGCCACGCCACAGATAGGCTTCTGCTTTTAATTCAAACAATGAATGACTTTGAATTATTTTTAATGTTTGTGTTATGGCATAAAGAGCTGCATGATATTGCCCTTTTCCCCATAGCATTTTGCTATGCAGTAAGTGCATTTTTGTTAAGTGCAGGGGCGATGGCTCTATTTGCTTACAACGTGCCAATAAGGCGCAACTTGCCACATAAGCTTGATCAAGATCGAATAAAAATAACTCCTCAAGCTGCTGAAAAAAAAACGGCAGCTGGTCATTACTCGCCGATGAAAAATCCTGCAAAGCTCACTCCTTAGCACGCAGCCTACGTCAATATGTCTACAATCAGATTAGTTGCTTAATTTTAAAATTGCGAGAATTGTCACAATTCAACGCAAAAAATTAATTACTTAGAAATACTGAAGAAAGGTTTTGATTTAACATGGTGATTTGAAACGCTGGCAACAGTGCTTTTGAATGCACTAAATCGCTTGAATAAATGCTATCGCTAAATTTAGATTGATCCTCACCACGACGATGCCTTATGCCCGTTTTAGTGGTGAAAAAACTCAGCAGCAAGAGAGAAATTACAGAGGAACTAAAGCGTGTTTAGCCATGAATCAGTGCGCTAGCACGCTACAATCGAGTCAAAGAGATAACAAGATCATTGCCGATCGGCATCAGCGAAACACAAAAGATAAATTAAGGATTGCTCGGCAAGATCGCAACCTCATCTTTGTTATCCGCTAAAATATTTAAAGTCACACGCCGATTTTTAGCGCGTCCTTGCGCAGCATCGTTGGTATCCATGGGCCGAAACTCACCAAAACCAATTGCCGCCATTCGCTGTGGCGCAACCCCGGCTTGCTCAAATAGACGCACCACACTCGCCGCGCGAGCGGCCGAAAGCTCCCAATTACTTGGAAACTGCCCTGCTCGAATCGGTTGATTATCGGTATGACCTTCTACTTGTATGAGGTTGTCACTCCCTTTAACCAAGTCAGCAATGGTACTTAAAGCGTCTTCTGAGCTGGCTTGTAGGTCTGCACGTCCGGTATCAAATAAAATTGAATCACTAATTTCCACAGCAATCCCACGTTTTGACTGAGTGACTTTCACTTTACCTTGATCAATCAAACTCCCCAATGATTCACGCAAGTCATTGGCCATACCTTTCATTTTTTGCGTTTGTTGTTCGAGTTTAGGATTGCTTGGACTGGTTTGAGGTGCCAATTTAATTTGTTGTGGACTACCTTTGATGGCTTGATTGTCTAGCTGCACGGCTGGAGGATTTTGCTGTGGTTTGAATGCATCGACCAAGGAATTAGACAGTACTTTGTACTTGCCTTCGTTCACCGATGAAATGGCATACATCACCACAAAAAAAGCAAACAACAGCGTGATAAAGTCAGCATAAGAAACCAGCCATCTTTCATGATTTTCGTGCTCTTCATGCCGTTGTTTGCGTGCCATAACGCCTACTTATTTAATTTGTAAACCAAGATGGGTGCTTAAGGTCGTTGCAGCAGCAACCCCCAATTGACGCGCAAGGCGATCGGCATAAGTCGGTTGCGGCGTAAAGTCGACGATGTTATCGACTTTAACAATATCACGCGCCACACTTTCTACTGAACCTAAACCATCGACTAAGCCAAGTTTGACACCGGTTTCACCTGACCAAACGAGACCTGAGAATAAGTCCGGATTATCAGCCAATTTTTTACCGCGCCCAGCTTTAACAACGCCAATAAATTGCTGATGGATTTCATCGAGCATGCCAAGAGCGCGCTCTTTTTGCTCAACGCTTTGCGGTGAAAACGGATCTAAAAAGCCTTTGTTTGCCCCAGCAGTGAGTAAGCGACGCTCAATTCCGACTTTTTCCATGGCACCAGTAAAGCCAAAACCATCCATCAATACGCCAATCGAACCGACAATCGATGCCTTATCCGCATAAATTTGTTGGCCTGTTACTGCGGCGTAATAACAACCCGAAGCGCAGATATCTTCAATCACCACATAAAAGGGGATTTGTGGATGCAGTTTTTTGAGTCGCTGAATTTCATCGTGCATCATGCCCGCTTGAACTGGACTACCACCCGGGCTATTGGCACGCAAAATCACCGCTTTGGTATTTTTGTCTTCAAACGCAGCGCGTAACCCTTCAGTAATCAAAGCACTCGTCACCTCGCCACCAGCAGCAATTGTTCCTTGCAGATCCACGACCGCGGTATGTGCTTTCATGGTGGCTTTATCAGCATCTTTACCCAGCCAGCCCATCAACAATGCCAAGATGAGGAATAAATAACTAAAGGTCAGTAACTTAAAGAAAATCCCCCAACGACGCGCACGGCGCTGCTCTTTAATTGAGGCGCCGAGCACCTCTTGCAAAACACTACGCTCTTGCGCTTCATTCATTACTAATTCCTTCCTCAGTCAGCCAGATGGCTTCATTTTGTTCAAATACCGCAATCGATTGCAATCGTTGCCCCGAACATGGGCCACCTAAACATAGACCATTGCGGGGGTCGTAATAAGCACCGTGGGTAGAGCACACTAAATACTGTCTACTTAAGTCAAATACATCACCAAGATTGTAATCGAGTTCAATTGGTATATGCGCACATTCATTGAGATAGCCATACACCATCCCCTGAAAACGAATCAATATGGCTTGACGTTCTCGCCCTTGCTGCATCAAAACAAAACGAAACGCCAAGCCACACTCAACCACATCCGTAGAAACGCAAATCTTGCGTTTAGCCATGCGCCAAAATCCAATCCGTCAATCGACTAAAATCATCAAAATGGGCTAAAGGCTTTAACGGTAATAAATCATGTAATGGATGCGCACCATAGCTTAATGCCACACTCGCCGTGCCGGCATTGATTGCCAGCTGCAGATCGTGGGTTGTATCGCCAATCATTAAAGTGCGATGCCCTTCGATATCACATGCCTCAAGAATGTATTCCAACATTGCAGGATGTGGCTTAGAAAAAGCTTCATCCGCAGTGCGGCTCACTTCAAAAAATGGCGACAATCCCGTTGCTGCCAACACGCGATCTAAACCTGCGCGTGACTTTCCTGTGGCCACTGCCATGCGAAAACCTGCCGCTTGTAAACGTAACAAGCCTTCTTCAACGCCAGAGTAAAGCTGCAACTCATGGTCTTGAGATAAAAAATGACCACGGTAGGCATCGACAATGCGTTGGATCTGCTCCGCGTTTAATTCTGGTCCCAAGTATTGCATCGCTTCATGTAAACCATAACCAATGACAAAGCGTGCATCCTTATCACTTGGTTCAGTTAAACCAACATCGCGAAATGCACGCTGAATCGAGCGTGCAATCATGCCAGTACTATCCATCAAGGTGCCGTCCCAATCGAACACCAATAAATCAAATTGTCGGCTCATTATTTTCCTTGAGAATTCAATGTATCTAAATAAGATTGCAACTCTACGGGCAAAGGCGCTTCAAGCACCATCCGCTCGCCCGTTAGTGGGTGATCCAAACTTAAACGCCAAGCATGTAAAAACATCCGTTTTAAACCATGTCGAGCCACTGTTTTATTCACGGAAGCATCGCCGTATTTATCGTCACCTAAAATCGCATGCCCACTGGCTGATAAATGCACCCGAATTTGATGGGTTCGACCCGTTTTAAGTTCACATTCAAGCAAACTCGCTTGATCTGGCCACACTTGCTTACGGTTTACTGTGGTCTGAGACGTTAAACCATCGCTATGCACTTTAACTCGCCGCTCACCTTCTGGTGTTTCATACTTGAGCAGTTTAAATTTCACATGACTACGTTCATTGGGCCAAACACCCTCAACCAAAGCCAAGTAACGCTTATCAATACGGTGGTTTTCACGCAACACTTCATGCATTTTAACTAATGCACTGCGCTTTTTAGCCACCAACAATAAACCGGAGGTATCTCGATCCAAACGATGCACCAATTCTAAGAATTTGGCTTGCGGCCTTTGCGCACGCAAAAGCTCAATGACGCCAAAGCTAATTCCAGAACCACCATGCACAGCCATTCCTGACGGTTTATTTAAAACAATCAAGGCATCGTCTTCAAAAACAACTGGAATTTGTACCGCCTGTGCAGCACCAGAAACAGTAGCTGGTACCGCCGCTTTTTCGGCAACACGTACCGGTGGAATACGAATCACATCATTGGCAGCAATGCGATAGGTCACATCGACCCGCCCCTTATTCACTCGAATTTCACCCGAGCGAACAATGCGGTAAATATGGCTTTTAGGTACCCCTTTCAACATTTTTAATAAAAAATTATCGAGCCGTTGACCGGCATCTTCTGCTTCGATCGTCACGAAAGTGACAGACGCTTTGCTAGTCTCGGACATATTGACATATACTCTGTGACGCGCTGCAATTTGCAGCAAGTTGTGGCCGCTTTAAGTTAAATACTTAAAGACTGGGGTGGCAACGCAATTTAGGTATGAATAAAAAAATACTGCTAAATTGCCCGTGGTGAGGCTTTACCAAAGCGCACCACCGATCTAATTACAAATTCCGCTCTTTGACCGCAAGCTCAGCCTTATCAGCTGACGAATTCTTTCCCGCCGTAGATAAAAATACTTTATCTGCCAACTCCATATTTGGAGCTGATGCGCGGGGCTCGTCATGCCAGAGAGGTGACGCCGGTTATCAGAGTCGGAGAACGGTTATAACGCTCACCGTAGCATCAAGCAGCGATGGTAATTGATTTATTACATTAGTGCACTGACCGGATTGATTCACACTAAGTTGTCTAAAACAAAGAAACTTAGGGTATAGCTAGACAGACCTCATAATGATTATTGTGGAGAACGATACCCAGTTCCTAAGCCGCAACATCTAGCCATTTTGTTAGCTCCCGCAGATTTAATTTATGTCTGCACCAGATAGCATGGCTGCTATTGCGCCGAATTGACGTCTTCATCACCCTGTTGATTTGCACTCAATCTGAGCAGTGTGCGCCGGAGCCTTACATGAAGCGCATGCTATTTAACGCAACACAAGCTGAAGAGCTACGTGTTGCGATTGTCGACGGTCAAAAACTGATCGACCTCGACATCGAAACCGTTGGTAAAGAACAACGTAAATCCAATATCTACAAAGGCGTCATCACTCGCATCGAGCCATCGCTTGAAGCCTGCTTCGTTGACTACGGTTGCGACCGCCACGGCTTTTTGCCATTTAAAGAAATTGCTCGCTCATACATGGGTGACGGCGAAGGTGGCCGTGGCCGCGTAGCTGGCAATCTTTCTGAAGGCCAAGAAGTCATCGTTCAAGTAGAAAAAGACGAACGCGGCAATAAAGGCGCAGCCCTCACTACCTACATCAGCTTGGCCGGTCGTTATTTAGTTTTGATGCCAAATAACCCACGTGGCGGCGGTGTTTCTCGCCGTATCGAAGGCGAAGAGCGCAATGAATTGCGCGCAGCAATGGATCAACTAGATACGCCAGTGGGCACCAGCCTCATTGCACGTACTGCCGCTATTGGCCGCAACGCCGAAGAATTGCAGTGGGATTTATCTTATTTGCTACAACTGTGGCGCGCTATCGAAGACGCAGCAACCAAACAAACCGGCGCATTCTTGATCTATCAAGAATCTAGCCTGGTGATTCGCGCCATCCGCGATTACTTCCAACCGGATATCGGTGAATTACTCATCGACAAACGTGACATCTACGAGCAAGCCCAGCAGTTTATGGCGCACGTGATGCCAGGCAGCGCGCACAAAGTAAAATTCTATCAAGATGATGTGCCACTGTTTTCACGCTTTCAAATCGAACATCAAATTGAAACCGCTTATTCACGTGAAGTGAGCTTGCCATCCGGCGGCGCCATCGTACTCGATCGCACCGAAGCGTTATGGTCAATCGACGTCAACTCGGCTAAAGCTACTCGCGGTGGTGACATCGAAGAAACAGCCGTGCGTACCAACCTTGAAGCGGCCGATGAAATCGCCCGTCAAATGCGTTTGCGCGACGTAGGTGGTTTGATCGTGATCGACTTTATCGACATGGAAAACCCGAAAAACCAACGCGAAGTTGAAAACCGTGTCCGTGAAGCATTACACCACGACCGTGCTCGCGTACAGACTGGCAAAATCAGCCGCTTCGGTCTACTTGAATTATCACGTCAACGCCTGCAACCAAGCTTAGAAGAAACCAGCCACATGGCGTGCCCACGCTGCCACGGCACCGGTTTCATTCGCGGCATTGAATCATCGGCATTGCACATCTTGCGCATCATTCAAGAAGAAGCAATGAAAGAAAACACCGGCGCAATCCACGCCCAAGTGCCAGTTGATGTCGCCACATTCTTGCTCAATGAAAAACGTGCGGAATTGTTTGCAGTTGAAGATCGCCTCAAAGTCGGCGTGATTTTGATTCCAAATACGCACCTAGAAACCCCAAACTACAGCATCACGCGTTTACGCCACGATGATGTTAACCAACTTGAAGACATCCTGCCTTCTTATCGCATGGTTGAACAACCGACGGATGAAGGCTATCAGCCAGCTAAAGCCAAGGAAGAACAAGCCAAGCGTCAAGAAGCGGCTGTAAAAGGCATCACACCGTCACAACCTGC
This sequence comes from Deefgea piscis, assembly GCF_013284055.1. NCBI lineage: Bacteria > Pseudomonadati > Pseudomonadota > Betaproteobacteria > Neisseriales > Chitinibacteraceae > Deefgea > Deefgea piscis. The sequence continues at coordinate 1,974,668 of NZ_CP054143.1, read as the reverse complement.
CCCTGCGACCTCGGAACGCCCAACTCGCCAACCTGCGCCGACAGTACAAATCTCGTTATGGCAAAAAATTGTTTCATGGTTTAGTGCTACGCCAGAAGTCGTTAAAGCTGAGGAAGTTAAGCCAGCACCGCGTCCACAACGCGGCCGCAACGATCAACGCCGCAATCGCAACGAACCACGTCCAGATAGTCAGCGCGGTGAAACGCGTGATGCAACTCGTGATCGTACCGATCGTAATGCGCGCCCAAGCAATAAGCCGCGCATTGAAGAAGATTTGCAAAAACGTGACAATCAAAACCGCCCCGAAAAAGCGGAACGCCCTGAGCGCGCCGAGCGCCCTGAACGTCAGCCACGTCCGGAACGCCAACCTCGTGCAGAACGTACGCCGCGCAATGAGCAACGCAGTGAAACACTCAAGGCCGATTTGGCTGCAGTCACCACAGCGCCAGAAAACGCGGCAACAGCGTCAACTGACAGCAACGCAGAAACACGTAGCCGTCGCCGCCGTGGTCGTCGTGATCGTCGCGACCGTACTGATGCTGAAACAACAGTTGTTGAAAGCACTGCAATTGCGGCTGAAACACCAGTAACTGAAGTTGAAGTGATGAAGACAAGCGCAGCGGAACAAGCGGCTCCTGCACAAATCGCTAGCGCTCCAGTAGTGTCTGTAGCTCCTGCTGCTCCTGCTGCTCCTGCTGCTCCTGCTGCTCCTGCTGCTCCTGCTGCTCCTGCTGCTCCTGCTGCTCCTGTTGCTCCTGTTGCTCCTGCTGCACCTGCTGCACCTGTAGCTCCTGTAGCTCCTGTTGCACCTGCACCAGCTGCATCGCCCACAATCGCTTCAACACCACAAGTAGCTGAAGAACCAGTTGCTGCGGCACCAGCGATGCAACCAGCGGCTGCAAGCGAATCTGTTACTGCAACGCCTGCCGTACACAAAGAAGTCGTAGCGAGTGTGACAACAAGCAATGTAGAAGCACCTGCTGTTGAAACCAAAGCCGCCCCTCTAGAAGCTGCTAGTAACTTAACGCAAGTTGCAACGCGTCAAACTACAGCACCTCAACCTGAGGTGGAGATCAATACGACTGCGACGCGTCGACGCAATGCAGTGGCTAAACCAGTCATCGTCAATGAAGCAATTGAGCTAAAAATGGTTGAAACGGCCACTACCGTTGTCGTGGCAACAGCGATTGATGTTCAGCCACTAAAAACAGTTCGTCGCCGCCGCGATGTTGCTGCAGAAACACAGGCAAAAAATATTAGTGCTGATGGTTTATCTCAAATCGAGACTCATCAAGACTAATCATTCACAGCCACAATCGCCAAAAGCCGTACTCAATCAATGAGTACGGCTTTTTTACGTTTCGAACTGGCATAGTGATTTCTGGTGTTCTAGTATGACTAGGCGTCACTGACAAAAATACACTGGGAGTAAGACCAATGAAATTAGAAGAAGTCTTTGAACAAACTCACAAGTTACCCACCATCCCTAAAGTCGTTCAGGAACTGATCGACAGCTTTAGCAAAGATGACATCGACATTGACACTATTGCGAAAAAAATCTCGCAAGATCAGGTTATTACCGCCAAAGTCCTGCGCCTTGCTAACTCAGCACACTTTGGCGCTAGCCGCCAAATTGGTTCAGTACAAGAAGCAGTGGTCGTTTTAGGTTTTAATACGGTGCGTACACTGGTGGTCGCCTCTGGTATTACTGGTGCATTTGTTGCAACACCGGGCTTTGATCGTAAATTATTTTGGAAAAATAGCCTCTCAGTCGCCACGATTTGCAAATGGTTAGCCAAGCAAGCCAAGATTAATGCTGAGGTCGCCTTTACATGCGGCATGATTCACAATATTGGTGAAATGCTCATCCATATTATCGCGCCAGAAATCGCCGTTAAAATTGATAAATTTGTTGAAAGCGGTGGTGATCGTGTCGCGTTGGAAGCCAATAATATTGGATTTGATTATGTCATGGTCGGTGAAGAGCTAGCTCGACGCTGGAATTTCCCTGTCGAAATCCAATTAGCCATTCGCGGTCAAAACTCACCGCTCAGCCAAGAACCAATCAGTAAACTCACTGCAGTGCTGTTTTTAGCCAAATTAATTACCGTTTTAACCACAGAAAAAACCAGCATCGAAGAGCTAGCCGAACAAATTCCAGATTCAGTTTTAGTAGAGACTGGCATCAATAAAGACGAGCTATTCTTTAAGCTTTCTGAATTGTCTGAACTATCCAGCGGGATGGACGACATCATTGGTTAAAACAGTGCGATCGCTACAAACCTAGGGATAATCCTGATTATATTGAACTTTAAAGCTTACTAGCATCTGGGCAGCGTGAGAATTTTGTGTATTTCATATACAATTCTCGTCCTGCCCTTTTTCTTGTTGTACCTGGAGATAATAATGAATACAAAAAAACTAGGTTTTCTTGCTAGCGTTCTGTTTGCCAGTCTGATGTTCAGTACACATGCCAATGCTGCAAAAGTGTATCAAGTTGCAACCGATGCAGCTTATGCGCCCTTTGAGTCACTCAACAGCAAAAAAGAAGTGGTTGGATTTAGTGTTGACATTCTTGAGGCCATTGCCCAAAAAACAGGCATGAAAATCAAATTCATCAATACGCCATGGGAAGGTATTTTTGCCACACTACCCAATGGTGATCGTGACATGGTTATTTCATCAGTCACCATTACGCCTGAACGCAAACAATCAATGGACTTCTCAGAACCTTACTTTGAAGCTAAACAATTGATTGCGGTAAATAAAAAAAGCAAAGTAAGTAAATTTACTGATTTAAAAACTATCAAAGTCGGTGTACAAACGGGTACGACAGGCGATGAAGTAATTCAAAAATTGCAGGGCAAAACCAGCCCAAATATCAAACGATTTGAATCAACGCCTCTGGCCATCAAAGAATTGGAAAATGGTGGTGTAGATGCAGTCGTCGCAGATAACGGTGTCGTTGTTAACTTTGTTTCAAACAACCCAAAATCGAACTTAAAAATCATCGACGACGCGACTTTTGCCAAAGAATATTATGGTATTGCGGTGAAAAAGGGTAACAAAGCCTTGATCGAACAAATCAATAAAGGCTTAGCCGCAATCAAAGCCGATGGCACCTACGAAAAAATCTACACCAAGTACTTTGGTAAATAAGCGAATCAGCAGTAGTCACTCAGCATCAATTTAAGTTTGATCCGTTGAATTGGCATTAAGCATCAACCCTAGAAGCGCACCGCTGAACGGTCGCGCTTCTTTTTCTTCTGTATCAAATAGGTATGACCATGGATTTCATTACGATTTGGCAACAAATCCAACAAACAGCACCGCTCCTTGAGAACTTCCAACTACAAATTGTTTGGGAATATCGAGATCTATTTATTGACGGCGCCAAAATGACACTCGGCATCACCTTAGTTGCGGTGACCGTGGGAACCTTAATTGGTCTATTTGCCGGCATGGCTCGATTGGCTGAAGTGAAGCATGGTATCTGGAAATATCCAGTCAAACTCTTATTACGCTGGCCAGCGACTGCTTACGTGACTTTTTTTCGTGGCACGCCGCTATTCGTACAAATTTTATTGACCCACTTTGCCGTGATGCCTTTATTGGTTCATCCCGATACCGGTATTTTACTCAGTGGAGATATGGCGGCCACTTTACGCCAAGAATATGGTGCATTTTTGTCAGGTCTAGTCGCCCTCACATTAAATGCTGGCGCATATATTACCGAGATTTTCCGCGCAGGGATTCAATCGATTGCCAAAGGTCAATTTGAAGCTTCTCGCTCATTGGGTATGTCGTATGGCCAAACCATGCGCTTTGTGATTATTCCACAAGCATTCCGCCGTATGTTGCCACCACTTGGCAATGAAGCCATTATGCTGGTGAAAGACAGCTCCTTAGTTTCTGCGATTGGTTTAGCTGAACTGGCCTATGCCGCGCGTACCGTTGCGGGTGCCTATTCTCGCTACTGGGAGCCGTATCTCACCATCTCATTTATCTACTTAATCATGACTTTGGTACTCGCAGCCGGAGTCAGCCACTTAGAAAAACGCTACCAGCAAAGTGGTGGTATGTAATCAACAGCGGTTGGTCGTGGCCGACGCCATGATCAACCGCAATTAAATCAAGCCAGATTCAATGCCTGTTCAGACGGTTCCGTCATCAATGCGCGTGCAATTAATGCTGGATAAATTTGTTCCCGTCCAATCGGATAGTACTCAAACCCTTGTTTTGCCAAATACTGCGGCTCGTATAGATTTCGCCCATCAAAAATAATCGCCTGCGACAATAGCGCCTTCATTTCCGCAAAATCTGGACTACGAAACGCCTTCCACTCGGTCATCACCACTAAAGCATCGGCTTGCTTGAGCACGGCCTGAGGCCCTTCTCCATAGCGCAGACCCGTTGCATGAGGCATCACCCGCTGCGCCTCGATCATCGCGACGGGATCATACGCCGCAATCGTTGCACCTTGCGCCAATAGGTACTCGATTAATACTCGACTAGGTGCATCGCGCATATCATCGGTATTGGGCTTGAAGGCCAATCCCCATAATGCAAAATGCATCCCAGCTAAATTACCGGCAAAACGCTGCTTGATTTTATGAATAATGACGGATTTTTGCGCTAGATTGGCGTGCTCAACCGCCGCTAGCACGCGCAACTGAATACCGTTTTCATTGGCGGTACGCTGCAAAGCTTGTACATCTTTAGGAAAGCACGAGCCACCATAGCCCACGCCGGCGTATAAAAAATGGTAGCCAATGCGCGGATCGGCACCGATCCCTTTGCGAACCAGCTCAATATCGGCACCTAAAATTTCCGCCAAATTCGCCAATTCATTCATCAATGAAATGCGCGTCGCCAACATCGCATTGGCCGCATACTTGGTCATTTCAGCCGAGCGAATATCCATCAATAAAATTCGATCATGATTACGCACAAACGGCGCGTATAAAGCATGCAATAAATCGCTCGCCGTTTCATCCTCGCAACCCATCACAATCCGATCTGGCCGCATAAAATCATCAATCGCCGCCCCTTCTTTTAAAAACTCGGGATTGGCGACGACCGCAAAACTGGCATTTAAACCACGTAGCGTCAACTGCGCCGCAATCACCGCACGAACCTTATCGCCCGTGCCAACAGGCACCGTGGATTTATTCACAATCACTTTATAGGTATTCATATGGCGACCAATATGGTTGGCTGCCGCTACGACGTATTGCAAATCGGCGGAACCATCCTCATTGGGTGGCGTTCCCACCGCAATAAATTGAATCGTGCCATGCGCCACTGATTCAGCAATATTGCTTGTAAAGCGTAATCGAGAGGCTGCACGATTGCGCTTGATCATTTCCTCTAAGCCTGGCTCATAAATAGGCACTCCGCCTTGATTGAGCAACTCAATTTTGCTGACATCCACGTCCAAACACAGCACATCATTGCCGTACTCAGCCAAACACGTTGCCGTCACCAAGCCAACATAACCCGAGCCAATAACCGTCACTTTCATTTTATTTCCCCAATCAGGGTGAAAATCGGATGACTTACAAGAAATAATCTGTGGGTATAAACGTCTAAGGCTTATCTATATTTGGCTAAAAACAGATACCTAATAAAAAAATAACTCGCGCTAACATTCACCCCACGCAATGAAAATAACAGATAGATCTTACTAATTAATGACAATAAAATTAAATTAACTATGCAAAACCAAGGCTAGTACACGACGATTTTCTGCTGTCAGCACATTAAAAGTGCGGCACAGTGCGCCTGTATCCATCATATCAATGCCAATTCGCTGACTAGAGAGCGCGGCGTACAGCAGTGGATGTGGGAATTGAATCTTGCTCCCCGTGCCCAACAGCACCAGCTCAGGCTCATACCCCAACAACGCCGCAAAATCTTCCGCAGTTAAATCGGCAAACGACGTCGGACGCCACGTATGTATTTCATTGGGCAGCACCAAGACACTGCCTTCAAAACGCTCATCGTTCACTTTGACACCCGTGGTGTCATACGCAGTAAATTGATTCACATTTTTTACTTTGGATTGATGCAGCTTCATGCGCAAATGCCTATTTAAGTGATTTTGCTCGATTCTACCAAAGCCGCCTGCGTCTAAAGCGCAAAAATACGTGCGAACTATGCATTTAATACACGTAGATGACCATTTCCCTCATTCTTTCGTTAGAATACGGGGTTTCCCTGAAAAACCTTTGCGCAGGCCATACGATGGAAGCCATCCTCAAGTCCAACAAATTATTGAACATCTGCTACGAAATCCGTGGGCCGATTCCAGAGCGAGCGCGGCAGATGGAAGAAGAAGGCCATCGCATTATCAAACTTAATATTGGCAACCTCGCCAACTTTGGTTTTGATGCGCCCGAAGAAGTCGTGCAAGATGTGATTCGCAATTTGGCCAATGCCGCCGGTTATGTGGATTCCAAAGGTTTATTCCAAGCGCGTAAAGCCATCATGCATTACACGCAACAAAAAAATATTGCCGACGTCACCGTTGACGATATTTATATTGGTAATGGCGCGTCTGAGCTCATCGTGATGAGTATGCAAGGCTTACTCAACACCGGTGATGAAGTGTTAGTACCGATGCCAGACTATCCACTCTGGACTGCCGCAGTCAGCCTCGCCGGCGGTACGCCACGGCATTACCTCTGCGACGAGGCCGATGGCTGGATGCCATCGTTGAGCGATATGCGCGCCAAAATCACGCCAAAAACACGGGCGATTGTGGTCATCAACCCGAATAATCCAACCGGCGCGCTGTATCCAGACTCCGTGCTGCTCGACATCATTGCGCTGGCGCGTGAGTTTGGTCTGATTATTTATGCCGATGAAATTTACGATAAAGTGCTTTACGACGGGGTTAGCCACACCTCAATCGCTTCGCTGGCTGATGATGTACTTTTTGTCACGTTTAACGGTTTGTCGAAAAACTACCGCGCTTGTGGTTATCGCTCCGGTTGGATGATTGTTTCTGGCGAAAAACATCGCGCCAAAGACTATATCGAAGGCCTCAATATGCTGGCGACGATGCGCTTGTGTGCCAATGTGCCATCGCAATACGCCATCCAAACCGCGCTCGGCGGCTATCAAAGCATTGATGATTTAGTGTGCGAAGGCGGCCGTTTAGCCAAACAACGCGATTTGGCTTACAACATGCTCAGCGCCATGCCCGGCGTGTCGGTCGTCAAGCCGCAAGCCGCGCTGTATATGTTCCCTAAGCTCGATCCGGTGATTTACCCGGTGAGCGACGATCAGCAATTTATGCTCGAATTGCTGCAAGATGAAAAAGTACTACTGGTCCAAGGCACTGGCTTTAACTGGCCACAACACGATCACTTTCGCGTAGTTTTTCTGCCTAATTTGGATGACCTCACCGATGCGCTCAATCGCGTCGCCCGCTTTTTGACGCAATGGCGTAAACGCCATGGCACCGGTGAGTTTGCTGCAAAATAACCGTAGGGTGGGTCTGCCACCCGCTAATAAACCGTCGGGTTTCGCTAACCCGAGCGACAAGGGAAGCAAAATGAAAGCAATCAACGTTGGCCTCTGTGGCGTAGGAACAGTCGGTGGCGGTACCGCCACCGTTTTAAAACGTAACGGTAATGAAATCGCCCGCCGCGCTGGCCGCCCTATCGTCATTACGATGGCCGCCAATCGCGACTTAGATCGCGCACGCGAATTAGTGGGTGACGATGTACTGCTCACCGACAATGCGATGGATGTAGTCAACAATCCCGATATCGACATCGTCGTTGAACTCATCGGCGGCACCACCGTTGCCAAAGACTTGGTTTTAGCCGCAATTGCCAACGGCAAACACGTGGTCACTGCCAATAAAAAACTCATCGCCGAATACGGCAATGAAATTTTTGCCCTCGCCCAAGAAAAAGGCGTCATGGTGGCCTTTGAAGCCGCCGTTGCGGGTGGTATTCCAGTCATCAAAGCACTACGCGAAGGTTTAACCGCCAACCAAATCGAATGGGTGGCTGGCATTATCAACGGCACATCAAACTTTATCCTGACTGAAATGCGCGATAAAGGTTCGGCCTTTGCCGATGTATTGGCCGAAGCGCAGCGCCTCGGTTACGCCGAAGCCGATCCAACCTTCGACATCGAAGGCCACGACGCCGCGCACAAGCTCACCATCATGAGCGCGATTGCTTTCGGCATTCCAGTGCAGTTCGACAAAGCGTATTTAGAAGGCATCAGCAAACTTGACGCTGCCGATATTAAATACGCCGCAGAATTGGGCTATCGCATCAAATTACTCGGCATGACGCGCCGCCGCCCGAACGGCATTGAATTACGCGTGTCACCGACATTGATTCCGGCTGGTCGCTTGATCGCCAATGTCGATGGCGTAATGAATGCGGTGCTGGTCAAAGGCGACGCAGTAGGCGCCACCATGTATTACGGCCCGGGCGCTGGCGCAGAACCAACGGCATCTTCGGTGATTGCCGATTTGGTCGACATCACTCGCCTACACACTGCCGATCCAGAACATCGCGTGCCCCATCTGGCGTTCCAACCGTCGCAAATCGCTAATCTACCGATTTTGCCGATCGACGAAGTGGAAACTTGCTATTACCTGCGCTTAACCGCCAAAGATTTACCTGGCGTGTTGGCCGATGTCACGGGTATTTTGGCTGAAGGGCAAATTTCGGTCGATGCCATGCTGCAAAAACCTGCTGCGGCAGCTGGCGGCACGGCTGAGATCATTATCGTGACGCACATCGCGATCGAAAAAAACATCAACATCGCCATCGCCAAAATCGAAAACCTCGCCAGCACGCATGGCAAGGTGGTGAAATTGCGTTTGGAGCATTTAAACGGCTAAAACAGCGGCTGCGAGGCACGAATGCGGCTTCATAAGCGCCCCTTAAAATCCTCATGTACACGAACGTACATTCCGGTTTTTCGAAGCGCTTATGCATTGCCTTCGCACCTCTCGCTCGCTGTTGAATTCTGATTACAGCATCGTAGGGCGTATTCGACGCGAAGCGGCAATACGCCGAATGAAGTGGATTTTTAATACATGGTGGCGTAATTCCTTCGGCGATTACGCCCTACGCACTTCACGTCTCACGTTCGCTGTTGAATTTTGAATGCAAGGTTGTCGTAGGGTGAATTAGGTCGGCAGATGACGTCGATTAACGCCGACGCGAATCGGCGGCAACCTCCGTTTTGTGCTCTGATTAACAGCGCAATGGTGGGTACGCGGCATAAAAACCGCCTAAGCAACCCTAAGTCAGTGCCAAGGAAATGCTGATGAATCCGATTGAGCAAATTGAAGCGGAAAAACTAGCAAAAGATGTAGTTAGACGCGCAGATGCGCTGACGGTTTTAGCGGCGCCGAACCGGATTTCCAAATGGGCTTGGATTTCTCCTATAGGCCTAGCTTTCATTGGATTAATTCAATCAGGCGGTTTGACTTGGTTAATGGGCGGTGAATTAGTGCCACTAACCCCCTTTAACGATGTGTTTGTCAGTATTTTGGCATGGGGTGGCTTTTCCTTAGCCGCACTCGCCTATCAAGAAGCCAGACAAAACCGAAAGCGCCTAGAAGCGGCACTTTCATTATTAGATTTAACATAAAACGTACGTATATTAACCCAAGCCTTAAGAATACTAACCTACAAGCAGATACCCATGAAATACATCTCGACTCGTGGCGGTATGAACGCCCAAGCATTCAGCGATATTCTTCTTGGTGGCCTCGCGCCCGATGGCGGCCTGTCGATTCCAGAGCAATATCCGCAACTGTCTCAAGCCGATTTAGAAAGCATGGCCACGCTCAATTACCGCGATTTAGCCTTCGCGGTCATTAGCCGTTTTGTCGACGATATTCCTAGCGACGATCTAAAAGCCTTGATCAACAAAACCTACACCGCCGAAGTGTATTGCAATGGCCGCTCAAAAAATCAAGCCGATCACATCACGCCACTGATTAAGCTCGATGGCTCGCTGTATATCCAAGAACTCTCCAACGGCCCAACGCTGGCATTCAAAGACATGGCGATGCAATTGCTCGGCAATCTGTTTGAATACGTGCTGGACAAAAAAGGCGAGCAAATCAATATTGTTGGCGCAACATCAGGCGACACCGGCTCTGCTGCCGAATACGCGATGCGCGGCAAACGCGGCGTAAATGTATTTATGCTGTCGCCATTTGGCAAAATGAGCCCGTTCCAACGCGCACAAATGTTTAGTCTACAAGACGAAAATATTTTCAATTTATCGGTGCATGGCTTTTTTGACGCTTGCCAAGACATCGTTAAAAACATCAATAAAGACGCTGAATTTAAAGCCCAATACAAAATTGGCGCAGTCAATTCAATCAACTGGGGCCGCATCGTGGCCCAAGTGGTGTATTACTTCAAGGGCTACTTTGCCACCATCTTAGCCACCGGCAAAAAAGTCGGCGATAAAGTCGATTTCTGCGTACCGTCGGGTAATTTTGGCAATATCTGCGCCGGCCATATTGCCCGCCAAATGGGCTTGCCGATCGGCCAACTGGTCGTTGCGACCAATGAAAACGATGTGCTGGACGAGTTCTTCAAAACCGGCGGCTACCATCCACGAGATGTAGCCAACACCTTTGAAACCACCAGCCCGTCGATGGACATTAGCAAAGCCTCTAATTTGGAGCGCTTTGTGTTTGATTTGATCGGCCGTGATAGCGCGCGTTTAGCTGCATTGTGGACCGAAGTTGAATCGGGTGGCGGCTTTGATTTATCCCCTGCTGAATTGGCGCTAATGCAAGACAGTTATGGCTTTAAATCATCGGCCAGCAATCACAGCGATCGAATTGCCCATATTCGCGAAGTGTTTGAAAAATACGGCGTACAAATTGATCCGCATACCGCTGACGGCTTTAAAGCCGCCAAAGCCCATCGCAATCTTGCTGTGCCAATGGTGATTATGGAAACCGCCTTGCCAGCCAAGTTTGAAGACACCATGCTCGAAGCCCTCAAACAAGCGCCGTTCCGCCCCAAAGGTTTGGCCGGCCTAGAAGCCTTGCCACAGCGCTTTGAGGCGATTGATGCAGATACCAATTTGCTGAAAAAATACATCGTTGACCATCTCGCTTAAATAGCAAGATACAATACAAAAAGCCCGTTACGAATGTAGCGGGCTTATTTATTTCTGAGGGTATATTTATCTAGCTTAAGGTTTACGTAGCACTCGAACCAATACCTCATTGCCTTTGCCTTGATATTCCAAACTATCAAACGACATCATTCTGGCCATTGAAATTCCACGGCCATGCGGATCAAACGCACGCTCAGGTGAAAACTCTAAAAAAGGCTGCCAATCAAAGCCCTGCCCTTCATCCAAAATATGAATCTGAATTTCATCTTCATCCATGCTGTACTTTACGGCGACTTTTCTTTGGGCGTAATCAGGGCTGGCCAAGCGAGATTCCACTTCATCTTGCCAACGGCCCGCTTGTAATAACCGTGATTTATCAGCGTAGCTAATGCCCAAATTGCCATGCTCAACGGCATTCACCAGTAACTCAGACAAACCCATCGCCACCCGCTGAGGCTCTGGGCAAGCGCGTGACAGCATTAATGTCAATTGTCTGGCTTCATCTAAAGTACGAAAATGAAATTCGCCATTCACCAATAAACGATAAGACTCGGCGTGCTCAGTAATCTGATCTTCTAGCTGCTTGCGCTCTTTGTGAAAGCCCACTGCGGCCGCCACAATCGCCAACAACATTTCACGCTGAAACGGTTTAATCAAATAATAGTAAGCACCGGCAGCCAAACCTTCACGCACATTCTCTGCTGCGCCGACTGCGGTTTGCATAATGACTGGAATATGCAAAAAATCAGGATGTTGCTTTAGCTTGGCCAAAACCTGCATGCCATCCATACGTGGCATCATTCGATCGAGCAATATGGTCGAAAACCTTGCTGATCGTGCTGCAGGATTTCCCAAGCCGCCTCACCATCTTCAGCAGTCACCGTTTCATAGCCCGCATCGGCTAAATGCTCGGACAGTATTTCTAAATTAAATGGTTCATCGTCAACAATCAGGATTCGATTGAGCGGTTTCGTTGCCATATTTACCCCAACTATTTAACTTATGCTGACAAGCACATCACCGGACAGCTCGGCGTATAAATGACAAAATTCTTGTGATAGCTTATGTTTGGCATCCAATGCAATCAAAGGCATGGCCTGATCATGCGACTCACGCACCTTCACTGAGCTCGACAATCTAGCTTGTAATACCGGCAAGCCCTGCGCCTCTAAATCCTGCACCAAACGCTGTGGCAAACTAGCGCGTGATTGATATTGATTGACAATAATGCCTTCAATTTTCAGCTCACTATTATGATCTTGCCGAATTTCTTCCACGCGGGCGATTAAACCCAGTAAGGCGTCGCGCGAGAATGTATCACAATCAAAAGGAATCAAGCAGCCAGAGGCGGCAATCAAGGCCGAAAGTGTGAAAAAGTTAAGTGCTGGCGGGGTATCAATATAGACCTCATCAAATTGCCCGGTGAGCTCGGCCAATGTTTCGCGTAATTTATAGATTTTGTAGCGCGACTCTAATTTAACTTGCTGTTCCGCAATACTGGGATGCGAAGGCATGATAAATAGATTTTTAAACGGCGTAGGATGGATAAACTCAGCAGCGCCTTTGGCATACAAAGAGAAATTAAGCACTTGGTCAAAAAAATCGGCCAATGTGGGCGTGCACTCGTAAGCTGCAGCGCCCAAAACATAATGACTGCTATTGCCCTGTGGGTCTAAATCAACAATCAGAACGCGTTTGCCTTGTGCCGCAGCCACGGCGGCCAAATTCACCGTAATCGTTGATTTACCGACGCCGCCTTTTTGATTAAACACCACCCGTCGTAACATGCTCACGCCTCGCCAAGTTTGCCTCATCACACTATAACACTGAGCGCCATGCGGCTAGGTGAATGCCTTATTGCACGGGATAAGCTGCGTCATTTATGACAACTAACAAAAGAAATAAACAATACCAGCGTCAACCATTGTCGACTATTAAGCAAGCTATTGATAATAAACCCGCCACATCTCTTGAAGCCCTCACCTCTGCCCCCATTTGCTAAGCATTCATGTTGTTATGTTCAACCCACAGGAAGCAATAAAGACTATGTCTAAAGAAACATTAGGCTTTCAAGCCGAAGTCAAACAACTCTTGCAACTGATGATTCATTCTTTGTATTCCAACAAAGAAATTTTCTTGCGCGAATTGGTGTCCAATGCCTCTGATGCATGCGACAAATTGCGCTTTGAAGCAATCAATAATGACAGCCTGTTTGGCAATGATCCCGAACTCAAAATCCACGTGAGCTTTGATGCCGATGCCAAAACCATCACCATCAGCGACAGTGGTATCGGTATGAGCCGCGATGAAGTGATCCAAAATATTGGTACCATCGCTCGCTCTGGCACCAAAGAATTCTTTAGCCAACTCTCTGGCGATGCACAAAAAGATGCGCATTTAATCGGTCAATTTGGCGTGGGTTTTTACTCGGCCTTTATCATTGCCGATAAAGTCACTCTCACCACCCGCCGTGCAGGCGAAGAAACCGCCACGCAATGGGAATCCAAAGGCGATGGCGAATTCACGCTAGAAACCGTTGAAAAAGCCAGCCGTGGCACGACCATCGTGTTGCACCTCAAAGAAGGCGAAGAAGAATTCCTCAACGATTGGCGTTTACGCAGCATCATCCGCAAATATTCAGACCACATCACTTTGCCGATCATGATGCCAGCGCAAGCGGGCTACAACGAAGACGGCTCAATTAAACCGGCCGAAGGCGAAGAAACCGTCAATCAAGCCAATGCTTTGTGGACGCGTAGCAAATCAGACATCACACCTGAGCAATACACCGAGTTCTATAAACACGTCGCGCACGACTACGAAGAACCGCTCGCTTGGAGCCACGCTAAAGTCGAAGGCCGCCAAGAATACACCGAGCTACTCTACGTGCCGAAACGGGCACCATTTGATTTATACGACCGCGAACGTCGCCATGGCGTGAAGCTCTACGTGCGCCGCGTATTTATCATGGAAGACAGCGAAAAATTGCTACCGCAATACCTGCGCTTTATCCGTGGTGTGATTGATTCGGCCGATTTGCCGCTCAACGTATCACGCGAAATCTTGCAACACAGCAAAGACATCGAGCAGATTAAATCCGGTTGCGTTAAAAAAGTGCTGGGTCTGTTAGAAAGCATGGCCAACTCTGACGATGGCGCAGAACAAGCCAAATACGCCGCATTTTGGACTGAGTTTGGCAAAGTGCTCAAAGAAGGCGTTGGTGAAGACCATGCCAACAAAGAGCGCATCGCCGCGCTATGCCGCTTTGCTTCGACCCACAATGACAATGCCGAACAAACCGTCTCGCTCAAAGACTATCTGGGTCGCATGAAAGAAGGCCAAGATCAGATCTACTTCATCACCGCCGATTCGTATGCCGCAGCGAAAAACAGCCCGCATCTGGAAGTTTTCCGCAAAAAAGGCATCGAAGTCTTACTTTTGTCTGACCGCGTTGATGAATGGGCATTTAGCGGCTTAACCGAATTTGAAGGTAAAAAACTCCAGTCCGTTGCCAAAGGCGAGCTCGATTTAGAGCAATTTACCGACGAAGCCGAAAAGCAAGAGCAAGAAGCCGCAGCAACCGAGCTGAAAGACGTCATTGAACAAATGAAAGCGGTACTTGGCGATTCAGTCAAAGACATCCGCGTTACGCATCGCTTGACCGACAGCCCAGCTTGCTTGGTCGTCGAAAACCAAGACATGAGCGCCAACCTAGAGCGCCTACTCAAATCAGCCGGGCAAGACGTAAAAGGCAGCAAACCAATCTTGGAAGTGAATCCAACACATCCACTGGTGAGCAAGCTCAAAGCAGAAGCAGCTAGCGACAAATTTGGCGATTGGACTCAGTTGATTTTTGACCAAGCGTTATTGGCCGAAGGCGGTCAGCTCGAAGACCCTGCTTCATTCGTAAAACGCTTAAATGGCTTGATGCTGGCGATGCAAAACTAAACACCTGCGTGGCTAACAACCACGCAGTATCGATGTCATGACAGCGTGACACCCAAAAAACCGGCGAATTCGCCGGTTTTTTTTCGTGTCGACTTTGTATCAACTACGGTTGTTCTCCATGACTTTATTTCAATTAAATTACCATTAAATTTTTATTACCCAACAATAACTTACGAAATTACTTTGACTTTGCAACGATATGCCACTAGTATTTTATCTCAATAAATGTCGTTAATAATCAATCAGTTAGAATATTAACATGTACTAACTTTCAAACCCTGAATGAGACTTGAATATGAAATTAATCCATATTGCAGCCGCAATCGCCTTAAGCTCGCTCGTCAGCTTAAGCCAAGCCGCCACCCTTAATTTAACCCCAACTGAACAAACCGTTGGCAAGCAACTCGTGACCTTATTTAGCGCCACTCAAGATGCGAGCAACGTCACCAGCTATGGCTTTTTTAATATTGCACAGACTGGAGACTATAAGCTGACGTTTAAAATTGATGCCGCGCCAAACTCAGGCGACCTAATCAGTGCACTGTCATTTATCACCCAAGTTAATTGGACTGGCAGCAATCCAAACTACACCTCTGCACCCCATATCATTTCAACATTTCAAGATGCAATGGTGGGCACGTCCTCTTGGGCTCGCACCTATACCTTTAGTGCGATTCAAGATGCCAAATATGCTTACAACACCCAATTTACCTTTGCCAACCCTGGCTTTAAGGGCGGCACATTTACAGCAACAGTCACCCCAGTGCCTGAACCAGAAACTTATGCCTTAATGGGATTGGGCTTGATGGGTTTACTAGCAGCACGCCGTCGTAAACAAGCTAAATAATTAAGCCCACGCCAAAACAGTGCTAGCAATACGCTAGCGCTGTTTTTTTATGGCCAAACTATGTGCCCCAATAAATCAGTGCGTAATCAATCTAATGGTGACTACAAATGATTAATAACCACATTAGTTGCAGTTAATTTATTAATACACCGCTGGTCATTCAATTGCTGAAAGTAATAAAAATGAAATCAATTGTGCCGAGAATACAGTTATAAAAATAAATTCACACAATATTGAACTAAATGCTTTGAGCTAAAGGCAGTAGCAGTTAGAATGCCAACTATTAACATACTTTCAATTTAAGTAATCTATTATATAGGTATATATATGAAAAAGATTAACCACTTTGTAGGTGCTGCAATCATTGGCCTGGCTGCGGTATCTAGCCAAGCAGCAGTAACTAAAGTGACATTAAGTCATGGCAGTGATTTTAGCGCTGCGCAAAAAATCAACAAAACTTCTGGCGATGAATGGATTTATAACTCAGTTACTTTTAAAGTAACGGATAACTCGCCGATTTTGTTTAGCTTTTTTAATGAACAAAAAGCCAATAACGTTGGTAAAGGCACTTTTGATTTATTGACGGTAAAACTACTGGAAGGCAGCAAAGTAATCAGCACCCATGCCTTTGGTAGCACCGGCCAGTATTTATTTAGCAATACATTTGCTGCTAATAAAAACTATAAATTCCAATTTAATGGCTTTAGCACCAACTACGTCGGCAACTTAAACTACACCGTTGCTGCCGTACCAGAGCCAGAAGCCTACGCCTTAATGGGCTTAGGTTTGATTGGTCTACTGGCTGCTCGCCGCCGTAAATTAAAGTCAATATGATTTGCTAAGTCGCGATTTAAAAATCGCGCCTATCCCTGCATGCGTATGTATATAAAACAAGGCAGCAAAAAGCCCACTTCATTGAGAAGTGGGCTTTTTTAATCAATACCATTTAACTAGCGGACCAAAATCCACGCGTATCAATCACCACACAACGCTGGAGTTTTTCAGGGCGA
Source organism: Deefgea piscis (assembly GCF_013284055.1). Classification (NCBI taxonomy): domain Bacteria; kingdom Pseudomonadati; phylum Pseudomonadota; class Betaproteobacteria; order Neisseriales; family Chitinibacteraceae; genus Deefgea; species Deefgea piscis. Next base: position 1,957,733 of record NZ_CP054143.1, on the reverse strand, counting down.
ATCCGATTAAAGTGCTTGTGATCAACTAACAAAATGACAATATCGGCTTGATCAATGGCGGTTTGTGTATCAACCAACTCAACCTTACCCAGCAATTTATTCGGCAAGCTTGAGACATGCGGCTCAACAGCCAAAATACGGCCAATACCTTTTTCAGCTAATTCGGCCACAATGCCAACTGAGGGGCTTTCACGCAAATCATCGATATTGGCTTTAAACGCCAACCCCAAACAAGCAATCACCGGCGCTTTAAATTTGCTCGCGGCATTCACGGCCTGCGCCACAATATAATGCGGCTTAAAGTCATTCACTTCACGCGCGGTGCGAATCATTCTCGCCTCTTCTGGGGCTGAATCCACAATAAACCAAGGATCTACCGCAATACAATGCCCACCAACACCTGGGCCGGGTTGCAAAATATTCACTCGAGGATGGCGATTTGCTAGTTTGATTAATTCCCAAGGGTTAATCGATAACTTATCGCAAATAATCGACAATTCATTCGCAAAAGCGATATTCACATCGCGGAAAGAGTTTTCGGTTAATTTAGCCATTTCCGCGGTGCGCGAATCGGTCAATAAACACTCGCCTTTTACAAAAATACTATACAAATCGGCGGCCATTTCGGCAGCACGCTGCGTCATCCCGCCAACAATTCGATCGTTCTCAACCAATTCACGCAACACGTGCCCAGGCAAAACGCGTTCAGGACAATAAGCCAATTGCACATCAGCACTTTCGCCATTTTGCTGCGGAAAACTCAAATCAGGGCGCGCTTCAGCCAACCATGCGGCCAGCTTCTCTGTAGCGCCAACCGGAGAGGTTGACTCTAAAATCACCAAATTGCCTTTTTTCAAGAATGGGGCAATCGCCTTTCCAGCAGCCTCGATATAGCTCAAATCAGGCTTATTACCTTCTGTAAATGGCGTTGGCACTGCAATCATGAACGCATCTGCTTCAGCAGGCGTCGTCTGTGCCACCAGCAAACCTTCATTTACAACGTGATGTACTAAACCATCCAGATCAGGTTCAACAATATGAATTTGTCCACGATTAATCGTATCAACAGCGTGCTGACTAACATCCACACCAATCACTTTAATCCCACGACTCGCAATCACTGTTGCGGTTGGCAAACCGATATAACCCAAACCGATCATTGAAACTGTTTGATACTTAATCATACTTAAAACTCCCGATAGCAAGAATGTCGTTAATTCGTTTTGCTGCTAAACCATCACCATATGGATTATGTGCGCGTGACATTTGTTCATACGCGGTCGGATTGTCGAGTAACTCAGTCGCTTCTTTAACAATCAGAGCCTGATTAGTCCCCACCAATTTAACCGTGCCCGCCTCAACCGCTTCTGGGCGCTCTGTCGTATCTCGCATCACCAAAACAGGCTTACCAAGAGACGGCGCTTCTTCTTGCACGCCACCGCTATCGGTTAAAATCAAATAGGCTCGTGTCATCAAATACACAAACGGCAAATAATCTTGTGGCTCAATTAAGTGCACATTACTCAAACCCGACAAAATACGGCGCACAGGCTCTTGAACATTTGGATTCAAATGCATTGGATACAAAATCTCGACATCGGGGCGCTGCGCTAACTCAGCCAAGGCGGCACAGATATTTTCAAACCCTTGTCCAAAATTTTCTCGGCGATGGCCGGTAACCAAGATTAAGCGTTTATTCGCATCCAAAAATGGAAACTGCGCGGCCAACTCAGTATTGAGCACGACATCGTTTTTAATCCGTGCAGCCACATCCAGCAAAGCATCAATCACCGTATTACCTGTTACATAGACATTAGCGGCGGGCACCGCTTCGCGCAGTAGATTGTTCTGAGAAGTCTCTGTAGGAGAAAAATGCAGCGCGCTAATTGCACCCGCAATTTTTCGATTCATTTCTTCTGGCCACGGTGAATAAATATTACCGGTACGCAATCCTGCCTCGACATGCCCAACAGGTATCCGCTGGTAGAACGCAGCCAGACTAGCTGCCATCGTGGTACTCGTGTCGCCATGCACCAAAACAATATCCGGCTGCCATTCAGTCAATACTCCCCGCATACCCAATAAAACCCGACTCGTAATATCGGTGAGATCTTGCCCTTGCTGCATTAAATCCAAATCAAAATCCGGTTTAATCGCAAACAAAGCCAACACTTGATCCAACATTTGCCGATGCTGTGCGGTAACACACACCTTGGCATTAAACCGCGCATCGGCCTGTAAAGCCGCCACAACAGGCGCCATCTTGATCGCCTCGGGGCGAGTACCAAAGACCACCAAAACTTTCATCATGATTTACCCATCGCTTTTACAAAAACGGCCTTACCCAATAAAACAAAGAAATACATATCTTCAATAAAATAGCGCTTAAACATTCGACGTGGCTCTTGCAAAAAGCGATAAAACCACTCAAACCCAGTTTTTTGCATCCAAACAGGCGCACGCTTGGTTTTACCCACCATCACATCAAACGTACCGCCCACGCCCATCGCAAACGGCACTTTCATTTGCGACTGATATTTCCCCAAGAACTGTTCTTTTTTTGGTGAGCTAATGGCCACAAAGAGCAAATCAGTTTTACTTAGGGTAATTGCATCAACAACTGATTGCTCTTGGTCCGCAGACCAATACCCATTACGGTAGCCTGCAATTTGCAGATTTGGATACTGCACGGTGAATTTATCCACCACGCCTTTCACCACTTCCTCTTTCGCACCTAAAAAATAAACTCGCCAGCCCTGCTCAGCCGAATAGCGCATCAACTCAACAAATAGATCCACTCCTGCTACGCGCTCTTTGAGTGGGATCCCAAGCAATTTCGAAGCCCAGACAACAGGCATACCATCGGCATTGATTAATGCACAATTATTGATAATCTGACGTAACTCTGGATCTTTTTCAGCTTTTACGACCTTATCAGCATTAATCACTACATGCTGATTAGGTAAGCCTGAAGCAATTAATTCACCAATTCTTACTAGTGTCTCTTGCATATTAAGATTATCAACATCACAACCAAGAATTTTAATTCGCTGCAAGTGCATACTTAATTCCATTTAAATTAAAACAACGAAAAAACAAAAAACAAATAATAAAAACCAGACAAACAACCACTTATTTTAAAACCAACAAAAATCCTCGTTACACTTAGCTCTAATCAAAATAAAAAAAAGAGCTCTTTCCAGATTTTTTTCTTTTCAACTCATCACAAAAAACAACCTCAACATCAAACAACTCACACCATAGATCAACTTGTCGTTTAACAATTTGATTGCAAACGACAACCGAATCAAAACCATCTTTTAATTTTATATACAAAGTTAATTTACCCGGCTCTTTTTGTGCAATTTGCAGATGAGCGATCCATTCCCAATTAACATCATCAAGAATAAGACTAGGAATTTTAGAACCATCTTTTGCCAGTAAAAAATTCTGCAATCTACCTTCTATATCAACAATAGCGTCATTATTTTTTCTTACGTAATCTTGTGTTTGGTAGCGAATCAATGGCATCGCATTATTCCACAATGATGTACCAACAATCTGTACGCCTACATCATCACAAATAAATTCATTCACTGAGTACAAATCATCAAAGCAATAATTACTAAGCTCCCCATCAATGAACTTAGCAAAACCAATATTAGTTCGCTCAGAAAGACCATAACTAATATAAATTGGACACCGAAAAACATCTTGAATAATAGCCAGTTGTTTTTTGTATATAGATTCGGAAGCTAGAAAAACAGCCTTAATCTGAATACAATTTGGACTCTCTCTATACAATTCAGCAAGCTCAGTCACACAACTTGGGTAGCCATGAATATAATCAGGGCTAAATCGATGAATTGCTTCTGCCAATTTTGAAAAATTTCTTTTATCAATATGGGTAGGAGATATTAGCAATCGATTGCCTTGTTGCCGACATGGCGGCTCAGACAAACCCACTAAAGCATCCTGACCCAATCTTAATACTCTTGATTTTTCTAATGAAAAACCAGTATCGCCCCAGTAATAATTATAAAAAGCACGTTCGACATCTGAAGACATCTTACTGCGCTGCACGACAAGCCCAAGACCTGTAGAGCCCCCAGAAGATGATCTTAAAATTTTAGGTTGCAGTTTGCTGGTAAAGAAATCTGAGTTATATGCAACCACCTCCTCCTTAGAAAGCAAGGGAAATAACGCCAGCATTTCATGCGGATCATTATTAAGAATATCTTTCGCCGACAATTTAACCCTACTTGGGTAAAACTTAGTTTTTGTAAGCGCCAAATATAAGGTTTCTCTTAATCTAGACTTAATAACTATATTTTTTTTATCTAAATCATGATCAAGAAGCAATTTGCTAACAGCAAAATATTCCTTACCATACAATAGCCGCGTCGGAAAAAGTCTTCTAAACTCAAAATAAATATCCTTGGCGACGGAACTCAGCATAAAAAGCACTCCATAAGAAGCTGAACCTTAGTATTTTCCGCAGCAAAATACAAACATCAAATTCAAATAAAATTAAATTAAAAACATTTTAATTTAAAATAAAACAACTTGCATTAGCGATCAATTTACCACTTACATAATTTTGCCTAACACATCAGCCAGCCTAAAAAACCTTTAACGACTAAGCCCAAACTTCCATTTAAAAAAATCAAAAAACCAAAAAAATCATTCATTCATTTTAATTTAAGCGTTCAATTTTAAATTCAGTAATCCATTGTGCTTTACCAATATGGCCATTGACACGACAATCCACACGAGTCGCGGGCTGCTTTTCTCCATAACGTTCCGAAACCCAGCCAGCAATTGGACTCAATGCACCACATTGAGAAATCAAAGAAAAATCAGTCCCTATAACACGCGCCACAATTTGCAATTGTGGCGTGCTAATCAGCCATCCAACATCATTACAAACCACGTCTAGATCAGCGGCATGCTGCCAATTGATTGAAAAATCACACGCTGAGTGAGATTCAATTTCATCAAACACCCGAACAATTCGTTCAGCACTTGAATATTCAACACGTCTTAAATGTGAAACTTTGCTAGGCAAACGTTGGTAACCATCGTGAGATGCACACCAAGTCGTCAAGCCATCACCAGATGTAAAATCATGCAGTACCGATTTAGCCTGCTTTACCCACATAAATTTACCGCCGCTAACAGACTGATCTTGCCCGTTAATACAGACCGTATTGTGTGCAGCAGTACCGCGAAAATAATCACGCCATCCGCCTTCAGCGTGATAGCTATAAGTACCAGCATCAACCAGCACCGGCATGCCGCCCACAGAAAGTAATACGGCTAAGGCATCAGCATGCCCATGAGCAGCTATACCCAGATAACCTAATGGCCCCGAATCCAGTATTAGCTTAACCTCTGATGGCATACCCCAGTCAGAACCAATCACTGCATACCCACCCTCAGCAAACAAGCGCGGTACGGCCTGCAAATTGGCATTGCGTTTAGGTTTTGATAAAGGGAACGACAGCCACCATTTTGCCGCTGCTGAATGACACCCTAATGTCTGCCACTGCGCACATCCAAAAATTTCACCACAGACTTGCAATAAATGATCAAACGGTGATGTCGATGAATCGCGCGCTAACTGCGTGACATAGCCATCATCCGCATCACCAATACCCGGGACATTGCCAGCCACATCTCGAACAGCGGCAACCCATTCCCCCATTGCATGCAAACGCTCCCAATAGACGGCAGGAAATTGATGCGGTGTATTCTCAACTGAACGCCCAGCCCAGAACAAAAATTCAAACACAAATTGCTGGTAAGACATGGCCTGTTCGCGATTGACACCATCAACACCGTTTTGCAACAGAGCTTGTCTTAGCAGGTTTTCCTTCGCGAAATCTCGCCATTCACTGCATTCGCTCCAGAAAGGCCAAGTCATACAAGCCACCAACAAGCCTGATAACTCACCAATTAAATGATTATTGGCAGAAGAATGTTGAGATAAATGATGCCGAATAAAAAATAAGGATTGATATATATGCGCTAACCAATCTGATTTGAGTTTTTGACCTACTTCACCAGCCCACAAAGCAGAATCATCTTGCCCTACTAATTGCCAAATAATCGACCAATTAATCAAGCGAATTGCTGTTTCAAGGCTACTCGACCAATGCGGCCCATTCGGATAAGGCGCATCTTTCAACCACGAAGCGAAGCAATCTTGCAGTGCAGAAATGTAGCGTGAATCTTGCGTTAAAGCCCAAGCCTGCGCCAAAGTCACTAATTCAAGATGACGAGCTGGCTCCCACAGATATTTGATATCCCCAACGACGTTACGTTGACTAATCGGTATGCGCAAACCGAAGCTTAATGGGGCACGGATACCCGTTAAAGGATCAACTTGCCAATCAGGTGGCATGCCCAATGGCAATCGTTGACCAAAAACATCCCAGCGCCCAGCCAGCAAATGCGCTGCAGCATTTAAAATGGCGGCCCCCTCATCAGCACTTAAATTGACTGGCTTTTGAATCCAAGGCGTCGTCGCCACAATACGTTCGGGCGTCTTTGAATGAGCTAATAGACATCCATTTTCTTGTAAAACTTTACTTGAATGCTCGGCCACACGATGCGCAACCTCTGGCAAACTCATACAGCGCAAACGATTTAAATACCAATCTAGTGAAGCCATCATTTATTTTCCAACAAGCGCGTATAAAGTTGTGTTAATTCATTTGTAACAACTTCAACATCAAATTTCTCCGCCACGGTTTGCTGCAATTTCCGTGCTATTTCCCCACGCAAATCATCGTCGATCAATAAATGATTAATTTTTTTTGCCAGATCATCCACATCGCCAGGCTTAACAATGCAATCGGCTATACAACTAGCAAGCGCCTCAGGAATGCCACCCACATCACTTGCAATCACCGGCAAGCCATAGGCCATCGCCTCTAAAATCGACATCGGTAAACCTTCGTTATACGAAGGTAGCAGTAATATGCTCGCCGAATTGAGCAGCCGCTCTTTATCCTCGCCAACCACCCAGCCCAAAAACTCAATATGTGTATCGACTTTTAAATCGACCGCCAATTGGCGAGCCGCTTCAATTTGACCCGTGCCACCTATTTTTAATTGAACAGCAGGATTTAATTTAATCACATCAGGCATTGCACTAATCAAATCAAAAGTGCCTTTTCTATTTCCGACATGACCAAGAAACAAAATAACATTTGGATCACGAACATCAGAAACTTTCAACGGAGTTGCTATCGGGTTATAAATAGTAACTACATTTGCAATATTACAAATTCCGCGCAACTGCTCATTCCATTTATGCGACAAGGCAATAACACAATCTGCATTAGATAAAACATAGAGAACCATTTTCTTCTGAAAGAAATTACTTTTTTCACGATAGAAAAGTTCAAACTCAGCACCATGCACATGAACGATGGTACTGACATTAAAGACTCTAGCAACGACAAAGAATAAATACTTCCTCATAAAGCTGCCATATGATGCAGTTTGCAAATGCAAAATACTTACCTTATCTAGGCAGCAATAAAATATGAATTGCACAAACCCAAATAAAAATACAGTACACTTTTTTAGAGCTCCATCAGCAACATGAGATGAAATATATTCAATATTATTTTTCTCGAATAAGCCGGCATTTTGATAAGTACGCACCACAGAAGCAATACCTCCCTGCCCTTGTGGATCGGTACCGACCATAATTATTTTTTTCATATTAATTCTTCATCTCATTAACAACCCATCTAAACTTACCAGAAATTGTATTAGGCAAGTCGTCTCTTAGAACAATATTAATTTGAATAGTCGCATCAACTAATTCAGCGACATTACGAATAAGCAACGCCCCATTTGCATCAGTATATTGATGATCTGGAACAATCCGGACCTCCCAAACGCCCGATGTTATTTGAGCGACCTGTGATTTTTTAATATTTTGAACACCTTTAAACGCAAAAGTTAAAACCGATGGACTAATTGGCGCTCCATTTCCACCAAATATCTGATCTTCGTATTTTCCGACAATAGGCTCAACCACAGGAAAAACACTACCACATTGGCAAGCTATTTTTTTCCACCGAGTTCTATCAGATAATTTATAACGAATCAAAGGCATTGCCATATTATGAAAAGTAGTACCAACTACATAGCCATAATCATCTGTTGCGATACCATTATCATCGACTATTTCAACCAAAGAATAATCGCTATTAACATGCATTTCACCATGTTCACATTCAGTTACAAAAGCAACACGCTCGGCCATACCGTACATATCATAAATTTTTCCCTGCAAGCGTGATTCAATAAGTGTTCTTTGATGTGAATACAATGGCTCCGAACTGGTAAATATTATTGGAATAGACAAATATTGGTTTTTCTCTTCCAAATATTTCGCCAAAGTAAATGCTGTAGAAGGATAAGCCTGCAACATGTGAGGGGAAAACCCCCTTAACTCATTTATAATTGCATCTATACATGCAGCAAGCAAATGACGAGACGAAATTAACAACTGATTATTATATCGATTAAAAAACCAAAACGGAGGTGTACTACTATTTAATTCAACGACATGATCGCCACGTAATGAAGCACATTTTTGCCCAAGAAAAAAACCACATTCTTGCCAATGACGTTTTACAAAATAATTCTCAATGAGCACAGAATATAGATCACGAAACATCACAAGAGGTGATCCAGTTGTACCACTCGATTTCCCTACCGTATACCATCGTTTCGGCTTAGCATGATTGGGATAATACATAGTCGGTTTTTCTAGTAGATCAACCTTGCTAATTATTTTAAACTTACCAATCAAATCAGCTAAAGAACAGTAATTTTTCTCGTGCAAATCAATTTGAGCATACGCAGGTAACGTCTCAACAGCACGGACTAAACTTTTATTCAACATTTGAAATTGATAATCAGACAAACTTTGCCCACTAGGCTGCGAACCCAAAACCTTAAGCAACACAAACTCTGCAATAAAACTATCTCGAACAAGGTATCGAAAAAAATATTTTAATTCTTTTTTTAGGTGCATAAAAATCACTTATTAACTGTGAATTGAATTGATTAATACTTTCCTGAGCAGTCTATTTAACCCAATAGCCGTCATCAACAAACCATGCCCATGCCGTCTGTAAAATCGACTATCTAAAATATTTGATCTTATAATGGCTTGCTGGAAAATCACGCAATTTATACCGATGACTGCAGCAGCAGATACAAAAATACTTTTCATGCGATGCATTTATTTATAAAAATGAGTCATCAATTTATTTTAATAATTTTGGTATTTTTTGCTTAGCCTGCCGAGCACCACCGTGCCATACAACAATGACTGTAGCCAATATAAAAACTTTAAATATTAAATTAAAAATCAATTGATTTATCACCAAGACGCATTTTTGATTGCTTCAAATCAAGTTCATAGTCCGGCTTTATCAAACAGTTTAAATTAATGATATGCACAAATTGTTGCTCGGTGTTTAAACTCGTGGCAACACGCAAATTCCAAATCGTCGCAGCTGTCTTCATTTCAGGTAATGTATCGTAGCCCGTCGTTTGATTAAGACTCACTGTTTCAGGCCAAACTCTATCGATACAAATAGGATTATCTTTATTCGGTAAAATATATTGTTTTGAATTAGCAAGCTCAAAAGGCTCATTGGCATGTAAATTCCACTCAAATTTTCTGGCCACTGGCGACTTCAACTTATCCCAAACCACAATTAAATTTTGATCACGTAAATACCAAATCCGGCGTAATGCTTGGCTTAATTGACCACCATAGGCTTGGGTGGCATCGCCCTCTACCATATCGATATTGCCTGCAAATTGATATTGAGTAATTTTGCCTTTGGCCGCCATCCCCCCCATATCGTCATCAACGATCTGACCTTTTCCGCCATCAAATGTAATGCCATTGTGCGCTTTGGTTTGCCGATACCATTGATAAAAATGCGGTGAACCATACCAATCATAAACACCACTATCGACCAAGATAGGGCGGCCTTTATCCACTAAAGTAAACGTATTTTGATCGCCATGGCTGTGATTAAAGCTGCCATAAGGGCTAGATTTGAAATACACCGAAGTCCTGCTGCGATCGGCCAATTCACTGTGCATCGCAGCCCAGCCTATCGTTGGTAAATACTGCGAATTCACATCAGGCGAGGTATTAGCCAGTCCATCGATTGGCAAAGGTATGGGCGCTGAAAGTAAGGAGCTTGGCGATTCATCACCCACTAAATTTCGATAATACCAAGCGGCCAATGGGGTATTAAAGCGGCTTGCATAGGCTTTTAATAATCGATTGACTGGCTTGGTCTCAGCGGCATCGCCAAACAGATGGCTAGGCGTACCTGGAGGTACAAAATAGGCAAAGAAATCCAACAACCCTTTTGACCAAGGTTTGTCATAAAAACTCACCCCAGTCGCGATAGACAGCGGGTCCCAAAGCTGTAAATACACATCGGCAGAATATTCTGCGTAAGCGGTTCCACCAGCAAACCCACCGTCTTCACCACCGAACGGATTGATATATTGCGCATAGCCTCGAAAGGTATCGCGAAACCATAGATCAGCTTCAGGCACATCGCCAACCAACAGCGCAGAAATCGCCGCCACATAACCATACTGCGTCGAGCCATGCGAATCAAAAGGACGCTGATCTAAACGCCAATAACTATTCGCTAAATCACGATACATATCTAATGTTCTTGATTTGGCATTGTTTAGCCAAGCAGTTCGGATAGCCGACGGCAAATCTAAAGCCAAGAAATCATTTGCCTGCACCAGCCCCCATGCAATGGCACGAGTTGCTTGGTCTTGATTTTTAAAGTGAGTAGCCCCCTTTAAATTCAACGCGATCAGTCCATTACCACGCCGTATTGCTTCGGAAAAATAGCGCGGATCACGCGTAATTTGCCAAAGCAAAGCACTATTACGCAATTGCGCTGTTTCTGCATTAATCCGCTGACGAATATTCGTTAAAGAAGCAGCCCAAGCGGATTCATCGACACTCGCCGCAACCAATGGCATATCTGCATCAGTTAAAATGGCTTGTTGCATATAGCGGTCGACATCATTACGCAGGCTGAGCACTGCATTGGCGCGAGTAGAATTAATTTGCTGCCGCCAAGCCTCGATCCCTGCACCACTAATAGGTAGAGACTTAGGTCTAGATTTTGCTTTTAAACGACTTAATAAAACATTGTGTTCAGGCACAAGAAAAACATCTGCATTGGCTGTAATGGTAAATTTGCGCCAATCACTCCAAGCTGCGCCCGCCGTCGTCGTTCGCACGCGCCAAGAATACGTATCCGCAGCAAAGATTTGGCTCGGCAGTAGCCAGTTGCGCGCCACCGTATAGTTAGAGCTTTTGCCTTGACTACTTAATATTTGAACCTCATACCCCGATGGAATTCGCGCCGGTTGCGGCCAGCGAAATTGCGGTGGGTTTTGTTTAATATCAGCTTGCTGGCTAGGAAATGCCTTTACAGTGAGGGGATCAGAAATATCGATCCAATCGGCAAAGGAATAACTAGCAATCAAAGAAAAAAAAATACAATAAAATAAGCGCATAAATATTCCGATGTTTAATACTGGTCTAGCGGTACCCGATTATAAACATCAGGAATACAATTTGATTTAGTTATAACACCCGGATTACCAGACACAACAGAGTAAGCGGGAACATCAAAATTAACGAATGCACCACCCGCGATACGACTGCCTTTCCCTATTCGTACACCCCCTACAATAATTGAATGGGGACCAATCCAAACATCATCTTCAATAATTGGGTATGCAGTCACACGGTCACCGAGCGAATTTATTTTATCTAGTCGACCAATTGTTACACCATGAAAGATAGTCACATTGCGACCAATCACCGCCATTTCATTAATAACGGCACCCCACCCATGAGTAAAAATAAAGCCACCATTAATATGTGTACGCCAAGATAAATCAATACCAGCAAGCCCAGTGCAAAAACGATGCAGCACAATAAAAAGCGGTAATACAGACCTGAAAAATAAATTTCCAGAATTAAAAAATTGACACAGACGTAGCGTAACTATAGGCCTAAAAGTTCTATATAAAAAAAAACCTTTAATTAATTTAAATAAACCGAAGCAACCAAAAACTCTAAATGTATCACACTTCAAGTTACTCAATGATGACGTCATTACTAAAGAACCCTATAACTTATTTTTAATTCGAATAACTTTCGCGGGAACACCTACCACAACAGCATAATCTGGAACATCATTAATAACAACTGCATTTGCACCAATATCAACATGATGCCCAACTTTAATAGGCCCAAGAATTTTTGCACCTGAACCAATAACCGTATCATTACCTATTATTGGAACTGCATAAATTTTACTACGGCCGCCAATTGTAACGTTTGTACCAATCACAACTCCATCGCCAATAATCACTCTTGGATGAATGACAATGCCAAGCCCTTGATAACCTAAAATTACATTCTTTCCAATTTGAGTTGATGCAGGTAGTACAACAGAGAAAACAACTCTATTAAAATAATAAATTAGTTTAGGTAACACAGGAATATTATTTCTGCTTAGAAAATTTGCAAGTCTGTATAGCTTCAACATAAATACACCATTAAATTAATTCACGATATTTTGAAAAAAGAGTTTCCGACAGCACGGTGTAATTCCTGTTGTGTAAAACATAATTTTTAGCATTGACGGACATTTCTTCACGCACTTGCGGCAGACACCATAATTCAACAATCGCCATAACAAATGAATTTACATTCATTTCGACACACAAACCTGCTTCACTTTCTTCTAAAACTAATTTCTGGTCTGGAATATCGTTACCAATACAGGGAATACCGCACGCAAGATACTCAACAGCCTTAGTTGGAGAGGAAACATCAAACAAAGGCCCCCTAGGTATTGGAGATAGACCAATGTGTGAATTAGCTACTAATGATATACCCTCGCATTGAGGTAACCATCCAGTGAGCTCTATAGAACTAGCTAGTCCCCTAGCATCTATCTCTGATCGAAACCAAGACTGTTCACCAGCAGTCAGAGCATCACCCACAATAATGAGCTGTGCATCGGGTATGTGCTGAAGTACTCCCTTTAACACATCCAATATGAATTCCGATTTTCTTGCCTTAGCTACCGTGCCTAAATAACAAAGCTTGAGAGTACTATCCTTTATGTCATTAAGATTTGTACTGATAGCTGAAAACATTTCTAAATCGACACCCATTGGAACAGGCATCATTTTCGTTTCTGGTATACCTAGCAAACAAAATGCTTCTTTCATTGCACTACTCTGTACAAATATATAATCACAACAAAAAGGCATGATTTTATAAAAAAGAAAATTAGATAAACAGTAGCGAATATTTAGAATAAATTTCCTTAAAAATTCACCTTGGTCACAATCTAAGAAAACTTTACGATGTCCCTCAACAATAGGAAATGATACCCAATACACCAAAGGTTTACGCCATAGATAACTAGATAACCAAGCTGCTGGCAATAAGCGAATCCGATCTCGAACTTGAATAATATCGGCAGTGCGGCCATACCTTAAAAGAAAAAATGATTCCAACAGCAAACAATAAAAAGTTTTAATTGCCCCTTCACCATCGAGCGCTGAAATCGACATTTCACCAGCAGGCCAACTCTCGGCACTGACTGCTTTAGCTTTTGAACGGCCTACCAAATGCGTAAAGATGCCTTTCTTGAATAAATACTGACCAAACAACATTTTTACATCAACCCGAAATGGCGGCAGCGCATCCCGCATCGCAAATAATATTTTCATTTTTCTAGTCAATTAAATCGTCGTTAAATCGTTTAAGAAGGTTTCATTCGGTTTTTTTCGAAATTTGCAATCATTCTTTCACTGCAGCACAAAACCAACACCCAAGTCACCCACCATCTTTTTTCGCGGTAGCCACGATGCACACTCAATAATTGTTGAATACATTTGAGTCGAGAATGATTCTGTAAATTTTTCCTTGCCTCAATAATTCGAGCATACGCTACAAAACTAAATGCGGAATTAACCAGTTCAGTCGAAATTGTCCCCGTTAAAGCACGCTGCTCTAAGCGTAAAAAAGCGGGCCAAAGTGCCGTTTGCGTATTATTTGCGCATAGGCTATTGGATATTCCGACTCGATATGCCGATAGCTCAGCCGAGCAATGGCGTAATGAAAACCGCTCAGCTAAGCGAAACCATAAATCTAAATCTTCCGCCATCGATTCACCAACCGGAAAACAAGGCTGCATGGCGTTTAAGTGGCATCGCCAAATTGCGACTGTATTGGTGCAAAAAAAAGCACCATAGTTTATTTTTTGATTATAAAAGTCAGTAACTTCTACCGAGGCATCAATTCCAGAGGTATTAAGTTGTTCAACATTCATTTGTTGATCTGCCAACCGACGATAGCTCGTGCTATACCAGCCATAATCAGGAAACTGTTCTGCCATACGAACGATGGTCTGTAAAAACAATGGGTGAAACAAATCATCGGCATCCAAAAAACAAACCAAATCACCGCTGGCTTTCTCAATACCAATATTCCTTGCCCTAGCTACCCCACCATTAGGCACTTGAATTAATTGAATTCGCGCATCTTGTATTTGCTTAACTTTTGTAGCCCCATCATCTTTAGAGCCATCGTCAACGATCAAAACTTCAAAATTAGAGTATGTCTGGTTTAAAATTGATTTTAATGTTGCAAGTATATAATCGGATTTATTAAATAAAGGAACAACAATTGAAATTAACATTCTATGCACCAATAAAATTAAAGCTTGGGGTATTTTTTAATATTGCGGAGCGATCCAGCAATCACCATCAACAATAATAATTGCACCACCTGCTCCAAGCCCAACCCATGCAAAGCCAATGGAACTTCACTCACACTTCGAAAAGAAATCACAATAAACAACGCAATTGACAATCCCATACTTGACTTATTCACTTTAAATCCGAATTTCAATAACGTAGCAATATAAAAAATAAGTCCAAATACACCAACTAATCCTGCACTTGCAAGAACCTGATAAAATTGACTATGAGCATGAACAGCGGCAGGTAAGGCATATTGCATTCGGTGAAAATCATCGAATAAATTTAGTCCATAGCCAAATAATGGGTGTTGCTGCCATTCACGCAATGCAATTTGCCAAATATCAGTACGGCCTGTCATTGTAAGTAAATCACTACCTTCCCTAGTTTGCAAAAACTGATCAACAAATGAAAATTTGCCAAACATAATAAATGCACTTGCAACAAGTAGAATAAGCATTAAGACCGATAATATGCTGGCAGCAAGCGCGGGACGGCGAAAATCAAAAAAGCGTTCAGCTACTTGCTGGCGGTAATTGGTATAGGTCAAGTAAGTTAATGCGGCCAACGTAGCTAACCAAGCTGTTTTTGATTGCGCAAGTAGTAAACCTGCTAACCCTAAGACCCAAATAATTCGATTGATCCATGAATTACTAAAGGGCTTAACAAACAACAGTAGTAATAAAACCACCATTAAAGGTCCCATTACATTCGGATGATTTGAAAGACCAGAAAAACGTAACGATAATCCAGGAATCAAACCCTGATAATTACTCCATGTCACCATGCTAGGTTTAATCGCTAACACAATAAAACTGAAGAATACAAATAAGGCCAGTGCATTGCGCTGATGCCGTACCATATTCCACATATCATCAGAAGTCGCCAATATAACCGCTACGCCAACAAATAACATATACAGTTGATCTGTCGCAAAATATGATCGATAACCAAAAAAAAGTGGCGAAATTAAATTAGTTGCATAAAAAACAAGATATGCAATGAGAAGCCAATAAGAGCCTACTCGCTCCGAGCTAGGATTAAATGTATAGCGAACAATCCGCTCCAGCGAAAATAACAAAATCAATAAATTTGTTAGGCGAGAAAACCAAATCACAATCGGATGCTTCATTTGTAGCACTGGCACAATATCGGTAGGTAGGCTTAAATCCCGACCACCTAAAATAGTAGTTAATGCAACGACAATTAAAACAGGATAAGACAAAAGTAGTGGAAAGAAACTATTTTCACGGTTACTACCAAAATGTAAAGAACCCTTAATTAATAATACAACCGCAGATATCAACACCAGCAGCGCGATAAAATAGCCAAAATAGATTACATATTCCATCTTAATCAATTCCCTGACTTGATAGTGTTGCCATTTTGGCTTTTAAATAATTTTTTAGTTTTCCTGGGCTAAACCGGATTAATAAGTTCAATGCGGATACGCCGATCAATTTAGGAAAAAGTAGCGCTATTGATATCAAAACGGCAAAGCCAACCAGTGTACTAACAACTAATTTAACTAAACTGATCGCCATCACGGCGATCATGATCTGCTGAGCTACATAGATCGAAATATAAACCAACAATGAAATCAACATGCCACGGGCCCACATAGGGAAAAGTTGCCCCATACCCAGACCGACCAAACGGCACGCTGTAAAGCCAATCACTAGCGCACGTAGAACGAGAATAAAAGCGGCTACCATAGCGAATGCAGCTATACCAAAATCAGCAAAATAAATCATCAGCAGCAAGCCAATCAATACAATCGGCAATTGCAAAATGGATTCTAAATGTTTCTTTCCCGTGTTCCATAAAATAGGCGTAGACATACCCCACATCACATAAAAAGGCATTGCAAGCGCGAGGATAGATAAAACTACACCAGCCCCCTGCCATTTCTCTCCATACATAACACGAATTAAATCATTGGCAATCGCAGAAAAAATAACAAAGCTAGGTAAAATCAAGATCCAAATTACCGCAACAATTTGCACATAAGCAGTGCGCATTTTTTCTTTTTCATCTTGCAAACGCGCACCGATTGATAAAAATGCCGGTTGCAATGCACTAAGCAATAAACCATTGGGCATAACCGCCAAATTATACGAAACCGTATACAAACCGACGGCATGCGTATTGAGCAAGCGCCCTAGAACAATTCGATCAATATTATTAAGGAACCAATTGACTATATTTGTGATAAACACGGTCGAACCGATGTTCGTCATTGATTTGGCATCGGAATACCAAAACAGCGGCTTTACTGAATGTGATTTTCTAATAAATTGTAATACCATCCCCGCAAACGATTGCATAAGCCAAGCCGTTACCAAGGCCCACACACCATAGCCCAAATATGCCATCGGCAAACCAATCAACACATAACCAATCACATAACTCGCTATTTGTAACAAATTAAGTGTTTTGAAATCCAAATCTCTACGCATTAAATTAGCGGATGGCGCACTCAGAGCATTAAAAATACACGCCAAACTGAGCCAAGAAATTATTACCGTTAACTGCGGCTCTTTAAAAAATAAAGCAATATATTCAGAAAATATTAATAACAAGCCAGCGACAACAGTCCCAAGGATAAACTGCCATGTCATGGCAAAACGAATATCTTGCTCGGTTACTTCTTTTTTCTGCACCAAGCCCCATGCCAAGCCAAAATCAGCTAGAAAATTACTGAACAACATGACCAACATACCAAGCGCAAATAAACCATAGACTTGAGGACCCAAAAATCGCGCTAGAATAATTTGAACTATTAATTGGATAAAATATTTTGATAACGTTCCTAGCAGTGCCCAATGTACTGCTGACTTTGATCTTTCTCCTAAACTCACAAATCACCCGCAAGGCGCGCTGCCATACCTTTATCTAGTGATTTTATTAATTCACGAATAAATGAATCTTGAATTGAAAATGCCGATTGCGGGTTTTTATCAATAGTGGATACACGAATCAAATAGCCATCTAGAACATCACCATGCCATTTCTTCATTATTTCTTTAGTTTTCTTTTCCACATTACCTCGGACAACCTCACCCGACAATGTGGTCCAATAAGTCACAGGTTCAAATCTTTCTTGTGAATGATTCGTCATTACACGGCGTACACGAAGGTCTTTATTGGCAATCAAAATCGAATCGTCTTTACTTGAATCAATAACAAAACCTTGAGCCGGATAACAAACCTCTGGGTAATGCAATGCATTACCCTCGCGTTGATCTTCACCATAAGCAATCACCAGCATAATTCGATCGCCTTTGTTATTAACATATGTACGACTCAAAACATCAGAATATAATCGATTAACACTAGCCTCTAATTCTGGATTGACTACTACATTCGTATTTTGTACTTCTTCTGTCCATTCCCCAATTTTTGCGGGTATTGTCATCGCCAATTTTTCTGGCGCTGAAAAGTTAATCTTTGAGTCTTTAGATGTCAGATACCATGTAAACAAGGCAGAAAATAGCATTAAAAAACAAAGGATCGTATGAGTAATGAGCTTATTATTCATTTTTCTTATCCTTTATAAAAAAACCCAGCAGCATATCCAGCATAAACATTCCAATTAATGCAATTGCAAACAAAGCCATGCCCGCAAAATCATGAATAAAGCCCTGCCCTGCCGCATCACCAAAATGATACGTGACTAATATTAAAGTCATTACACGAATAATATTGGCGACAAAAGCAATTGGGATGATCGCAAGGATCAATAATATATTGCGTATTTTGCTGCTGTGATTGGTGATATACACATACAACGAGCCTACTGCTAATAGGCTAAACATTGAATGCATGCCCGAGCAGGCATCAGCCACTAGTAATTGATATTGCCCAACCGTAATTAATACACCGCTACGCGCTACGGGATAGCCAGCGGCATAAAGTAATACTTCAGCAATATGGGAAACTTGGCTTTTTAATGCCCCGGTTAATGCATCGACAATAGAGCCCGGTAGCGGAATCAAAAACAGCATAAAAATAATGGCAAACCATGCTATTGAAATCGCACGCCAGCCTTTGCTGATCAGCAATAAGCCACAAACTAGGGGTATAAATGCGCCAATTTCAAATAGCAAAATGGCTTGCGATCGGCCTAATACATACATCAATAGCGCAGTAATGATCAGCACAAAACCCATGATTGGATTGGATTTTGCATCAATTGCCGCTATTTGCTCTTTGACTTGCCAAAACAACCAAATGATAATTGCCAGAATAATTGGCCCATGCGCTTGATCATCATTTTGCCAAATGCCTTTGCTTAGGCTAATGATGGTTGGAATTGCTAACGCAAGAAATCCAATTAATATTAGAATATTCTGTTTAAAAAAAACGGCCAAATTAAATTGGCCATTTTCAATAATTGCATTGCTATTTTCCATCATCATTCTTCCTGAGATAGAACGCAACCAAGCAAAGTGGCACTTGCTGATTGCAATTGTAATTTAGCGGCTTCTAGCCCTTTTACTGGCGTTTTATTACGGCTGGCCACCAAGATCGTGCCTTTAACACGTGAAGCAACTAATTGCGCATCCGCGGCATCTTTTAATGCGCTAGTGCTATAGATCACTACGTCATAGGCTTGTGCTAACTCAGCAACGATATTACTGAATACGTCTCTGGAAAGTAGTTCTTGTGGATTAGGCGCCGTGGTACCAGCGGTTAAGATTGATAAATCCCTAAACTCACTAATGCGCTGTACTGCCTCTATACCACTCCGGCCAACTAAGATATCACTCAGCCCTTTACCGTTTTCTACCGCAAAGAGTTGGTGCTGCACGGCATTGCGTAAATTAGCGTCAACCAACAAAGTGTGTTCACCCAATTGCGAGAATACAATTGCTAAATTGGCGGCCAAGATATCGCAGGTGTTATCGGCGTCGTAGGAGGCTAATGCTACTGATTTATTTCCGCCCTCTAGCCAACGCAATAAAATTTGGCTGCGTAAGCTACGTAAAGCTTCAACTCGAGAATCAAATGGGGAATACGCCGCTACCAACTTTTGATCAACGGCACTTTGCCCTGCGACGAGGTAGGCATATTCAAATTGCTGCGCCAATACATCTTGGATGTCATCTTCGGTAACAAATCCCAGCTTGATGGCGGCTTCGCCAAAACGGCCACCAGTCTCTTTTTGTAGTCTTAAAATTGTTTCAGCTTGTTGCGCATTAATTTTGCCATTAACCAACAATTGCTGGCCAATATTGCCTTTAATCACTTCATTGGCAATTGGATCAGGGATTGCATTCATGCTGCGGCTCCTACTTTAAAACCAAAGCGACGTTTCTTTTTGGGTGGGAGTAAATCAGCTAAGACTGTCAGCCCGAGCATGGCTTCAATATCATCTTTAGACCGAATACGCCGATCAGCTAATTCAGCCAACATTGCAAATCCAATCGCCAATAATCCACCAACAAACACCGCCAAAATGAGGTTCAGCAGCGTATTTGGACTGGAATGCTTCATTGGCTCAGTCGCTGATTTAATGATCGAAATATTACTTTGATCAGAACGGCTTTCGAGCATGGTTTGGCTAAAGCGTTGCAATGCTTGGTCGTAGCTGCGCTGAGCACTATCTACATTGCGCAGCAACACATCGATTGCAGCACGCTGCGATTTTAAATCCAAGACTTTTTCTTTTTGTGCTTGCAATGCGCTATTGAGCGAGGCCTGGCGCGATGCCGAATTACCAGCTGCGCTATTGAGGCCACCGGCGTATTGCCCCATCAGCTCATTCAGCTGGCTGCGCGTTGCATTCAGCTCAGCCATAGCTTGTTGGTTATGCGGATGATTAGCACCATTTTTTTCCGACAGCTGCTTGTATTTGGCCTCTTGCACGGCCAGCTGGCCTTTCAACTGCTGAATCAATGGATTGTTTAATACGTCCGGTGCAACATTACCGCCACGAGCACGTGATTGTGCATCATAGGTTTGCGATTGCGCGCCCACTACTTGGCTAGATAATTCATTCAGACGCTGAGTTTCAACATCTAAACGCTCGTCTGAGCCAACAATGCCGTGGGTCTGCTGATATTCAGAAAGTTTATTTTGGGCTTTTTCTAAATTACTTTGTAATGATTTAAGCTGCTCTTGGAAAAACACATTATTTTGCTGTGCTGCGGCAGTTTTAATATCAATCGTGGTGCGGATATACGCTTGTGCAAAATTATTTGCCAATGCAGCGGCAAATTTAGGATCTGTCGCGGTGTATTCCAAATTAATGATATTGCTTTCCCGGCTTGGCTTTACTTCCAAACCTTTTAGCAATGACTCGGCGAACCAATTCCGAATATCACCCTTGCCTTGTGTTGCCTCTTGAAACTGCGCTTGCGCCTCGGGCAACTTTGCAAAGCCTAGGGTATCAACCACTTTTAATGCCGTATTCTGGCTAGAAATCATCTCAACTTGGGTCGCCATATAGCTGGGGGCCATATAGCCAGCGATCTGTTGCCCAGTCACAGGATCAGCGGCTTTTACATCCATTGCTAATGCTGCTTCTGCCGTATATTGCTTGGGGAGCAACAGACTGACCACCAACGTGGTCAGTATTACGACAAAGAACACCGAGATTGCGATCCATTTTCTAGCGCGCAGAATATTTAATAATTGTTCAAAAGTCATCAAATTTACTCAGCAATAATTAAGGGCGCGATTAAAACCAGCTTTCTTGCACATAAACGGTATCGCCTTCACGAATGAAGTCGGTCAGTTTTGCCGAAAGTTTTTCTATTTGTCCTTCTGCTGTAGCACGATGAATTTGCATGCTGCGCTGCGACGCACGTTGATTAAATCCACCAGCCAGTGAGAGCGCTTGCATCAAGGTCATTTTCGGCTCTAAACGAAAAGCACCGGGGCGATTAACCTCGCCATACACATAAAATTGCTGTGCTCTCGGTACATACACCGTATCGCCATTCATAATTTGAATGTGGCGTTTTTCTGGATTGGCTAATTGCGTTAGTTTGCTTAGCTCATACTCTATACGTTGCTCACCGCGCAAGATCACCACCTTGTCACCACCATTCGGGCTGATCCCCCCCGCGATCGCAAGTAAATCAATGATATTGGTGGCACTATCGAGCGCATATCGGCCCGGTTTATTCACTTCACCCAATACCGCCACCCTTTGGCTGCGGTATTGCACGATTAAAACATTTACATTTGGCTTTTTAATGAAATTACCTTCAATTAATTTTTTCGCAATTAATGCTTCCGCTTGCGTGTAATCTAAGCCCTCGAGTTTCACCACACCAATTAAAGGAAAAGCCAAAGCCCCTTCATTATTGAGCTGAACCTCTGTGGTTAAATCAGGGTGGTCATACACTTGGATTTTCACCACATCGCCTGAGCCCAAAACATAGTCACCTTTCGGTTGGGCCCAAGAAATGGCAGTCAGCAGACTTAGCAAGCTAAAACACAGTAGCATGCCCAATTTCTTAATCATTATTTCAATCCTTTTAATCCAGCTTTCAGGCTTTCATCCACTGCCGAGGCTGCGCCAGTAGTTGGCGCTGCCACAGGAGCGGAAGCAAATTTTTGTAAATACTCAATTTTTGCCGCAGCTCGTAAAGCTTTAAGTTTAGTTTTTGCGTTTTCTTGTGCGTCATTAGTGCTTAAATAACGCTTAATTAATGGCTCAGCCTCAGCCGGTGTAACAGGTGCTGGTTGGCTATCTTTTAATTGCAACAGCATAATTTTGTCGCCTTCATTCATCGACAAAATATCGCCCTGCTTCATTGCCACAAATTTAGGTAGCATTTGCATTGGTAATTGCTCTGCTGCGCGGCTGCCTTCATTGGTTTCATATGCAATCTTTGCGCCATCGAGGATGGCTTTGACTTGCATCGGCGTGACAGCAGTATCTAGCTGCGCAATAACTGCATCGTCAAACTTAGACTTGTCGAGCAAAAACATTACAAATTCATAGTTTTTTCTATCTGCGAATAAACCTGAATTTTTTGCATAAAAATCATCAATTGCAGCTTTACTTGGCTCTGCAGGCTTACCAATCACACGCTCGGCGGCGGCTTGCGCCAATATTTGGCGTTTAGAGGCTTCAATCGCTTGAACAACATTTGGCTCACGGTCTAGCTTTAACTCAGTTGCTTTATTCACCAATAATTCTTGATCAATCAATTGATCTAATATTTGTTGTTTTTGCTCTGCACTGGCATTGGGTACTTGGCCTAATACAAAATTTAACTGGTGAACCGTAATTTCTCCGTCATTCACTTTGGCGAGCACTTGGCTCGGCGATTTTTTTTCTTCTTTATCATTACATGCAGCGAGCAAAAATACAGTTGAAAGTGCAAGCACAACAGGGCTTAATTTTTTCATTGTTAATTCCTCAAAGTGTAATTTAACATTATTAAAAAGCATTTTTATCTCGAAACATTCCGGTAGCAGTTCGCCAAATAATTTTTAAATCCAGCCATACCGACCAGTTTCTTAAATAATCTAAATCATAAAAAATTCTGCCTTGCATTTTCTCTAACGTATCCGTCTCGCCACGAAATCCATTGACTTGTGCCCATCCAGTAATACCCGGCTTCACTTTATGACGAATCATGTAACCTTTAATCAATTTTCGATATTGTTCGTTGTGGGCATTCGCATGTGGCCTTGGGCCTACAATACTCATTTTCCCTTGTAATACATTAATAAATTGCGGCAATTCATCCAATGAGGTTTTGCGAATAAAGCCACCAATTGGCGTTAGCCGACTATCATTTTTCTTCGCTTGAACAACTTGATCGCCATCTTCCATCACCGTCATAGAGCGAAATTTATAAACCAAAACACTCTGCCCATCTTCACCATAACGCTTTTGTTTAAAAAAGATAGGTCCAGCAGACGTAAGTTTAACGGCAACAGCTACGGCCAGCAGCACCGGCCAAATTAGCATTAAAATAATCAATGACAATACAACATCTGTAATTCTTTTTACTAAACCATTAAAACCTAAGAATGGACTTTCACAAATAGCAACCACCGGCAAGCCAGCCACATTATCAAATCTGGCATTAATCAAATCAAAAACAAACAAATCTGGAATAAAATAAATTGATGCGGTACTGTCTTTCAAATGATCAAGTAACTCCATCACTCGCGGCTGCGCAGTCATTGGCAATGTAATATAAATCTGGTGAACTGGATTTTCACAAATATATTTAGAAAAATCGTTCAAATCGCCAATAATCTCTTCCGACTTAATACCATCTAACCTTGAAACCTCTCTATCTTCAAAAAACCCTAAAAACTCCATTTTCAAAAATGATTGTTGCTGAATATTCTTAGCTAAGAGTTGGCCTGGCTTATTGGCACCAATAATCAATACTTTTTTGATATGATCTTGAGCTGGGTGCAGAACAAATTGCCTAAATAGAATATGGATAAAAATCAAAACCAACGGCGCCACAACTGCCCACGTTAGATAATACGGCGGGTACATATAAGCACTAAACCCAGAAACCTGACCAATCAAAAACAAACTCAATAATACGCATCCCCATTCCAGCGTAAAACGCCCTAAACCTAACCATGGACGAGAATAACCAGGTACAAATAAAAATACGCCATCAAGCAAAATTGCCGTCAGCAAAAATGCTAAAACGCCGAATAAAAACTCTACCCCATCAAGTGAAATCTCAAATGGAATAGCTAATGCATACAGCGTAGCCACGACCATAAATGGATCTAAGCAAAGCTTAAAAAAACCAATCACTGGAGACGAATTGCTAAACTCGCGAAAACGATCACCCAACATGCTGGGCACTTGGAATGCTTGCTCGCTCTCTGTCACCGGCTTTAATAGAATTTTTTCAGGAACATCTTGATGCAAGGTAGTTACATCCTATTAATCATATTAATCAGAAATTGTATTTTAACGACACGCCGACTTGCTCGTCGTTATAATCAAACTGGTTAATCTTTTCATTTCTTAATTCAAATTGAACATAAGACTGAATCATCATGCTGCGTAACATTTGGTAATCGTAGGACACTCGAAAAGTGTCATAAGTAGAATTTTGCGTCACAATACCAAGTGATGTTTCTGTTTCTAACTGCCGATAGTTATATCGCGCCCCCAGTTTTGATTTATCGGTAAAAGCCCAATTCGCAGATAAATATGCAGTTCGTTCCAAATCACGACCAATCACATTGCTACCAAATGAATCAAATTTTTGTCCGGCGCCTGTTTTTAAAGTTGTTTTTGCGGTTACAGCCCACATTAAATCAATATTTGCGGTTGGCTTTGTATTTTTAGTGCCATTAAATTGTGATTTCCATTGGCTATAACCTGCTGTTAAATTGGCATTAAATTTATCAGATACCGGCCAATTCAAACCCAAACTCGTATTTTGATCTGAATAGCCTCGCAAATTAGCAGGGATAAAAAACAAGGGCTCTGCATAATTGTATTTAGACCAGTTGTGTAGCAAGGTCAGCGCGAATCCTCGGTCTGAGATATACCGCAAGCCACCGCCAAATTGACGATCATTTGCATTTTCATACTTTCTTACATCATGGTTTTCTTCGGTATACGATGCGTTCGCCACTAGAGCCCAATTGCTCAATAGTCGCCAACTGCCATTCCAATTAGCTCGATTGGTGTTAACGGTATCAACTACGGCCACACGT
The DNA here is from genome assembly GCF_013284055.1 of Deefgea piscis. NCBI lineage: Bacteria > Pseudomonadati > Pseudomonadota > Betaproteobacteria > Neisseriales > Chitinibacteraceae > Deefgea > Deefgea piscis. The sequence continues at coordinate 1,932,176 of NZ_CP054143.1, read as the reverse complement.
ACGTCGTCAAACGAGGATAATTGACGGCTAGATGACACGGATAGATTGCCATTCCATTGATTGCCCACGACCCAATCCCAGCCCAAGCCCACATCCCAAGCGGGGTTATTTAGCTCATCAAACACCAAATAATGTGCTTGTGAAAAATCAGCCGTTGCATAGAAATTTTGCCGACTCACCGGCAGATCAACCCGCCCACCGACGCCAACGGTAAAACTTGAGTCACCTTTTTGCTGGTGTTTACGTGTTGAGTTATTTTGCTGCGTGTCCGATAAGCGAAACACGTTCGAGTCATAAACATAAGCAATATTTGTAAATAATTTGACCGTATCTTCAGGATCATAAGCAGCTTGTGTATTACCGATGGCCAGTACACTCAATAGCAACAAATTCTTTTTCAACATTACCTGTTTATTCCAAAAATAGGGTGCCGGACACATTATCAATACAAAGTTTTAAGATTTAATTACTTATTTACAAATGAACTTCGAACTATACCACTGTCATTGATTACTGTGAAATAAATACAACAACAGATGTTTAGTAATTTATTATTATCTAATATGTCTCATAGCTTATTCATACTCAGTTGCAAACTTACCAAGCACATCATTAAACATTGAAATTAACGTCAACTTGCGCCATGCTGATTACATAAATACAATCCTAAATTGTATAAATCTGGCTGATTTTGAGGCTAAATTCATCGTTTTCAGTCGCATCAACACGCAGTGCTCGGCACCTAAAGTGGTTTGCAATTTTCGCTAACCTATTGACCTATAACAGATACCGTTTAATCGATAGCTTTTACCTATCAATGCACGACTATCATCAATATAGAATTCTCGTACTCAATGAAATTTAATTTTATAGCCTTACTTTGCCTAGTTTGCTTCAATTCGCACGCATCAATAATTCAACACCACGCGGTGATTGACTCACCGTCGATCTCCGTCCTGCCGGGTGAACAGCAAAATGGTTATGCGGCTATTGAGTCGCTATTTACCAACAATACAATGTCGGCACAGGATGCTTTGTCGGATAGTTTGATTTCTTTTACCGATTCACCAGCTTTTGCAGCGGCGCCCGAGCGAAGAGCAGCACCCGCCGCTTTTGCTGTACAGAACGACTCAGCACCAATTCCAGCGATACCAGAGCCTGAAACCTATGCGCTGATGGGCATTGGCCTATGTGCTTTATTAGCTGCACGCCGCAAACGTAATCAATAACCAAAAAATTCAGACGAAAAAAAAGAAGGGATATCCCTTCTTTTTTTTTAATCTATTCAATCACACTGCCTGAGTGACGATCAGCGGCGTGCCATACATGTTTCGTAACGCCATAAAACGCGTTTAGCAAACCATTCAGTGGTTAGTTTTCGGGTGATTTTGGGGCTTTTTAAATCGATTTGCGGTAATGCCGCACGCGGAAAAGTCTGGCCATTTTTTTCTGCTAAAGCATAAGTTTTTTTGTAGAGCTCGGTTTGCCCAAACCCAGATAATTTTTCTAGTTTCAGGTCGCGTAAAATCGCTTCATTACTCATCGCTAATTGCTTGGCAAGTCGATAAAGCGCTGTTTGCGTACTGCTGGTGCCTGTTGGCGCACCATTGCTATACCGGAGCAAATCGCCGTCTTGTTCTAAGGCTTGTCCGGTGAGTTTGGAAACCAGCTGTTGAAATGCGGTATTACGACTGGCATATCGTCCAGCGTTATAGTCCGCAAAGCGATACACCATATCGGTATAGGGCGCTGGGTATTGCAGCAAAATGGCTAGGCCGAAATACGTACCTCCACGGCGAGTAAACACTTCACTGCGTACGCTACCTTTCATTGCATAAGGATAAGGCCATGCCTTAACGTGACCTTGCGCAAATTCAACGCTCACTTGCATTGGGCCACCGGTACGAATCGGATTTTTCATATTCAGTGGCAAATTAAGATTTTCCGCTTCATCAGCCAAATCTTCAAATAAAGCATTCATTTCACGCTCGGTGCGTAGCGTATCAATTCGCGCTTTGTAACTCTGTCCTGTCGGTGATTTTTTTAGCAACGCCGTTTGCACTGCAATCAACGGAATATGGTATTTCGCTGCCCGATCGCCAATCGCACGCCACACAATTTTTGGCAATCCCGGTACGGTTGGATCGCCCTGCCAGCTTGATTCTTGTTCAATGGTTGCTGCGGCCGCGCAGAAATAGGCGGCGGTATACGGCAATTTTAAAGCCGTAAAGGCATCCAAAATATCGGCCGACCACCCTGCTCGCTCGGGCATTTTGGCCGGTAACAATTGATTTAACAGTGCGCGTGCCTCCTGCACAGTCAATGGTTTGGCGGTCGAAATCGGCGCAGGACTCAATGTCGGCTCAACGACGACAGCCGGCATCGGCGTCGGCGTAGGGGTTGGCCGAACTGTAGGTGTCGTTAGCGGAGTCGGTGTTGCGACAGGCAAAGGTGCCACAGTTTGCTGCGATGAAGGTGTCGCACAGGCTGCCAAAGCCATGCTGATGGCTAAAGCCCCCAGACTACGTAAATTCATGTTCTAACTCATTTTATTTTCTTAATCGCGCAGCTTAAAAAATCCATCTAAGAACAGCAAGCAAAAATACAAATGGTTACCCATATTGAAGCTGGTCATCACGCTGAAGCACCCAAAAATGCTCGCTTTTATATTCATTTCTTTTTGCGCCTTCATTGCTCAAATTTGGCTCATTTTTATTATTTTCTCTCCTTTTTTTGGCGGTCTACAGGCTTACCGCACTAGGGATGTAGTGTATTTATTTTCACTACATTAGTTTGATATAAATCAATTTTGCGCTGCTGATTACGGTTTAGCATACCAAATCGATGAGAAATTCATCACCTAATCCGATTAGCATCGTTGCGGAGGCATCATGAGTCAGGTTTTGGTTGTTGGTAGTATCAATATGGATTTAGTCGTTCATGTCGCGCAGTTTCCTCGCCTAGGCGAAACGCTGTTTGGACAGTCTTTTGCCACCTATCACGGCGGTAAAGGCGCGAATCAAGCGGTTGCTGCTGCGCGATTAGGGGCTCAAGTGACGATGATTGGTCGCGTCGGTGACGATGCTTTTGGTCAAGAACTCATCGCAGCACTCGCCGATGAAGGCATCAATACTGAATGGCTAAGTCAAAGCAAAAACCAAGCAACAGGCATTGCCGCAATCACTCTTGCCGGTAGCGACAACGCCATTATTGTTGTTCCAGGCGCTAATGCCGATCTAAGTCCTGCGGACTTGCTCGCTGCTGAAGCGGCATTTATCAATGCCGATGTCGTGCTAGCCCAACTTGAATCGCCGATGGACACCATCGAGATGGCGGCGCAGCTCGCCGCACGTCACAACAAACCCTTTATTCTCAATCCAGCACCAGCAATGCCGTTATCCACAGCATTGCTAGAACAAGTGAGCTTACTCACGCCCAATGAATACGAGCTAGCTACCGCATTAGGTCTTCCTGAAGCCGATTGGCAAGCCAGCCTAGCGGCGCATCCAGGCAAAGTGTTAATGACTGCCGGTCAAGACGGCGCTTATTACACCAATGCACAAGGTGAACTTCAGCAGCAAGCCAGCTATACAGTGACGGCAATTGATACCACGGGTGCCGGGGATACGTTTAATGGCGCATTGGCTGCGTTCTGGCATTTGGGCTTAGCCGAGGCCAGTAAAATGGCCTGTGCCGCAGGCGCTTTATCGGTGACTCAAGCCGGTGCCCAAGGCGGCATGCCAACTTTAGCGCAATTGCAGGCTTTTTTAGCCGCCAATGATGCCAAGGAGCTGGTATGAAAAAACATGGTCATCTCAACCGAGATATCAGTCGGGTGCTGGCCAGTATGGGCCATACCGATTGCATCGTCATTGCCGATTGTGGCTTACCGATTCCACCGCATGTTGAATGTATCGATTTATCGATCGAACTCGGCAACCCTGCTTATTTCACCGTTTTGGATAGCATTTTGGCCGACTTTCAAGTCGAACGTGCGGTACTCGCTAGTGAATGCCAAAGCCTCAATCCTGCCGTCGCCAACCAAGCTGAATCCATGCGCCAACAAGGTGTCAAAATTGACTTTGTACCGCATGAACAATTCAAACAGTTAAGCCACCATGCACGCGCCATTATTCGTACCGGTGAAGCCAGCCCTTACGCCAATATCGTGCTGTATTCCGGCGTTATTTTTTAGGGGGCGGCATGTTGATAAAAATGAGTGGCATCAGCAAGGCCTTTGGCCCGGTCAAAGTGCTTGAAAACGTTGAGTTCTCGCTCGAGCGCGGTCAAGTCCATGCCTTAATGGGTGAGAACGGCGCGGGCAAATCGACCCTGATGAAAATCTTATGCGGCGTACACCAAGCCGATCAAGGTCAAATCGCAGTGGATGGCAAAACCGTCAAAATCCACAGCACCAATGATGCAGAACAGTACGGCATCGCGATTATTCACCAAGAACTCAATCTCATCCCGCAATTGTCGGTGATGGAGAACATGTTTTTAGGCCGCGAGCCACAACGCTTTGGCGTGATCAATAGCATCAAAATGCGCGAACAATGCCTGGAATATCTGCAATTGCTCGGCATTGAAAATCTCGATCCCGATATTGAAGCGGGGCAATTATCGATCGGTCAGCAGCAAATGGTCGAAATCGCCAAAGCGCTATCGCTCAATGCACAAACGCTGATTATGGATGAGCCCACTGCGGCCCTTTCTGAGCGCGAAACTGAAAAACTATTTGCCATTATTGCCGATTTGAAATCACGCGGCGTGGGCATTGTTTATGTCTCACACCGAATGGAAGAGATTTTTAAAGTCTGCGACAAAATTTCAGTGCTACGCGACGGGCAATTTGTTGGCGAGCGCGAGATTGTCAAAACCAATTTTGATGAAATTGTTCGCATGATGGTCGGTCGTGAAATCGGCGATCGCTTTCCAGTCCGCAACGCCCAACTCGGCGAAGTCCGGCTTAAAGTCAGTGATTTAGCCGACGCCAGCATTAGCGGTATTAATTTTGAAGTGCGGGCCGGAGAAGTGCTCGGTATTGCTGGCCTGATGGGTGCTGGGCGCAGTGAGATTCTTAAAACCATTTTTGGGATTAACCGAAAATTAGCCGGTCGCATCGAGCTCGATGGCCAAGAACTCACTTGCAATCAGCCCAGTGACGCCATCGCTGCCGGTATCGGCTTTGTCACCGAAGATCGCAAAAGCCAAGGTTTAGTACTGGGTATGTCGGTGCGTGAAAATGCCACCTTAGCCAATTTATCGGCCCATGCCAGCTACGGCGTCATCCATCATGCACGGCAAATGCAAGTGGTACAGCGAGAAATCGACCGTATGCATATACGAACTCGCGACGCCGAGCTGGAAGTGCAATCGCTTTCCGGTGGCAATCAACAAAAAGTCGTGTTTGCCAAATGGTTAGGAATTGCGCCAAAAGTACTCTTACTTGATGAACCCACTCGTGGTGTTGACGTCGGTGGCAAAGCCGAGATTTACCAAATTATTAATGAATTAGCCCAATCTGGCGTTGCGATTGTCATGGTCTCGTCTGAGCTACCCGAAGTCTTGGCCTTAAGTGATCGAATTTTAGTGATGCACCAAGGTCGTCAGGCTGGCATTTTTAGCCAAGCATCCGCCGAAACCATTATGACTGCCGCAACAGGAGGTTTGAAATGAATGTACAACAAAAAGCTACGCTCCAAAAATTAGGTCCTTTTTTGGCGCTCTTAGTCTTAGTCGCTGGCTTGGCCATTACCAGCCCCGATTTTCTAACAGTTGGCAATTTACTCAATGTATTTCGCCAAGTTTCTATCAATGCTTTGATCGCCTTTGGGATGACGCTAGTCATTTTACTCGGTGGCATTGATCTATCGGTGGGTTCGATTTTAGCGTTGTCATCGGTCCTTACCGCATTGATGCTCAGTCATGGCATTGATCCGGTGGTCGCAACCAGCGTAGGGGTTTTGGCCGGCGCCGGTATGGGGATGCTCAACGGACTGGTGATTAGTAAAGGCAAGGTTGCGCCGTTTATTGCCACTCTCGGCATGATGACGATTTTGCGTGGTCTCTCTTTGGTGTTTTCTGATGGCCGTCCAATTTCGGGTTTACACAGCGACTTCTTTGCCATGCTCGGCGGTGGCTATGTTGCCGGCTTGATTCCAGTGCCGGTGATTATCATGTTGGTGATGTTTGCGGTGTTTTGGTTTGTCCTCAAAAAGACCGTATTTGGTCGTCACGTCTATGCCGTCGGTGGCAATGAAGAAGCGGCGCGGCTTTCTGGCATCAATACTGATCGCATCAAGATCTGGGTTTACACCTTATCTGGCGCAATGGCGGCAACAGCCGGGATGATTTTGACCTCTCGACTCAGCTCAGCGCAACCAACCGCAGGTACTGGCTATGAATTGGATGCGATTGCGGCGGTGGTCTTGGGCGGAACCAGTTTAACTGGCGGTCGTGGCTGGATCTTCGGCACTTTAGTCGGCGCGCTGTTAATCGGGATTTTGAATAACGGCTTGAACTTGCTTGGCGTTTCATCGTTTTACCAGCAAGTGATCAAAGGCGTGGTGATTTTGCTCGCCGTCTTACTGGATCGCGCAAATAAAAAATAATCGCACTAGAGCAAAGCAGTAGCGAGACCGATTGCCTTGCATATGAATGTAATCGGTCACTACAAATAACAGCAGTATCGCCCTACAACGAATAACAAGCAGTGCATAAGAAGCAATACCCCGTAGTTTTTCTATATTTGATTGGAGTCAAACATGAAACGCATTCTTTCCCCGCTTTTAGTAGGTTTATTGGCTGCAGGTTTAATGGCTTGTTCTAAACAAGGTCCGGATACACAAGCTGCAAGTGCCCCTGCCACGACAGCCTCAGGTGCGGTCACCATCGGCCTGGCGATTTCAACCCAAAACAACCCCTTCTTTGTTGCGCTACGTGATGGGGCAGATACCGAAGCTAAAGCCCAAGGCGTCACTTTAATTACGGTGGATGCACAAGACGATTCGGCGAAACAAATCTCGAATATCGAAGATTTGATTCAGAAAAAAGTTCAAATCATTATGATTAACCCAACGGATTCAGATGCGGTTGCCGGTGTCGTTAAAGAAGCGATGAATGCCGGTATTAAAGTGATTTCTCTGGATCGTAATGTAAACGGTGCCGACGTTAGCGCACATATTGCCTCAGACAATAAAGCCGGCGGCAAAATGGCTGCCGAGTACATCCTGGAAAAAATCGGCAATAAAGGCAATTTAGTTGAGCTGGAAGGCATTCCAGGTTCATCAGCGGCGCGCGAACGCGGCCAAGGCTTTCATTCGGTGGTAGATGGCCATGCCGATGTCAAACTCGTTGCCAAACAAACTGCAGATTTTGACCGTGCCAAAGGCTTATCTGTTATGGAAAACATCTTGCAAGGCAATAAAAACGTGACCGCCGTTTTTGCTCATAACGATGAAATGGCCTTAGGAGCATTTAAAGCAATTGAAGCGGCAGGCTTAAAAAATGTTGTCGTCGTTGGTTTTGATGCCACCCCCGATGCCGTAAAAGCCGTGAAGGCAGGTCAATTGAGCGCGACTGTGCAACAAAAACCCGAACTTATCGGTAAAATGGGCGTCGATACCGCAATCAAATTAAGTAAAGGCGAAGCTGTTGAAAAATCGATTCCAGTTCCACTGGCATTAGTGACTCAATAACGCTTCACAGCAACAAGATCAGCCGATACCAAGGTGTCGGCTTTTTTATGGGATTAGCATGACCGCTTTTCAACGCCTGACGATGGCGGATATTGCCCAACTGGCCGGTGTTTCTAAAACAACGGCCAGTATGGTACTCAATGGCCAAGCGGAACAATACCGCATCGCTGCCAGTACCGTGGCACGAGTGCGACAAGTTGCCGCGGAGCATCATTTTCAGCCTTCGGCATCGGCACGCTTATTGCGCTCACGCCGCAGCGGCACTTTGGGTTTAGTGGTGCCAGAGCTCACCAACTTTGCGCACGCGCTGCTCGCTCAAGCTCTCGAGCCCTTATGCCGTGATGCAGGATTTCAACTGTTTGTAGTCAGCAGCAACGATCAAGCGGATATGGAAACCAAAGCGGTTGAGCAATTATTAGCCCGCCAAGTCGATGGGCTGATGTTGGTACCGTGCACCAACAATGCCAAGCTCTACGCCAAATGGGCCAAGCGCCTGCCGCTGGTGTTGGTCGATCGCCGCGTAATCGATAGTAATTTACCTTTTGTAGTGAGTAATGCCGAAGAGCAAGTGTTTACTTTGATCGAGCATACACTCGCGCAAGGCGTGACTGAGATCGCCTATTTTGGTGGGCAAATGCTGCTCTCTCCCAGTATTGACCGGCTCGCTGGCTACCAACGCGCTTGGCAAACTCGGCAATTAGCACTCAATCCGGCACTCATTTGGCAGCGTGATTATCAAAATCAAAGTGGTTACGCCATGATGAGTGAGTGTTACACCCTTTTAGGGCGCTACCCTGAAGCGATTTTTACCGCCTCGATTTCATTGCTTGAAGGCGTTTTAGCTTTTATGAATGAACACAATCACTTTAACAGTGCACCGCAACATTTACTTAGCTTTGATGATCACCGTTTGCTAGACTGTATGCCACTACCAATCAACACCGTGGTGCAAGATAGCGCCCAACTGGCAGCCCAAAGTTTACAACGTATACTGGCTTTACTCGCCGGCGAAACGGTGGAATCAAGTTGGGTCGCCGCTCATATCAACTGGCGGCAAAAAGTGTAGTTGGCTGTTGCAGCAGGCAAAATACCTGTATAGTGTAGGGCTGTTCGTGAACCGCCCTTCTGTAGATTGGCCGTAACACGCAGGCAAATAAGTTGCTAACGCCTTTATTTGCTACAAATTAGCCTATGTCCGGCATCTGATCGTTCGCAAGTTCGGCTATTCCCGCATAGATCACACTCCCGCATTGCGGGAGACTGCCGAGAGCGACCTTTGATAGGTATTGCAGCGGCAGGCTCCGTATTCAATTGCTTATGTGCAAGAACTGGAAAAGTAAATGTCAAAAGAAGACGTTGTAGAAATGGAAGGTGTAGTGGCCGAGGTTTACCCGGACACTCGCTTTCGTGTCACCCTGACAAATGGTATCGAAATCACGGCCTATGCCTCAGGCAAAATCCGTAAAAACCACATCCGCATTATCGCGGGTGACCGTGTAACGGTTGAAATGTCGCCTTATGATTTAACCAAAGGCCGCGTGAGCTTCCGCCATAAAGATGATCGCCCTGCTCCTGCGCGCAATAACCAATTCCGCCGTCGTTAATTAATCGGCTAGGTATATTGCTCCAGCACTTATCAAACAAGTGCTGCAGGGTAATACGTCATTAAAAAAACGAACCCATGGGTTCGTTTTTTTATGCCTGCGATAAAAATCATCATAATGACCGCCACCGAGACAATCTCATTGTGCATAAAAAAAGCCCGATTACTCCAAAGAGAATCGGGCTTAATCTTGGGTCTGTTGACGATTGGTTCGCCTGCCACGCAAACGCGGCGGGCAAACTAAACATCAGCAAACCCCAAAAAACACTTAAGTCGCTAAACCGCGGCTTGAAACGTAAGTGCGTGTTAACGACCCATGGACAAGTGCTAAATACAATGAGAACTCATGCCTTGCCCTTCTTTGACTTAATGTCCATGATTTGTGCAATTTTTCAATCCAACTTTAGTAAAATGTCCATACCAATAAAATTTAGTTACATGTTGATCACATATTCGGCTAACCCACAATCAGCGCAACCGTGGATCCACGCTCTATTTTTTGCAGCTACGCAACGTAAAAGGGTAACGTGCTGCTTTCATGTAGAATCTCCTCAAAGACTGCGAGAAATTTCTACTTAAAATGAGCTGGTTTGGTAGGGGATTACACCACCGGGGTTACAACTCCGAAACTTTTCAACTTAAGAAATTTCGAGTCAAATATTTCAGATGGAATTTTTTTCTGCAATAACCCAAAAAAATTCTCATCATGCGTTGATATAATAATTTGTTTATCACATTGCAATGAAATATTTCTCAGTAGATCAATGGTCGCAAGTACATTAATTGAATCCATAGACTGGATAGGGTCATCGATAAGAATCACATCCAGTGAATCACCTTTATTGTCTTTTGCATGCAGGGCTCTTGCCAGGAACACGCTAAGGCTAAGAATATTAAGCTGGGCTGCACTGAAGTAAAGATTCGGAGATATGGAATAATTCTTTTCATCTGTTACAACAATATTTAAACCAGGCCGTTCAGGATTTGAGAAATCCGAAGTAAATTCTACCTTCTTAAAAGATGGATGAGGATCTATCTTACTATAAATTGCATTAATCAAATCAGCATAGAAGAATGAATCAATTCTATTGTGAAGCTCAGCTAAAATTACATCAAGCTCTGATTCCAGTACTTGCTGCACTTGCAAATGCTGCTTTTGCTTTATTTTTAATTCAGTTAGTGATTTTTGGGACGCTAGATTTTTAAAAAAGAGCTTAAATGCCTCAAGCTGCAACTGAAGCAAGTCAAATTTATTATTTTTTTCCAAAATTTCTGACAAACTTTGATCAATCTTCTCAATTTCTTCGACGATAGCAGTTCGAACAAGATCTAAGTTATATTCAACTTCAGTAGATAATATCTGTTTTTGTCGAACAAAAAATGAATTAACCTTCAGCTCTAAATTAACAACGTCTTGCTCAATTGCCTCCTTCATTACAACTAGAGAACCAAACTCTATCAAGCTCCCATCCTGTAGCATAATTTCATGTAAAATTTTAATTTTTTCAGATACTTCATCTTTTTGTTGAACTAACGCATCTCTATTATTTAAGCACTGTTGAAGTAGCCTACTATGCTCCTCTTTCAAGTTTTCATGAGCTATGCTATTTTCTTCAATAAATTTCCCAACCTGAAAAAAATACGGCATGGCGTTGATGCTTTGAACTTGACTACTAGATTTAGATAGCTCTCCATCGAAGCCACTTAATAGGACTTTTAGCTCTGCAACAGTTTTTTTTATTGTCACTAAATTACTTTCAGTTTCGCTCTTAAAACAAGCAAGTTCTTTAATTTCATGATTAAGCCTATGCACGAGATCTTCTTGATTAAGATTTAAAACCTTCGCGTGTAAATCTGCAATACGTTGCTGAGCACTAATAATTTTACTTTTTATGATATCTCTATCATGCTCCAGAACTGAAATTTTCTCCCCAAGATCTGCTAATTTAGTCTGCATTTCAACATTACGTTCAGTCTTTTTCGCTTGGACTTCTGTTAATATTAAATCTATTTCTTTTTTCAATATTCCTTCTAATCTTTTAAACTCCTCTAATTCTTTCGCATTTACTGCTCCCAACTCTGAAACGAGTAAATTCCCTTCAACTATAGCTTTTAGTGCTTCAGATGAAGAATATTTAGTCTGGCAGAGAGGGCATACATCTGTCTGCACGGCACTAACATATTCCAAGCCTAATTGAACAAGATGCTCAACCAATCCCATCTGCTTGGTGACTGTCTCCTGAACACGTCGTATATTCTGTTCTTGAGCCTCAAGTGAATTTAGCTGGCTCGCAACTAGTTTTATCCTAAATAACTCTTGCTCGTCCAAATTTAATATATTTATATCTAGAGATAGAAGCGAATGAATATCTACCTCAACATTCGATAGCTTATTACTCTCAATCTCGACTCTACTTTTATCAATTCTCCTGCCATTAATTTCTGCAGTTTTTTCAATCAAAAAATTTTCAAGGAATTTAACTTTAAACTGAAATGAAGATATCTCTTTATAGATCTCATCAGATTCTTCCAGCAGACTCCGTAATTCTAAGTTATTTTTATCAGTAGCTAGTATTTGGCTATTATGTAGTTTTTCCGAGGCATCAAGCTCTGTCAATCTAGCAATAACTTCATCTTTCTTTTTTGTTACAACTAGCTTGTTGCATTCAATATCCTGCACTTGCTTCAAGTCGATAATATAATTAGGTATAATAGCTGTGATTTTACTTAATGATTCAGCATTTTGACTTTCTAGCTGAAGTTTCTTTACACACATATCTAGGATATGGTGTAAGTCTCTATTTCGCTGAGAATCCTCAACTCCCTTTTGCAGCTTGACTAAACGAGGTTTCAGTTCTTCTAAGGAATCTAAGCTATGTTGAATCTCAGGAAGTCGAGATAGCTGACTACTCAGCTCGCTCTTTAACATCAATTGCTTATCACGAATTGCATTTAATTCATGGATACGCGTAACTATAGCAGCCAATATTTCATGTTCCATCGCAGCAGAAAAATCACGCGCAACAATCTTTACAGACTCTCCAGCCTTATTAAGGCTCATGGCTGTAGAATTAAATATATCGAATATAGACTCATCCACGGGGACTAGAAGCTGAGTTTCTAGATGAGTGATTTCCTGCTGTAATTCATCTAGCAAATTAAAATTATCTAGACGTAAAGCTGTAATTTCTCGACGCAGTTGCTCAGACTCTCCACCAAAGGATTCCATGAAAAGAACGTACCGCTCTTGAGGCTTCACTTCTCTCAGAAAACGGTCAATGCCATCTTGAGAAAGAATGATGCTTCGAAATACCTCAGAGTTCTTTTCAGTATCCTGCTCACTAAACCGGAAATCCCGTGAATCATGCCTAATAGTACCTAAACTTCGAGTGAATGTTTTTTTTGTCGTACTCACAGTCACCGATGTAGCACTACCAATCTCAGCATCTTTATTACGTAAAATATACTGTGGAACACCCGAAATCTTGGTACTCTTTGCCGCTTGCTCATTATTTCTTTTATTCTGATCTCTTAAATACCGTTCTAGATTGTTAGTAAGTGCCCACTCTACAGCATCATAAAATGAACTTTTACCAAATCCGTTAGGTGCATAGATAGCAATAAAATTGGAGGGTTGAACCCCATCTATCGTAAAATTAAAAATGCCATCTTTTTTGAGTTTGTAGGCACGAAAACCTTCAATCTCAACTTTTTTAATCTTCATTTTGTATTTACAAGCTCAATAATATTGTTAATGATAGTTGCACGTTTTGATTTTGAGCTAGCAGACATGTCCAAAGGAGCACCGCTAATTAGTTTTACGAGTGCACAATTACTTGTATGTTTAGCACTGCTCTGAGCTTCTTTGTTTTTTAGATTGGTATTGAGGACTCCGTTACTGATAGTCTTTTCAGTTTCCTCCATCTTACCTGCAATCTGAATTTCTTTGATAGACAGATCCGCCCCAAGTAATTCATTATTTATAATCTTCTCGGCCTCTTCTAGGGTCGGAAGTTTATTCATTCCATCAAGAACAACCTTTCTCGCTGAATATTTATCATTTTGAATGATATATTTCTCGTTAAGTGGTAGTTGTTCCGCGCAAAAAAACACAAGATAAATATTCCATTTGGCCAAATTACCGCTTGGTTGAAAGTATGCAGATAAAATACTCTGCATCGCACGCCAGTTGTGGACAACGTCGTTAGCTTGCTCACACCAACAAGCAATACAAGTCATAAAAAGGTCTTCACCCGACGCGAAAAGTTTGAATTTAACCTCCTTAAACTCGGAGGTCAAAAATCCAACATCATATTCTTTACTTGACAAATGCATTGTATTTACCCTTGAAATGTGTCAGGAGCTGACTGGCAGGCAATTCTTTATAATCCCACTCATTTTCAATAACACATTTGTTTCGTAATCCCTTCAAATGCGTAATTGCATAAGTTTTGTAAATACTCTCACTGATATTGTCAATTTGCAGAAGTGCTCCATCTGTGGGCACAGATGAAATATCATCAATGATATTGGCTAAGTACGACGGAGGTGGTGATATTTGTGCATTTTCTTGCGGCGAATTAACGATAATTGTTCCTTCTGCATCTAAAGTATTTTTGGCTGCTTTTAAAATATCCGCAAGACTACACAACCAATTTTTCTCACTCCGGGAATAAACAATTCTTCTTTTTCCCTCTAAACCACTAAGATATTTTTCATCAATAACTACTACATTATCAATAATCGCGCATATAATCAGAAATTCGAAATACGCCTCCCAAAGAGCGCTATCTTGAATTGCGCTTTCATGCTCATGAGCCAGCAATAAACTCATTCTGTACTGCATCATTAATTTATAAGGTGCAGGCAATCCGTTTGTGACAAGCAGATCAGCTACTGAAAGTAGCTTTTCTTTTAATTTATTTATATTTAATGGTTCAACAACATTGAATTCGAAAATTCGATCTTTTAGGGACGAAAAACACTCTAAATAGCCAGGCAGAATTGGACTGAGACTGAAGTGACTAGTGATATCTTCAAAGCGGCGCAAGCTGTTACATCGTAAACGCCCAAACATTTCAAGTACGTCCGTCCCATCCATGCTGCACTCAACACCAATGAGATAAGCGCGGCCTTCACATAAATAGTAGACACCACCACCTGACATACCATTTATTAGTTCTACTGACGGAATTCCCTCGGCAGTAAAAATAAATAACTCATTGGTGATACTAGTGAACTCTCCATCCCAATGCTTAATTTTTTCCAGTTCACGTCTACTAAGCTCAGGAAAGCCCGCGAACATAAGTTTGTCATTATGATTGACCGTACTAGCAGAACAACATGTTTGCTTGATGTTAGGCACATAATCAACTTTGATAATTGCACAGTCAAAAGCAGCATCGGGATGCTGATGTACGTCGATGACATTCATGGCATTGCCAACATAATCGGTCAACGTATTCGTTTCTTTTAACGCATGACGAGCTGTTAAAACATACGAATACTGGCTGGACATCGCGCTTACGAGTACGCCACTAGCCTCATTAACCATTACACAATATGTCGAAATTAACTCATACATATTCATATCAAAGCTTAATTCTATTAGTTAGTAGTTGCAGTTGATCAGAAAATTTATCGTATTCCTGCGGCAAAAGCAGACTTTTAATAGGCCGTACGTAATTAAAAGAGATAACAGCATTTGGATTTGAATTAATGATTCTTGCGATAGTTCGCTTATCTGGATGCCCATGATGTAATCCATCAGTGGATATCAAATAATTTTTAGCTTCAATCATCGCTAGAAATTCAGGGCTGGTGTTGTACTGACTTCCGTGGTGTGAAATTTTTACTAGATCCACGTGTAATTTTTTCTCGCGGCTATATCTGAGATTTTGGAGACTCTCCACAATAGTTTTATCATGAGCATCACCTAAGAACAGCATAGCCTTTTCATCGGCTTCAACAATAAAGCCAATGGAACTTCCATTCGTCTTAGATGGATCCCCGCAAAAATCATCAACGGCTAAAATCTCCTCAAAACTAAGAGAATGATCATTCTGCGCTCCTGCGGTTTCTGAAGTCCTCCCTTCACACGGCCAGACGCATAACAACTTTTCGAGATTAGCTTTGTTTGGAGACAAAATTTTGAATGTAAAAGGCCCTACTTCTAGGACTTGACCGGATATTATTATTGGCTCACGTTTACACTCAATTTCATCCAACAAAAGTTCAAGTTCTTTACCCTTCTTAATCCCAGTCTCCGGTGAAATATTTCGTAAATAAACATTATTTTCACTGATCTCAGAATGATCAAAATATTGGGTTATTTTTTTTGATGAATTAAACCATACCCTTTTAACCATATCTTGGAGGTAGCCTTGCTCTTCAAAGGCCCGAAGCAATCCGCCAATATGGTCATCATCTATGTGGGTTAAAATGGCCAAATCGATATGTTCTTTTCTGCCTTTAATTTGATCTAAAATATTGCACAGATGTCCATTATATTTTAACCGCGGTCCGTATTTAAAAGTTTTCGTATCGCCGCCATCAATCAGAACATTAAAAGTAGCTTGATCAACTTGGTGAGAAATGAGAATGCAGTCACCATGGTTTGCATGTAATACTTGGACGCTTATGCCCATACAATCTTCCTGTTGAAGCTATGATCATCCGTCTTATCAATCCGCAGAAATCTTAAATGATAAAACTAGCAATTAATCAATAACACTTGAATATGAACATCACTTTTTGCATTCTAAAAGTTAATCGATCGCACGTATTCCCCGACAAGCCGGAAACGATTGACACCCCCAAAACTCATTACCAGCATTAGTGCCTTGTTTGGCGATTCGTTTAACCATACTGCCGCCACACTTTGGACAGTCTGGGCTTGTTTGATAGTTTAGTTTTACTGCTGTCTTAGATTGAACTAGTGAAGCACTCGCACGCGCTTTATCTAGCATGCGTTTCAGTGCGGTTCCATTGATCAATTCAATGTTTCTACCTTCCGCAAAACGGACCGCGTCAGCGGTATATTCGCCCGAAGTCACCACAAAGCCACCCGTCGCATTTTGCGCGGCCATCACTCCGAATAATTCTCGAACTACATTGACTGAAACTTTGTACGCACGCCACTGCTTGCATTGAACTACAAAAACTTCACTGCCACGCTTTAATACCAAATCTATCCCACCGTCAGCTCCGCCACCACCAGTCTCATGAACTTGATAGCCCTGCTGGCGAAAAGCTTCACCCACCAGCATTTCAAACTCTTGCCAGCTCATTTCTCCCAAGGCGTTACGTGAAGGGTTATCAGCGACAGCTTTTGCCAGTCCTTTTCGTTTTTCACGCCCAAGATATGAGGCAATCGCTCCAGCACCAAATACAAGCGGTAGAACATACTGAAATACGCTCGCCATGGTTTTAGTCATCTGCCCAACCATCATTTGACCAGCTTGGCTTGGTGTCGTTGCTAAAGCAATTTCGCGCACGGCATAGTGATGCAAGAAAAAATATGAACTAACTGCCAGCAGCGCTCCGCACCACCATGGCAGCATTGCTGCAATTTCAAACAAATCCTCTAAAGCCCCAGAGTTTTTCTTTCTTGCCATTTACCATCCCCTACTAGATCACAAAATCGGTTTATTCTTGATCAACTGGCGTATGCAATTTCAGCCAATCACGCAATTCCTGCAAGTCAGCAAGATCAACCTCATCGCCCATCGTGCCATCGTCTTTAACCCACTTCAGTCGCTGATCGTCTTTAGTTAAGAACAGCACCTTGCCGTAATACAAGGGAACGCGACGCGCTTTTCGCTCAGCATCTTTTAGACTTTCTTTGGTTTCAACCAAACGAATCAGCGGCTCATCACCCGGATCGTGCTCTAAGCAAACAATAAAGTCTGGATAGAAAAAGTGCTTATGCTCAGCCCGAACCACACGAACGGCATACCGCTTGCCGTCACCTGGCGGATTGCGATGCCACCAAGCTACGAAATCACTTCGGTCTAAAGACTTAGCAAATGCGAGTTCTTCTGAGTTCATCGACAAGCTTTGATCAAATTTGCCTGTGATATATGCTCCCTCTGCCAATGACCACTCCTGATCTCGTAGCAAACGCATAGCATCAGGCAATAACACCTGATCCAGTTTGCCCAACTCTTCAACACTTGGCGGCAACACTCCGTAGATATTCCTTGCCGATGCTTGGAGTGGGAGCGCAACTGGGAACAGCATTGCGTTTGGCAAGCGGCCAGCCTCTTCTAATTGAGCCTGTTGGCTCACTATTTCATGTAGGTCCACTGCAAGCCGATCAGCCTCGCTACGCGCAATCCAATTAGCGGCATCTCGAACAACGCGTTTTAGTGCTTGATCATTCAGCACCAAATTCTGGGCAGCCAGAGAATTCTGCAATGCAGGATCAATACGCTCCACAAACGTTTGCAGAATAATGACGACATCTGCTTCTTCAGTTTGCGGCAACAGATTTAGCAGCTTGCTACGTGCTTCCCTTGCTAAAGCTGCACGGTCGGTAATGACCTCAACGCTTTCCGACTTTTGCGCACCTGATGTCAATTCAGTGTGCAACTCCTGCGCTTGCAGCTGATTCAATGAGGCACGGATAGCCATCGCAATGACTTTGTCATTCAGCTCAAGCTCCTGAGCCACCTTTCGACTCAGCTCACTCATTGCCAAAAACTGTGGGCGGCGCTCGCGCTTCAGTGCTTCAGGTAAATTTCGGACGTTGTCTCGACGGTAATAAGCCTTAATTTCTTGAACCGTAAAATGCTCAGTCAGTTCTGCCATGTTTGCTGGAACAGTATCTTTAGCTGCTGGTTTATTGATCGGTGCAACAATCACCTGATCAAGCTCAGGCAGCTCGGTATCTAAGAACAAATCTAACTGCGGGGCGGCTGGCTTTGTCTGCTCCCCACTAGGCTCAGCAACATGGTTTACCAAATCACCGCGAACCGGAGCCAGATCATAAGTAATCGGTAATTGGGGGCTTGGCGCATTGGTATATACCGTTGCACCGGAGCTTGTTTTTCGCTCAACCAGTTTCGTCGTTTCACCTTCCAACTGGCTCTTCACCAAACTCGCAGTTGCAACAGCAGAAGCAAAGCCTTGCTGCGCTTCTGCATTGGCCAAATACACAAAAGCAGTGTTAAACCATGGTGGAATATCATCAACTTTGGCAAACCGATTTCGAATTGGGGATGCGACGCGCATGACACGGCCAATAAATTGCATCGCAAAATCGGGGTCATTTACCGCTTTAGTCGATGCCAACACAAATGCGCGTGGAGCATCAAAACCAGTTCCAGCTGATTGTTTAAAGATCAGCACTTCTTTGGTCACGTCAGCAGCAATTGCGGCCATCAAAACAGGATCTGGATCATCAGAAGAATGTTTGCCAATCGCAGCTGCCGGTACTTTGCAAAGATTAATCAGTTCTCGCTCAACATCCTCAATCGTTTTTTCACCATTTGCGACCTGAATCAGAAGCAGTGGCGTTAGCGGAATCCCAGCTTTGGCTAGCTCTGCTTTAAGCCATTGATTACGTGCCCAAGCCTGCCGAACAACGGTTTGCTTCAAATCCGCAATCGATTGCAAACCATGCTGTAAATCGTACACCACGGCTTCGATGTATTGCTTATTCAAGCGGGCTTGAACCACATCGTGACGACTAACTGAAAATGCTTCAAAACCAGTTCGTCCTGCGGAGGCCAAAAAGTCATTCAAACGCTGATCTTTCGGGGTTGCCGTTGCCATCAACAAATAATCGGGATTGAGCCACTGCGCAAACTTGCCAAACTCGGTGGTTTTATCTAGCCCAATATGTGCCTCATCTACCACCAAGCCAATTTGTAAACCACGCGCTTTCGCACGGGCGACCCATTGCGCGATGGTTCTCACGTCATCATCACCATCGGCGTCATAGCCTTTGGTACGTGCCTGAGCTTTTGCGACAGCACTTGCGGTAGAAATCAGAACTTGTCCCGACTCGGCTTCCTGATTTCGTCCGTGGTTCAACAATAAGGGCGTTAAATCATTGGCATTGCTTTTAATTGCATCCAACGTTTGTGCCACCAGATTTACATAGGGCACAAACCAAAGCCATACAACATCTCGCTCGGCACACACATTCGCCAATACGCGAGTCAGCATAAATGTTTTACCCGAGCCTGTTGGCGCGTGCAGCAAGCACGGAGGATGATTGGTTCGGAGTAATGCACTGCCAATGTTTTGAATCAGGATGGCTTGAAATGATTCAGCTGCAAGTAAATCACCTTGAGCTGTAGTCACTGCTAAATTGAGCATTGGGGCGTTCATGATTTTCTCCCGCCAGCCTGCCCACGCAACAGTGCATCATGCAGACTATGACTAACTACCTCACGACCTGCATCGGTAAAATACTGTGTGACCGTTTGCGGGCGCGTTGAATAAACGACCAGCCGCTCACCGGGCCAACTGAGCAACGCACTCAATGCCACCTCATTTGGATCAGGCACCAAAACAATAGCCAACTGCCCATCATTGGCTATGGGTATAATCCCAAGACTCTTGTATTCTGTATCATTTGAATCAATACCCGCCAAAGAACCATGATTAATTTGCAAGCTTAGTAGTTGGGCAGCATGGGCTGGTGTGACTTCAAACTGCACATCCGCTTCCTGATATTTATCCAGTTGCAAATAGGCAAAGCTGCCACCAAGGCCTGTCTTGTTACCATAACCCTGCATCACACGACGCAAGCGCTCTGCACAGATATCACGACACAGATTTTTATTTGGCTCTTTAGTTGTTGCTTCGGTGCTAGAGCACAGAATAAAACGGCGATTGCCCTCATCTTCAGCATTCAACTCTAATATTGCCTGTCCAGTCGTACCTGATCCGGCAAAAAAGTCCAGAATGAGATCTCCTGGACGAGATGCTTGTTGCAATAAATTTTTAATAAGGCTTAACGGCTTTGGGTATGCAAAGTCTTTATTCTCTAGTACTTTTCTAACTAAAGAGGTGCCTTCTGAAGTTCCGCCCGTACCCAATGAAATTACTTCATCAAAATCTTCTAGATCGGCATCAGGTTCTGAAGCAAATGAAATCCATGACGACAGTGGATTGGTTTCTCTTTTCAGGCTATTTCTAAAACGCTTATATCTAGGGCGGCCATAACCAAGCGTTTTCCCCACCCAAAATTCCAAAGGCTCAATATATTTAAGCAGACGTGCAACTTTGACATTAGTTTCAGCAAGTATACTCAACTCATTAAGCTGAAGATATATCCTAAATTCTTTAGGAGCCGTACCATCATTAATTCCTTTTGATAGCTCTTCCAAAGATTTATAAATAATTGTTCTCTCATTTGAGGGCCACAATATTCTTTTTTCTGAAATTATGATTTCAATTGGGTCTGCTTGAAGTTTCTTCTTGTTCAATGGTCTAGAAGTTGATGCAAAACGCCAAACACTATCGGGCTCACATAAGTACCACACTACTGTTTCTGGATTTAAAATTGGGTAATATGCTTCTGGCCTCTCTTTAGCAGTATGCGACTTTATGAGCATCTGACTACCCCAAGCGCCTCTTGGATCATTATCAGAATTGTCGTATTTGGTCTCATCACGCCCGCTGCCCGCAAATTCAAAATTTGCGTTTCCATAAACTAGTACATGTTCATGATCAATACTTAGTAAGCCACGCTGGGCATCATTTGAGCCCTTTCTCGTACGCCAGACAAAACTACCAATCTTTCTACTAGGCATAACTTCGTCGAGCATCAACTCCAATCGTGATCGATTTTCATCGTTGATTGACACAAGAATCACACCGTCACTTGAGAGTAAGTCACGAGCGAGGCATAGGCGCTGATAAAGAAACTCTAGCCATTGTGAATGACGGTAGCGATCATTGGTGCTGACGTAATGGTCGTTGTAAACCCAGTCTTTTTCACCCGTATTGTAGGGCGGGTCAATATAGATAACCCGAATTTGTCCCCGATGCGTGGCACGTAACATCCGTAGCGAATCAAAATTATCGCCTTCGATAATCAAATGCGGCACCACACCTTCAATGGGTAAGGCATGGGAATATTCATCAACCAACCGAGGAAAAACCAGATCGGCGTTGAGTGCCTGATCACGCTTTATCAGGTTCGCTTCCCAGTGCAAGCCCAGCTTGCGTTCGGTGAGATGCTCAACCAATATGCGGCGTAATTGTTGTTCATTAAATTGATCGAGCTGATCTAACAGAGATTGGTGACTCATCGTGGCTTACTTGAGTTGAAAAACAAGTAGCAATGCTAATCGAAAAGCCCCGCCAACCCAAGCTATATATAGGCTTGCCAACTGCTGTTGCATAAAAAGTGGCCCCGCCGCTCCCCTGCAATGTTTGATATCACTAAGAAAACCATACAATTAGCGTGGCTTTTAAAATGATCACGATAAAACAATTAAAGGTAACAATTAGAGCAACCACCATACTATCTACAGCAAGAACAAAAGTTTTGCCGCCTGCCTCAGCACCGTGTTTTCTTGCTCCAACCTTTGAATACGCAGCTCTAGTTCTTGAGTGGACTTTCTAACCTCCAGTTGATTGCCAAGGGGCAATTCACGTTTCATAAACTCTTCGAGCCCAATTCTTTGCCAAGTTGCCAGTGTTGAGATGTGAACATCAAATCGATGTGCCGTTTTAGTCAAGCTTCCTACCTTGCGCAGATATTGCAAAGCCTCAACTTTGAAGTGATTTTGATAATAATTTTTCATGATAGGATTGAAAACTAAGAATTCCTTAGTATATCTTATGTGACGGAACTAAGAAAATCTTAGGCATTGCATCTTCCAAGTGAAACTCGTAATGCCTATTCAGTCTCCGTTCCCTGCTCGCTTGAAAGAAGCAAGAGCAATCAAAGGCTTGACTCAGCTGCAGCTGGGTTTGAGATTAGAAATGGATGCGAACAGTGCGAGTGCACGTATGAATCAATATGAAAAAGGCAAACACGCGCCAGATTACGACACAATGAAGCGCATGGCAGATGAGCTTGGCGTGCCAGTTGCGTACTTTTTTTGCGAAACTGCGCTTGATGCGCAACTGATTCAGCAAGTGAGTCGTTTACACGAAGATGCTAAAAATGAACTACTAGCTCAACTCATTCAAAACGAGCGATCTGAAAGTTAAGCCCTATCCAGCCCTAGTACGAAAAGCCAATACCACAATCAAATAATCATTTGCGGATTCTCTCCATTTTATCCAGCCGTTCTTATCGGCTACAGCCACCCACGCTTACGCATTTATACTGTGGGATTGGCTGTCTTACCCCAAAACGGCTGTTTTAGAACCAGGCCACTAAATATACACCTGAATAGGTGTATATTTCACGTTAGTTGCTAGGTGAGATGTAGTGATTCGTTGGATTCTAAAACACAAGTGCATTCTTATAGTTCCCGTAGTGGGTATGCAGAAAGCAAATTAAGCCCCTTGGGTCTCGCTAACAAAGCGAGATGGAAAATTAAAGAATAAATTAAAGTAGAAGTGTATGAAAATTGAGCTATGGGAAGGCGGCCTTCTATCCCACGAAGTAGAAGCCATTGAAGAAATTGAAAAGCACTTTGAAGAAAAGACTGTCAAAAAAGACTCTGTGCAACCTGCAAAGTTAGAATCAAAGAAACCTATGAAAGGTGAATCGCTTGCTGATCAGTTAAGTGGTTTGAAACCTAACACACCAAACAAAGTACCAGTAAAAGATAGCATGTTCCCTTGGAAGGGATATGCTGGCTTTCGTTTGGTTGAAAATGGTAAAGAAGGTGAATTTGATTTAGTGATTGTCACTCACTGCAATGTGATTATTGTTGAACTTAAAGACTGGAATCACGGCAAGGTAACTTGCCAGGGTAATAAGTGGTTTTTAGGCAATAAAGACATGGGGAAATCCCCTGTTGAAGTGACGCGGAATAAGAAATACCTTCTTGATCGAAAGCTTGATAAGTTCAAAGGAAAGTTTACTAATGGGGGGCGTAAACCTTTTATTCACTTTTTAGTGTTGATGACTGGTAATGCTGATTTTAGTAGCTTAAAAGAAGATCAAGCTGAGCATACAATGTCGCTTAGTGACTTCTTAAAACTTAAAAATGAACATGCCTTTAATAAGCTATTTAAACCGCACCCGGACTCCAAGGTTTTGAATCAAGACTTTCATATTTTTGATGCGCTGTTTGATAGAAATACCGTGCCTCCTAAGCAAGTAAGCGTTAATGGCTACACATCTAAAGAATTAATTTTTACTCATCCTGATGAAATTTATCAGGAATTCGAAGCCGTATCTGAAACCACCAGTAAAGATACAGCGCTTTTGCGCTTGTGGAATTTTAACAAGGTTGCAGGCAGTAAGGCTAAAACGCAAGACGGGCAGCATGAGATTGTATCCCGTGAGCGAGAAGTTTTAAGCTATATAAAAAACAATAACCTTGATCTATATAATCACTGTTTGAACTCACTGGTAGCTATCCAAAAAGAACAAGTATCAACTCAGTATTCAGAACTATATGAACTTAAACCTAACCATGTTCGTTTTAATGAGTTTGTCGGTAAGTTCGTGGGCGGTTTTGCTGAAGCGGATCGCATTAAGCTAGTCACTTTACTTATTAGTAAGTTTGCTAGCTTGCATGAAACCAAGGTCGCCCACCGTGATTTAGGAAATCACAGTATTTGGCTGTCACCCAGTAAAGATGTGGCCATATCCAGCTTTATATCAGCCTATCACCAGCCACAAGGTACGGTTGGGGATTTCAGGAACCTTTTGTCAGTATCTGGCAGTACCCCCTATGGCATGCAGGTCAATGACAAGACAACCCCTTATCAAATAGACGTATATTCACTGGCTGTCATGGCATGGCATGTTATCAATGCTAAGCAAATATCTCCTAAAGGTTTAGCGGTTTTTAATAACGAGGTTAAAAGCGAGAATCATTGGTATTCCAATGTTATTAAGAAGGGGTTGAGTCAAGGTTACAATAATGCTGTAGAGATGTTTGATGCTTTTAAGCAAGCCGAACCCAAAACAGAGATAAATTTGGATTTTGATGAGGCAGAGTTTGATGCTTACAAGCGATCTATCAAACTTTCTCGACAATACCCAGAAGATGATGGTGAGTTTTTAAAAGAAACAGATGAGAAGGAAGTTTATCTTTCTAACGGTAATTTGGTTAAAGCTTGGCTGAATGTTTCTGTAACAGACTGCAGCGCTCGTTTAGGTTATGACTTATTACACTTCTTACAGCGTGTAGCAAAACTTAAATCTATTGCGCCACCTTATTTACCGACTATTTTCGAATTTGGCCTCGCCACTAAGAGCTCTGAGTTATTCATTGTATCTGACTACATTGAAGGCCCTGCTTGGGGCGATATTGAACCAGATGAGAAAAACTTACCTCTGGTTCATAAATTGATTCAGGCGGTTGAGCATCTGCACACATTGCATATCCCTCATGGTGATCTTCACCCTGACAATGTGATTGTTAATGTGGAATCTGAAACCGTTACATTGATTGATATTCCCGATTTCTGCCTTGATGGGAGTGAAGTTAAAAACCACACTTATAGTCCAGACAATATTGACGGCTGTACCGCATATGAAAGAGATAATTTTGCAGTGATGCGAATGAGTGCTGAGTTGCTTGGCCTAGAGTGGGGCAAGCCAAGCGCGGATATGCAGGATATAAGCGATGTAATTCAGGTTGAGCTGAATGATGTTGAATACGGATTTAAGAGCTTAGAGCGCTTTAAAGATGCCTTTAATGGTAGTGATTCGGATATTGAATTTATTAATGTAACCCTTAGGCCAAAAAATGATGAGATCTTTACTACATTAGAAATATTTCCAGAAAATGGTTCGTTGTATGTTGATATTCAATCAAGCAATCAAAAAACCGATAATCTGATTGTGGAAATTTATGGCATTGGCGGTAGTGTTCGGTTCTTTTATGACAAATATGAGAAAGAATTAAAGTTTGGGTTGAAGCCCACCTCTAGAGCAGATGTTAGTCCGAAATATAGGGAAAAAAGTAAATTAGAGTTACCTTATGGATTAAGAATTCATTGTGATTATTCTCCAAATATTGACGCCCTAAACAGAGATTTACGTCAACGAGCTGAGTTTAGACGTGCCATTTCTCTTTTTGAATCAGTTGTAGCAGAAAATTCTCAGGTAGAAGCTAGCCCAGAGTCTGAAACAGCATCAACGAATGATCCAATTATTAAGCCTGTCGATATATCAACCCGTGATTTATGGCGTAACATTTTAAAAACAGAAACGGAATCATATCCATATATCGAGCTGGCTACTGAGGCTGAAGCCGTCCCTGACCATGATGATGAAGTTATCTTAAATCATGAATCTGAACATGACCCATTATCTAAATTTAATAGGAATGATGTGATTGAAGCGGTTCAACGCAAGGGGGACGATGAAAAGGTATTGGGGGTTGTTAACCTTAAAAAATCAGATCTAACTGAAGTACGTTTGCATAAAATAAGAAGTTCTGCAAAGCACCTTAAAGAGTCGGAAGAGCTATTCTTCAGAACCAAGCAAGATAAAGCGTCTTATGAAAAACGAAAAGGTGCGTTAGAAAAAATTCTGGCCAGTGAGTCAACCATACCTGACTTGGTTGATTACTTTGAGCCCACTTCTGATAGAGACCCTATTTCATATGAAATTACGGTGACAGACAGTGACTTTAAACGCTATGACCGTGAAGATGATAAAGGCAATTTGATAAGCTTAAATGAGCAACAAAGGTTGGCATTTCGGCAGTTACTTAGAACTGGCCCGGTATCTTTGTTACAAGGCCCTCCTGGCACGGGTAAAACAGAATTTATTGCAGCTTTTGTTCATTATTTAATTGAAAAACAAGGGGCTGAAAGAATTCTGTTAGTGAGCCAATCACATGAGGCTGTTAATACGGCAGCAGGACGAATTCGTAAACACTGCTTGCGATTAAACACCCCGTTAGACGTTGTGAGGTTTAGCAACAAAGAAAGTTCTGTATCTGATGGGTTAAAAGATGTTTATTCGCAGGCTTTGGTGGATGAGCGTCGGGCTCTATTTGTCGCCGAATCTAAAGAGCGTGTTTCTTCTTTAAGCCAGTCGTTAGGTCTTGATAAGGCATTTTTGAGTGAAGCGTGTGAGTTAGAGCTGCTAATCATTAGGCAAATAGATACGCTTCTCGGGTTTCAAAAGTCTATTGAAAAAGAAGGTACTCATGAAGATGATATTGAAGGATTGAAAAAACAATTTAAAGAACTGTTCTCAAATCTTAAGGATAGAATACAGAATCAATTTGAAGTTCAGCTTAAAGCGGATAATTTGGCTGGGATGTCATCGACATTATGGGCGGCTTTAGAGGCTGCTTATGCCATACAACCTAAAGAAAGTATGCGTGCAAAAGTACTTTGTAAAATTTCAAGAGATATGCTTGAGGTATTAGAGAGCGGGCGTGTTAACTATGATGAGTTCTTTGCACGTTCTAGGCAGTTAGTAACGGGCACTTGTGTGGGGATTGGCCAGCGCCACATTGGTATTGCAGAAAATCAATATGACTGGGTTATTATTGATGAAGCTGCCCGTTCCATCTCTAGTGAGTTAGCCATCGCCATGCAAGCTGGTAAGCGAATATTATTGGTCGGTGATCATCACCAACTACCGCCGTTATATACCATACCTCATAAAAAGGCCTTGGCAAAAAAACTGGGCGTATATTCAGATGAAGTCGATCTAGACGAATTAGTACAATCCGATTTTGAAAGAGCTTTTAAATCACATTATGGCAAATTGGCCGGTGCTAAATTACTTACCCAGTATCGAATGGTTGAGCCCATCGGTAACATGGTATCTGATTGCTTTTATCAAGGTGAACTTGTAACAGGATTTAGGGAAATACCAGATGTTTACCAGTCTCTGCCTAATGGCATAAAAGCTTATACAACCTGGTTAGATACAGCTGCGTTTGGTAAAAGAGCTAATCATGATAAAGATGGTAAAGGCAGCAGCATTGCCAATACCACGGAAGTTAATGTGATTATTAAGCTATTATCTGGAATTGCTCAGAAAGATGATCAAGTTGAGTCTTTAGCTTTACAAATGAATAAAGATAAAGGCGAATTGCCAATTGGTATTATTTGTATGTATGCCGAGCAAAAGAAACGTTTGCGTCGGAAAGTGGCAGAGCAGACCTGGAGTGAGCAGTTTAAATCATTGATACGTATTGATACTGTTGATAGCTATCAAGGTAAAGAGAATAGAATTGTTATTTTATCGATCACTCGTAGTGACACTCACCAAAGTCCAGGTTTTTTACGGTCGCCAAATCGTATTAATGTGGGTCTTTCACGGGCGATGGATAGGCTGGTAATAGTGGGCAATAGTGAAATGTGGAAAGGTAAAAACCAAGATTTGCCGCTGGGTAAAGTATTTGACTATATTGAGCAGAGAAGGTTAAAAGAACCAAGCAATTACAGTTTGATTAATGCGGAAAATTTCTAAGAGGTGAAAAAGTAAAATGAGCAACCTGAAAATCACTTTTAATGAAATTGACTTTATATTGCCAAGCTATCGTTACAATATTAAGTTTTCGTATGCCACCAAACAGGGGCTGCCCTTTATAAGGGAATATATCCTTAGACTAGCACAGCTAGGGGCTATCTCGCCAAATCATATTGCTCGCTATTTTGGATTAAATGAGCGAGAAACCAAAGAAGCAATCTCTGATTTAATAAAGAGAGAAGAGCTTAAGTACAACGATCGCGATCAAGTTTTCCTGACTGAAAAAAGCGAAGGATACTTTGAAACGTTAGGGAGTACTTTAAATGTAAGTGAGTTGCGCTCTACCGGCGCAACGCTAGGCTTTGAATTAACGTCCTTAACCTGTGTTTCTACGCAAAATAAACGTCTAGGAAGATTATGGACTCAGGGTTTTAAACTAGATGTGGCCAGTAGCAAAGTGGCTAACAGAGATCGACTGGTCTCTAAGGCCTTTCAAAGGCACTTCCAAGACCTAATTGAAGATGGCTACATGGATCATGTAAAAGATAAAGAAGGTGGTAAGCCAAATATTTATAAAGTGGAGTCGCTAAATCAAATTGGAAGTGAGCCCTATCGCATCAAATTAGCATTTGAAATGGATGTCGATGGTAAAGCGGTTGACACAAATGATATCGAGGGCCTTAAGGAATCTTCTGAAGCTTTGGAGTTGATCGCATCTGAGATTAATGCTCAATCTAGAAGAAATAACCATATAGAGATTCTAAGTGCCATAGAAACATTAAAAGACAGGAATACACAAAAGCTATTCAGTGCCAGTGCTTTTAAAGTTGATGAATTTATTCAGTTAAAAGCCGGAGAGGATGCCAATAAAGGAAGGTATATTCCATTTGTTGGAGGTTTATATAGTCCTGAAAATTGGCCAAAATTTTATGAATTATTTGAAAAAGAGAAGAAAGCTATTATCGCACAGCACCAAGATGGTGTGGTGGATATGAAGTGGTTAGTCCCAAGTAACCCGTTCTGGGGTAAAAGTGATCGTATCAATTCTTGTCTTACTGAGCTTGTGACTGGAAGTAAGACAAGCGGTAAGAGATCTAAAATAGTGTACGATTTTAAAGTCATGGTACCTCTATCAGGCGAATATACCCCTAGAGAAAAGAATGATTGGCTACATAATTTAGCGGATATTAAAAATAACCTGCATGGATATGTGGAGGGTTACCTAAACGGTGATGTAGAGGTTGTGTTGCTTGAAGATAGGCTTGTGGCTGTCACTTATTACTTGAGCTTACCTGACAGTTATCGTGTACCTGTGCCTATTGGCTTTATATCTACGGATAAAGGCGTTATTGGTTCAGTTGCACATTCGTTAAATGGATATTTGTCTGAGTTTTATGATGAAGATAAGAGAAAGAGCTTAGGCAGTTTTGGCAAATTATGATTTACACATATATAAACCAACATAATCCGATTAAGGCGCAACTAACAAGTTGCTGCACACGGATAAATTACTCGCTGCGCTCCTAATTTACCGGTGAGCGCGGCGTTAAATCCAGATAGGGGCTACCGGCTTTCAAATTAACATTTAAGAATAGTCGAAAGGGCGGTACTTCATACAGCCCCAAAAAAATGCTATTAAAGCGTTGTGTCGTAACGCGACGCATAACATGCATTTTATACGCACGCAACACGAAGCAACGCTGACCGATTTGATCGGGACGGGTTGGGCGGGTAACAAAAGCTGTCGGTCACTACATAATTTAAGTGTCTGCAATCGAAGTCATTGCAGGCGTTCATTTATCCCAAAAATGTTGCGCCTCAGAGTTCGTTGTTGGCCGACTGCGGCTGTCACCTAGTCTAACTCAGTCGTTCCAGCGAGCATTAACCCTCATTTGTTGGTGGCGAAATAGGTAATCGTGCTGGCGATGGACGATGAATTTGGGTGGATAAGCAAGATTCCGCAATCATTTTCGCAAACTCAAAATATGAGCAGTCGGTTGAAGCTGATCCAACCGAGTTTGTAAATCCGTCACTTTATCGCTCAACTCAAGAATTATCAGGTTTGCATCCGCAAGTAATCCGGCGGCAATATCCCGTTGTATTTTCAAAGCCTCCAATGCCTCTTTCGTGGTCCGATTTTTTTTTCGCTGCTTGATATTTTTTTGACGATCTGAAATTGGTTGATCAATTTGATGAGTATTAATCCACTCTTGAATTTCCAAAACCAGCAATGGGAAACGAGCTTTCTTCAGGGCACTCGGATCACAGCCCGCCTCTTTAGCTACATTGTTTTGACTAACTTTTGATCCTTTAGGCACTTCCTGCGGCACTCCGAGTTTCAAGCGCTCAAAAGCCTCACGAAAACGTTGTTCCGCACCTGAAGATAGATCAGATTTCATTTCTGATATAGGCAAAATAATTCTCCAATCCGCGCCGCTCTTGCTCAAGATGGCGATAGCGCGGTGTATCCACTGGCGTCGCCTCTATTTGCTTAATCACCCCCGCCAGCCGAATTTTGTTCTTTTCAGCATTAGTACGATCAAACAAAACATTCGCACACGGGGCTTTACCATCTCCACCAGCACAATCTCCAATCGAAGACACGCAGTCCCCATCGCAAGGCCCATTTTTCATACATGCACCCAGCGCCGTTAATCGGAAATTTAGCTCTTGTCGTCGTGCAGATTTTTCATAGTGCTGGGCATCACCCTCGCTAATAAGATTTACTGGTTGCCCGTTATTAGCTGGAGCAAGAAGCCCCGCCTTGTGATTATCACCATAAGGGCTAATAAAACGATCAGTATGCACTTCAGCCAATTGCCTTCCCATGACCTCGTATTGCGAATTGACTAGCAAAACACGCACAGCATCATTCAAACGAAGTGCTGTGTTGCCGCGCCCATAATAAAGTGGCATTAATCTGGTTTGATGCTTCATCTGAAATTGCATTGATGGATCGCTAATCAAGCCAGACGCAAACATATTTACCGCGCTTGTACGACGAAACTGATGCCATGCTATTGGCCATACAAAGCCAATCTTAAATTTCTCTGTATTGAGAGGACCCACGCTTTTTGCAATTTTAAGATCGTTCTCATTAATTGTGATCTGCTGAGCATCAAAGAGTAAAGGATTTACGCGGACAAGCTCACCCAAACTGCCTACACGAGCTTTGAGTCCAGATCGTTTAGCCGATTTCCTACCTCCCATCCATGGTTCAAATGGCACGGTTAATAACAGGGGATTATTCTCTTCTGCCCATCGCCCCACACTTGACAGTCTTATCTTTGCAATCGATTTTAGGGTGTTTATCGCGGGTTCAACACTTGGGCTAGTTACCCACAAAGCGCTATCGTCTGGATCCGTTTTAGTCGTTTCGGCCTGAATAAGGGGCACTCGACCGTACACTGGATCGTCGTACCATAATAGGCAATTCAAACGAACGCTTGCAGCCTCTTCGACACGCATCATCGTGAAAGCTACAATATTTGCAAGTGCCACGTTCTGAATCAACGATAAATAGGCTCCAAATTTTCTGATACCCGATTTTTCGTCAACTCTTCCAACCCAACGCTCAATTACCTCTTTTATCCCAAAGCGCTCTGCTGTATCAACAAAAGCCCCGAGATACACAAGTTCAGAATTTTTGCTTTTTCGAGCGGACTGAAATGGATTGTAATGTGTCTTTCCTGTACTCTCGCGATAAGCGATCACATTATTATTTACGTACGCACTTATGCAAAATTCAAAACAAGCTTCAATTTTTTCTTGATGCACAATGTAGTCATTAATGCACTCCGCAATTCGTAGAACCAAATAAGTCCAAATACGACTCGGAATGTACTCGGTTTGAAAACTATTATGAACCGGTTGCAAAACTTTCAAACGCATAATCCCAGCGGCATCAAGTAATTCAAAGCCTAGGAATTCACTTGCATCCCTTAAGCGATCTAATTCCGCAACAATTTGACTAAAAGTAGCTTTCGGCAGTTGTTGAGCAATTTCATCAATAACAGCTGGATAACGTGACAGATCAGAAGCAAGGATATTATTTTCACTACAAATAGAAATAATTTTTCTTAAGGGAATGGCAAAGTTACCCACAAGGGTGTGAACATTTATCGCTGCTCGAGGCCCCCATCCTCTCCAAGTTACCAACTGACGTAGAAGTTCAATATTAGCCAAATCGATAACATGCGAGCGCGAATTTAATTTAGGACCATCTCCAAAATGAAAATTTAAAGTTATTCCTGCCCAAGGATAAAAATGCCATATTGAATCGCCATAACAAGAAACAGGATTCCCATCCCGATCCTCAATACACACCCAATCTTTCGGTGGAGGCCAAGATGGTGGCCGAAAGGACATAGAGGGGGAGGATACTTCAGGTAATTCCATACACAAACCAAAATGGCTTAAGTTAACAGTCATACTTAAATTCCCTCCGCGCTTTTGATCAAATAATGCCAATGCGCATGAAACTCACCTTCTGCCAGTTTTTCATTTGCCTCTTCGACCCACGCCTTACGGTGGAGGTTTGAGTCGCTATACCACTTTAATTTCTTTGTCAGTACTTCGATGGCCAGTTCTATATGACATGCTGTATCAGCTTTACCCTTTAACATAGGCCGATAGTGCTGCAAAATTATTGTATTGAAGTAAAGCATACTGGCTGTTGCCCAAACATAATCGGCACTATCAATGTCACGGTAATGCTCACAAAATAGACATCCGACCGGATTTGAACAATCAGGCTTAGTTGCCTCAGGAGGTAAATCAGAAAAAGGGGTTGGCACGCCATCACAAACGCCCATAGTGGGACCAGGCATCGGACTTCCGGCCAATAGTGGGTCATTTTCTTGCCAAAATTGGATAATTTCAACCAAAGCGACTTGCAAACTAGGCTTCTCATAATCGCGAAGCAAAGTAGCCTTTGTATGTTGCGCCTGCTCAGCGGTAAGGTCAGGGTTAAGAGATTGACGTAACAACCAGTTGATACGTGTTTTTCTAAGTTGCTGGGGGCCAATAAATGGAACGCCTGAGGGTATACAGATTTTTTTCTTAAATTCCATAAAGTCAGGAGGTGTCGATTCGAGGGCTCCATGTATTCGAAAAAGCGGAAACAGTCGGTCGGAGCTATCACCAAAAACTTTATCTCTCCAAACCAAGTAATCTTGAAAGAGCGTTTTATACTCGGAATAAAACTCGAACAAGACCTCTCCCTTGCGCCGAGCCTTATAGGATCTCACTTCGTAACCATCTATCGTACTCTTGTAGCTAAATTCATCACGGAGTAGTGAGAAAGCCTGAGCAAGGTTCATTCCGGTTTGTGCGATAAATACCAGCAGCTCAGTAACTACTCGAAGGTTGGCAACCGGATGGCGAGTTCGTAATGTGCGATCAGCTTCCCTATTTGCTCGATCCTGCCGAACTTTTTCCGCATAGGATTTAGCCTTATAATCCGGTTGCAGGGCAATCACATTGATAGGATCTCTAGATTTAGACCAATGCTCCAACGTCTTACCGTCACGTAACTGGATCTTTATTGGTAAGGGACCAAAAATCGCGTCAAAAGACAAACTCTTAATAACATCAAGGCATATGTGTCCAAACGCAAATGAATCTGCGAGATTTTGCTTATCTGCTGCGATACCAACAGCACGTACCGCTCTCCTTTTTCGCCGAAGGCGAGTACTAACAATCAATGGCTGAGTTCGCTCCAAGACCAAATCAAGAATTCTCGATACTATAAGTCCAAGGTGATAAGCTGTAACATTCTTGATTTGCTTTAGCCTTTGACGATTCACCAAAAAATCACACCAATGGCGATAAGTATCCTCCACTAATTCAAGTGACAGTCCTTGAACACAATCCTCCGCCCAAGTAAAAAAGTTTTTCAAACATTTCAAATAGGTAATAATCGAATACTTTGATTCACCCCCAACAATTTTCGCAGTCAATTCTTCGTGAATTTTCATCACTAACGGCAAACGCTCATGCAGTGGCTGCCCCAACTGACCTGCTGCAATCATGCCAAATACTTTCCTCGAATTAATCTTTGCACCTGATTTGTAAAGCAAGGCTCGCAGATCTAAGGGGATCTCTAGCCGCCCGTATTTCAATGCCGGAAATGTAAGGTCAGGAATAAGCCCGTCAAGCATTTGCATCCCCCTTCAACCGAGTTTGAAGGCCAAGAAATGCTTCGGCGAAATTATTTGCAACCTCTATCTTTATTTGAGTATTTTTGATGAAGGTGATGTAGCCAAACGTAGTCGATTCATTCTTGTGGTGCATAGCCCGCTTCACGAATTCAATAGAAGCTTTAACCGAAGTTGCTGAGAGGCAGATAGACATAAGCCAAGTACCATAAGTGGCTCTTGTTTGGTGAAACTTAAAATTTTGAAGAAACCTCAACCCTGCAATCTGTCCAACTCTGCGAAAATGAACCATTTCTCGATCCACTGCGGCCACTTTATATGGTCTGTTAAATCGAGAAAGAAAAAGATATGACTTGTTTGCATTGTTTGCCCTGATTACTCGCTCCAAGTGACGACGGGAAGTCATGTAGGCTTTAAGAATAGTCATAAGCTGATCTGGGATCATCAAATCTCCAGACACATCAAATTTGCTAGCAATTCCAGTCCCAGGCCCTACAGGTATTATCCACATGCCCGAAACTTGAGAATCACGTATAGCTTCATTTAATGCTGACACTCGAAGAGTCGTAATGGTCCCTAGCCGGGCACCAGAAAAACATCCAATCAACAGCATCAAATACAATTCTTCTGAAGCAGACTCTTTTGCAAATTGCAACATTTCGACCATATGATCTTCACTTAGAGGTAGCAGTCCACCCTCTAATCGAATACCGGGACGACGGCGATTTGGAATAGATATGTCAGTGGTAATACGAGTCATGGTGCGCTCAAAACCCACAGCATCAAAATAAGGCAGCACTACTGACTTATCCCGCCACATTGGCGCATCTCGACTTATGAAATTTCGGCTAGCTGCATAGCGATAAAACCGAATTACCGCGTTCATACGTGCCGTAGTCGTCGATGGACTTAACTCTCTGCGATCACGTGCCTCCACAAGAAAACCACGAAACCGCACCAAAACACGATGTGCCTTGGTTTGAGGAAAATGCCGCCAATCAAGCTGCTCCTGTTCCAGCCAATTCGCATATTTGTGCAAGTGCTCCAGCAGACTATGAATAGTTTTGAGATTTACATCACGATTTCGCCCCATTTCGAGCGCCCAAAGATTGAGTTCTGACCATGGCTCTCCAGTCAACCAAAAAACTTGCGGAAGCCGCTCTACACTTTGAACTGAAGTATCGAAATCCCAATGAATAGAACGCTCACATATCACTGCGCGATGGGATTTGTAATGGATGTATTCAAGAGAGGCCATTAGTCAGTAACCTCATCAGATTGAATAGAAGTTAAGCTTTGTAGGGACGCAATCAAACAGCCCAAGTCAGGCAGTGAAGCAAATATGAATCTCAGGTGAAAAACAAGAGTAGAGGGACTGTAAAGAGTATAGGAATGATTATGAATTGCGGTTGTTGAATTCACGTCAACGAAATAAAACGTGCAAAGGGGAACTAACCGATTACAAACGTCACGGGCAAAGATTTTGCCAAGATGGGACCCAATTAAGCAATTGGGTCCACTGAAATTCAACTCTTGATTACACATGTGAATCCTTAGCCATCTTTGTACTTTTATTAAAGTACAAAAGAAGGAAATGTCCACACAATGTATTTAAATACTTAGTCGCCCATACCCGGTTTCACGCGCGTATCTAAGTATTCTTCATAGCCACCCAAGAAGTGATTAAAGGTGCCATCACCATTGAGTTCCAAAATTTGCGTTGCGAGTGACGATACAAATACGCGGTCATGCGAAACGAAAATCAACGTGCCTTTATACAAGTCCAAAGCCATATTGAGCGACTCAATTGATTCCATATCCATATGATTGGTTGGCTCGTCCATCACCAATACATTCGGCGTTTGTAAAATCAATTTGCCGTACAACATGCGGCCTTTTTCACCACCCGACAAGACTTTGACTGATTTTTTCACGTCATCGCCGCTAAATAGCAAGCGACCAAGAATACCGCGAATCACTTGCTCTTCAACACCGGTTTCAGCCCATTGGCGCATCCAGTCAAACAGCGTCATGTCTTCAGCGAAGTCTTCTTCGTGATCTTGAGCAAAATAGCCAACGTCGGCTTTTTCTGCCCATTTCACTGAACCAGCATCAGGTTTCAATGCGCCAACCAACATTTTCATCAATGTTGATTTACCGACACCGTTACCACCAATGACAGCGAGTTTATTGCCCGCTTCAAAGATCAAATTCAAACTTTGGATGAGCGGTTTGTCGAATGACTTCGACAAATTGGTCAATTCAAACGCTTGACGATGCAGTTTTTGCTTGTCGTCAACGTCAAAACGAATATACGGATTTTGACGGCTCGACGGTTTCACTTCGACCATACCGTCTTTAATCTTATCAGCCAGTTTCAAACGGCTGGTTGCTTGACGGCTTTTTGATTTATTTGCGGCAAAACGCTGGGCAAAAGCTTGCAACTCAGCAACGCGTTCTTTGGCCTTGCTGTTATCCGTCAGTGTGCGTTCACGCGCTTGCGTAGACGCCAACATGTAATCGTCGTACGTGCCTGGATAAATACGGATTTCACCATAATCAACGTCGGCAATATGCGTACACACTTGGTTCAAGAAGTGACGATCATGGGAAATAATAATCATCGTTGAATCACGCTGATTAAGCGTGTCTTCCAACCATTGAATGGTGTGAATATCCAAGTTATTGGTCGGCTCATCGAGCAGCAACACATCCGGATTTGAGAACAAAGCTTGTGCGAGCAATACGCGCAATTTCCAACCCGGCGCCACGTCTGACATCGGGCCGTTATGCAACTCAATTGGAATCCCTGCGCCCATCAACAAGGCGCCAGCGCGCGCTTCGGCAGTATAGCCATCGTACTCTGCTACTTTGCCTTCCAGCTCAGCCGCGAGCATATAGTCATCTTCAGTCGCTTCAAGATTGGCGTAAATCGCGTCACGCTGATGGATCGCCGCCCACAATTCGCCATGACCTTGCATCACCACGTCGATCACGCGCTGATCTTCAAAAGCAAATTGATCTTGCTTTAACTTACCCAAACGGACACCAGGATCGAGCGCCACATTACCTGCGGTTGGCTCTAAATCGCCACCGAGGATTTTCATAAAGGTCGATTTACCGCAGCCATTGGCGCCAATCAGACCGTAGCGATTTCCATCGCCAAATTTAACAGATACCTTTTCAAACAGTGGCTTAGCGCCAAACTGCATTGTGATGCCATTCGAACTAATCATTGTCTTTTACGCTTTCTCGCCAACATAACTATGCCAGCAAGGTGTAAGATGTGAGAGTCGCGCTTGAGTGAAAAAACCGCCCAAGGCTCTAAACAGTATATTTTAGCACAATGCTAAAAACTAAGATGACCGTCGAATCGACCCAATAAAAAGGGACGCCTTTTAGTGCCGTCCCCACAAAATAGTTACAAATACAACCACTTATATTTCACAGTGCTTGCGTAAATTCATCAAAAAAGTTTACCTTTACTGACATAAAAAATCAAAAATAGCTAAATTAGCCCGGAAGCCTATCATGTTCGATTTTAAAAGCCTCATTAACGCCTTGCTCGGAAA
Organism: Deefgea piscis; assembly: GCF_013284055.1. Taxonomy (NCBI): domain Bacteria; kingdom Pseudomonadati; phylum Pseudomonadota; class Betaproteobacteria; order Neisseriales; family Chitinibacteraceae; genus Deefgea; species Deefgea piscis. The sequence continues at coordinate 1,894,605 of NZ_CP054143.1, read as the reverse complement.
AAATAAAAACGAAGGGGTTTATGACCTAAAGTCTGCTACCGTCATGATGAATGAATTGCCCGAAAGTGACATATTGCAAGCTCAAATTGAAATCATCAAAGCATTACAACAAATTAATAGTAATCCACGCACCAATATCAAAGAACGCTTTAAAACCATTCCCTATTTAGATGAAAAAGCGCGTACGCTACAAAATCATTTAGTCGCCATTTACCAAGGAAAGCTACTTGACGACGATGCCAGCCCCAGTCAGGTATTGCCAAGTTTGCTCGCTTTTTGGAATGAAATGGGCGATGGCTATCGGCTCTGTATTAAACAAGCCAGCGCCAGTCTGCCACGCGGCCTCGAAAAAGAATTACCGTTATTTACATTGCGTGGCTTAATGTATTTTGCCGAGCAAGCGCGCTGGTCTTATTTGCGTTATCTCGAGTTAGATAGTCGAACTTGGCGCAATTTGAATCGCTTATATTTATTTGCCGAACAACAAGGTTTTGCAACTCAACCGCTACAACCCTACCCCAATGCAGAAATTACCGATATTCGTCGAGAATTCATTCAACTCTTAATGCTATCGTTGGCCGTGCCCGAAAAACTACAATCGGCACAAATTGAATTAGTCACACAGTGGCTCAAGCGCTGGGCCAGTCGTGTCGATCTTGAAGTGCAAATCAAACCCAATCGCCAGCTATTTGCCATAAATATTGCGGGCTCAACCCCACCCAAACGTCTTCGTCGCGACATGGTTGGTGAAAATTGGCGCTATTGGTTCACTGAAACCCTCACACTGCACATTAAAGATACCATTGAAAAACTACAGCAAGGCATCGATCCAATTGAGTTAGGTTTACCAGCAGAATCAGCACAAGTGGCTCATTTAGATTTGATGCAGCATCTCATCAATTTATGGTCACGCGACACCCCTACCCCCGTGCGCAAAGCTGAGCGCCATATTAGCCAAAAATCAATTCAAGTGACTCGTGGGTTAGATGATGTGATTGCTCGTTTAAGCGGCGCAGCCAATCTAACAGAAGCCGCCAGCTGGACATTAGATAATGAAAGTAGCACCGGCGTTGGCATCAACTATCAAACCAGCCGTGATGATCAATTGCAGGTGGGTGAGATTGTCGGGCTCGATGGTATAGGCCGAAATGCAGTATCCATCGGCATCGTTAGGCGCATCACCAAAAAGCGCGATGGGCAAGTCAACGCCGGAATTGAAACCATTTCGCAAACCCCCATTGTGGTTGAACTCACGCCACTATTGGGCAATCGTAGCTTTCTAGGTATTTACTCGCCAGAAAACGCCGCCATTCAACAGGCGCGTTTTTTAGTGATACCCCAAGCATTTTTTGCGGATAACCGAGAGTTTCGCTTAGCCGCACAAGGCAAAAGCTATCGCATTCGCCTCACTCCGGTGATTGAACACACGGCCAGCGCATCCTTGGCCAATTTCGCTGTTTTAGAAAAATTATAAATATTTTCAAAAAAAGCGAGACAAACAGTGAAATGCTTGCTATGATGCGCACCTGTTCAAGAACGGAAGCGTGGCTGAGTGGTTTAAGGCAGCGGTCTTGAAAACCGTCGAGGATGTGAGTCCTCCCAGAGTTCGAATCTCTGCGCTTCCGCCAAATGAACACAATAATTAAGCTCTGACGCTGTCGGGGCTTTTTTATTCAGATACAAAATAAAGTACGGAAGCGTGGCTGAGTGGTTTAAGGCAGCGGTCTTGAAAACCGTCGAGGATGTGAGTCCTCCCAGAGTTCGAATCTCTGCGCTTCCGCCAAAAATTTAAAACCCACTGACTTGTCAGTGGGTTTTGTTTTTTCTAGCGCGGATTTTATTTCCCCCGCGTAATTACGCGCAAAATTGCGCTCAAGTTCACACATTTACCTTGCCGTGTTGAATTGCCTGATTGAATACTATGCCAGTCAGTTTAGCGGCCAATAGGTTAGCCATGATCCAGTTAAAAAACTTAAGTAAATCTTATCGTGTCGACGGCAAAGACATCCCTGCCCTCAAGCGCATTGATCTCAATATTGAGGCTGGCGAAATTTTTGGGGTGATTGGACATTCTGGCGCGGGTAAATCCACACTGATTCGGTTAATTAATTTACTCGAGCGTCCTAGTGGTGGCACTGTTTTACTCGATGACATCGACCTCACAACACTCTCAACCGCAGAACTGCGTTTAGAGCGGCAAAAAATTGGCATGATTTTCCAGCATTTCAATTTGCTGTCAGCCAAAACCGTTGCCAATAATATTGCCTTCCCCTTGCAAGTGGCTGGCCGACTCAATAAAACCCAAATCGAGCAGCGCGTTGCCGAATTGCTTGAGCTGGTTGGCTTAAGTGAGCACGCTGACAAATATCCAGCCCAGCTCTCTGGCGGACAAAAACAACGCGTCGGTATTGCCCGTGCTCTGGCCAATAATCCTAAATTATTGCTTTGTGACGAAGCCACTAGCGCACTTGATCCGCAAACTACGCAATCGGTCTTGCAGCTGTTATTAGAAATCAATCAAAAGCTCAATCTGACGATTGTTTTAATCACCCATGAAATGGATGTGATTCGCACCGTTTGCGATCGTGTTGCGGTGATTGATGGTGGCGAAATTGTCGAAATGGGGCCAGTAACCCAAGTCTTTTTGCACCCCAAACACCCCACGACACGTCGCTTTGTGTTTGAAAGCGAGCACGTTGACGAAAACAAACAATTTGAAGACTTTGCCCATGTGCCCGGCAAGATCGTTAGACTGACTTTCATTGGTGAATCAACGTATAAATCGCTACTTGGCGATATGGCGCGCGATTTTGGCATTGATTTTTCAATTTTGGCAGGCCGCATCGAGCGAATCAAAGGCACTGCGTGTGGTCAATTGACCCTGGCCTTTACCGGTGCCGACAGTGGCGTTGCCGCCGCCTTAGCGCGCTTTACTGCCGAAGGCATTGATTTTGAGGAGTTACGTGCATGCTAAATGAATTGATGAGCAATATCGATTGGAGCGAAATTGGCTACGCCACGCTAGATACCTTATCCATGCTCGGTGGCTCGCTGCTGTTTACGCTCATTTTGGGCTTACCACTGGGCGTATTATTATTTTTAACCGCCAAACGCCAATTATTAGAGCAGCCTTATGTCTACGGCGTGCTGTCCTTTTTGGTCAATATTCTGCGCTCAGTGCCGTTTGTGATCTTACTGATCATTATGATCCCCTTCACCGTATTACTGACTGGCACATCACTCGGCGTTGCCGGTGCCATTCCGCCTTTGGTTGTGGGTGCAACGCCATTTTTTGCACGCTTGGTCGAAACCGCTTTACGTGAAGTGGATCGCGGCATTATTGAAGCCACGCAAGCCATGGGCGCTAATACACGGCAAATCGTGTTTAAAGCCTTACTCCCCGAAGCGATGCCCGGCATGATGGCTGCCGTTACCGTCACCGCGATTACTTTAGTGTCGTATGCGGCGATGTCGGGTGTAATTGGTGGTGGTGGCTTGGGTGATTTGGCGATTCGTTTTGGTTACCAGCGCTTTCAAACCGATGTGATGGTGGTCACCGTGGTCTTACTGCTGGTCTTGGTGCAAGTTTTGCAAATGATCGGCGATCGCCTAGTGATTCATTTTAGTCGCAAATAAGCTGCGCTTGAATTAGTAAAGAACAAACCGTTCTATAAACTTCATCGCAAATAACTTACAATGATTTTCATCTTGTGCCGCAGCGGAAAACCCTTATCCCACGGCACAACTAAACACTGCACAATCTATCTGTAAGTTTAATTTCTACGCTTGGATGCTAAAGATGAAAAAAACACTCACTGCTATTGCCCTTGCCACGCTGGCTTTTACTGCGCACGCTGCTGACAAACTCTCGATTGGTGCTACTGCAGTACCACACGCTGAAATTCTCGAGTTTGTTAAACCAACACTGGCCAAACAAGGCGTTGACTTAGAAATTAAAGTCTTCACTGACTATGTACAACCTAATGTGCAAGTAGCCGAGAAACGCCTAGATGGTAATTTCTTTCAACATCAGCCGTACTTGAATGAATTTAACAAAGGCAAAGGCACCAATCTAGTTAGTGTGGTCGGTGAACACATTGAGCCATTTGGCGCTTACTCAAAAAAAGTTAAAAAATTAGCTGACCTTAAAAATGGCGCGACCATTGCCATTCCAAATGATGCTACCAACGGCGGCCGGGCTTTACTCTTGCTCGACAAAGCTGGGGTGATCAAGCTGAAAGACAATAAAAACATTTTGGCGACCAGCAAAGACATCGTGCAAAACCCGAAAAAACTGAAAATTCGCGAGTTAGAAGCTGCCACCTTGCCACGTATTTTGGGTCAAGTTGATGTGGCTTTAATCAACACCAACTACGCACTTGAAGCCAAATTGAATCCACTTAAAGACGCTTTGATTATCGAAGGCAACGACTCACCGTATGTAAATATCTTGGTGGCGCGTCCGGATAATAAAGACAGTGCCGCCATGAAAAAACTCGGTGCTGCTTTGCATAGCCCAGAAACCAAGAAATTTATTTTAGAAAAATACCAAGGCGCAGTGATTCCAGCGTTTTAATTGGCCCTACGCCATCGGGCAAAGTGCCTAGATATCAATGGCGGTATTGATTAAAATAAACCACAAAGAGGTAAAGCTACGCTTTACCTCTTTTTCCATTGTTTAAACCCAAGGCTTATTGTGATATCGCCGCTGCTGCGTAAACATGCGTATTTCGCGCTATGGGCTTTTTTGGCCAGTCTTATTGCGCTCGATTTTGTTGGCGTGCAATTTGGCCAAATCGCCGATCAACGTTTTGGTGATGTATTACAACGCCAATTAGCCAGCGCGCGCCCTGCGCATTCCGACATTGTCGTGGTCAATATCGACCAAAAAAGTCTGGAAGATCTCGCCGCCGATGCCGGTCGTTGGCCGTGGCCACGCTCGATTCATGCCGAACTAATTCATTACATCGCCGCACAAAAACCACAAGCCATCGTTTTCGATTTATTGTTTAACGAGCGCGATGTATTTCGTCCGGAACATGATGAAGCCTTACGCGCTGCCGCCCAACAAGAAAACAAGGTTTATTTTCCCTATCTCACTTTAAGTGATGGCGAAGCGACGCCGATCAAAGACCTACCTACGCAACTGGGTATATTGCCACAACCCATATTTGATAAAGACGCCAAGGCAATACTACTACTACCTTGGGTACTTAACCCCGAGCAATGGCAAGGTGGCACCATTAATTTTAATGCCGATAGTGATGGCATTGGTCGTCACTATTCGATTTATCACGATATCGCTGGTTGGCAAATCCCATCACTACCTGCGCGCTTAGCGCGAGATTTTAATTGGCCCCTGCCCCAAGCTGAGCGCATGCGAATTCATTGGCAAACACAGCGCCAACATATTTCCTATTCCGATCTTTATCAGGCTGCCAATCTCGAGCATTCAAACCGCTCGATGAATGAATTTACCGACAAAATCGTGATCATCGGCACCGCTGCGCCGGGCCTACAAGATTTACGCCCAACCACGATGGGGCCGCTCTATCCTGGCGTGGATATTTTGGCCACGGCCATCGACAACCTGAAATACCAAGATTGGTTGATCGAATCGCCACGCGCACCGTATGGTTTACTCGCCCTATTGCTTTGCGGCCTACTCGCTTGGGGATTTACACGCGGCATCAATACCATGCGCTTAGCGCTCGCCTTGATCTTAAGCAGCGGCTTAACGCTCGGCTTGATGTGGTTGGGATTGACCCACAATTATTATTTGCCGCTGATCTCCTCCTTATTGTGGGCTTGGGCTTATTTTTGGCTGGCGGCACTGATCGCGTATTGGGCGGAAAAAAACTCGCGTGAGCATGCCGTGGCGCTGTTTTCTCGATTTTTGGACGCGCGCGTCGTCAAGCAACTGATTGCCAGTGGCGATATCGATTTAGGCCAAGTGGCCCAATCAAGAGACATCACCGTACTGTTTTCTGATATTCGAGGCTTTACTTCCTTATCCGAAAAACACGATCCAGCGGCAGTAGTGCAATTACTCAATCAATACTTTACCTTGCAAGTGGAGATTATTTTTAAGCATGGCGGCACGCTAGATAAATTTATTGGTGACGCCATCATGGCCTTTTGGGGTGCGCCGGCCAACGATACAGAACATGCTCGCCATGCCGTAGCCGCCGCGCTAGAAATGTCGGCGGCGCTGGACACCTTTAAACAGCAATTAAGCGATATCGAACATTTTGAAATCGGCATTGGCCTACACACAGGCCCCGCCGTGGTTGGCCTGATTGGCTCGGCATCGCGCTTGGATTACACGGCGATTGGCGATACAGTGAATCTAGCCTCTCGAATCGAAGGGCTCACCAAAGGCTGTGCGCGAATTTTAGTCTCCGATGCGACGCGCGCGGCGTGTGAAGCCAGCGCCGCACCCTTTGAATTTATTGGCCACGGCCAGCATCCGGTCAAAGGCCGTGAGCAAAACGTTTTATTATTTGAACCCAAGGAGAAAGCACTTTGAAGCCTCTCGTTTGCGCCCTGCTCTTACTGATCGCTCAGTCTGCCCTCGCCGATAGCGGTACCGTCATTCGCAATAGTGATTTACGTGAAAAGCCATTTTCCGACTCACGCAGCATTGCCACTTTAAGTAGCAATAGCAAAATTGAGATCCAAAAAAATCAAGGCACGTGGATGCAGGTTAAAACCCCTCAAGGACAAGTTGGCTGGATTAAACTGCTTAATGTTCGTACCCAATCAGGAACGCGCAATAATGGCCTCGCCACCCTCGGCAATGTGATCAAAACCGGTTCGTCAGGACAAACCGTGACCACCGGCGTGAAAGGACTGTCTGCCGAACAAATCCAAACCGCTGAGCCGAATATGGCTGAAGTCAATAAAATGGAAAGCTATTCAAGCTCCAATTCAGAAGCCAGCCGACTCGCCAGACAAGCCCAGCTCAGCCCGAAAAAAGTAGCCCCGCTGAGCAATAGCAACACCAACGTCAATACGCCAAATAACGGGAGACGTCCATGATCCGCCGCCTATGCCTTAGCTTGGTCGCCGCTGGCGCGCTCAGCGCCCCAGCACACGCTTTTGATTTAAACGAGTTGAGTAAATACCTCACGCCAGAAAACATCGAATCGGCGACCAAAATCATTAATAACACGGTTGAAGCCAACCAAGTGGTCGGTCCGCGCCAAGAAGTCATCATGGGCCAAAATGTGATGGCCACCTTGCTGGGCGCCGCGCCGTTAGTCAAAGATGCCGCGCTGCAACGATACGTCAACCAAGTGGGCACTTGGATTGCTTCGCAATCGGCGCAGCCTCAGCTCAATTGGCATTTTGGCGTGATTGATAGCCCCAATATCAATGCCTTTGCTGCACCCGGCGGTTATGTGTTGATTACCCGTGGTTTGTGGAATCAATTGCGTAGCGAGGCGGAGCTGGCGGCGATTTTGGCGCATGAAATCAGTCATGTGATCAATAAAGACCAAATCGAAGCGATGAAAAGCAGCAATCGCGGCGCAATTACCGAAGAGCTCATCACCGCCGTACTCAATCACAAAGTCCAAGGCGAGCGGCTGGATCTCGCTAAAAAAGCCACTAAAGCGGCCACTGAAGGGCTGTATATCAAAGGGCTGTCCAAAGACACCGAATATGCGGCCGATCTCAACGGCATGCTGCTAGCGGCACGCGCCGGCTACAACCCTTATGCCATGGTGAGCATGCTGCAAACCTTAGGTAATGTCAGCCCGAATGATAGTGCGGTAGCGCTGTTTTTTAGCACTCATCCTAGCCCGCAAGATCGAATTGATCAGATCGACAGGAAGATCGGTGATCAACTCGAAGCCTATGCCAATGGCGTGGATAACACCGCTCGATTTAGCAAAATTTCTCGCTAAGTTTCTAGATATTTAGTATCCAGCCGCGCTAGCGTGCTTGGTAAAAATTGACGGCCGTGCACCGTGGCGCGGCCGTATAATTACCCCCTGCCCTGAAGGCTTCACTCGGAGTTTGTATGTCTGCATTGATTAACGCTTGCACTACCCGCCGCGCCAACCTCGCCGCTCGTTTAGAACCCGGCATTGTCATCGTACCGAGCAGCCAAGAAATTCTTCGCAATGCCGACAGCCATTACCCATTTCGCTTTGATTCAGGCTTTTACTATTTAACTGGCTTTACTGAGCCCGATGCAGTTTTGGTGCAAGTCATCAGTAAAGATCAAGTGCAAAATATCCTGTTCTGCCGCGCCAAAGACATTGAGCGCGAAATCTGGGATGGTTACCGCTTTGGCCCAGCCGCCGCTGCCGAGCAGTTCGGTTTTGATGCCGCCTACCCCATCGAAGAGCTGGATATGCGGATGGCAAAACTCATCCAAAATCAGCCGCGCATCTATTACCCACTGGCCAAAGAAATGCGCTGGGATCGCCGTATCAATCGCTGGTTGAGCGATGTGCGTGGCCTCGCGCGCACTGGTGTCAGCGCGCCGACAATGATGCTTGATGTACGCGCTACGCTGGATGAAATGCGCTTAATCAAAGATGCTTATGAAGTAGGTATCTTGCGCCAAGCAGCTAAAATAAACACTCAGGCGCATATACGTGCCATGCAATTTGCCAAGCCTGGGCAAATGGAATATCAAGTCGAAGCCGAAATCTTGCACGATTATTATCGCCAAGGCAGCCGCTCTCCGGCATATAACAGCATCGTCGCCAGCGGCGCCAATAGCTGTGTACTGCATTACGGCGAAAACAATGCCCGCATGAATGACGGCGATTTATTGCTGATCGACGCCGGTTGCGAAGTGGCCGGCTACGCCAGCGACATCACCCGCACTTTCCCAGTCAACGGTACATTCACGCCAGCACAACGCGCCGTGTACGAAATCACCCTCGCCGCGCAAGAAGCCGCCTTGGCAACGATTTACGCGGGCAGCACTTGGAATGCACCGCATGACGCCGCCACCCGCGTGCTGGCGCAAGGCATGCTCGACTTGAATTTGCTCAAGGGCTCGCTCGATGAAGTCCTTGAAACAGAAAGCTATAAGCAATTTTATATGCACCGCACTGGCCACTGGATGGGCTTGGACGTACACGATTGTGGCGCGTATAAAATCGATGGTGAATGGCGCAAACTAGCAGCGGGCATGGTGCTAACGGTTGAACCGGGCTTTTATATTCGCCCCGCCGCCAATGTACCGAAAGAGTTCGAAAACATCGGCATTCGTATCGAAGACGATGTACTGGTGACTGCTGACGGTTATGAAAATCTCACCGCAGCCTGCCCCAAAACCATCGCCGACATTGAAGAGATCATGGCAAAATAAACCGCACAGCCAGCCTAAGCGTTAGCTCAAGCACTTAGGCTGGTCTGCTGCGGCAATCCATGCTGTTTACCACCACTGCTTTCTATTTTTCGCGGTAAAAAAGAGCCACAAAACCGCTTTAGGAATCTCATGCTGATCAGCAAACTTCCACCGCACGTTGACATAGTCATCGTTGGCGGCGGCCCAGTGGGTGCCTTACTCGCTCAGCGCCTTTACGCCAGCGGGCATGATGCGCTATTGGTTGAAGCCAAATCATCGATTGGCAATGATCCACGCGCCTTAGCGATTGCCTATGCCAGCCAACAAAGTTTGGCCGCCAGCCAGCTGTGGGCCGACTCACTTGCCGCAACGCCGATTACCCAAGTGCACGTTTCGCAAGCGGGGACTTTAGGTCGTACCGTGCTCAATGCCGATGAGCTGGACTTGCCGATGCTCGGCAGCGTGGTGAAATACCAAAATCTGGCGCAATACGCGCTCGATCAACTCAGCACTGGCCCCGCTCGTTTGGCGCTCGCCAGCAAAGTCACCCACATTCAGCGCTTGGCGCGCTTTGCGCAACTGACTTTAGCTACCCCCAGCGGTGAGCAAAAAATATCCTGCCGCTTGGTGATCTTGGCCGATGGTGGGCAGTTACTTAATCAACTGCCGGAAATTCGCCAAACGATTAAATCCTACGAGCAGCATGCGGTGCTTGCCACACTGACACCCAAGCAGCCGCACAAGGGTATTGCCTTTGAGCGCTTTGCCGATGATGGCCCGCTGGCATTACTCCCTACCGGTAATGACTACACCTTAGTGTGGACGCAAACACCGGAACAAGCGGCTGCGCGTTTAACGCTATCTGATGCCGATTTTATTGCCGAAGTCGAACAACGTTTTGCCGACCGTGTCGCTGGATTTGCTGCGGTGACCGGCCGCGCTAGCTGGCCGCTGGCATTAAAAACCGTCAATTCGGTGGTCGGCCAGCGCGTGGTACTGATTGGCAATGCCGCGCAAACGCTGCATCCGGTTGCTGGGCAAGGCTTAAATTTAGGTTTACGTGATGCCACCACGCTTGCCGACGTATTGGCCGCCACGCCAGCGCGAGAACTGGGCGAAGCGGCCAGTTTGGCGCGCTACGCCAAGTTGCGTTCGCGCGATGCGGGTCTGGTGACTGTCGTCACCGATCAATTGATTACGCTATTTGATTCTTCATCCTTGCCGCTCAAACATGCGCGCAGTTTAGGCTTATTGGCCATGGACCAATGCGCGTGGCTGCGCCGTGGTTTTGCCGAGCGCATGGTATACGGCGCGCGCTAAGCAAAAATCCACCGCGCAAACGGGACTGAAACAAGCCGACGCAGAGGCGCAGAGCAAATCACAGCTTTAATCACCGTAATGCTATCGGTTTAAATTCTGAATTTGCTTTTCTCTGCGTCTCAGCGTCTCTGCGTCAAAGCGTTTTTCTAAGTGAACCGCATGACTGCCCAAACGGTAGATTTTTGCTCGCAACCTCAGCATCAGGCCAATGAGACTGGATCAACCTACCTCTGCCGTACCATGACAAGCACAAGCGCCCTGCGCCGCTGCGCCGGTTGATGAAGCGTCAAACACCAAGGTTTGCCCGGCCGCAATTGCCGCTCGCGCTTGCTGCGTCGCCAGTAGCATATTATTTAATGCTGCCTCAGTCTCTGGCCAGCCGCGTGTTTTTAAACCGCAGTCAGGGTTAATCCATAAGCGTTCTGCCGGCACCACTTCTAGCGCTTTGGCGATTAAACGCAGCATTTCATTGACTGACGCCACGCGTGGGCTGTGAATATCGTAAACCCCCGGGCCAATTTCATTTGGATACTGAAAGCTGCCAAATGCCTCGAGTAGCTTCATGTCGGAGCGGCTGGTTTCGATGGTAATCACATCGGCATCCATCGCCGCGATCTCCGGCAAAATATCGTTAAATTCCGAATAGCACATATGGGTGTGAATTTGCGTGGCATTGCCCACGCCGGAAGCCGACACGCGAAACGCTTGACCAGCCCAAGCCAAATAACTGGCCCATTGGGATTTTTTTAGCGGCAAACCTTCGCGGAACGCCGGCTCGTCAATTTGGATCATTCCAATGCCAGCCGCTTCTAGGTCTTGCACTTCATCGCGAATCGCCAAGGCAATTTGTTGGCACGTTAAGGCGCGTGGCTGATCATCGCGCACAAACGACCATTGCAAAATCGTCACCGGCCCGGTCAACATGCCCTTCATCGGTTTGTCAGTCAGGCTTTGCGCGTAAGTCGACCACGCTACGGTCATTGCTTGCGGGCGGCTCACGTCACCAAACAAAATCGGCGGTTTCACGCAGCGGCTACCGTAGCTTTGCACCCACGCCAATTGCGTAAAGGCAAAGCCGGCCAATTGTTCACCAAAATATTCAACCATATCATTGCGCTCGGCTTCACCATGCACCAACACATCAATGCCCAGCGCGTCTTGTTTTTGCACTGCCAAAGCGATTTCGGCCTGCATCGCCAATTCATAATCGGCAGCGCTTAACTTGCCTTGTTTAAACGCAGCGCGAGCGGCACGAATCTGGCTGGTTTGTGGGAAAGAACCAATGGTGGTGGTGGGTAATGGCGGTAAATGAAAGCGCTGTTGCTGCGCCGATTGGCGCTCAGCAAATGGCGCGTGGCGTTGATCAAATTGCGGCGGTAAATTGGCCAAACGCTCAGCAACCGCCGGATTATGAATCCGCGTCGAGGCGCGGCGCGCGGCTTGTGAAAATGCATTCAGCGCTAAAATATCGGCCACATCGCTGCCATTAATGGCTTTTTTGAGCACTTTAAGCTCGGCTAATTTTTGCTTGGCAAACGCTAGCCATGATTTTAATTCGGCATCGAGCTGGGTTTCTTGTTCTAAATCGACTGGGCAATGCAGCAAGGAGCATGATGGCGCCAACCAGAGGTATCCGCCTAGCGCCTTTGCTGGCTCAGCAATAGCGGCCAATACCTGATTTAAATCGCTGGCCCAAATATTGCGGCCATCAATCACCCCCAAAGACAGCACTTTATTTTTGGGCCAAATCGCCGTAAACGCCGCCAATTGCGCCGGTGCGCGCACCAAATCCAAATGCACGCCAGCCACCGGTAAATCCGCCAGCAATTGCGCATGCGACTCAACCGAATCGAAATACGTCGCCAATAAAATTTGCGTGCCTTTGCCAGCCAGCATTTGATACGTTGGCGCAAATGCTGCCTGCCATTCTAACGGCAGCTCTAAAGCTAAAATCGGCTCATCGAGCTGTAATAAGCGCACGCCTTTGGCCGATAGCTTTTCAATAATGGCGGTATAGCGCGCTAGCAATTTAGGCAAAAGGTCTAGCTTGTTATACCCGTCTTTCGCTTTGGCTAACCACAAAAAGGTCAAGGGGCCGGGCAACACCGCTTTCACTGCGTGGCCTTGGGTTTGCGCGTCTTCAATTTCATGAAAAAACCATTCAACACCGCCATCAAAGGTGCTCTCGCTTGAGAGCTCAGGCACCAAATAATGGTAATTGGTATCAAAATACTTGGTCATTTCTAGTGCCGGCTGCTCGGCGTTGCCGCGAGCCAAAGCAAAATACTGGCTTAAACTCAGGCGCTTGGCATCAAAAGCAAAGCGCTCGGGCAAGCAGCCCAATAAAGCCGCGGTACTTAAAATCTGATCGTACCAAGCAAAATCGCCCACGCTGACCCAATCGAGATCGGCTTCGCTTTGCCAAGCCCAATGACGGCGACGCAAGGTCTGGCCGACTTTGACTAATTCGGCTTCAGAGATTTCGTCGCGCCAAAATTTTTCTAGCGCAAATTTCAATTCGCGCTGTGCCCCAATACGCGGAAATCCTAAAATATGCGCCTTAGCAGTATGAGTCGTAGTCATCACAAACACCTCTTTCTATGAATAGTATTTGCATCATACGGCGCAGCTGATTATGATTACAGCTCATTATTTTCACACCAGCCATGAGAAATACTAATGCAGTCACTCCTCGAATTGCGTCACCTCAAAACCATTCTTGCAATTCAAGACAGCGGCAGCTTAACGCGCGCTGCTGAGCGGCTGCATTTAACCCAATCGGCTTTATCGCACCAAGTGCGTTTACTTGAAGACCATTACGGCCTGCCGCTATTTGCGCGTAAATCAACGCCACTTAAACTCACCGCCGCCGGTGAAAAACTGGCTTTATTAGCACAAACGGTGTTGCCAACCATTGCCAGCACCGAGCGCGATATTGCCCGTTTACGCGAAGGGCAAGCTGGGCAATTGCGCATCGCGGTCGAATGCCACACCTGTTTTGATTGGTTAATGCCGGCGATGGACCAATTTCGCCAACATTGGCCTGAGGTTGAGCTCGATATCGTCTCGGGCTTTCATGCCGATCCGGTACAGCTGTTATTTGAAGATCGCGCCGATTTGGCGATTGTGTCGGAAGTCGAGCCGCAAGTTGGCTTAAGCCATTTGCCGCTCTTTAGCTACGACATGGTGGCGCTACTGGCAAGCGATCATGCGCTGGCCAATAAACCGTATTTAGACGCCGAAGATTTTGCCAATGAAACGCTGATTACTTATCCCGTGCCCGATGAAATGCTCGATTTACTGCGAAAAGTACTCAAACCGGCAGGCATCAACCCCAAACGCCGCCCAACTGAACTCACCGTGGCAATGCTGCAATTGGTCGCTAGCCGCCGCGGCATTGCGGCCTTGCCGCGCTGGAGTGTGCAACATTATTTAGAGCGCGGTTATGTCGTCGCCAAACCGATTACCCAGCAAGGGCTGACGTCAGAACTCTATGCCGCCATGCCCAGCGAGCGTAGTCATAGCGTGTATTTAGCTGATTTTGTGGAAATTATGCGCAGCGTAAGTGTGCAAACCTTGCCTGGCGTGAGTCTGCTTTAAGCTGCTTTAAGCTGCGATAAACTGCGGATGTACACCGAGTCAAATCTGCCGTAGGGCGACAATGAGCGCAGCGAATTGCGCCGAATTACCGTAAATAAACATCACAACGGCGCGATTCGCGTAGCTTTCAGCACCCTACAGTATTGCGCCGTAAGCGGTGAGGCTTGCTAAGCCCAACAATCGCGGTAAACGTTGGGCTGCATTTCATTTAGCCCAAACTACGCACTCATGCTGAAAACGTAAGTTGGCAAAAATTTTCAACTCGTATTATTTCACCTAGTTTGCGTGTATCAAGGGTGAATTCGTATTCGCCTAAGTAGACTGAGTGTTTTGAAGGGGCTGCAATAATTGAAGATGCTGGGGCAGTGGTCTTAAGAAGTGTGCCGCCGCTATGAATTGCGTTCAAGCCCCTACCAAACATGCGGGCAATTTCTTCCCTGCTGCTCCATGCTGTCCCGATCTTGTTGTTATCGAACCTATGAATGTTTTCACCACGGTATAGCGTTATTGGAGAACGATCTTTGTAGGGGGGAAGCCAAACCCATAGCACGTCAATCAATAGATCGTCATTGCCTATTAGCTCTCGGATGTAGTGATGTGATATGTGCCAGTTTGTATGGAAAGTTTTGGCCATCTCGAGATTTTCTGGTGGGCAATTTAGTAGCTCTCTAAATAAATTTCGCCATGCGAGTTGATGCTTCGTAAAGTTTTTACTGTTCAATATCGAACCATATTCTTTACCGTCTAAAATATGTTTCAACAGTGGCGGATAATTTATGGCCGAATACGATTGTCCCGTCATCAGCTTTCCTTGTTAATTGAAGCTGTTATTGATCAGTGCGTAAGTTGGGCTAAATGAAATGCAGCCCAACGTTTACCGTGATTGTTGGGCTTCGCAAGCTCAGCGCCAACCTACCGTGCTGTCCCAATATTTGCCTTATTTTCTGCATTCATAGACAACGCTCTCATCATTTTCGTCTGGGGTAGCTGAGCCATCAAAAGCCTTTATTACACGAACTTTAAATCCACAACTTTTGAGAATTTCAGTTAACTCATGCTGATCGTAAATTCTGACTTTCAATTCTTCAATTTCTGTATGAATAATGCTGTTGTTGTGGATTAGTTCGTATTTGTCGATCGAATTGCAAACATTGTCCTTCATGGTGGCTAATGAACTTAGCATGATCATCTGACCATTGGGTTTGTACCATACAGAGCCACGCCATACATCAAGTGGTGGCACAGCTTTAAGAGTTTCACCTTCAAACAATAAAACACCATCATCGCTTAGATGATGATGAAGTGTTTTAAGTGCTGATTTCACTGCTGCAGGATCAATAATTAAACAAAAAGACCCACTAGGAATAAAAATCAAATTGTATTTTTCTGGAAGTTTTAAATCTTCAACAAAGCCTTTCCATACCGTAGCATCAAGATTTTTAGTTTTGGCTTTAGCATGCAAGACTTTAAGCATATGGTCGCTGGCGTCAAAGCCATGCACATTGAAGCCTTCTTCAAGTAAGGGCAGTAAAAATCGGCCTGTACCACACATCGGCTCTAAAATAGGACCGTTCGCTCTCATGGCATAGTCACGATAAAAAGCATATGCATCTTCCGGTGGGTTTGGCTTGCTTAATTCGTAAACCTCTGTACAAAGGCTGAGGTAGGTGTTGAGGGTTTTTATATCTGAATCTTTATCCATAAAATTTATTTCTCATGTTATTAAAACCTTTAGGGTTTTGGTTACTATCTATAAAATCAATTATTTCTCTAGCAACATATATCATCAACTTTGATCATGCCGTCATTAGCCTCTGCTGATATTTAATTTGCAAAGCTAAGCCTAAAAACAATAACACCAAGGCCCATATTGTTAAGTAACTTAAGCTAACTTCGCTAGGCGCGTGATAATGCTCAAAGTGCGCAGGTTGGGCTAAATGAAATGCAGCCCAACGTTTACCGCGATTGTTGGGCTGCGCAAGCTCAGGACCAACCTACAAAAACCTTCTACCCAGAGCCTACAGCGGCTTATTCCCCAGTCGTTCCAACCGAGCATTAGCCCTAGTTTGCTGGTGGCGAGATTGGTCAGCGTACTTGCGAAAGTCGATCCGTTTGAGTGGATAAATCAAGTCAGACTTTGCACAAACTCGCCTAGCAAACCCAACGTCAACTGCCCCTAAGCAATCTCAAGCAATAACTTCCAATCTTCCGCTGGATTTAGCTGCTGCCAATCTTGTGGCGTATCGCTGGCTAAGGCCAATAAAACATTGGGTTTCACCTCCCACACTTGCAAATACCACGGATGTGCATCGGGGCTATGGCAAGTCCATTGGCCTTGCTCGAGCAACAAGACAAAGCGCGCTAAACCGCCAACAAGGCCCAGCCCCAAGGCTTTGAGCAAGGCTTCTTTGGCCACCCACAGGGTATAAAAAGCGCGCAACTGCGCTGCATCACTCAACGCGGCCAGCCACGCGGTTTCGCGTGGGTCGAAATATTGCTCGGCAATCGCCAAGCATTGCCGACGAGCGCGTATGGTTTCTAAATCAACGCCAACCCGCCCCTGCCCCAAGGCCGCCGCGCAAAAATTTTGCCCATGACTCCAAGATAATCCGGTCAAAAATGGCCAATCTTCCGCCACAGGACGGCCTTTATCGTCTTGGCTTAACGCCAATTGGCGGTGATTTTTGTGCAATAACTGCTGGGCTAAAGCGCGGGCGGATAAAAATTGGCCACGGCGGGCCTGATTTTGTATTTGCGATAAACGCGCCAATTGCAACGCATTCAATTGATCAATAGTGCTCGAAAAATCAGCCTCTGGATCGATAGACTGAAATTGAAAATATGAACTTAACACAGCTTAAATCCCAAACTTAAACAGAGCCATCAGCATGGCAACTAGCGGATTTTCCAGCAAAATATTGGCTGAATAATCCGCTGTAATCACCAGCAACCTTAAAGTTATTTAAGTTTAAATTGCACTCTAGATAATGAGCCCTGATCGGCAGCCAAATCGCTTTGAGTGGCATTAATTTTGGCTTGAGCAATAAATAATCGCGCACTATCCACCCCTGCCGCTTGTAATGCGGTTTTTACCTGCTGCGCGCGGCGCATGGCCAAAGCTTGCAATTGCTCATTGCTAATCACTGTATTGGCTAAAATGAGTTTCTCCATTTCAGCTGGTGGTAGTGATTTATTGAGCCCGAGTACATTTTTTGGCTTAGGGAATTTTTCGTTTTTATACACTTGCGTGAGCAGTGCATCACGCTCAGTGGCAGCAATCACGATATCGGAATCAGACTCTATCGATTCCGATTTTTCCCCGAGCTCAGCGGCTTTAATTGCCCGCATTTTTTTATTTAAATCTTGTAGCCGCAAACCGGCCGTATCACTCTCTAGGCTAGCCCAACCAATGATATCTAGATTTAAACTCGGTCTATCTAATAATGCTTGCGATAAATTGTTCACCACCAATTGCGCCTGCTCATTGAGCTGTGCACTACCCGAAGCAAAATCAATATGCGATAAACTCGGGCCATCGCTAAAGGCATCTGATAATGCATCAAAGGGTGAAGTCACCACTTTTTCAACCACATTCACAATCGCCTGCCAAATAATGCCACCCAAACTAAACTGCGGATCATTGAGTGAACCTTGAATCGGCAAGTTCAAATTAATTTGCCCTTTGCGATTGGTGAGTAAAGACAGCACAAATTTAACCGGCAATTTAGTTGCTGTCGCACTTTCAACGGCAGGCCCTAAAGTCAATTGATCTAAAAATATTTTATTACTGGCGGTTAATTTTTGGTTTTCAATCAAATACGATACATCCATCGACATTTTGCCTTTTTCGATGCCATATCCGGCGTACTTAATGGCAAATGCCGATGCATTGGTTAATTCATAACCTTTAACGCCACCTTTCAAATCAATAAATAATGTTTTAGACAAAGGATTCAAACTACCTTGAATCTCAACCGGCGCCACATAATCCATACTACCGCGCAAATTCAACGTAGCTCTATCGTTTTCATTACTCGACAAACCACCAATAACCCCACCCATTTGCGTTAAATTGGCAGAAAAATTCGGTTTAATAAATAAATCGGTATATTGAATTTGCCCATTATTCAGCGTTACTTTGTTGATTTTAATCGGAATATCTAGTCCGCTACTTTCTGCTAAGGTTTTTTCGGCCTCGATGGGCGCGCTGGCGGTCGCAGCGCTGCGCTCAGTGGTACGCTCGGTGGTCACAGAGACTTCGCCAGCATCTTTCACCATCACGTCTTGTAAATTTAGGCGACCATCGGCAGACAAAATCAAGCGCGAATAAAAGTCACTCAAAGCGATTTCATTGATATCAATATTCAGCGGTGATAACTGCGCTTTGATGCCACCAATATAAAAACTTTTCCATTTCAAAAAGTCATTGCCAGTTATTTTATCCAGCGCATACACATTATTTGCGCTCAAATTACCAGTATAAGATGCCGATAGTTTGGGCTCTACAGCCAAACGTAAATTACCTTTAGCGTTTAAAAAGCCACGCGCTAAAGAAATATTAACGTATTGATTAAAATACGGCTGGCCATACGCAGCATCAAAATTGGCTAAATCTAAATCTAAATTCGCTGAAAATGGTTGTGGCACCCATGAACCGGCTACTTTTATTTTAGCGCTGCGCCCACCTTGGGCCTGCAAATTCAGGGTGGATCGACTATTTGGCCGGCTATCGACATTGTTTAAATTCAACGCAATATTTTTCCAAACCAGCGGTTTACTATTGGCAATGCGCTGATCAATATATTCAACCTTCCAATCTTGCCATTGTCCGGATTGCAATAAAACAGACCATTCAGGCGTCTGTTTAGCTTGCGCTGGTTTTTTACCTTTGGATTCAGGCAGCAATTGCAAAAGATTAAGTTCACCATCTTTTTGCTGTAAAACGTTTAAATACCCATTTTTGCTGAGTAGATTGCCCACTTTAACGGCTTTAGTGGCTGAGTCGATACTGGCTTCAGTCAACTGCAATTGCGCAATGGTTAAGGCGGGTTTTTTGGCTTTCGCAGCGGTTAAAGTAAAGCGATCAATATCCAGCTGCAGATTTTTTAATGCATATTGCATTGGATCTGCCTGCAGCTCGAGTTCGGTGGCAAAACCAACTGTGGCGGCTAATTGTGCGGGTAATTGAGCTTGGTAATAGCCGGCATAATCAGCAATTTGAATCTGTGAAGCGTTTATTTTTCCGGATAATTTAAGCGGCGAGGCTGTCACTTGCAATTCTGCGGCCAAACTCGCCGCTTGCTGCGTTTTCGCGCTCAATTGCACAGAAAATGGGCTTTGGTTTTGATTTGAATAATTTTTAATATTCAAATCAATCGCTTGCAATGCAGTCTCTACTTTAGGGTTGACCGCTTGATCAAGCCAATGCAGCTGACTATCACTGACTTTTAACTCATTAAACGCCAATAAAGTCGATTTTTTTTCTGTGGGCTCTGCCGCCGCTTTTGCATTAGCCGTGTTTTCAGGGACTAACGTTTGCCAATTAAAAACGGCAGCCTGATTGCGCGACAATTGCACATCCAAACCACGTACATCAATCAAACCAAAACGATATTCTGCCAGCAGGGGTTTAATATTTTTCAGCTCAACCTTTAGCTGGTCGAGCGCAATAAAAGACTGGCTGTTTTGCGTAATCGCGGCTTGATTCAGCTGTAAATGACCATTAAATAATAAATCGGCACGATCTTTTTGCTGGCGAAACACCATCTCGACATCGGCACTTAATACCGCCGATGGCACCGCAATCCCCTGAGGAAATGGCGCATAAGCCAAAAATGGGGTCAGGTCTTGCTGATTGATTTTAAATTTTAGTAAGGTATCTAAACTATCTTCAAACGGTTTACTTTCTCCTTTTAATTCAAAGGGACGGCCATTAAATCGAGCAGACAGTTGTGGCTGAATATATTCGTTAATTCTTTGTGGTAATGTCGATAAAAATGGCAATGAAAAATTGAGCTGATCGAGTGTTTGATTTTCGCCAATCACCCGATCATCTAAGTGAATATCGCCACCAATAATGCGAATATTATTCAGCGAGAATCGTGGCAGCGGCTCATTGCTTTTAGTCGTTTGGGATTTTTTGGGGATTAAATCAGAAAAATTATAACGATCGGCAGCCAGACGAATGAGTGTTACTTTCGGCGTGTCTAAAGTAATGCTGCGCACCACGGGCGCCATTCGCCAGATTGAGCGCCATTCGGCATTCACTTGCAAAGATTTAAAGCTCACAAATGGACCATATTGGTCACGCACAGCAACATCACTTAAATCAAATTGCAGTGAATAAGGATTAATCGCCAATTCACCAATTGTAACTGGGCGGTGTAATATTTGGCTGGCTTCTTTTTCTAGCCACGGCCGCAGCAGCGGTGGTAATGCCCAATGCACCAATGCGCCCAATAATAAAATACTGGCCAGTACATATACTGCAAAACGAAACCAGCGCTGACGCTGAAAAAATGATTTAAGCATATATAGATTTAAATGAGATAGTCACAAAGAATTAGCGAATATTTTGCTTGTAAATAAGACCCTAGGCTGCGCATCATTCGTTCACCTATACTGCCTAATGAATATTAGCAGTAAAATCTAAGCGCTTTGAGTGATTTCACCAACAGGATATCAGCAGTGTTTTCGTTTTTTCGTAAAAAAGATCAAGACGGTAATGAAGTTTTAACGCAGACTGCCCCCATCACGGTAGCGGCAAGCCGAGAAGGCATCGCAACACAATCTCGCCCATTTGGTCCGGAAACCATCATTCCCCTCGCTACAGAGCCTACTGAGCCGCCACAACATGAGACTCAGCAATACGATTTATCGCTATTAAAAATTGAAGTCCAAACAAATCACGATAGTTTATCAGCAGCCGAAGAACAGGCTGCCATGCTACACGCTAACAGTCAACTTTCAGCAGCAATCAGCATTTTAGAGGCGGATCGCCCAGAATTTATCGGTCAACGTCGGCTTGAACCGTGGTTAATGCTGTTTGAATTGTACCAACAACAAGACAATCGCGAAGCCTTTGATGCTTTGGCGCTTGAATTTGTGATGACTTTTGAAAAGACGCCGCCCATTTGGCGGCAGCATAGCCAGCATCAACCGCAAGTTGCCAGCACTTCGGCTTACTATGGCTTCCCAGCCAAACTCGGGATTGAAACCATAGAAAAAGAAGCCAAGCAATTTTTGGCCTTACGTAAAAAAAACCCGAATATTCGCGTCGATTTTAGTAAGGTGCAAAAAATCGATGCACTGGGTGCGGCTGAATTAGTTGCGGTTTTACCACGGCGTAATAAAGAGCAAGGTCAGTTGCAATTGATTGGCGCACAAAATTTAATCACGCTAATTAGTAATAAAATTGAAGTGGGTCGACGTATACCTGCAGAAGCCCCATTTTGGCTGCTGTTGATCGAAATACATCAGATTTTAGGTCAACAAGAAGCGTTTGAAAATTTAGCGGTTGATTATGCAATTACCTATGAGGTGTCGCCGCCTTCTTGGGATATTGCGCAAGCGCCAAAAGACAGCCAACAAATTGCCTTAGATGAAGCTAAAGCGCGCGCTGAACTGGCCAGTGAAGCCGATCAAGAAGCCCAACTCATCGGCATTATCACTGCCGAACAACCGCAGTTGATCCAAAAAATTGCCGATCTGGTCAGCGATCAATCCGTTACCACGCTGGATTTTTCGCGAATTGATCGGATTGATTTTGAATCTGCCGGACAAATCCTCAATTTGGCGATGACGTGGTTACAGCAAGGCAAACAAATTCGCATTATCAACATTAATGAATTGGTGCTGGGTTTACTACGGGTGATGGGCATTGCTGACATGTTGCAAATGGAAAGACGCAAATAATCCCAAGCTGGCTTGCTTTTCATGCAACTGATGCCATCTAGAACCCAAATTTATTTCAAAACAGGAGTTCAGCATGGAACAATTTGACGGCACAACAATCGTCTCAGTACGTCGTGGCAAACACGTGGCCGTTGGCGGCGATGGCCAAGTCACTTTGGGCAATGTCGTCATTAAGGGCACAGCCAGAAAGGTGCGCAAGCTGTATCACGACCAAGTGATTGTCGGCTTTGCCGGTGGCACGGCGGACGCCTTTACGTTGTTTGAACGCTTTGAAGCCAAATTAGAAAAACACCAGGGCCATTTAACCCGCGCTGCGGTTGAGCTGGCGAAAGACTGGCGTACCGATCGGATGCTACGTCGACTCGAAGCCATGCTGATTGTGGCTGACCCAACGGCCACTTTGGTCATTACCGGTAATGGTGATGTGCTTGAGCCCGAAGAAGGCATTGCTGCCATTGGTTCCGGTGGCGCATTTGCGCAAGCAGCGGCGACCGCATTATTGCAAAACACCGATTTATCCCCCGAAGTGGTGGTGAAAAAAGCCCTCGAGATTGCCGGTAATATCTGTATCTATACCAATCAAAATCACACCATTGAAACCATGGGTGGCAGTGAACCGGCCAAGATTGCAGCGCCGACGAACTAAGCTCGACTCAGGTTGGGTTTGCCCATGGCGGCAAATCCAACCGCCATCGATGCAATGTTGAACTCAATCACGTAACTTGCGCGCATACCACATGGATCTGCGCGCACGCTTGCGCCAATCTGCAGTAAAATCGCCCCATGCACGATACCATCAGCCTTCTGCGCGAGCTTAATGCGCACGATTTCACCTCAGGTGCCGAGATTGCCCAGCGCTTGGCTATTTCCCGTGCGAGTGTCTCACTGGGGCTAGCCAAAGCCGAAGCCTACGGCGTTAACCTCATCCGTCGCCACGGAGTCGGCTACCGCCTAGAGCAGCCGATTGATTGGCTAGACCAAAGCCTGATACAGGGGTATTTACAGCAAGGCAGTATCGCCAATGTGGTGGTGAGTAATACCCTAGGTTCAACTAATCGACAATTATTGCTTGATCCACAGCACGGCAAATTACTCGTCACCGAATGGCAAGACGGCGGCCGAGGGCGTTTAGGTCGCCCGTGGATGGGCGTGCTCGGTGGCAGTCTGTTATTTTCTTTAGCGTGGCGCTTTGATGGCGGCTCGGCGCAATTGGCCGGCTTACCACTGGCCGTTGGCGTTGCGGTGGCCAGCGTGCTGCGCCAAGCGGGCGTCACTGCAATCGGGCTGAAATGGCCGAATGATTTATTACTGCAACTTGATCGCCAACAATGGGCCAAAGTGGGCGGTATTTTAATTGAAATGCAAGGCGATGCCCTTGGCCCTTCGCACGTCGTCATCGGGATCGGGCTCAATATCGCCCTACCCGCCCAAGCGCAAAACCAACTCGATCAAGTCGCTGCGAGCTTAGTACCGGCAGGCTTAAATTGCGGGCGTAATGAATTACTGGCTAGATTAATGAATCAATTAGAAACAACGCTCAGCCAATTTGCCCAAAGCGGCTTTTCGTCTATCCGTTCGCAATGGGAAGCACTTCATGCCTGGCCCACTGAATTACTCAATGCTATCGCCCCGAATGGGCAAATAAAGACCGGGTATTTTGCTGGGCTGAGTGCTGATGGTTCACTACGGTTAAATACCCCCGATGGTGAATGCTTGATTCATACCGGCGATGTGAGCTTAAGGCGGGCTACAGCATGAAGCAAACCGCCTTTTTATTACTCGATTTAGGCAATAGCCGAATCAAATGGCGACATAGCCCATCTGGCTGCAGCGGCGTTGCCCATACCAGCAGCGAGCTTTGGCAACAGTGCGCCAATTTACCCGCTGGCGCGCAAATTTTAGGCTGCGCGGTGGGCGCTGCTGATTTACAACAACAAATCGATCAACTCTTTAGCCAACACTGGCAAGTGCGACCACAATGGCTGCAAGTCACTCGTCAGGCGCTAGGGATTGTGAATCACTATCCACAACTTAATGAGCAAGGTCCTGATCGCTGGGCGGCCATTTTAGGCGCTCGCCAGCACTTTCCACAGCAAAACCTCTTGGTTATTTCGGCAGGCACCGCCATTGTCATCGACACCCTTCTGGCCAATGGCGATTATTTAGGCGGCAGCATCGCCCCGGGGCTTGGGCTGATGAAATCGGCGCTGCATCAAGCCACCGCCCGCTTGCCGCACGCCAGCGGTACGCTGCAAGCCTTTCCCCAATCAACACTCGACGCCATCGAAACCGGCTGTGTGCGGGCCATCATCGGCTCCATCGAGCAAGCACTCAGCGCCGCAATCGCTCATGGTCATCCTATCGAGCAAGTGATTGTTTTCGGTGGTGATGCCGCCTATTTACAACCTTTACTTAACGCCAAGGCGATTGCGGTGGATAATCTGGTGCTCGACGGTTTAGCCGCTTTACTCACTGCAGACGCAGGAACATTACACCCATGAAATGGCTGTTTATTACACTCGTTATTGCCAATTTAGCGGTCTATGGTTTTTCTCAACTCGAAACGCCACCGTCTTCCATTGAGCTCAGTCAGCGCGAAAAAAACGCCAGCGCGGTGAAAGTGGTCACCGGGCAATTAGGCCAAGTCACTGCGGTTAACATGGCCAGTGAGCCTGTGCCAGCAAGCGCACCGCTGGCGACTGCGACTGCGACTGCAACTGCGACTGCGACGGCGAAGCCAACCAGCAAACCCACGCCAACGCCGGTGGCCGAGATAGGTCGTTGCTGGCGCTGGGCCGGCATTACTGGCGATCAAATCGACAGTGCCCGTACTAAAATTCAAAACCTCAGCTTAATTGCCAGCGAAACCGCCAGTGGCGAATCGAGCAAGGTTTGGGTGTATATGCCGCCGCTGGCCACATTAGAAATCGCCAAACAAAAAGCCGCACAACTGGCCGAAATGGGCGTCACGGATTATTTTGTCGTCAACAATGGCGGTCGTTGGCAAAATTCGATTTCACTGGGCGTATTTAGCAATCGAGAAGCGGGCGAGCGCCATTTGGCTGAGCTCAAAGCCCTTGGCGTTAAATCGGCCGTGGTACGCGAAAAAGACGATACCCTAAAACAAGCGAGCTTTAGCTTTAAAAACCTCAATTCGCAGCAAAGCGATAAATTGGCTAAACTCAGCGCGCAATTTAGTGGTTCGGTATTACGCGAAAACAAATGCAAATAAGTGTTCATGCAAAAGTTTGATGACTCGCCTTTGAGGCCATAAACAGAACACTGTAATGCAAACATTAAAATAAAAAGGCATAAACTTTTAGGTTTATGCCTTTTTATTTACAAGCAAACTAAATCATTTTAATTCGATCTTTATCTGGATAAAAATCTGCCAAAATATGCGTCATTGTTGCAGCAGAAATAGGATGTTTTCTTTGAAATACTTTAGGCGTTTTCGCGCCAATTGGCATTAAGCGAATTTGCGTTGCATTCGCATTAAAATCATAGCGATGCTCTAAACGCGTAGTAAAGTAATACAAATACGGCTTAATCCATTTTAAATAATATTTAGGTTTAATTGCCGTCGTTGACTGCAAACTCAAATTATCATCGCCTTGATAAATCGCCTGCGTGAGTTCCAGCGCATTCGCCGCTTGCTGATTGAGCATGGGCATAATATTCCATTGGGCATCAGCCATCACCCATTTGGCTAAATCATGTAAATACACTTCCGTGACCACATGACCGGCACATGAGCGTTTATGCTCAACATCCTGCGTCATCAAACTCAGTATTCTTGCTGGGAAACCCAAGGCAGCCAAGGCCGTCGCCAAAACGATGCCATATTCAACACAGCGAAACTGCTGCCCTTGCGCGGCCTCTGCAACAATGGTCATCGCATCATTTTGGCTGGGGGTGTTTTGGCCATTGTGCTGCCAAAGATGATGTACCCAATGCATCACGCGCTGTAAACGCGCGGTATCTGTTGCTGCTGATTCAATCAATTCATCTAATGCGTATTTAATTCTAAATTGGGTTAGATATTCATCTTGATCGCTGGCAAAATGCGATTCTAATACAGATAATGCTTGCTTATCAAAATCAATACGCTGATCAATTGGCGCAACCAGTGAACTTATTTTTTTAAATAATTTAAAACGCTGCAGTCGATTGCGTAACATTGCACACCCTCAATTAAACACCAGCACTGCGATAAATTCAGCGTCGAGTTTAATACACTGCTACAGCGACTGCATCAATCGAAATTCAATCTGAATTAATCAAGCTAAAAATACAACAAAAAAAACAGCGTAAAAACGCTGCTTTTTTGCTCATCCAATCATGGCTCAAATTAAGGGTAACTATAATATTGCCAGCGCAGTTCGGAGTTTTTCTCAGTATAAAATTGCGGTGCTGCTAATTTGCGTCCCGGCACCGGCATTTCGGGCTCTGGTACTTTAGTCGCCTCAACTTCTTGTCCCCAAGCAGGGCGATTTTTTGTCGCCGAACTCATCCCTTTGGCTGGCGGCAAAATGGCATAGCTTGGAATTTGCGATGCCGGCAATACCCGCACATAACCCGGTGTTGCCCTATACGATTTAGCATGAGTGCTCGACTTGGCGTGTGTTTTGGATTTTGCCGAACCATGCGCCCCCGGCGCTTTAGAGCGAACCACCGGCCGATGCACTGTAGGCGCTGTATATTGTGGCGCAACATATCGCACTACCGGCGGTGGTTTAACCGGCATCACTTCTGGAGCGGCGGCAGGCTCGGCAGCATGCCCGCCTTCGGGTTGAGCGATTTTAATCGGCGTACTCATTTGCTGAGGTGCCGCATGACGCGATTTTTCCGCCGGTTTTTCTGCGCCCGCCGGCGCATGCGATTCAGCGGCCTTAATCGGTTTGGTTTCAGCTTTATGCGCTGGCTCATTGGCCCAAAGCACGGTGGGCATCAAAAATATCAGCAGTGTTTTCTTAATCATTATTTCGCTCCGATCCAACAAAACGAACATAATCACCCGGCTCCACTTTCAAGCCGTCGATCCTTCCCATCGCAAATAAAGGCTGCACTTGTTGCACCGTAAATGTGCCGCCTTTTTGTTCCGGCATACCTAAGCGCATTGTCGGCGCGAAATTGGCCGAATCAACCGGCATTGCGGTCGGCGAAATGCGATATACCTGTAGGGTATCGCCAGGCCGCAAATTAGATGTATAGCCTGCATCGACATACACCGAGTTTTTTTCAACCCGAGTAATTTTGGCCGAAAACGGAATACAGCTTAAATCTTGTGCCACTAAGCGACTGGCTTCTTTCAGTTTATCGTTCACCAACCGGCCATAATCAGTCGCAGCAAAACCTGCGGTACCCAAAGCACTACTCAGATCTTGCACCACTTCGCCATTGGCTTTACCAGCAATTCGGTGCCGATTAACTAGCGCTCCCGATACACCATCAAAGACAAATAAATCTAAATCAAAGCGACGTGCGGCAGGCACGGCTTTGACGCCAACTTGGGCAAAATTAAGAATCGGTAAGCTCGCCACTGATTTTTTTTCATAAGGGCGAAGATCTGAGCCGTAGGCCAGGGTATAGCGCTCGCCGAGCATTGAGGTATCGCGCACAATGCCGCCAACGATAAACTGCACTGAATATTGCTGCGCTAAGGCGCGTACTCGTTCAGGTTGCAATAAAGGATCCACAAATTGCGGCAACACATCAAACACCGCCACGCCCGGTGCGCGTTGCGGTAAAAACTGTTGGCTGTCGTACAACTGGCGAACCAGCTCGATTTGAATTCCTTCGGGAAACCGATCTAAATCTTGCGTTTGTGCCGGATGCTCAATCCAAAAATACGAAATCAGCACCTTACGGCGTAAATCATCTAAATCACAACGGGCGGTATTGGCTGGACGCTGAGTGGGCGTATTGGCTTTACTCACTGGCGCAGCAGGTGGCGCAATATTGACAACAACGTGGATAAAGCCATTGCTTTGCCACTCTCGCAGCAGCTGATAATCACCTTGCGGCGTACCGCTCACTTTAGTCGTTTCGCCCCATTGCCCTTGTTGTTTGACGCTTAAACTCGTCACTTGCGCGCCATTAAACAGCGCGGCATTTTCTAGCGCATCTTGCACCGCCAATGTTCGCGCCGCAGCCACCCCATCTAAACCGACTGGCGCAATCCCTTCAAATTCGGCAGCCCATGCCATTTGGCATAACAGGCAAAAAACAATAAATTTTTTCACAAGGAGAGATAGTAATTCTGAGTGGGTGAAATATTCGCGGCTAAGGGCTGCGGCACCACCGGCATTGGCGTTGGCGCAGCGGGCGCATGCGCTGCTGCTGGTGCGGCAACGGCCTCTTTCACTGGCGGCGCTGCACGGTAAAAATCACCACCGAGCGTCAATTCTAAAATGGTTTCAAAAGCACCATCCGGCAATGGCGTAATACTGACGATTTTAGCGCCACGTAAATAAGCCTCAACATAGGCTTTATAACTATCGCTCGTCAGCGCCATTGCAGAAACGGTACTGCTACCCACGATTTTAATGCCAGCAACGGTTTCCGCTAATGATCGATACGCATCGAGCTTGGCCGCTCGCATGGCTAATAAGTGTCGCTGAGCTTGGCTTAAACCTTCGCCAAGTGGCATTGCGCCATGTCCCACTGCGGTTACTTTAGTGGGTAAAACTGCGGGCGGCATTGCATCACCCGCTACTTTGCCCGAACTAGCGCAAGCCGTTAGACCGAACACGGTCACCAGCAAGACAAGAATCAGTTTTAATTGGTGCATATTACGCTCCCGCCCATACAATAAGATTAACTCTAGCAAGCCTAGCGACAGGCGCTAGTTCTTTTATATCGGCGGAAAATGACTTTTCTAAAGCGTAATCGCCCCAAGCTTATTTTTTCTTAAACACTAAATCCCAAACACCATGGCCTAATTTAATGCCGCGGTTTTCAAACTTAGTCAGCGGGCGGTATTCAGGACGCTCAGCAAAGCCAGTTGGGCTGGTCGCAGTATTCTCGAGCGTCGGTTCAGCACTTAACACCGCCAACATTTGCATCGCATAATCTTCCCAATCGGTTGCCAAATGCAAATAACCACCTGATTGAATCCGCGAGACCAATTGCGCAACAAATTCAGGCTTAATTAAGCGGCGCTTATTGTGGCGCGATTTATGCCAAGGATCTGGAAAGAAAATATGCGCGCCCGCCAAACTATCCACTGGCAGCATGTTTTCTAATACTTCCACCGCATCATGTTGCACGATGCGCAAATTGCTTAATGACTGCTCACCGATCAATTTTAATAAGCTACCCACGCCCGGCGTATGCACTTCAACGCCTAAAAAGTCGGTCTCTGGCCGCTGCGCAGCAATCTCTGCCGTTGCCGTGCCCATGCCAAAACCGATCTCTAAAACGCGCGGCGCATTGCGACCAAATGCTTGCTCTAAATCCAGCGCATTCGGGCTGTAATCGATGCAAAATTGCGGCCCAAATTCTTCTAAAGCCCGTGCTTGGCCGCTCGACAAATGGCCTTGGCGTAAAACAAAGCTACGAATGCGACGTTGTTTGTGCGCATTGTCTTCGCTGTCAACTGCGGGATTTTGTTCGTTTTCCATGATATTTCCTTATGCTTTACCGGATAAAAAATGCCGCGGCATCGGTTTAGCGGCGGCATTTTTATTGAATACGCGTATGGTAAAACGACTGGCCGATTTCACCAAGCTTTACCCACGTTTCAAGGCTCAAACGGCCAAGGAATAATTACGAAATTCACGATCAAGTTGATACGCCAATGATTCATACAAAGCTTGCGCTCGGGTGTTGCTATGCGCAGTAGAGAGTTCAAGTCGCGCCGCACCAACGGCTTTGGCATGTGCGGCGGCTTTTTGCATTAACTGACGCGCCACACCCTGCCCGCGCGCCGCTTCAAGCACATATAAATCATTAAGCAACAAAATACGCTGGCATAGCGATGAGCTAAACAAGGGATAAAGCTGGATAAAACCCTGCACCGCACCAGAGTCGCCCTCGGCCAGCAAAATCACCGACTCACCCAAAGCTAAGCGCTCACTTAAAAATTGCCGCGCTAAAGCCAGATCACTGGGCATTTGATAAAACACGCGATAAGCATCAAAAACCGGAACCAGTGCATCCAGATCATCTAAATTAGCGTAGCGAATTAAGCACATATGCATCTCAAATAAAAAAGGGTATTGGCTTGCAGCATACGATTAGCAGTAGCAGCAAGGCAATACCCTGATTACTCAAAATTTCAGAACAGCGTGTTCTCTCATTTTTATTTCGCAGCAGCAATCATCCCTGTCACCGGGCTGGATGGATCAGCGCTATACAGTTTGCGCGGAACACGGCCCGCCAAAAAGGCATCGCGACCAGCTTGGACCGCCAATTTCATCGCTCTAGCCATCCGAATCGGATCGCGTGCACCGGCAATGGCGGTATTCATCAAAATCCCATCGCAACCGAGCTCCATCGCAATCGCCGCATCGGATGCAGTACCCACACCGGCGTCGATCAACACTGGTACTTTGGCCGAATCAATAATCAGGCGTAGATTCCATGGATTAATAATGCCCATGCCCGAGCCAATTAAAGATGCTAACGGCATGATCGCGCAGCAACCAATTTGCTCGAGTTCTTTGGCAATAATTGGATCATCCGAGGTATACACCATTACATCAAAACCATCAGCAACCAGGATTTCTGCCGCTTTTAAGGTTTCACGCACATTGGGATACAGCGTATTGGGGTCACCCAAGACTTCGAGCTTGACTAATTTGTGGCCATCGAGCAATTCACGCGCCAAACGCAAAGTACGCACCGCGTCTTCACTGTTGTAGCAACCGGCAGTATTGGGTAAGTAAGTGTATTGCGATGGTGGCAGAGCCTCTAATAACGACGGCTGACTGGCATCTTGGCCAATATTGACGCGGCGAATCGCCACAGTGACAATCTCAGCGCCCGACTCATCAACGGCGGCACGCGTTTCTTGGAAATCTTTATATTTACCTGTGCCAACAATCAAGCGTGACTGATAGGTTTTACCGGCAATTTGAAACACATCTGACATAGTAAACTCCCTGCGTAGCAATGAATTATTTTGCGCTCCACACCAAAGCGGCCTATTGGTGGTACGGCTATTTTTATAGGTATCTTACTGTAGCCAATATTAAATAGCAGCTACAGACTTATACCTCAACCACCACCCACAGCAACCACCATTTCTAGCACATCCCCATCGGCCAGCATGGTCGCCGCATATTGGCTTTTTGCAATGATTTCACCATTGCGCTCAATCGCAATCCGCTTACCGAGCAAATCTAAAGCCACCACCAACTCAGTGACATTGAGCGCAGCAGGAAAAGTTTTTGCTTCTCCATTGATTGAAATTTGAATCATGAAATCAGCCCCCGAGGCAAAGAGATCGTCAGTTTATCATGCTAACTGGGTGTTTTTTTGATGCCGCGCAGCTCTAACCCGCATTGCAGCAGTCAATCTGGGTAAAAACTGAGGGCGCTTGATCGTAGACTCACTTTGTTTGGTGAATTTTGACTAAGCAAACAAGGATTAGTAAGTTTGTAGTATGCTTGGTAATTCAAAGCGTCGCCCAAAGCACGAACAAGGAGTTGTTATGAATGAAATCGAAATCAACCCAAGCCCCAGTCGCGAAAGCCAAAATATAATTTTGCTGATCTGGCTTGGCACTTTATTTTTTGGTTTTATCCCATCGTTGATTATTTATTTAGTGAAGCAAGACGATGCGGCGGTCACTGATCAAGCCAAAGAAGCACTCAATTGGTCGATCACCACCATGCTGGGCTACGCCGTAGGCTGGGTACTGATGTTTGTTTTGATCGGTTTTTTAATCTTGCCGGTAGTTGCCATTTGCCATTTGATTTTTTGCATTTTAGGGGTCGTCAACGCCAGCAAAGCGCAGCCTTATCGCCTGCCATTCAATTTACGCTTACTGAAATAAAAAAAGCATTCGCCTCGATAAAGGGGAATGCTTAATTTTGCTGGCGCTGTTTTTGCTACAGCGCGCGCACCCGCTGCAAACGATACACCGTCGGCAAACTGCGTAAACTCTTTAACACCCGCGCTAAATGTAAGCGATTACTCACCTGCAGCGTAAATTGCACGCTCAAATAGCGCTCATGTGAATCGACCATATCGCCCATCGTCACCGCTGAAATATCAGCATCAGCATCAGCAATGGCAGCAGCTAATGCCGCCAAAGTACCACGTTCGTTTTCTGCTAATACTTTCACCGGCACATCAAACATGCGAGCGACTTCAGGATCCCAATCGACATCGATCAATTTCTCGGCATCGATTCGGCCTTTGGATACTTGTGGGCAATCATGCGTATGCACCACCAAGCCTTGGTCTTTTTTCACAAAGCCTAAAATCGGATCGCCTGGAATCGGATTGCAACAGCGCGCAAATTGAATCGCCATGCCTTCGGTACCACGAATCGACACCGACATTGGTTTTTTACCTTGGCGCCCGTCTTCCGACCAAGTGCCCGCTAATTGCAATAAGCGCTTAGCGACCACCACGCCTAATTTTTGCCCCAAACCCACATCAGCCAGTACCGAATCACGTGATTTTTCGCCACTTTCGCGCAGATATTTTTCCCACACCTCATCACTGACTTGCAAAGGCTGATGCAAGGCGGAAAAAGCCTGATTGAGCAATCGCTCGCCCAAATGCACCGATTCATCAAAGCGCATGGTGCGCAAGAAATGCCGAATCTGCGAGCGTGCTTTACCAGTGGTGACAAACGCCAGCCAGCTTGGATTAGGCTTGGCATGCGCGGCCATTACGATTTCAACGTGATCGCCATTTTTAAGCTTATTACGTAGCGGCACTAACTCGTGATTCACCTTGGCTGCAATACAGCGGTTACCAATATCGGTATGCACGGCATAGGCAAAATCAACGCAGGTCGAGCCATTAGGCAGACTTAAAATCGTGCCTTTGGGCGTAAACACATACACTTGATCCGGGAATAAATCGACTTTGATATGCTCAAGAAACTCAACCGCATCACCACTTTCAGATTGCAGCTCAAGTAAAGACTGCAGCCATTGATGGGTTTTTTGCTGAACTTCAGAAAAACCTTCATCACCGCTTTTATACATCCAGTGACTCGCTACACCTGCATCGGCAATGCGATGCATTTCACTGGTGCGGATTTGCACCTCAATCGGGGTACCGTAAGGGCCAAACAAGGTCGTGTGCAAACTTTGATAACCATTGGTTTTAGCAATGGCAATGTAATCTTTAAACTTACCCGGAATCGGCTTAAATAAGGCGTGCAAAGCACCTAAAGTCAGATAGCAATGGGCAACATCTTTAACGATGACCCGAAACGCATAAATATCCAAGACTTCAGAAAAGCTCAGATGCTTTTCTTGCATTTTGCGATAAATCGAAAATAAGTTTTTTTCTCGGCCAGTCACCACAGCGTCAATATGCTGAGTCTGGAGTTTGGCTTGAATTGAATCGAGGATTTTTTGCAGTACTTCTCGGCGATTGCCGCGAGCCGCTTTTAATGCTTTGGATAAAACATAATATCGCCGCGGATGAATGTATTTAAACGCTAAATCATCTAGCTCTTGATAAACACCATTCAAACCAATGCGATTGGCAATCGGCGCGTAAATTTCCATCGTTTCGCGTGCAATGCGTTTTTGCTTATCCGCCCGCATCGAATCCATCGTACGCATATTATGCAAACGATCCGCCAGCTTAATCAGCATCACGCGTAAATCACGCGCCATGGCCAAGAGCATTTTACGGAAATTCTCGGCTTGAGCTTCTTCTTTGCTTTGAAATTCCAACTTGTCGATTTTGCTCATACCATCAACAAGCTCAGCAACGGCTTTGCCGTAACGCTCAGTCAATTCCAGCTTAGTTACACCGCTGTCTTCCATCACATCATGTAATAAAGCGGCAGCTAAAGCTTGAGCATCCAGTTTCCATAGCGTAAGAATGCCAGCTACAGCTAAAGGATGAGAAATATAAGGTTCACCAGACTGACGCATCTGACCACGATGCGCCGCCTCGGCAAACAAAAAAGCCGAGAACAACATCTCTCGGTCTTCATTTTTGAGGTAAGCCGTTTTTTCATTTAAAAACAGGCTTGCCTCCTCAATCACTTCCGGCGCGTTAATCAACGCCGGGACATCAGCTGAAGTGATAGAGAGATTCTGCATCGTTTACAATTAAGAACGAGTACGAGTCAGAATATCAACACCGACCAAACCTGCCGACATTTCGCGCAATGCCAACACGGTTGGTTTTTCACGGCCGTTGTTTTCTACTTGTGGGGTTGAACCGTTTTCGATTTGGCGCGCACGAAATGCAGCCGCCAAAGTCAGGTCAAAACGATTAGGAATGCGATCAAGGCAATCTTCAATAGTTACACGTGCCATAGGGTTTATCTCCGAGTGCGGCTAGCCCGTGGATGGGCGAAACCGCGTATTATATCACTTACTGCGAAAATTAGCCTTTTAAGCTTGAAATCAAGGCGGTATGGCGCTCGGATTGACGCGCTAAGGTCAATCGCTGTGCGCGCACGACTGCAATCATGTCACGAACTGCATCATCGATATGTTCATTCACAATCACAAAATCAAATTCATCAACGTGATTCACCTCTTCTTTGGCCACCGCCAAACGACGTGCAATCACTTCATCGCTGTCTTTGCCACGGCCACGCAGCCGACTTTCCAAGGTTTCCAAGCAAGGCGGCAAGATAAAGATGCCGATGGCTTCAGGGAACAAACGCCGTACTTGCTCGGCGCCTTGGCAATCGATTTCTAACAAAATATCACGGCCATTGGCCATGACTTCATTGATCCACAGCTGCGATGTGCCGTAATAATTGCCATAAACTTCGGCAAATTCCAATAACTCACCCGCCGCAATCATGCGCTCAAATTCGGCGCGATCAACAAAGTGATAGTCTTTACCATTGATTTCACCCTCGCGTGGTGGGCGCGTGGTAAACGAAATCGAAAGCTGAACCTGACTATCGGCAGCGAGCAAAGCCGCAACCAATGTTGTTTTTCCTGCACCTGATGGTGCTGTCACCACCAGCAAATTACCTTTGACCATTTTTTAAATCCTCTACAACCTACAAACAAGTCGCAATAGTTTACTCAATATTTTGTACTTGTTCGCGCATTTGTTCGATCAAGACTTTCAGTTCCATCGCCACTTTGGTGGTTTCAACCGAAACCGATTTCGAGCCTAAAGTATTGGCTTCACGGTTAAGCTCTTGCATCAAGAAATCTAAACGCTTACCGGCATTGCCGCCTTTTTGCAAAATTCGGCGCAATTCTGCGATATGCGTTTGCAGGCGATCGATTTCTTCCAGAATGTCTACTTTTTGCGCAAAGATCACCATTTCTTGGCGAACTCGGTCGTCATCGCCACAGCCTATGGCCTCAACAAAACGTAAAGTTAGCTTGGCTTCATAATCAGAGATAATTTGCGGCAATAATGGTTTTACGCCAGCAATCAAGGCTTCCATCGCGTCAACACGCTCTAATAAAATCGCCGCCAACTTAGTGCCTTCGCGGGCACGACTGGCTAGGAAGTCAACCAAAGCCACATCCAGCACTTCAAGCGCAGTTGCTTGCAATAGCTCTGTTGGCAATGCATCCGATTCAATCACACCGGGCCAGCGTAAAATATCGGCCATACGTAAATCGCCGGCGCTCGCTTGGTGCTCTTTGACTTGATCGGCTAAACGTAGCAACTCTGCGACTAAAGCGTTGTTTAAGCGCAACTGCGTGTTGGCCGCTTCACGAACATTAAAATTTAAACGGCATTCTAATTTGCCACGATTAAGACGCCCGCTGAGCTTCTCACGGATTGCGCCCTCTAAAGCACGGAATTCCTCAGGCAATCTTAGGCTTAGATCTAAAAAGCGATGATTGACGGCGCGCAACTCAACCGATAACACACCATGGGACAATTCTCTTTGGGCACTTGCGTATCCAGTCATGCTATAAATCATATAACTTCCTTCTTTAATACGCGCCGCTTTACACTTACGACGGTAGGGCTGACACTAATGGTCTATTGACGCTACATTCACCGCGAAAACTGCGTAAGCTGCGGCAGAATGCCAAACATCAACAGGCCCTAGACTATTTACTCAGAGTATAACCAAAACTAAGCATGGCCACCCCAAGCAATCAACCGCTCGCACGCGGATACCAATTACAGAACTACACCATCGCCAAGCTTTTATCTGCTGGCGGCTTTAGTATTGTGTATTTAGCCCACGATGAGCACGACTACCCGGTCGCAATCAAAGAATATTTACCCAATTCTTTAGCGCTGCGCAAAGAAGGCGTCGCCGTGCAAGCCGTGAGCGAAGAACATATCGCGTTGTTTCGGCATGGTTTGAAATGTTTTTTTGAAGAGGGCAAAACACTCGCCAGAATTCAGCATCCGAATATTGTCCGAGTGCTGAATTTTTTCCGTGCCAATGACACCGTGTATATGGTGATGGAATATGAGCGCGGCCGTACTTTACAAAAAGAGATTCAAATTAATCATGAACGTGAAGGCGTTGATGAAAAACTCATTCGCAGTGTATTTTTTAATTTACTCAATGGTTTGCGTGAAGTTCACCTGAATAAATTACTGCACTTAGATATTAAACCCGCCAATATTTATATTCGTAAAGATGGCTCGCCGGTTTTGCTCGATTTTGGCTCCGCTCGCCAATCGTTGACTGCTGAGCAATCACGACTTACGCCAATGTATACCCCCGGCTTTGCTGCGCCCGAGCAATATCGCAAAAAAGAGCAATTAGGTCCTTGGACTGATATTTATGGCGTTGGCGCATCGATGTTTGCCTGCATCGCCGGCACCGCACCACAAGCGGCCGATAGCCGCGAAAAAGACGACAAAGTACAACGATTAGAGCAAGCCTATGGCGATCGATATTCGCCAGAATTATTAGCCCTGATTCATCAGTGTCTTGAAATTGATCATGAAAAACGCCCACAAAGCGTATTGCAAATACAAAAATTACTGCTGGAGCCGGGCTCAGTGCCGCGTAAAAAAGGCAGCCTTATTCATATGATCAAGCGAAAATGGACCGAATTGATTCGCCCTAAACGCGGAGATCAATCATGAAATTTACCGTGTTCCAAGAAAGCCGCAAAGGTGGCCGGCAATATAATCAAGACCGTTATGGCTATTCATATAGCCGTGATGCACTGCTCTTGGTGGTGGCCGACGGCATGGGCGGCCATTTACACGGAGAAGTCGCAGCGCAAATCACCGTCGAATTACTCAGCGACCAATTCCAAAAAAAAGCCACGCCAATTATTCATAATCCCAATGAATTTTTGCATGATGCTTTATTGCGCTGCCATGATGCCATTTATAACTACGCCATTGCCCATCACCTCATTGAAGTACCACGCACAACGATTGTGGCCTGTATTATTCAAGATGGCATCGTGTATTGGGCGCACGTTGGCGATTCGCGTTTTTATTTGATTCGCAATGGCCAAACCATTGCCCAAACCAGAGACCATTCCAAAGTAAGAAAACTAGTAGATGCCGGCTTAATTACCGAAGAAGAAGCCCTACATCACGCAGAAAAAAACAAAATCTACAATTGTTTAGGCGGTAGTTTATTACCTGAAATAGAAATTGGCGGTAAAGTCAGCCTCAATGATAGCGATGCGATTTTATTGTGTACCGATGGTTTCTGGGGCTCGTTAAGCGCAGCAGAAATCAATCATTTTCTTTCTTCATTCCCGGTTTTATTCTCGGTTCCACAACTCATGGATCGCGCTGAATTACGCGGTGGTGCGCATAGTGATAACCTGACCGCATTGGCCATTAATTGGCATGAAAATACTGAATTTGGCGATACCGAAGCATTTGTTTCGACTCAAAATTTAGATATCAATACCATTAGTACCCATATTGACGATCAAAGCTTTATGACCGCGCCAGAAATTAGCGAAGATGATATTGAAAAAGCCATCGCCGAGATCCAAGCGGCAATTAATAAATACTCAAAATAAAGTGATGCACTTCATTGGCTCACTGTGAATAGTTGCTACTTTTCAGCAAATAGATTCCTTATGATGCTTCAAATTGTGTCAGTTGCAGCTGGCTGCATTGACTCTTGTATGGATGAATCCGTTATCAATCAAGGCTTTTTGCACGTCGATATCCATCAATCGTGCAAGCCCAGATAGGACAAAAAATGAAACTTCACAACGCCATCATTGCTTTAAGTGCCATTACTTGCGCAACTGCATTTGCTTCTAGCCCAGATCCACTGCAAGCTTATCCAGCCGCAGAAGCCGGTTTTGTACGTAAAGTGATTCAATTACCTAAAGTTAAAAATCCTGAACTTTATCGTGTGCAATTATTAGCCGGTAAAATGATGGAAGTCGATTGTAATCAAACGCGTTTAGCCGGCGAGCTCAAAGAAGAAACCGTACAAGGCTGGGGTTATAATTATTGGGTATTACCAGAAGTAAAAAGCGGTATCAGCACCATGATGGCTTGCAACCCAAAAGAAGCTAAAAAATCAGCTTTTGTTGCGGTCTATTCAGAAAAACTCTATCGCTATAATGCTAAATTACCAGTCGTGGTTTATGTGCCAGAAGGCATCGAATTACGCTACAGAATTTTCTCGGCAAAAGAAAAAACACAAATGGCAATGGACAAATAATCCAATTTAAGTCAAAAAATAAGCAAGCATTGCCTTATTCAATCCATTTATAAATGGCGGGTTTAAGGCAATAAAAAACGGGCGATGTTGATCTGCCATTTGGCGGGATCTTCATGGCCCATTATTTTATCCGCTCCCCCCTTACCCATGGGCCTGGCTAAATCAACAATAGTGGGCGTGATATACGTATTGGATTTGGTAGTAAAGATTACTTTTAATTTTGGCTGCAATAAACTGCCTTCATTTTGCTCAATCACAATTCCCAAACGACCTGATTCTAAACGCACTAAAGAGCCAACCGGATAAATCCCAATGGTGCGCATAAAAGCTTGTACTAATTCAGGGTTAAAATGAAATTTACTCCATTCCCAGAGTTTTCTTAACCCTTCCGTCGCTGGCATCCCTACGTGATAACAACGGTCTGACGTAATCGCGTCATATACATCGACCACGGCGGCCATTTGCGCCATTTGGCTAATTTCATTGCCCGGTAATTTATGTGGATAACCGGTACCATCCATTCGCTCATGATGATGCAAAGTAATCTCTAGCGGAATCGCCTCCATATCATCAATTTGCCGCAAAATATTCCATCCTTCCTCAGGATGGCGGCGCATAATGGCAAATTCTGCGTCAGTTAAACGCCCCGGTTTATTTAAAATTTCATTGGGGACTTTCATTTTTCCGGTGTCATGCAATAAACCACCAATTCCAGCCAAACGAATTAAATTGCGATCCATTCCTAATGATTGCGCGAAAGTCACCATCAAAGTGCAAACGCTGACCGAATGCAAAAAAGTGTATTCATCTTTATTTTTAATTGCTAATAAACCGACTAAAGCGCCGCTATTTCTTAATACCGATTCGGTAATATCGCCCACTACATTGGCCACATCATCCATTTGAATCGCTTGCCCCATACGCACATCACGCATGACAGTTTTAACGGCATTGGTCGCTTGTTGGTGAATTTTATGCGCCCGGCCTAACTCTTCGGCATACGAGACTTTAACAATCATCGGTGGTGCTTCGGCAATGCGTAATAAATCCGCATCTAATTCGGCATTCACTTCTTCTATCGTCGGCGCATCGGACATATCAAGGCCAAGCGCGGTATCAATATAAATTTCACGCACGCCAGTGGCGGTAATTTTGGCGATTTCTTCATCGGTTTGAATCACAAAACGATTACGCACAAAGGGATGATTCATCCAATCAACGTTTAAATCATGGATATACATACCCGGTTTGATGTATTCAGCAGGGATTTTTTTTATCATGGGAATCGCACTGGCTAAGATTGATTCATGCTAGTACAGACTGATGCAAGCCGCACGAAAACACGCCAAGCGATAGACTGACGAGCACCTCGATATTTTTAGCTGACAGAGCAACGTTAAAAGCAGATACCGGCAAACAATGCGCAGATCGGGATGGTTGGCGTTGTTTGCGGGCTTAAACCAACAAACTCGCCCCAATATTGACCGACAAACCCAAGATCACCATATTGAAAACAAAAGAGAGAATAGACTGCAATAAAACCAAACGCCGCATTGCGCCACTACCAACGCCGACATCCGCAGTTTGCGATGCCACCGCGATGGTAAAAGAGAAATACAAAAAATCGGGATAGGTCGGCTCAGCAGGCTGCTCTGCAAACAGCAATAAAGGGATTTTTCCTTGGTGCTGGTAATACAGATGGGCATAGTGAATCGCAAATGAAGTTGGCACCAATAACCAAGAGCCGGCCACCGTCATAAAAGCCAATAGCAATGGCGCATATTTAAACCAAGCTTTAAGCTGGTTATCCATTGCTAAACCCAAGACGATCGCCACCAAACTGGCCACTGCCGCCAAGCAAACAAAGGCCAGCACCTGCTTGGCATTCTCATCTTGTACTTTTGCCACCGCCCGAATATGTTTGCCGGGCGCGCGAAACATTAAAATCGATAAGCTAATCAAATACAGCCACGAACAGGTATTCCAAGCCAGTAAAAAGCGCATTAGCAGCGAAAAATCAGCTGACAAAGCAAAAAACATCATCACGCCAGCGACCACCGAAAACATCAGCCGTGGTCGCGCCACAAATAAATGCCGCAACGCCGCAAATTGTCCCTGCGGCTTTATTTTATCGTTTTCAAACGCCATGGATTTAGCTGTGCCTTTTAGCTTGGGCGGTGCCGCTCAGGCAAGGCCACATGAAATACTGCATTGAGCTCAACCGGATTGAGCACCAATTGCGCCAAACAATAGCGATCCAGTACCGAATAAAAAGCGGCCATAGCTTCACTCAACACGCCGCGCAAACGACAAATGCCATCGATACTGCACATCGAATGCGTTGGATCAAAACATTCCACCATCGGACTATCGGCCTCACTTAAACGCACCAAACGCCCAACCATAATTTGCTCT
This sequence comes from Deefgea piscis, assembly GCF_013284055.1. NCBI lineage: Bacteria > Pseudomonadati > Pseudomonadota > Betaproteobacteria > Neisseriales > Chitinibacteraceae > Deefgea > Deefgea piscis. Next base: position 1,853,287 of record NZ_CP054143.1, on the reverse strand, counting down.
GCGGGCACGGCCAAACGCATACCACCGCCTTTACCGCGTAAGGTCTCTAAAAAACCATGCCGAGATAAAAAATTAACCACTTTCATCAAGTGATTATCCGAAATGCCATAAGCGTGGGCGATCTCGCTGCGCGTCACAATCCCCCCTTCTTGTACTGCCACATAAATCAATGTGCGTAAGCAATAATCGGTAAACACATTCAGACGCATTACGCCCCCTTCGGCAAAATTGAGAATCCATAATACACAGAATCGGCGGGCAACGTGCCTCAGCAAACCGAATCCACCAACGCATTCAACGCCAAAATAAGCCAAAACAGCAAGGCAACGAGCTCGTGCAGCGAACCCATCGCGCACAAAAAATTCATCTAGATGTAATCGGTTTGTCACTTTGCGCTGAGCATAATAGCGCCACATTAAACCCACGCAATAAGGCTTGTGCAATGAAAACCCTCACCTCGCTGTCGCTTGCTCTGTCGCTACTTTTGACGGCACCACTGGCTTTGGCCGAAACCACACTCACCGTTTATACCGCGCTGGAAGCCGATCAGCTCAAAGCGTATCAAGCCAAATTTGAAGCTGAAAATCCAGACATCAAAATCAAATGGGTGCGCGATTCTACCGGAATTATTACCGCAAAATTACTTGCAGAAAAAGCCAATCCACAAGCCGATGTGGTGATGGGCCTAGCCGCATCATCATTATTGATTTTTGAAAAAGACGGCATGCTGCAACCCTATGCGCCTAAAGGCGTAGAGCTACTCAGTAAAGCCTATGTCGATGATCGCAAGCCGCCAGCGTGGGTGGGCATGGATGTATGGGGCGCAGCGATTTGCTTTAACACCGTTGAAGCGGCCAAACAGGGCATTAAAAAACCGGAAAGCTGGAAAGACCTCACCAAGCCTGAATACAAAAATAAAATTGTTATGCCCAATCCTGCTTCAAGCGGCACGGGTTATTTTGACGTGAGCGCATGGTTGCAAATCATGGGAGAAAAAGAAGGCTGGGCGTATATGGATAAATTGCACGATAACATCGCGCAATACACCCATTCTGGCTCAAAACCTTGCAAACAAGCTGCTGCCGGCGAATTCCCCATCGGCATTTCATTTGAATACCGAGCGGCCAAAATCAAAGAAGGCGGCGCGCCGATTGATTTGGTGTTTCCAAAAGAAGGCCTAGGCTGGGATTTGGAAGCCACAGCGATTATGAAAGGCACCAAAAACCTCGAAGCAGCGAAAAAACTCGCCGATTGGTCAGCATCAAAATCGGCCAACGAGCTGTATGAAAAGAACTTCGCCATCGTCGCCATGCCAGGTATTGCCAAACCGAATGCACATATTCCAGCGGACTACGAACAACGCTTAATCAAACAAGACCTACGCGTCTCTGCCGCCATGCGCGACAAAACCCTCGCCGAGTGGACCAAACGCTACGACAGCAAATCAGAGCCGAAAAAATAAGTCCGCAGATTGGCAGCAGATGTTCAGATTGGGTGTTGATGGTTTTAAGTGCCTGCGGCACAGCATCAACACCCAATCTGAATACCAGTAAATTGCATAGGTATCTCCATGTATCTCTTTTGAAATATGAGATACATGGAGATACCCATAAAAATAATTTAACCCGCGCCACCGCGCAGCAACATCCTGTACCAGCAAGAGTAGGGCAGCATTGTTTTGGGTCTACTGCATGAAAGGCCAGCCACCGTAAGGACTTCGTATGAACCGAGCACCCGCCATCGCCAGCCAACACGCTGAATTAACCATTCATGGCGTGAGTAAAAACTTTGGCGCATTTAGCGCTTTGCGCGATATCTCACTGGCCGTTAAAAAAGGCGAATTTGTTTGCTTATTGGGGCCGTCTGGCTGCGGCAAAACCACCTTGCTGCGTATTATTGCTGGCCTTGAATCGTGTGATCGCGGGCTGATTGCTCAAGCGGGCCGCGACATTACCCACGCCGCCCCCAATCAACGCGATTACGGCATTGTGTTTCAGTCGTATGCGCTGTTTCCCAATCTCACAATTGCACGCAATATCGCCTATGGCCTCAAGGGGCGCGCACAAGATCAGCAGCGCCGCGTCAGTGAATTACTCGATTTAATCGGCCTTTCGGCTTTGGCCGAACAGTATCCGTCGCAAATTTCTGGTGGCCAACAACAACGCGTTGCGCTGGCGCGCGCTTTGGCCACATCGCCGAATTTACTGCTACTGGACGAGCCGCTCTCGGCGCTCGACGCGCAAGTTCGCGCGCATTTACGCGGCGAAATTAAAGCGCTGCAACAGCAACTGGGCATCACCACCATCATGGTGACGCACGACCAAGAAGAAGCGCTCACCATGGCCGACCGGATAGTGGTGATGAATCATGGCGTCATCGAGCAAATTGGTACACCAGCTGAAATCTATCAACACCCTGCTAGCCGTTTTGTCGCCAGCTTTGTTGGCCATTGCAACTGGCTTCATACGCAGGCCGTCAGCAGCCAACAGGTGCAATTAGGTCGCCACACGCTGGCGACGCATCACGCCAACGCCTTGGTGCAAGGCCAACACTACGATGTGTTTATTCGCCCAGAAGACATTGAGCTATTGCCGCAATGGCGCAATGACCCGCAAGTGGGTTTAGGTAAATTGCGACAACTTGAGCTATTAGGCAGCGTTTATCGCCTACGGCTACTGGTCACTGAATGGGATGGCATTGAGCTAGAAGTTATTATTAGCCATCGCGAAATGGCGCAATTGCGCCTTGCCGAGCAGCAACTGATTCCGATTTATTTACCTGCCGACAAATTGCGCTGCTTTTTGCCCGAGGTGAGCGCATGAACCCAACACTCACCCTCGCCGCACCGCGCGCGCGCTGGCGCAATGAATACTGGGCCACGCTGATTGCTGGCGGCATTGTGCTGATTTTGCTGTTGATTTTAGCTGGCCCCCTATTGGCGATTTTAAGCCAAGCGTTGTTCGATCCTAAAACCGAGCAATGGGGCTTAGGCAGTATTGAAGCGGTACTCGATTCAGCCAGCTTGCTGCAAAGCTTATTCAATAGCGTCAAATTAGCGCTGATGAGCACGCTGATTGTGATTCCACTGGCGTATTTATACGCCGCCGCCCTCACTCGCTCGGCCATGCCGGCCAAAGGCAGCTTGCGAATGCTGGCCTTGATTCCGCTATTAGCACCGTCGCTATTACCGGGGATTGCACTGGTGTATTTATTTGGCAATCAAGGCTTGCTGAAGTCGTGGTTTCCTGACGGCAGTATTTATGGCTTTTGGGGCATTGTGATCGGCCAAGTGTTTTTTACTTTTCCGCACGCGCTGATGATTTTACTTACCGCTTTGCGCGTTGCCGATGGCCGCTTATACGAAGCGGCGAGCGCGCTCGGCGCAGGCCGCAGCCGGCAATGGTTTAGCGTGACTTTGCCTAGTGTTCGCTACGGCGTGTTGTCGGCGGCAGTGGTGGTGTTTACCTTGGTGATCACTGATTTTGGCGTCGCCAAAGTGATCGGTGGCTCATTTAATGTGCTGGCGCTCGAAGCGTATAAGCAAGTGATCGGTCAGCAAAACTTCTCGCGCGGCGCGGTCATTGGCTTGCTGCTCTTGGTGCCGGCGGTATTGTCTTTTGTGCTGGATCATTACGCCCAAAAAAAACAACAAGCGCTGCTCACGGCGCGAGCGCAAACACTCCATATCAAGCCCACCCCATGGCTAGATCGCTGCGCTTTATTGTTTTGCCTCGTCGTCAGTGGCGCCTTGCTGTTGATTCTAGGCACCGCCATCGCGGCGGCGTTGATTAAACAATGGCCGTATCAAATGCAACTGTCTTTGCAACATTTTAATTTTGATGATGTGGATGGCGGCGGTTGGAGTGCGTTTAGCAATAGCTTAAAAATGTCGGCGTATACCGCGCTATTTGGCTCGATTTTGGTGTTTACCGGTGCATGGCTTACCGAAAAAGTCGCCACTTGCCGTGGATGGCGACCCATCTTGCATCTCTTAGCCATGCTGCCAATGGCGGTGCCGGGATTGGTGCTGGGCTTGGGTTATGTGTTCTTTTTTAATCATCCAAGCAATCCGCTCCATGCGCTCTACGGCACGATGTCGATCTTGGTGCTGTGCTCGATCGCGCATTTTTATACCACCGCGCATCTCACTGCTGTCACCGCACTCAAGCAACTGGACGCTGAATTTGAATTGGTCGCCGCCTCGCTCAAAGTGCCGTTTTGGACCACCGCTTGGCGAGTCACGCTGCCGATTTGCCTGCCCGCTGGCCTAGAAATTGCGCGCTATTTCTTTATTGCCACCATGACCACGGTGTCGGCGGTGGTGTTTATTTATACCCCCGACACCATGCTGGCCTCGGTGGCGGTGCTTAATATGGACGACGCTGGCGACACTGCCGCTTCGGCGGCGATGGCGACCTTAATCGTCATCAGCTCCGCCGCCGCCTGCGCTATTTTTGCCGTGGTCAGTCATTTTTTACAACAACGCAGCCAACGCTGGCGGCGACAAGAATAAAGGAGGCAGAGCTCAAGCTCAGCGTAGCAACGAGTTGGTTTGGCTTAAGTATTCGTGGCTTTAAGTGCCTGCGGCACGGCCCCTGATCAGCGCGCAAACCCTTTGGGCTTTGTTCAGATTTGATGTTGATACGTTAAATCACAATCGTTTGAGTCGCGGGACTGTAGCTCCTTCCCCCTTGATGGGGGAAGGCTGGGATGGGGGTGTTGAGCTGCACGCCGTCGTATCACCCTCACCCTAACCCTCTCCCATCAAGGGAGAGGGTATGCCGCGATGCTTTAACCAGCATTAACACCTGAGCAGAACCAGTAGGTATTTAACTACCAGCTTTATTTAATATTGATCACACCGCAATACCCCCGCGCTTTAGCGCTTTTTTCGGGGATAAAAATTCATCTAGATGAAAGGACTATGATGCGCCAAGAAAAAATCTTACTCACTCCCGGGCCACTGAGCACCAGCTTGGCAACGCGCACCGCAATGCTCAAAGACTGGGGCTCATGGGATGGCGATTTTAATGCCCTAACCGCGTCGGTGTGTGCTGATCTATTGGCGATTGCCAACGGCCAAGCGCAGCACTGCTGCATTCCATTGCAAGGCTCAGGCACTTTTGCTGTTGAAGCGGCCATCGGTACGCTGGTGAGCAAGAGCAGCAAAATATTGGTGCTCAACAACGGCGCTTATGGGCAAAGAATGCAAAAAATCGCGCAGAAAATCGGCTTAAATGTGGCGACATTAAGCTGGCCTGATGGCGTGCCAGTCGATCCGGCGGCACTCGATGCGGCGCTGAGCGCCGATCCCAGCATTGGTTACGTGGGCTTGATTCATTGCGAAACCGCCACCGGCCTCTTAAACCCACTTAGCGACATCGCCGACATCGTCGCCAGCCATGGCGCCGAGCTGATTGTGGATGCGATGTCGTCTTTTGGCGCGCTGGACATTGATTTAGCGCGGATGCCGATTTGCGCGCTGATTGCCGCCTCGGGCAAATGCTTAGAGGGCGTTCCCGGCATGGGTTTTGTGATTGCCAAAACCAGCGCCATCGCGCTAGCCCATGGCAACAGTCCGTCGCTGGCGCTCGATTTGGCCGATCAATACGATTATTTACAGCGCACAGGGCAATGGCGCTTTACGCCGCCAACGCATGTGGTGGCGGCACTACGCGCCGCGATTGACCAGTATCAAGCTGAAGGCGGCCGCCTTACTCGCCTAGCGCGCTATACCGCCAATGCCAAGGTATTAATCGAATCTTTAAGCCAAGCCGGTTTAGCTTTATTTTTAGCGCCTGAGTTACAAGCGCCAATTATTTTGACCTTCCACGCGCCGCGCCATCCCGAATATCAATTTGCCGCTTTTTATCAAGCGATGAGCCAGCGCGGATTTTTACTCTATCCGGGCAAACTCACCACGGTAGAAACCTTTCGCGTTGGCTGCATTGGCGCCATTGACCCCGCGCAGTTGCAACAAGCCGCGCACGCCATCATCGACGTCCTCACTCAATTGGGTTGGTTAAACAGCCAGCCCAAGCACTCAACTATCCAATAAGGAAATCCAACATGCTCAACACACACGCTTATACCGGTCCTTTGCAAGCGGTTATTTTTGATTGGGCAGGCACCGTGCTCGATTTTGGCTCATTCGCCCCTACCCAAGTCTTAGTTGCAGCTTTTGCACAATGCGGCATCGCAATCACCTTGTCCGAAGCACGCGTGCCGATGGGCTTAGCCAAATGGGATCACATCAAAGCCGTTGGCCGACTCGCGAGCGTTGCTGCGCGCTGGCAAGCTCAATATGGTCGCGAAATGAACGACGCCGACGTGGACCATCTCTATGCGCTGTTTATGCCGCTGCAAATTGCGCATGTGGGCGAGTTTTCGCAACCGATCACCGGCGCCATCAACACCATTAAACAATTGCGTGAGCACGGCCTTAAAATCGGCAGTTGCACCGGCTACCCACGCGCAGTGATGAACGCGCTGCAGCCCATCGCCACACAATATGGCTTTACACCGGATTACACCGTCGCTGCCGATGACCTTAAAGCCGGCGCCCGCCCGGGGCCGTGGATGGCGCTGGCCAATGTAATTGAGCTCGGCATCAGCCATGTTGCCGCCTGCGTTAAAGTCGACGACACCGTGCCGGGCATTGCTGAGGGTTTAAACGCGGGCATGTGGACCGTCGGTTTAGCCATTAGCGGCAATGAAGTGGGCCTCACTGAAAACGACTGGCTGGCGCTCACGCCCAGCGAGCAAGCGCCGTTGCGCGAACAAGCCACGGCCAAACTCAGCGCCGCTGGCGCGCATTTTGTCATCGACAGCATCGCGGATTTACCCCGCGTGATCACACAAATCGAATACGCTTTAGCGCAAGGCCAACGGCCATGAGTGAAACTTTTCAACCTTGGTGGTTTGCCGATGCGCTAGCGCAAGAAAACCGCCCGCCACGGCCAAGCTTGAATGGCACACACCACGCTGATGTGTGTATTGTCGGCGGCGGTTATACCGGTTTGTGGACGGCGATTTTACTTAAACAACAGCAGCCCGAGCTGCAGATTGTCATCATCGAAAAAAACCTGTGCGGCAGTGGCGCATCGGGGCGCAATGGCGGTTGCGTGCTAACTTTAGCCCCCAAATTAAGCACGCTGACGCGGCTATTTGGTGAAGCTGAAGCCGTCAAAATTGTCAAAGCCTCAGAAGCCGCCGTCTACGCTATTCAGGACTTTTGTGCGCAGTATCAGCTGCAAGCCGATCTGCGTATTGACGGCGCGCTCTATACCGCCACTAATCGCGCACAAAGCGGCAGTATGGATGGCGTATTGGCGGCGCTCAACGCGCATGACATCAATAGCTGGCAGACTTTAGATCGCGATGAAGTGCAAAAAATCGCCGGTTCAACTCGGCATTTATCTGGGGAATTTTCGCCAATTGCCGGCAGCGTGCATCCGGGGCTGTTGGTGCGCGGCATGGCGCGCGTTGCCGAATCCTTGGGTGTGCTGATTTATGAAAACACCAGCATGCAGCGCATTGAATACGGTGAGCCAGCGCGCGTGGTGACCAGCGATGGCGAGATTGTCGCCCAGCACGTGGTGTTGGCGATGAATGCGTGGATGGCCAGCCAGTTTCGCCAATTTGCACGCAGCATTGCCATTGTGTCGTCCGATATGGTGATTACCGAGCCCTGCCCCGAAGCAATCCAAGCCCTTGGCCTCACGCATGGCGCGTCGATTTGCGATTCGCGGATATTTGTTCATTACTATCGCAGCACCAGCGATGGCCGTTTAATGCTCGGCAAAGGCGGCAATACCTTTGCTTTTGGCGGCAAAATGCTGGCCGAATTTGACCAAGCTAGCCGCTACCAAGCCCAGCTAACACAAACGCTGCACGACTATTTCCCGCGTTTGGCTGAGGTGCCAATTGCCGCTTCGTGGAATGGTGCGTCCGATCGATCCGTCACCGGTTTGCCGTTTTTTGGGTTTCTCGATCAACAGCCCAATATTTGCTACGGCTTTGGTTATTCCGGCAACGGCGTGAGCACCTGCTATTTGGGCGGGCAGATTTTAAGCAGTATGGTGCGAGGGGAAAAAGACGGTTGGGCGCAATGCGCCTTGGTCAGCGGGCCATTGGGTTACTTTCCGCCCGAGCCAATACGCTGGCTAGGCAGTATGTTGGTACGCAACGCCATCCGCCGCAAAGAAGCCTGCGAAGACAACGATCAACGCCCGATGTTTTTTGACAAAATCCTCGCCCGCTTTGCCAACGCCGCCGGAAAGTCGGACAAAGCCTAAGTCACCAACGAATCTACCGCGTGCGCAAATCCCGAAGATTTGCATACCCTACTGGGGTATTTTGTGCCATCGCTTTATATTCAAAGCCTATGGCCATATACCCAATATGCCAACAGAGCTTGCGCACGCGGCACGACGCCTCATTTTTTGCGTGATTAAATGAATCACGCCAGCGCACATTAGCCGCAATACTTTCGCAGGAAAACGGCTTCATTCCAGCGTCTTAAACGCAAAATATGTATTTTTTACAATCATTAATGATTGTTTTACGATCATTTTAATCATATTCTGCGAATCTCTTTGCTGCCGATGCGAAATAATGACACCGATTAAAATGGCGCAAACCAGCCAAAAGCTGGCCTACTTTTCTTTATGCCTAGCCTTAACGATTTTGCTCTTGAACGCCGCCTTTTGGCTGTTTCCGACATTGGCCGCATTCAGCCAACAAGCAGGTTTGGGGTTTTTACTCACTGAACGAGCGCAAGCCTATATAAACCCACTGACGGCGCTGCCCATGTGGCAAGTGGCTGGCGCGATTGTGTTGTCGAGCATTCCACTGCTGGCGATGAGCTTTGGTCTATTCCATTTACGCGCGCTATTTCAAACCTATGCCCGTGGCGACTATTTTTCGCTGGCCGCGGCCAGCCACTTAGGTAAAGTGGCGCATGCCGCAATCGGCTGGGCAGTGCTGGATTTTATTTGCTCGCCGCTGCTGATTTTATGGGTCACGATGCTCAATCCAGTCGGGCAACGTGTACTGAGCATTAGCCTAACGCCTGCCAGTTTGATGCTGGTGTTTTTAGGGCTGAGCCTGAGCGTTATTGCGCATATTTTGCAGCAAGCCAGTGCATTGGCCACAGAAAATCAGCAGTTCGTGTGAGCCGCAATATGCAAATTTTAGTCAAACTCGATGTGATGCTGGCCGAACGAAAAGTGAAGTCCAAAGACCTCGCTCAGCATATTGGAATTACTGAGCAAAATTTATCGCTACTGAAACAAGGCAAAGTCAAAGGCTTGCGCTTTTCGACTTTGCTGGCGATTTGCGATTTTCTCGATTGCCAGCCCGGTGATTTATTGCAATTTAGCCGCGATAGCCCGCCCGACCATGAAGCCAGCGATTAATACGCCCCCCGCAGCCATCGCCACGCCTCACTGGCGCTGGCTTTTGCTGCTCTCAGTCATTCTGCATGCGGCGGTGCTTATTGGCTGGCCTAGCAGCCAGCCAGTCCCTCCCCTTCAAGCGCCGCTGGTTTTCACAGTATTAGCCACGCCCATCGTGAAACCGCCCAAACCTATCCCCCCGCGCCAGCCATCAAGCCACAGCCTCGCACTCGCCCTACAACACGAATGGTCCCTGTTCGCCCTGCTGCTGAAATACAAGCGAACACGGTTCGCTCTAAACTCAGTACGCTTAATCGTTTATCGGCCAGCAGCATGGATGCCGAAAAACCCATAAATCAAGCCTTAAATCTTGCTCTGCCGAGCGAAGCCATCCCGCCAGAGCGGCAACAATTAGTCAATCGCCCGCAAAAGCCAACTCAACTCAATACGCAACTTAACGAACACGAAACCACGCTGAGCAAAGATTTGAAAAAAGCCACTCGCCGCGATTGTCGCAACGCCTATCGCAGCATGGGTTTATTGGCGATTCCGTTGTTAATTAAAGACAGCGTGAATGATGAAGGCTGTGATTGGTAAGTGACCAGAATTCGCGCAATCCATCTTCTTGCGCCAAGGCAAGTATTGCGGCTAGGGCTGTGGCACACTGATAGCCTGCCTTGTACATTTGCCATTATGAATCTTGCTACCGCCAAAACCATTGTCACCCACTGGGATCAACCGATTATTCGCCAGCTGTTTTGGTATTTAATCATTCCAGCGTATGTCGAAATCCAGCGCGCCGATCCAGCCACGTTTGCTTATCGCAACGCCAAGGGCTTCGCCTATCGCTGGCTATTTTTATGGCAATTGGTGCTGTCGGTGCTGATTTTAATGGCAGTGAATACCATAAGCGCCAGTTGGCCAAGCGAGAGTTTGGCCGGCCATTTGCTGCTGATTGTGAAGCTGATCAACGCTTATTTTATTGCCATGTATGGCGTCTGGGCTTTGGCGTATTGGTCAATGAAAATCCCGCGCTAGGATTTTATACCTCTGGCGTAATCACCAATTGAATCGCATGGGCGGCAAAGCGCGTAATGCCGTACTCAATCACTTGCCCGTGATCGTCTTGATAAACACTCTCGACATACAGTACCGGCTGGCTTTTGGGTTGCGCCAATTGCGCGGCCACTTCAGCGCGCGGAATGCGGGCGGTAATTTTGGATGACTTTCTGCTCATGCTCACTACCCCTGCGGCGCGCAACGCTTCACTCATTGCGCCATGCTCGGCCAGCAGTAGATTAAAACCAGCAAAGCGTGGCAAAGGCAGGTATTCGGTGCAAACACCCACCACTTGGTCGGCAACGAAATCCAGCGCTTCGATTTTTAACACTTCACTACCGGCGGCAATTTCGAGTTGCTGGCACACCTCATCACTGGCAATGATGACGTCACTGCGTAAAATTTGGCTTGCCCCACTCAAGCTTTGCGCAGCCAAGCTGTGCGAAAAGCGCCCGCGCCGCCCCATTTGGTAATCAATTAAATCTTCTTGCACAAAAGTGCCGCGCCCTTGCTCGATCCGCACCAAGCCTTGGCTTTCTAAAGCTTGTACCGCACGGCGTACGGTATGCCGGTTGACGGCAAAGCGCTGCGCCAAGATCGGCTCAACCGGCAATTGACCGCGTAAGGTTTTTTGGGCAATTTCTTCAGCTAATAAGGTGGCGATTTGCTGCCATTTGGGCGGGGTCTTTGGCATGGTCATCCTCTAAGGTGCTACGCCATTATACGATGTGCTGATGACGTCTAGACGAAAGAAAAATGACAAGGCCATGTAACGAATAGACTCCGCGTTGCCATCCGTAATCACTCCGGCCCTAGCGCTCGAATCGGATCGACTTGAACTGCGATTTTTTGCCTCAAGCAAAAATCGCAGTTGAGCAGGCCAAATGGGTATTTTCACCACGCAATGGCAGCCCATCGTCTAGTCTGTTGGCAGGCAGTACCCGTTTCAGGTCTGCCCTTTTCGCTGAGCTTGTTTGCTGAATCTGTCTCAATAAGGATATTGCGATGAAAAAACTAACCCTCACTGCTGCTGTATTAATCGCTATTGCCGCACAAGGCGCTTTTGCGGCCACCGCCAGCGGTACGGCGAGCGCCAAAAAACCCGTTGCTAAATGGATGTGCGAAGACTTTCTCGCTGTTGATGAAAGCTATCAGCCTAAAGCAGTCTATTTTGCTGAAGGCTTTAATAAGAAAAACAAACCCGTTGATTCAGTGATGGACGTCGATGGCATTGAAAAAATCGTGCCTATGGTCATTCAAGAATGCAAAAAAGACCCGAAATCATCGTTCTGGAGCAAAGTAAAATCGAGCTGGGCCAAGGTTAAAGCCGACATGTAATTGGCATGATTACCGTAGTGGCATAGCCAAACAAGCCAGATTTTATCTGGCTTTTTTTACGGATACCGTCAGTACTCAGCTATAAATAACAACAACGGTAACGGATAAAAAAAGCCAGCAGCGTAGGTATCTCAATGAAAATGAATATAAATAGGGCCACGAAGGCAATACCTACGACCTATTGATATTGGGTTTACGCTCAAAACCCATCACGTCAACAGCCTCTAAGCGATCACGAAGGAGTTCGACATGAGTAACAATCAAACCCTGCGCCAACGCCAAGCAGCGGCCACACCGCGCGGCGTGGGCGTGATGGCGCCATTTTTTATTGAACGCGCACTCAATGCCGAGCTGTGGGATGTGGAAGGCCGCCGTTTTATTGATTTTGCCGGTGGTATTGCGGTACTCAACACTGGGCACTGCCACCCCACAGTCAGCGCCGCAGTGCAAAAGCAACTCGCCGCTTTTACCCATAGCTGTTATCAAGTTGTGCCGTATGAATCGTATATTGCCTTGGCAGAACGCATTAATGCCTTAACACCGGGGACGCATGCCAAAAAAACCGCTTTTTTTTCTAGCGGCGCCGAAGCGGTCGAAAACGCAATCAAAATCGCCCGTGCCGCCACCGCTCGCAGCGCGGTGATTGCTTTTACTGGCGGTTTTCACGGCCGAACGATGATGGGCATGGCGCTCACCGGTAAAGTGACGCCGTATAAAGTCGGCTTTGGCCCCTTCCCCGGCGAGGTGTATCACGCGCCTTTTCCGCAAGAATTACACGGCGTGAGCATCGAGCAATCGCTGCAAAGACTCAATGAGCTGTTTAAAGCCGATGTCGATCCGCAGCGCGTGGCGGCGATTATTTTTGAGCCGGTGCAAGGCGAAGGTGGCTTTTATATTGCACCGCCAGAATGGCTACGCGCGCTGCGGCAATTATGCGATCAACACGGTATTTTGCTGATTGCCGATGAAATCCAAACTGGCTTTGCCCGTACCGGACAATGGTTTGCGATGCAGCATTACGATGTATTGCCCGATTTAATGACGCTGGCCAAATCATTAGCCGGCGGCTATCCATTATCCGCCGTGTGTGGCCGCGCCGAAATCATGGACGCACCCAGCCCAGGCGGCCTAGGTGGCACCTATGCCGGCAACCCGCTGGCCATTGCCGCCGCACACGCGGTATTAGATGTGATCGAGACAGAACAACTCAATCAACGCGCCAATCAACTCGGTGATCGACTCCAAGCGCGCTTGCAAATCATCGCCAGCGCCGTGCCGCACATCGCGCAAATCCGTGGCTTGGGTGCGATGGTGGCCATTGAATTAATTGACCCGGCGACGGGTGAGCCTGACGTTGCCAAAACCAAAGCCATTCAAGCGCACGCCTTAGCCCAAGGTTTAATTCTGCTAAGCTGTGGTACTTACGCCAATGTAATCCGCTTTTTATTTCCACTGACCATCGAAGACACGGTCTTTGCTGAGGCGCTGGATATATTAGAGGCGGCACTAAAGGGGAATGCAGATGTTGCAACTTGATGATCCAACCCTGCTGCGCGAACACGCACTGATCGACGGGCTGTGGCAATCGGCCGACGATGGCGCAACGCTGGCGGTTCATAATCCGGCGGATAATTCGCCAGTGGCCATGGTGCCTTGCATGGGCGTTGCTGAGACACAACGCGCCATTTTTGCCGCACAAGCGGCGCAAATCGAATGGCGCGCGCGGTCGGGCAAAGAGCGATCGATTGTTTTGCGCCGCTGGTTTGATTTACTCATGCAGCATCAAACCGATCTCGCCAAAATCATGACCGCCGAGCAAGGTAAACCCTTGGCCGAAGCCAAAGGCGAAATCGCCTATGCCGCCAGCTTTATTGAATGGTTTGCCGAAGAAGCCAAGCGGCTAGATGGCCATGTATTGCAGCATCCACAAGCGGATAAACGCATTTTGGTCCTCCGCCAAGCCATTGGCGTAACGGCAGCCATTACCCCGTGGAATTTCCCCGCCGCCATGATTGCGCGTAAAGCTGGGCCAGCGCTCGCTGCGGGCTGCAGCATGGTGATTAAACCCGCCAGCCAAACACCACTCACCGCTTTGGCCATGGCCGAGCTCTCATTACGCGCCGGTATTCCGGCTGGGGTGTTTAATGTGATTACCGGCAAGGCCAGCGAAATCGGTGGCGAGCTCACCCGTAATCCGATTGTGCGCAAACTCAGCTTCACTGGCAGCACCGCCGTTGGCAAAGCCTTAATGGCGCAATGCGCCGATACCATTAAAAAAGTGTCTTTAGAGCTGGGCGGCAATGCGCCATTTATTGTGTTTGAAGATGCCGATCTGGATGCCGCTGTGGCCGGGGCAATGATTGCCAAATTTAGAAATGCCGGACAAACCTGCGTCTGCGCCAACCGGATATTGGTGCACGACGCGGTGTATGACGAATTTAGCCACAAGCTACGCGTCGCAATGCAAGCGCTCAAAGTGGGCAATGGCATGGATTCAGACGTCATGCTCGGGCCTTTGATTGACGATAAAGCGATTGCTAAAGTCCAAGAACACCTGAGCGATGCACTCGAGCATGGCGCACAGCTCTTGCTCGGCGGTGGTCTAGATGCTTTAGGTGGCCGTTTTTTCCAACCGACTTTGCTCAGCCATGTCACCACCGCGATGAAAATCGCCCACGAGGAAACCTTTGGCCCGGTGGCACCGCTATTTCGTTTTTACCACGAGCGCGAAGCGATTGATTTGGCCAATCACACCGAATTTGGTTTAGCCGCGTATTTTTATAGCCGCGATATCGGCCGAATTTTCCGCGTGGCCGAAGCGCTGGAGTCCGGCATGGTGGGTATCAATACCGGCTTGATCTCGAATGAAGTCGGCCCATTTGGCGGCATCAAACAATCAGGTCTAGGTCGGGAAGGCTCGCGCTTTGGCATCGATGATTATGTTGAATTAAAGTATCTGTGTGTTGCTGGCTTGTAAGTCACTCCAACCGATTAAATTGACCAAAAAAACATCCATCAGGGCAAGCATCTCTGATGGATGTTTTTATTGAGTCAACCCGCAGCAAATGTCACTGGATGCGCAGCAAGCCATTGCCATTCCTCATCGGTAAACAAGCGCGAACGCGTTAAAAATCGACGTCCGGTGCCACTTTCTAAAGAAAACATCCCACCCATTCCAGCCACCACATCGATGTTTAATTGCGTGTGCTGCCAGTATTCAAACTGCGAAGTACTCATATAAAACGGCGCACCGCCAATATCGCCCAAATACACATCACCCGCCCCCACCTGAAACTCAGTACGCGAAAAACACATCGGTGCGCTGCCATCACAGCAGCCACCCGATTGATGAAACAGCAAAGCACCATACCGCTGCGCTAGCGAATCAATTAACTGCAATGCGGCCTCGGTGGCGATCACTCGCGGCACGACTAGATCTATATTTGTCATTGAAATTCTCCTGAGCGATCCATACACAGGATCGCCCAGCGGATTTTAGAAAAAACCCAGCGCTTGATTGGAATAGCTCACGAGTAAGTTTTTAGTTTGTTGATAATGATCGAGCATCATTTTGTGATTTTCTCGACCGATACCCGATTGCTTATAACCACCAAAAGCCGCGTGGGCCGGATACGCGTGATAGCAATTGGTCCAAACTCGGCCCGCTTGAATCTCACGGCCAAAACGATACGCCTGATTGATATCTCGGCTCCAAACACCAGCTCCCAAACCGTATAAAGTGTCGTTGGCGATTTCTAGCGCTTCTGCTTCGGTTTTAAAGGTGGTGACCGAGACCACAGGGCCAAAAATTTCTTCTTGGAAAATCCGCATTTTGTTATGCCCAACAAAAATCGTTGGTTGGATATAAAACCCTTGGCCCAATTCGCCATCGAACCGTGTTGCCTCACCGCCGGTTAAGCATTTGGCACCTTCTTGTTTGCCTAAATCTAAATACGACAGGATTTTTTCAAACTGTTCTTGCGATGCTTGCGCGCCAATCATGGTATTGCCATCGAGTGGATGACCTTGACGAATCGCTTTCACCCGCTGCACCGCCCGCTCCATAAATTGCTCGTAAATGGATTCTTGAATCAAAGCGCGTGATGGGCAGGTACACACCTCGCCTTGGTTCAGTGCAAACATCGCAAAGCCTTCGAGTGCTTTATCAAAATAAGCGTCATCGGCTTGCATTACATTGGCAAAGAAAATATTCGGGCTTTTACCACCCAATTCGAGTGTGGCCGGAATCAGGTTTTGACCGGCGTATTGCATAATCAAACGACCGGTCGTGGTTTCTCCGGTAAAGGCAATTTTGGCAATGCGTTTACTACTGGCTAGCGGTTTACCCGCTTCTAAACCATAGCCATTAACGATATTGAGTACCCCTGGCGGTAATAAATCAGCAATCAACTCCGCCAACACCAAGATCGAAGCTGGCGTTTGCTCAGCCGGTTTTAACACCACGCAATTGCCTGCGGCCAATGCCGGAGCGAGCTTCCAAGTGGCCATTAAAATCGGGAAGTTCCACGGAATAATCTGCCCAACCACGCCCAGCGGCTCATGAAAGTGATACGCCACCGTATCATGATCAATTTCTGAAATACCGCCTTCTTGCGCACGAATTGCGCCAGCAAAATAACGAAAATGATCAATCGCCAACGGGATATCGGCGGCGCGTGTTTCACGGATCGGTTTGCCATTGTCGATGGTTTCGGCCACGGCCAGCATTTCTAAATTGGCCTCCATCCGATCGGCAATCTGATTCAATATGCGAGCGCGTTCCGCTGCGCTAGTACGGCCCCATGCCCCTTTAGCGGCATGCGCGGCGTCGAGCGCCATTTCAACATCTGCCGCTTTCGATCGAGCCACTTGGCAAAAAACTTGTCCGGTAATCGGCGTGATATTGTCAAAATATTCGCCATCAAGCGGCGCTTGCCATGTGCCATTAATAAAATTGCCATACTGCTGACGATAAGGAAATGCAATATTCAAAAACTTCATTTCAGCATGGTTCATTTTGCTCTCACTCCTAAGCGAGGAAATATAAAAACTGCACTCAATCCCGCGCCAACAGTTGCTCCCAATACCGTTGAGCATCATCGGCTCAAAGCATGCGGAGCCGCTTTGATTCACTGCCCGTTGACTGTTGCGCCAACAATGAATTGCAAAAGCCATGCCAAGTTTTTAAATCACGCTTAACCTATGATTTCATTGGGTTTATTTTTTTATCTCGCTAAATAAAAGACCTAAATTGTGTCAATTTGGAACAACTGTACTGCACAGCTGTTACAGTCCAACAGCAGCAAGTGTTGCGTTTTTTAATCGGACAGACACACAATAAATCTCAGTCTTTGCGCCACACAATCAACCCAGATCAATCCCTGATTCATCCTTTGCAAGGAGCTTGTTGTGGATCAATTTGAACTCAGCCAATCGCCGCATTTATTGGCAGCGCATCAACGCTCACAGCAATATGGTTTGGATGCGGTGACGCAAGCTGACTATGTGATTTTATCGGCCAAGCAACTACAAGCGCAGCAAGAAGAGCAGCGTGGTTTTTATCTACAAGCTTTGCCGGTACTGAGTACGCTCTACCAACAAATCGCTAAAAGTCACAGCACGATTGTGCTCACTGACGCCAATGGGCTGGTGCTGCATGCCTTGGGTGAAGATCAGTTTTTAGCCAAAAACCACAAAGTCGCCCTCAAGCCTGGCGCAATTTGGAGTGAGCAATATCAGGGCACCAACGCCATCGGCACAGCATTGGCCGAGCAACGCGCCATCACCGTCCATGCCGAGCAACATTTTTTACGCGCCAATCAAGTCCTCACTTGCGCCAGCGTGCCGATTTTTAGTCCCGATTCCAGCTTGCTTGGCGTGATTGATGTAACCGGCGATTACCGCAGTTACCATGCATCGACGCTGTCGTTAATTAAAATGTCAGCACAAGAATTAGAAAATAAAATCCTGTATCACACCTTTCGTAATGCCCTTTATATTAGTTTTCATAGCCGAGCTGAATTTATGGGCACAGCGATGGAAGGCATTTTGGTGTTTGATGTCGATGGACACTGCTTGGCCGCCAATCAAAGCGCGCTGTTTCAGCTCGGTGCTGCTGCGCCAATGCCATTTGTTCATTGTTTTGATGCGCGCCAACAATCGATCAACGACATCCTCAGCGCCTGCCGCGTTAATCCTGCGCAGCTGACACTCACTTTGCACAATGGCATGCGTATTGCGGCCATTGCCCGCTTTGCGAACACGCCGCAAGCGACGCTCAGCAAACGTTTTTCACACTTAAATTACCTCAATACCGGCGACAGCCAAGTGGCCCGGATTATTGAGCGCGTCAGCAAAGTATTAGGCCATGGCATTCCGATTTTAATTACCGGCGAAACCGGCAGCGGCAAAGAGCTACTGGCGCAAGCCATTCATAAAGACTCACCGCAAGCGAGCAAGAATTTTGTTGCCGTCAATTGCGCGTCGATCCCTGAATCACTGATTGAATCTGAATTATTTGGCTACGCAGAAGGCGCATTTACTGGCGCCAAACGCAGTGGCAACCACGGCAAAATCATTCAAGCGCATGGCGGGACTCTATTTTTGGATGAAATTGGTGATATGCCCTTGGCTTTGCAAGCGCGCTTACTGCGGGTGTTACAAGAAAGAGAAATCACGCCGCTGGGCAGTGATCGTTCAATTGCCATAGATATGGCACTGATTTGCGCCACCCACCGTGATTTAGCCGCGCAAGTGGCGCAAGGCTTGTTTCGCGAAGATCTGTATTATCGAATTCAAGGACTCACCGTAAAACTACCACCGGTGCGCGAACGTGGGGATTTGGCGATTGTGATCCGCAAAATGTTGCATAGCTTAGGCCAAAAAGAACTGTCATCTGCCGCGCTGGCGTTGTGCTTAAACTACGATTGGCCGGGCAATTTTAGACAGCTCTACACGGTATTACGCACTGCAGCGGTCTTGGCTGGCGATGAAAAGCAACTCGATATTGCGCATTTTCCGGATGATTTTATCGACGCGATTGCGGCCAACCATCAGCAAGCAAAACATTTACACACGCTCTCAACGCAAGCCATTCAAGCGGCGATTAGCGAGCACCATGGCAATATCTCGGCCGCCGCCCGCGCTCTGGGCATTTCGCGCAATACGGTTTACCGCAATAAATGATTGAGATTAAAACGGCACAACTGATTCATCAGCATCACCGTTTCATCGTTGCTATTAAGATTTTTAATCTATGTTTACAGGGTATATTGATGCAGGTTATATAAATATTAACCCCCATCAATATACCCGCCAAAGTAGCATGTCGCTGTACTATCATGCTCTGAGGTAAACCAGTCATTCGTTCAGCAATTAAACGCTCACGCCACCCGTGCCAAATGCTTCGGCATGAATTCGTTCACTCGGTACACCCAATGCCTGCAGCGATTTAATTTGTGCCTGCATAAACGCCAAAGGGCCACACAAATAATAATCGGCATCCGGCAAAATCACCCGATCAGCGAGCTTGGCCAAATCAATTGGCCCAAGGTGATGGCTGGCTGCTGGATCGGCGTGATCATAAAACACCGTCGCGGCGAAATTAGCCTTGGCCGCAGTCAATTGCTGCACCTGCTGTTTAAATGCATGCACTTCCGGATTGCGGCAAGCGTGAACTGCGCTCACTTGGCGCTCAGTGCCGGTGGCATGCAGATGCTGCAGCATCGCCATCATCGGGGTAATCCCAACGCCACCGCTGATCAATACCACGGGACTACTGCGATCGGTATGCAAGACAAAATCGCCAGCCGGTGGGGCCACGTCAATCACGTCACCCACTTCAATCGTGCGGTGTAATAGGTTTGAGACTTGCCCAATGATTTGTTGGTTTTGCTCACGCTTGACTGAAATGCGCAAATAATCTTGCCCCGGCGCATCCGACAAGCTGTACTGCCGTGGCTGCATCAATTGCCACTCAGGCACAAACATCCGCACCGAAATATATTGCCCCGGCAAATAATCCGGCACGGTACCGCCATCGGCTGGGCGTAAATAAAACGACGTGATTTCACTGCTTTCAACTACTTTTTTTGCCACCACAAACCCACGCCAGCCCGTCCAGCCGCCGTTTTTAAATGCCGCTGCGGCATACAATTGCGCTTCTTCGGCAATCAATACATCCGCCAGTTGGCCATACGCCGCCGCCCAAGCGGCGATCAACTCATCGGTGGCGGCAGCACCCAGCACTTCACGGATCGACGCCAATAAATGATGGCCAACAATCGGATAATGCTCAGGGCGGATGCCCAAACTAATGTGTTTATTGGCAATGCGCGTGAGTACCGGCGCCAACACACTCGGGTTATCAATGTGCTCGGCATACGCGGCAACCGCCATCGCTAAGGCTTGTTGCTGAGCACCAGACTGCTGATTACCTTCGTTAAAAATCTGTTTTAACTCAGGATTATGCTGAAACATACGTGCATAAAAATGCGTGGTTAACGCTACGCCATGCTGTTTAAGAATCGGCGCGGTGGCGCGAACTAAGTCACGATCAGTCAAATTAAGCATGGTTATTCCTACATCAGTTTATAAAGATGTATTTATTATACATATTTATAAATATAAGAAAAGACACGGCATTGCGGTATTTTGCCGCGTCTAGCATCGCAATACTAAAAGTAAGGATTTATGCTTTAGTGATTCACTGCTTGAGCGATTTCAACTCGCCCTCGGCCCAGCTTTTTGGCCTGCAATAAAGCGTCATCTGCCCGCTGAATCAAATCACAGGCACTGCATGACGTCTCAGCCGGCATGGTAGCCACGCCAATACTCGCGGACATCGTAATGGTTTGCTGATTGATTAATAATGGTGTGTTTTGAATGGCCAGTAAAATCGCATTGGCTTTTTCAACCGCGTGCTCGTGTTGAATATCAGGCAACACAATAATAAATTCATCACCGCCATAGCGGCCTAAATGATCATAAGAGCGTAAGCAAAACTTAATCAGCCGCACAAATTCAATCAATAACTGATCACCAACTGGATGGCCGAACTGATCATTGACTTGCTTAAAATAATCCACATCCACCATCATTAAAGCCAAAGGTATATGGCTGCGCCCAGCACGCGCCATTTCGCGCTTGAGCAAATCCATAATGGCGCCACGATGCCAAATATTGAGTAAAGGATCGAGCAAAGACGCGCGTTTCACTTCGCACAATTCAGCAAACATCATTTGCTGCGATTCGCTTAATTCTCGCGTTAAAAATACTTGCTCTACCCAGCTGCCCAAATCATTCAAACAATGGCGTTCTTCATCAGAAAGTACACGGGGCATATGGTCAATAATGCATAAAGTGCCAACATTATGCCCATCGCTATTTTTTAATGGCCGACCGGCATAAAAAATAACATAAGGCGCATCCAGCACCAGCGGATTATCGGCAAAACGAATATCTTGACGCGCATCGGGAATGACAAATAAGCCTTCACCCGCAATTGCATGTCCACAGAACGACACATCCCGTCCGGTTTCTCTCACCGGTAAACCCATGCAGGATTTAAACCACTGCCGGTTTTCATCAATGAGCGACACCAAAACAATCGGCACATTAAACACCCGCTTAGTCATGCGAACAACGCGATCGAAGACCTCTTCGTCGGGCGTAGAGAGCAATAACATCTTACGCAATGAGGCAATTCTTTCGTCTTCATTGCTCGGGATGGGGGCCGGTAACATGCGTACTCCAAAACTAAATTGATTGATAAAGAATGATAACTCGCTCAACGCCTGTCGCTAAAAATGACGCTGGTGAATTTTGCAATGCACAGCGCTAAATCAAAAAATACTGCATTGCTAAAAATATTGATCACGCATTCAACCATCATTCATTACACAAAACAATGTTAGAACTTACTTATCAACAAAACAAACAGCACCGTCATTGCACCAGCGCTCAGGGGCAAAACATGGCAATGCGCCAGCATCGATCAGCCGCAAATTAAACCGCAACGCACTTGAGACTAGCCCGTTGGCGGTATTACTGCAAAGCGCAGGACTACAGCGGCAAAAATCCGGATAATGCGCGCTAAATCAATATGCGCGCTATTAAAGGAATTCTGCCATGGAAATTAAGGTTAACTTTCTCGATAAGCTTCGTCTTGAAGCCAAGTTCGATGATTTCACAGTGGTGGCCGATCAGCCGATCCGCTACAAAGGCGATGGCTCGGCACCGGGTCCGTTCGACTACTTTTTAGCGTCATCGGCGTTGTGCGCGGCGTATTTTGTGAAATTGTATTGCGATACGCGCGGTATTTCGACCGAGCATATTCGTCTATCGCAAAACAATATTGTTGATCCTGAAAACCGCTATCAACAAATCTTCAAAATTCAGGTGGAATTACCCAAAGAAATCTCAGACAAAGATCGGCAAGGCATTTTGCGCTCGATTGAGCGCTGCACGGTCAAAAAAGTCGTGCAAACCGGACCTGAATTTGTCATTGAAGAAGTCGATAATCTCGACGCCGATGCGCAGGCTTTATTGACCTTAAATCCCGATGCGGACGCCGCCACCTATATCGTTGGCAAAGATCTACCGCTCGAGCAAACCATCGCCAATATGTCCGGCCTATTGGCCAACTTGGGCATGAAGATTGAAATCGCTTCGTGGCGCAATATCATCCCCAATGTTTGGTCGCTACATATTCGTGACGCACACTCGCCAATGTGTTTTACCAATGGCAAAGGCGCAAGCAAAGAAAGCGCTTTGGCCTCGGCCTTGGGCGAATTTATCGAGCGACTCAACTGCAATTTCTTTTATGCCGGCCAGTTTTGGGGCACCGACATTGCCAACGCCGAGTTTGTGCATTATCCGAACGAGCGCTGGTTTCAGCCGAGCCCCAACAATGCGCTACCGACTGAAATCCTTGATGACTATTGCCTGCCGATTTTCAACCCCGATGACGAGCTACTCGGCTCGCATTTGATTGATACCAATTCGGGCAATACGGCGCGCGGCATCTGCTGCTTACCGTTTGTGCGTCAGTCAGACGGCGAAACGGTGTATTTCCCGAGCAATTTGCTCGAAAACCTGTTTGTGAGTAATGGCATGAGCGCCGGCAATACCTTGGCCGAAGCGCAAGTGCAATGCCTATCAGAAATCTTTGAGCGCGCAGTGAAACGCGAAATTCTCGAGGGCGAAATCACGCTGCCGGATGTGCCGCAAGCCGTGCTGGAAAAATACCCAAGCATTCTGGCTGGCATTCAAGGCTTAGAAGAGCAAGGCTTCCCAGTCATCGTGAAAGACGCATCGCTGGGCGGATTGTATCCGGTAATGTGCGTCACGCTAATGAACCCGCGTACTGGCGGCGTATTTGCCTCATTTGGCGCGCATCCGAGCTTAGAAGTCGCCTTAGAGCGCAGTTTGACTGAACTGCTGCAAGGCCGCAGTTTTGAAGGTTTAAATGATTTACCTCGGCCAACGTTTGAGAGCCAAGCTTTGACTGAGCCCAATAACTTTGTCGAGCATTTCATTGATTCGAGCGGCATTGTGTCTTGGCGCTTTTTCAGTGCCAAAGCGCAGTATGAATTTGTTGAGTGGGATTTTTCTTCTCAGGGCGACAACGCCAATGCCGACGAAGCGGCCACCCTGTTCGGCATTCTGGCCGACATGGGCAAAGAAGCCTATATGGCGGTGTACGATCAACTCGGTGCCATCGCCTGCCGCATTTTGGTACCTGGCTATTCGGAAATTTACCCAATCGAAGACTTGGTTTGGGATAACACCAATAAAGCACTATTGTTCCGCGAAGATATTTTGAACTTGCATCGCCTAAGCGATGTGCGTCTGGTCGCACTGCTCGATCGTTTAGAAGACAACGAGCTGGGCGATTACTCCACCATCACCGACTTGATTGGCATTGCCTTTGATGAAAATACCGTTTGGGGTCAACTCACCGTACTCGAACTCAAACTATTGATTCATCTGGCCTTGCATCAATATCCGGAAGCGCATGAGCTCGTCGGTGCTTTCTTGCAATACAACGACAACACCCTTGATCGCGTGCTGTTCTATCAAGCAATGAATGTGGTGCTGGAAGTTGAGATGGATGATGAAATGGAACTGGCCGACTATGAGGTTAACTTCCGCCGCATGTTTGGCAATGAACGGATCGACGCGGTGATCGGCTCAATCAACGATACCATCCGCTTTTACGGCTTGACCCCAACCAGCATGCAACTAGAAGGGCTTGATCGCCACCAGCGCATCATCGACAGCTACCAAAAACTGCACACCGCACGCGCGAATGCAGCGGGAATGTCGAACACTTAAGCTTTAAGCATTGTTGATAGGTATATGGCTGTAAATGTTTATTGATCATATTTTCAGCCATATACATACATAAAATGTAGGATGGCTACCGCAGAATTTTGGCGAAACCCATCGATGCACCATAAAAAAACCCTCAAAACAATTGAGGGTTTTTTTTATGGCTATTGACTGCTGATTAAACCGTCTGGGCTCAGAACGGGATATCGTCTTCAAAGTCGTCAAAATTACGCGCCGGTTTTGCTGCAGCTTGCTGTGGTGCTTGGCGTGGCGCTTGTTGTTGCTGTTGCACTGGGGCGCTGTATTCTTGGTTGAAATCATCGCCACCACCTTGTTGGTTGTAACCACCGCCGGCGTTACCACCGGTATCACCACGCCCGCCGAGCATTTTCATTTCATCAGCGATAATTTCAGTAGTGTAGCGATCAGCACCGGTTTGCTTATCTTGCCATTTGCGGGTTTGCAAACGACCTTCGATATACACGCTACTGCCTTTTTTTAAGTATTGACCGGCAATTTCAGCCAAACGGCCATACATGCTGATGTTATGCCATTCGGTTTTTTCTTGCTTTTGGCCAGATTGCTTGTCTTTCCAGCTCTCAGTGGTGGCAATCGAAAAATTACATACCGCATTGCCATTGGGCATAAAGCGCGTTTCTGGGTCTCTACCCAAATTACCAATTAGCAATACTTTATTTAATGAGGCCATTCATTTGCTCCAGTTTTTTAATTCAATTCAATTTTTACGGCTAGCACCGCACAATTTATGTCGTAGCGATATTGGTTTCAGCAATGAGTCGATCCACTTCAGCTTCGTCATAGCCCGCTTGCATCACTTTGAGCAGGGCGACACGCTCGTCGATCAAAACCACCGCTTCTTTTACACCATCAATGGCGCCTAGTTTAGCAGACAGTCGGCCTACATCGCCTGACCATTCCTCACCAATATGGAACATTTTGGTTTTTACCGGCAGTGGCGCTTGCATTCCCCAAGAGACTAAAAGCCAGAAGGCCATGAGTAATGCGCATAGCGCAAACACCGGCATAGGGCTTTGAAACTCTTGGTATAAATACCCTGCCAAAGCCGAGCCCATAAACATACTCGCCGCTTGGCAAGTGTTGTAAACGCCCATCGCCGTGCCTTTGGCGGCGGTCGGCGCGATTTTAGAAATCAACGACGGTTGGGTGGCTTCTAAAATATTAAAGGCAATAAAATACACCCCTAGCCAAACCACAATCCACGTTAAGCTCGGCATCCATAAGGTCATGCCCAGTTGCGCGGCAAACATCAGCGCGATGGCAAATAAAAACACTTCTTTAAGATGATTTTTTTTCTCGCCATAAATAATCGCCGGCACCATCAGCACAAAGCCGATCAACACAACGGGCAAATACACCCACCAATGATGAGCCACATCGATGCCACCAATTTGCTTAAGCAGCAAGGGCATCACGGTAAACATGGCCATTTGCGACGCGTGTAGCGCAAAAACACCGTAGTTCAAACGCAGTAATTGCGGGTCTTTTAGCACTTGCGGCAAGCGGCTGGTATTGGCTTCGGCATCAGAATGAAAACGCGACACCGCGGGATTGGGTACCACCTTCCACACCCCAATCAAGGCGGCAATAGTCAGCCCCGCGGTGAGTAAGAAAATCCCCGGCAAGCCAATCCATTCAGCGAGCTTGGGCGCAGCCACCAGAGAAATAGCAAAGGTTGACGCAATGGAAGCGCCAATCATCGCCATTGCTTTAGTGCGATGCTCTTCGCGGGTTAAGTCAGCCAATAGCGCGGTCACGGCCGCCGAAATCGCCCCAGCCCCCTGCACTGCACGGCCCACAATCAACCACGCAATATGGTCCGCCATGGCGCACATAATTGAGCCGATAGCAAACAGCGCCAAGCCGATATAAATGACTTTTTTGCGGCCGACATGATCCGACCACATACCAAATGGCAATTGCAGCAAAGCTTGCGTTAAGCCATAAGCGCCAAAGGCCAAACCGACCATGGTGTGATTTTCACCGCCGGGCAAATGCCCCGCGTAGACCGCAAACACCGGCAAGATCAAAAACATACCCAGCATGCGAAGTGCGTACAGCCCAGCTAGGCTGCTTGCGGCGCGCAATTCTAACGCCGACATAGTAGGAGAAACAGACATCAGCAGCCACATCAACAAAAGGATGGGCGATTTTAACAGCTCAGCCTCAGGATGGCAGTGTTTGCTTTGTGATTGATCAAGAATATCTATGCCATGACTGACAAGATTTAATCGACCTTATCTGGGTATATCGCCAAAGCTTATTAAAATCAAAGCCTACAACTTAATACCTATTGGCTATAGATTTTTGCTTCGCCACTGCGGCTTACGCAATATTCACAGCAAGCCAGGCGTAGCATGCGCGGGGCAATCAACTGTCGCCAGCGAAGTCCAATACGCCTTGCCAGCGCGAAATGGCAAGGCATCGCTGATGTATCCGTGCCACGGTTTCAGCCTACGTTTTCAGACGTCACGATGGCCTGCGCGGCAAGCACAGCATCGGCCACGCTTTGAAAATCGGCATCCACTTGCGCCAATTGTGCGAATTTATTCGCAAACCACGCCGCATCGTACCAAGCGACATTCTGGCTATGCTTTACATCGTCCCACAAAGAAAAAAACCAGCGCCGCGCCGCAAAGCCATCGGCCAGCGGCTGATGCTCGAGATAGGTTTCCAATAAACGCCAATCGGGAAACGCATCCGCCAAATGAAAAATATCCTGCTCACGATGGCGAAATGCCACATCGCACGGATCAATCGCTGCAACCGGCAAGCCGCTACTGGCGTCATATAAAAAATTACAGGCATGGGGATCATCATGGCACAGTGACGATGGCCCCGTAATCGGTGCTAACAACCGTTCACGCTCTGCCCAAAGCTTGGCAAACGCACTGCGTAATTCAGCAGAAAACGGCGAGGCCGTGGTATTCAAGCCAGCCAGCAATGGCCGCGTCCACGATTCAAAGGCAGGTAAAAACGCTGGCGTGAACTCGCCATTAGCATGTTCAAAACCTCGCGCATCACTCACGGCATGCCACGCCAACATTTGCTCAACAATCTGCTGCGCCGTTTGTGCCGGATTAGGCAAAGGATTGGGTAATTCCCAAGCAGGAACGCCCAATAAGCGCGGCATCAGCAAGGTATCGAGTTTGCCATGCTCACTCCAAATCTCGCGATGCTCTAAAACCTCGGGCATCGGCAATACGCTATGTGGGCGTAAGCGATTCAAGGCGGTCACCTCCGATGCCAAACGCCCAGCTTGCCGAGAAAATTTAACGACAAACTCACCCTGCTCGGCTCGCAGCAACACCACATGCCCATAAAAAGACGGAATTTCTTGCGTTACTTGCGGATTGGCTAAGCCCGCTTGCGCCGCAAAGGCCAATGCTGGCACTGGGTAAAACGAAGGATTCATCGCATTCACAGTATTTACCTCGTACTTATGTTTTAAGGCTCGAGTAACCTTCACTTAATATGGCTATTGCAAGCCCAGCTCGCGCCAACTATAAAGTACAAATCAATATTTTGAATTTTTAGCGACTTCGCACAATCAGGAGTGTGGTTTATGCTACAAGCGCCAACCACGATGTTAAACGCTTTAGCAGCTCTGACTAGCTTGCATGATCGCGACGCACTCTCATTGAGCTTGTGTATTACCTTGCAAGAAATTTTTGACTTCACACAGCTCGATCTCTATCACTACCGAGCGGCGCCGCTACAAACCGACTGCGCATGGCAAATCAAACACACGATTCATCTGCAAGATGGCCAAATGTCACAATCTTGGCATTGGCATGACCATGAAATTCTTAGCAATCTGTCGCCCGAGCTTGATCCTCTGATTACCCAAGCACTGAGTTCAAGTGAAGCCAGCGTTTTATCGGCAGATGGCTACCGTGTTGTGCGTTGCCTATATTCGGCAAATCAACCCCAGCTGCTCATCGACTGCCGCAATACCACCACGTTAAGCGCTAAAGATTTACATGTGCTGCATGGCATGACGCGAATTTACGAAAATCACAGCACCCTGCTCGACTATGGCCAAACCGATTCCTTAACGGGCTTACTCAATCGCAAAACCTTAGAGCAGCAATTTTTCAAAGTGATGGCGCATCAAAAAAACCTCAACAATCTCGATCTCAGCAGCGCAGACATTGAATGTGAACGCCGCAGCCATCCTGATAACGAGGTTTATTTCCTCGCAGTCATGGATATTGATCATTTCAAACGCATCAACGATCAATTTGGGCATATTTATGGCGATGAAGTGTTACTTTTGATCGCCCAACTGATGAAGGCCAGCTTTCGCAGCGAAGATCATTTGTTTCGATTTGGCGGAGAAGAATTCGTCATCATGATCGGCCCACAATCGGAATACAGTGCATTACAAGCCGTCGAACGATTTCGCGAGCGAGTCGCGCAGTTTGATTTTCCACAAGTAGGTCAAGTCACCATCAGCATTGGTATCACGCAATTGCTTGATTTTGAAATTCTAAGCACTGTACTTGGTCGTGCAGATGAAGCCTTATATCAAGCCAAAGACCAAGGACGTAATCGCGTCGTTAGCGCCGCGATCGATGCCAGCAGCATCAAAGCACACAGCCCGAATAATGGCAGCATTGAATTATTCTAAGCAGCTACTTCGCGCGTTGGGCCAGCACTTTAGCGGCAAAGTGAACATTCGTACTCTTCACTACCCCGCGCTGCGGCAAAGCGCTACAATGCACGGTTACTTTTGCCGCCGGATAATGCCATGTACCGCTCTGCACTTGCCACTGACCAGCCAATGATCCGCATTCGCGGAGCCCGTACACATAACCTCAAAAACGTGAACTTAGACTTGCCGCGTGGCAAGCTGATTGTCATCACCGGCTTATCTGGCTCAGGTAAATCGTCTTTGGCTTTCGACACTTTGTATGCCGAAGGGCAACGCCGCTACGTTGAATCACTCTCAGCGTATGCAAGACAGTTTTTGCAATTAATGGAAAAACCCGATGTCGATTTGATTGAAGGGCTGTCGCCAGCCATTTCGATTGAGCAAAAAGCCACCAGCCACAATCCGCGTTCCACCGTGGGCACCGTGACCGAGATTCACGATTATTTACGGCTGTTATTTGCCCGCGTTGGTACGCCATTTTGCCCTGAACACCAGCAGGCGCTGCAAAGCCAAACCGTCAGCCAAATGGTGGATCATGTGTTGGCGCTGCCCGAAGACAGCAAACTAATGATTTTAGCGCCAGTGATTATGGGCAAAAAAGGCGAAAACGCCGACTTGCTCGAAGAGCTGCGCGCACAAGGTTTTGTTCGCGTTCGCATCGACGGCGAAGTGTTCGAGCTCGACGAAACGCCGAAACTGGACAAAAACAAAAAACACACCATTGACGTCGTCATTGATCGGCTGAAAGTACATGCCGACATTCAGCAACGACTTGCCGAAAGCTTTGAAACCGCCTTGCGCCACGCCGAAGGCCGCGCCATTGCGGTTGAAATGGACACAGGCAAAGAGCATTGGTTTTCGGCTAAATTTGCCTGCCCAATTTGTAGCTACAGCTTGCCAGAACTTGAACCGCGCTTGTTCTCGTTTAACAACCCAATGGGCGCTTGCCCTTCATGCGACGGTTTAGGTCACCGCACCTTTTTTGATCCCAAGCGCGTCGTGGCGCATCCTGATCTAAGCTTGGCCGCCGGCGCAGTAAAAGGCTGGGATAAACGCAATCAGTTTTATTTCCAAATGCTGATGAGCATTGCCGAACATTACGGCTTTGATATCAATACGGCGTGGAATGAATTAAGTAGCGAAGTACAAGACGCGATCTTGCAAGGCTCGGGGCGCGATGAAATCGCGTTTATGTATACCAATGAACGTGGCAATAAATTCGAGCGCGCCCATGCTTTTGAAGGGATTATTCCGAATTTAGAGCGTCGCTACAAAGAAACCGACTCAATGGCGGTGCGTGAAGAGCTCGCCAAATATCAAAACAATCAAGTTTGCCCAAGCTGCAATGGCGCGCGGTTACGCACCGAAGCGCGTCATGTACAAGTTGGGGGTATTACCCTGCATGCCATATCCAAAATGGCTTTGCGAGATACACTGCTGTTTTTTACCGGTTTACATTTAGAAGGCGCTAAAGCGCAAATTGCCGAAAAAATCGTCAAAGAAGTCAGCGAACGACTCGGCTTTTTGGTCAACGTGGGCCTCGACTACCTGTGCCTTGAACGCAGCGCCGATACATTGTCGGGCGGCGAAGCACAACGCATTCGCTTAGCCAGCCAAATTGGTTCTGGCCTTACTGGGGTGATGTATGTGCTCGATGAACCCTCCATCGGTCTGCATCAGCGCGACAACGACCGCTTGATTGGCACCTTGATTCATCTGCGCGATTTGGACAACACGGTGATTGTGGTCGAGCACGATGAAGACGCGATGCGCGCTGCCGATTGGCTGATTGATATGGGCCCGGGCGCTGGCGTACACGGTGGCGAAGTGATTGCCTACGGTAAACCGGACGACGTATTTAACAATCCAAACTCCGTCACCGGCCAATTTATGACAGGAAAACGCAAAATTGCGATGCCCGCCACTCGCCGTGTGCCTACCGAAGGCCGCTGGCTGCATATCAAAGGCGCCAGCGGGAATAACTTAAAAGAAGTCGATCTGGATTTGCCACTGGGCATGATGGTGTGCATTACTGGGGTTTCTGGCTCGGGTAAATCCACGCTAATCAACGACACTTTGTATGCCATTGCCGCCCGTGAACTCAATGGCGCTGGGCTCGAATCGTCGCCATATCACAGCGTGCATGGGCTTGAGCATTTAGACAAAGTCATTAATGTCGATCAATCGCCAATTGGCCGCACGCCACGCTCGAACCCAGCAACGTATACCGGGCTATTTACGCCGATTCGTGAGCTGTTTTCTGGCGTACCGATGAGCCGCGAACGCGGTTATGGGCCGGGGCGATTCTCGTTCAACGTTAAAGGTGGTCGCTGCGAAGCGTGCCAAGGCGATGGCGTGATTAAAGTCGAGATGCATTTCTTGCCCGATGTGTATGTACCGTGTGATGTCTGTCATAGCAAACGCTATAACCGTGAAACGCTGGAAGTCTTGTACAAAGGCAAAAACATTACTGAAGTATTGGAAATGACGGTGGAAAACGCGCTGGCCTTCTTTAGCGCCGTGCCCACCGTTGCCAGAAAGCTGCAAACATTAATGGACGTTGGCTTGGGCTATATTCGCCTCGGGCAAAGCGCCACCACGCTATCGGGCGGCGAAGCACAGCGCGTGAAATTGGCGCTAGAGCTCTCCAAACGCGATACCGGTCGCACCTTGTATATCTTGGATGAACCAACCACGGGTTTGCATTTTCATGATATCGACCTGCTGCTGACCGTAGTGCAGCGCTTGGCCGGTCATGGCAATTCAATTGTGGTGATTGAGCATAATCTGGACGTGATTAAAACCGCTGACTGGGTGATTGATTTGGGTCCTGAAGGCGGCGCAGGTGGTGGACAAATTATTGCCACCGGCACACCTGAAGAAGTCGCTAAAAACCCACATAGCCATACGGGGTATTACCTTGCACGCTCTTTAAATAAAGCGCCAGAGTAAGATACCCAATCAAAAAAAACCGCCAACATTGCATTGGCGGTTTTTTTGTCTTTCAATTGGCTGATTAGGGTTGCCCATAGTGGCTGAGTAATTTATCCAGCCATTTCGACGCACTTAAACGCTGCGGCATGGTGCCTTTATACAAGAGCATTTCGAGTTGCTCAAAGGCTTCACGGCGTTGGTTATCGGCAATCAAAACGGCAATGGCTTGCAAGGTGGCATCGTCAGAAACAAAATCTTTCGCTTCAAATTTGGCACTGCGCTGCGAAACAGCCGCTGATGCAGGCGCCGAAATGGCCTCAGCTTGATCGACCTTGGCTGCAAACACACTGAGTTGGTCATCTCGCGGATGAGCCTGCGCAGTGGACAACAAATCTAAGTCAAAATGAAAGGCATCCTGCGGCGCTGTGCTCAAGTCGCTACTTACTGGGCTAGCCGCTAAAATTGGCGCAATCATTTCTGTGCTGTGCGCCAATGAATGCGCGGCGCTGCGCGCATCTAGCGATTGATATAAAGGATTATTGGCATCGATTTGCTGCCCCATGCTTTGCACTTGCTGCCACAATGAGTCGCTAGCAAATTGCAAGCGAAACGCCACGGCGCGCTCTTGAAATGCTTCGAGCATGTTTTCTTGCGCAAAGACCTCCAAGAGCTTCATCCACAAAGCCAATGCATGCGGATGATCCAGCAATTCATCGCTAAGTAGCTGAATGGCTTGGGCCTGCATGCCATAGTCGAGTAAAAGTTGAGCTTCTTCTGCAACCGAGCTTGGCGAAACCACATCCACTGCTTCATTACGCCAATCCCGCTCGTCACGCTCGTCATACTCCGGCGCGCTGTGTGTTTCTTCCGGCGTAAAGCCGCTGGTTCGCGTGAGTGAATGCGGAAAATGACTTGGCGTTCTTTGCGTCAAAATCGACGTTGGATTGCCATGTAAAGTGGCTACGCCCAATGCAGAATACGAGGTCTCTTCAGTAACACGCTGCCGTTGCCGCCAAATCAGCACCGCGATCGCCAATGCAATTAAGCCTAAAAATAAAAACCATTGCCAAGAAAATAAAATATCTTCTTCAATCTTGCTCTTGCCTTTCTCTACAGGCGAAACCTTCGCCGCACTCACTTGATGCAGTTGCTGCTCTAATTGCTTAATTTGATCTTTAAGCTGAAGCATTTGCGCAGCTTGTTCATCGGATTCAAGCGACAATAAACGCTCTCGCAAGCGCAAGATTTCCGACGGAGATAAATTATTTTTTTGTTTTAAATCTAATGTCGGCAAAGACAGGCGTAAACGAAACTCACCATCCGCAGCAGGTACGGCGAGCGGTTCGATCGCCTCCGCAGCTCGATTGGCTGGCGTTAAACTGAGTCTGGCTTCAGTAGCGAGTGGCAGCACATGCTGTCCGCTTGTGACTTTCGTTTTTGGATTCGAATTTGTTATTGGCGCTGGCAGCTGAACTCGCCATTGATTGCCTAAACGTACTGTCGTGCCTTGTGGCAAATCAGGATTCAATTCATACAGCTGTTCAACAAAACGCGTCCGCAATTGCGCTTGATTTGGGTAATAACGGCGAGCGATATTGGCCACCGTATCCCCCTCTTCGCTTAACCACACCGAGCCTAAGCGCGGTAAATCACGCTGACTGATGGGGGGATTCATCGGTGCATTGCGTTTTTTATTTGGCGCTTGGTATTCATGCGGATCGAGTAGTACGCTGTAATCGCGTTGAAAAACCCGATTTTCTTCCCCTGGGCATTTCACTCGCACGGCAAAATTCAATATGGGCTCATGCCAAGCATCCAGCCCCTGCACCAAAAGTCGTCCACCCGCGCCATCGGGCTGAAAAACCAGCTTGGCACGGCGCAGTACATTGAGTTCTTCGCCACTATGTAAACCCACTAAACGAAAACATTGGCTATTGAGGGTTTCTTCTTCTAAAGCAGCAACAGCCACACTCGCCGAAAATTGCTCACCCAATGCCGAATACACTCGCAAATCGCCCAACATCGCCGCGCGCGCGCCCGCCGCAATCATCAACATTGCAGCGAAAACGAAAATAAATTGGGGAAGGCGCAGCAGATGATGCAATTTTCTTATCATTATTTTTTCATAGACACTTCAAACACACATCAACAAAACACCATCGCATAAACCGCAGTACGCTGAAATTAAATCGCTCAGGCCCACTCTGAGCTATCCATTCTTGTCCAGCAACAAACCCGCTTGCTATACGCTTGGCGCTTATCTTTTTGCTCAAACTCGGTCACTAATACAATTCAATACTTCAATAAAACGGCTCCTCCGAGCCGTATTGTTGATGCATTTAATCAGCAACAAAATTCCTGTATCAACTCAAACCATATCTAATAAATACCATCAGCATTAATCCATGCAATCAAGCTGTATGCTCAATAATCCTAGCGCACTACAACACAAAATGAGTTGTAGTGCATTGAGTACGCTTAACTAATGGTTAGCGATTGATTTTATACAATATCAAGATGATCTAGACCAGACAAAACGTCACGATTTTTCGATTCTGTGCCATTTAATTTGATTTGCAAGCGTAAATCATTCACCGAGTCGGCATTACGTAAGGCATCTTCATAGCTAATGCGATTGGCTTCAAATAAATCAAATAGCGACTGATCAAATGTTTGCATGCCTAATTCACGCGATTTTTTCATAATTTCTTTAATCTCGTGCACTTCACCTTTAAAGATTAACTCTGAAATCAACGGCGAATTGAGCATCACTTCAACGGCAGCAACGCGGCCTTTACCCGATAAGTGCGGTACTAAGCGTTGTGACACAAAAGCTTTTAAGTTAAGCGATAAATCCATTAATAACTGAGAACGGCGCTCTTCTGGGAAAAAGTTAATAATCCGATCCAGAGCTTGATTGGCCGAGTTGGCATGCAAGGTTGCCATGCAAAGATGCCCGGTTTCGGCAAAAGCAATCGCGTAATCCATGGTTTCACGATCACGCACTTCGCCGATCAAAATCACATCTGGCGCTTGGCGCAACGTATTTTTCAGCGCCGCCATCCAAGAATCAGTATCAACGCCCACTTCTCGCTGCGTAATAATTGAATTTTTATGCTCGTGCACGTATTCAATTGGATCTTCAATAGTAATGATATGGTCATAGGCATTTTCATTGCGATGACCAATCATTGCCGCTAACGATGTGGATTTACCTGAGCCAGTCCCACCAACAAAAATCACTAAACCGCGCTTAGTCATCGCAATATCACGCAATACTGGCGGCAAATTTAATTCATCGAGTTTAGGAATTTCCGAATTAATCGTTCGCAGCACCATGCCAACACGGCCTTGCTGCATAAACGCATTCACCCGAAAGCGCCCCATTGATCCTGGGCTAATCGCGAAATTACATTCTTTATTGGCTTCAAAGTCTTCAGCTTGGCGATCATTCATAATCGCCCGCGCTAATTCTTTGGTGTGTTGTGCGGTCAGTTGCTGATTTGAAACCGGCGTCACTCGCCCGTCGATTTTCATTGCTGGCGGAAAATCAACGGTAATAAATAAATCCGAAGCATTTTTACTGCGCATATGCCGCAATAAATCATGCATAAACTTGGCTGCTTGTTCTTTTTCCATAATCTACTGAAATTAACCCTTAAAATTATCTGGAATCGCCGCTTTACCACGCGCATCGATAATTGATACCACATTACGTTGCACTAAATTTTGCAGACACTGATCCAAGGTTTGCATGCCATATTGTGAGCCGGTTTGAATCGATGAATACATTTGCGCAATTTTATTTTCGCGGATTAAATTTCGAATCGCAGGAATCCCAATCATAATTTCATGTGCCGCAACGCGCCCTTGCCCATCTTTGGTTTTTAACAAGGTTTGCGAAATCACTGCGCGCAATGATTCAGAAAGCATAGAGCGAACCATTTCTTTTTCTGCGGCAGGGAAAACGTCAACAATCCGGTCAATGGTTTTCGCGGCCGATGTGGTATGCAAGGTGCCAAACACCAAATGCCCGGTTTCTGCGGCGGTGAGTGCCAAACGAATGGTTTCCAAATCGCGCATCTCACCGACCAAAATCACATCCGGATCTTCACGTAAGGCGCTACGCAATGCATTCGAAAACGACATTGTGTGCGGGCCGACTTCACGCTGATTAACCAGGCATTTTTTAGATTGATGTACGAACTCGATGGGGTCTTCTACCGTCAGAATATGGCCATATTCATTGTCATTAATAAAATTAACCATGGCAGCGAGGGTGGTTGATTTGCCCGAGCCAGTTGGCCCGGTGACTAGCACCAAACCACGTGGATTTTGCGCAATGTCCTGAAAGACTTTGGGACAGCCCAGTTCTTCTAATGACAGCACTTTAGAGGGAATCGTCCGAAATACCGCACCAGCGCCGCGATTTTGCACAAAGGCATTCACCCGAAAACGCGCTAAATTGGGAATTTCAAAGGAAAAGTCGCATTCTAGGGTGTCTTCGTAAATTTTTCGCTGGCCATCATTCATAATGTCGTACACCATATCGTGGACGTCTTTATGCTCCATTGCCGGTAAATTAATGCGCCGAACGTCGCCATGAACCCGAATCATCGGTGGCAAACCCGCAGAAAGGTGTAAATCGGATGCTTTATTCTTTACCGAAAAGGCTAAGAGTTCTGAGATTTCCATTTATAATTCTTCCTCTTATCCATCAAATTGGCCCAACAACAGCCCATCATTAAGCATGGGCTTGGGCTTTTGAGTTAATTTTCCCATTATGGCAACGATTTTTACTGCATTGCAAGACGTACAGGCGAGGATTGACACTGCGTGCACAGCTGTAGGGAGAAACCCCGCAGAGGTGAAGCTGTTAGCGGTAAGTAAAACCTTTCCGGCTAGCGATATCCACGCGCTCTATCAATTTGGTCAACGTGCCTTCGGTGAAAACTATGTGCAAGAGCTGGTCAATAAATGCCAAATTCTGGCCGAGTGTAAAGACATCGAATGGCATTTTATTGGCCCGTTACAGAGCAATAAAACCCGTTTAGTGGCTGAAAACGCCGCATGGGTGCACACCATTGATCGACTCAAAATTGCCGAGCGTTTGTCCGCGCAGCGACCACAGCATTTGCCACCCTTAAATATTTGTCTGCAAGTCAATGTTTCTGGTGAAGCGAGCAAATCAGGGCTCGCTGCCGATGAGGTGATCGCTTTAGCCGAACAAGTGGTCAAATTACCGCAACTATGCTTACGTGGCTTGATGTGTATCCCCGAATCAAGCCATGATTCAACCATACTGGCACAGCAATTTTCAGTTTTAGTGCAATTAAAAGCGCAACTCCAAGCGCGCGGATTGACCTTAGACACCCTATCGATGGGCATGTCGAACGATTTAGAGTCCGCCATTGCTGCGGGCTCCACTTTACTTCGCGTAGGTAGCGCCATTTTTGGCCTGCGACATTATTCATCATGAACGCCGTAAGATGCTCAGGCACACGGTTTGATCAGGACATCCAATAACCATGAAAATTACATACATTGGCGGTGGCAATATGGCCAGCGCAATGATTGGCGGCATGTTGTCACAAGGCTTTAGCAGTGATGACATCCATGTTGTTGAGCCCGATGCCAGCAAACGCGCGGAGCTTGCGCAGCAATATGGTATTAGCTGCAGCGCACCGGATGAAGCGCTGCCAGCGAGCCAAGCGATTATTTTCGCGATTAAACCGCAACAATTTCGCGCTGTGGCGCAAAACATCCTGCCACAACTGAACACAGCGTTAGTGATTTCTATTGCCGCCGGCATTCGCGCAGCCACCATCAGCCAATGGCTCGCTGGCTATCAACGCATTGTTCGCGTGATGCCCAATACTCCAGCCTTAGTTCAAGCGGGGATTTCTGGGGTGTATGCCACCGAACACGTGACCGATACCGACAAAGCCTTAACGACGCGCATTTTAGCGTCTATTGGTGAGCAAGTTTGGGTTCAAGACGAATCGCAAATGGACGGTATTACCGCGATTTCTGGCAGTGGCCCTGCCTATGTCTTTTATTTGATGGAAGCCTTGCAGGCAGCGGCTTTGGCTCAAGGCTTTGATGCCGAAATCGCAAACAAACTGGCCTACCAAACTTTTGCAGGCGCGGTAAAACTGGCGCTAGCTAGCCCTGATGACGCAGGAACTTTACAGGTCAAAGTGACTTCTAAAGGCGGAACGACTGAGCAGGCGATTCAAACTTTGCAATCGCACAATGTGCGCGCAACGTTGATTGCCGCCGCTGCCGCTGCCGCTGCGCGCTCAATCGAGCTGGGTGACGAACTCAGCCGAGATCCAGAATAATAATTAGGAGGCTCTATGCTCACCAGCGTACTCGATTTTTTAATACGCAATGTACTCGACTTCTTCATTTTATTGCTGTTGGTTCGATTTTATTTGCAAGCAGCTCAGGTTTCATTTCGGAATCCGATTGGCCAATTTACGCTCGCGTTAACCAATTGGATTGTGCTACCCATTCGCCGCTTTATTCCGCCATTTAAAGGCTATGACAGCACCAGCCTTGGTTTAGCTTGGCTATTTGCGCTCGCAATGCATGCCTTACTTTTGGCGATTAGTCCGTGGCCATTTAACTTTATGTCAGGCAATTCAATTTTAGCTTTGACGCTGATTGCGACACTTGAGCTATTCAAAATGTCGTTATATCTATTGTTTGCTGCTGTCATTGGCCAAGCCCTAATGAGCTGGCTTTCGCCCTACAACCCATTTATGGCGATTTTAACCGGCTTAACCGCGCCGTTTTTACGGCCAATCCAGAAAGTAATTCATCCGATTGGTGGGATTGATATCACACCATTTATTCTTATTTTATTCATTCAGCTCCTACTCAATGTGTTTGTCGCACAAATGGAGCCGATGATTCTTCAACAAGTCGTGGTATCTGCATAATGGCGCACAATCGCTGGTTCACTCAAAACGGAACAACCCTCACCCTACGTTTACATGTTCAAGCCAGTGGCAAAAAAACTGAATGTATTGGCTACTATGGCGATGCATTAAAAATCAGGGTGGCAACGCCCCCTGTTAGCCACAAAATGAATGTGTGCTTAGTCACTTGGCTGGCCGATCAATTTGGAGTTCGCCCACAGCAGGTGGGGCTAAATAGTGGTGAAAACTCGCAGAATAAAGTTTTCACCATCACAGGTAGCAAGGTATCGCCCGAGAAGCTAAACCCAGCTTAACTTAGCGATCAATACGTGGTGTGGTATCGACAGGATCAACTCGGCGATACTCCGCCTCAATGATGCCATCGTCCGGTCTAGGCTGGCCGATGGTCGATTTACTTTTCCAGGGTAAGAGCAAAATCAAAGCCATTGCATCACTGATTAAACCCGGAATAAGCAACAGCACCGCAGCAATAAAATAGCGCGCAATGCCTAATAAACTATTGATCCCAACTTGGCCAGTGCGAATATCGTGCATCAGCTTTAAACCCATCGCCAAGCGATGATGACGTAGCATCAAAATACCCAAGCAAAACGATGCGATAACCCAAATCAGCGTCCAAAAAGTGCCAATGGTATCGGCAAGCCAGATCAAAGACATGACTTCAAGAAAAGGATAAGCCAATAGGCATCCGAACAAAAGGTAAGGCATGACAACTCCAACTGAAATTTTAATCGTGTGGTGCAACTGCCCCGATCATGCCACTGCAACGCATTTGGCATCGGGTTTGGTTAAAGAAAAACTAGCCGCTTGTGTGAATGTTTTACCTGCAGTGGAATCTATTTACCATTGGGAGAATAGGTTAGAAAATGCCACAGAAGTTCCATTGATGATCAAAACCACTCGCGCCAACTATTGCCAACTTGAAAACTGGTTACAAACTCATCACCCTTATACAATCGCTGAAATTATCGCCACGCCGGTCACCGCAGGCTTGCCCGCCTATCTAAACTGGGTTCGTACCGCCACTGCAGAGAACATTTAAATGCAACGTTTTTTAAGCTTTATTTTTTTAATCTTTATTTCTTTTAGCTCGCAAGCTCAAACCGAGTTACTGGCCCCAGATAAAGCATTTATTCCCAGCTTAATTGCGCTTGACCCCCATACCTTTGCAGCTGACTTTACTGTGGCACCGCAATATTATCTATATCGTGATCGAATCAGCTTTTCTGCTAACGGCCACGATATCGAAACGGTATTTCCCAAAGGCGAGATGAAAGACGATCCCAGCTTTGGTCGAGTCGAGGTATATAAACACGATACCCGCATT
Organism: Deefgea piscis; assembly: GCF_013284055.1. Classification (NCBI taxonomy): domain Bacteria; kingdom Pseudomonadati; phylum Pseudomonadota; class Betaproteobacteria; order Neisseriales; family Chitinibacteraceae; genus Deefgea; species Deefgea piscis. The sequence continues at coordinate 1,813,255 of NZ_CP054143.1, read as the reverse complement.
GTGCTGAAATTCAAACAAGCCGTCGACGCAACGCTGCCCATCACCTTCAAATATCAAGGTTGTGCCGATGCGGGGATTTGCTACCCACCACAAACCCAAATTTTACAGCCTGGGAAAAATACCCAAAATAAAGCCGTGAATGATTTATTTGGCAGCAGTAGTAATAGTTCTCCATCACCAGATGAACCCGATTATTTTGCTGGCAGTTTTCTTGGCACGCTGGGCGTGTTTTTTTTGGCCGGCATTGGCCTAGCACTCACCGCCTGCATGTATCCACTCATTCCAATCGTGTCTGGCATTGTCATTGGCCATAACGCCAAACAAATTAAGCCACAACGCTGGCAAGCTTTTGCCCTTACTTTTATTTATGTACAAGGCATGGCACTGGCCTACACCGCGATTGGCATCGCCGCCGCCGCAACCGGGACATTATTGGTGGTGGTCTTGCAGCAACCCATCGTGATTGCCGCATTTGCTTTATTTTTTGTCATGATGGCTTTGGCCATGCTCGGCGTGTTTCATTTGCAATTACCCCAAGGCCCGCACAATTTTATTAATAATCTAGCCAACCGATTACCGGGTGGGCGCTGGTTATCGGTATTTGTGATGGGTTTACTCTCGGCCTTATTAGTCGGCCCCTGCATTGCCCCTCCGCTGGCTGCCGCCTTAGCTTATCTGGGTAAAACCGGTGATTTATTACTTGGTGGTGCAGCACTGTATATGATGGCGCTTGGACTTGGCTTGCCCTTATTGTTGATTGGTGCATTTGGTTCAACGATCTTACCGCGCCTTTCTGGCCGCATCATGCAAGGCATTAAAATCGCTTTTGGGATTGCACTACTGGGAATGGCGCTGTGGGTATCACGCCCATTGTGGGAAGTCTATTTACGCCCTGCTGCCCATCAACTTAACTTTGCTACAGTGACCTCATCTAGCCAGCTCGATCAAGCGCTCTTGGCGGCACGTGGCAAACCAGTCATGGTCGACTTTTATGCCGATTGGTGTGTGGCTTGTATTGAATTTGAACGCGAAACCTTAAGCGACGATGCCGTGCAGGACAAGCTCAAACAAATCGTCTTGATTCGCGTTGACGTCACTAAAAATAGTCCAGAAGATGCCGCGCTATTAGCCCGCTTTGGTTTATATGGTCCACCGGCACTGATTTTTTATTCATCGGCCGGTCAAGAATTAAAACCTCGGGTTATTGGTTTTCAAAATCCACGCGACTTTCTACAAACGCTGACCAAGATTGAGGCCCAGCAATGAAAAAATGGTTTCTAGCGCTGTTTTTATTGCATGCCAGCTGCTTTGCTGCCAACGATCTAGCGGGCACATTGCCTGATTTGACCGGCAAGCCGCAATCGCTATCGCAATGGCGCGGGAAACCAGTAGTGATTAATTATTGGGCAACATGGTGTGGCCCGTGTCGCCAAGAAATGCCAGAGCTCATCGAGCTACAAGCCAAATACGCTGGGAAAGTGCAATTTATTGGGATTGCGATTGATGATGCCGCCGCCGTCAGCGCCTTTATCAAGCCGCTCAAAGTGAATTATCCAATGTTAATCGGTGGCAACACGGCAATGGAAATGATGCGTGCACAGGGCAATCTGCATGGCGGACTGCCCTTTACGGTGATTTTCGATGCGAAGGGACAAAAAATCGCCGTCGAGTTAGGTCGGATCAAGAAAGATCGGCTTGATCGCGCTTTAAATTTATTAAGTCAATAAGGCGCTAATATCTTAGGTATATCAATCTAGCCACTAGTAAATAATGGCTAGAAGCATATACCCTAAAAGCCGCAAAATACGTCGCGCATCATCGCCACCACATCCAGTGTGCGCTGATCACCGACGCGGTAATAGACCCGATTGGCGTCTTTACGCGTTCGCAACACGCCTTTTTCGCGCATCAAAGCCAAGTGCTGTGAAATATTCGATTGCGTGGTACCAACCCGCTCAACGATATCTTGCACGCTCACTTCCTGATCGGCCAATACGCATAAAATTTTCAAGCGCAACGGGTGCGACATCGCCTTCATCGCTCGTGAAGCTTGGTCAATATGCTCATCGCCCATTAATGCAATAGAATCCATCATGTCTCTTATCTTTTTTATTAAATCTAACTTTATGTTTTCTGCTTTCCATCAGCAAAAAGACCAAACGCACACGGCATGATACCTGCTTAGGTTAGAATACTACCTACTATTGAATTTGATTCCAACCGCACTTACTTATTAATTGCGCGCCAAGCAATTCCATTCTTCTATTTAAACCTCAAGGATCGAGATATGACGCAAAAAATCACGCCTGTATTACTACTTATTTTAGATGGCTTTGGTTACCGTACAGGCGGCAATGACAATGCGATTTTACATGCTCGCAAACCGCATTTCGATCGTTTGTTTAGCCAATACCCATTTACCACAATTAACGCCTCAGAACAATTTGTGGGTTTACCAGCAGGTCAGTTTGGTAATTCAGAAGTCGGCCATTTAAATATCGGCGCCGGCCGTATCGTACAGCAAGATATTAGCCGCATCGACTGCGATGTTGCCGAAAATACACTGAAAGATAATCCGGTACTCAAAGCCGCGATGGACTCGGCCAAAGATAATCATAAAGCGCTACACATCATGGGCCTGATGTCCGATGGTGGCGTGCATTGCCATGAAGCGCACGTTTTTGCCTTGATCAAAGCCGCGCATGAATACGGCGTACAAGATATTCGCGTTCACGCCTTCCTAGATGGCCGTGATACCCCACCACGCAGCGCTGAACGTTATATCGACCGCCTGCAAGCCATTTGCGATACCAATGGTGCCAAAATCGCTGGCATCGTGGGTCGTTACTGGGCAATGGATCGCGACAATCGCTGGGAACGAGTTGAACCTGCGTACAAACTGATTGTTGACGGTGTTGGCCTTTACAGCGCACCAACCGCCATCGAAGGCTTAAAAGAAGCTTATTTACGTGATGAAAACGATGAATTCGTTTCTGCAACTGTCATTGGCGAACCAAGCCAAATGGCCGATGGTGATGCCGTTGTCTTTATGAATTTCCGTGCTGATCGTGCGCGCCAATTAACTACCGCCCTCACGGCCAAAGACTTCCAAGGTTTTGAACACCCACAACGTCAACCGCAATTTGCTTATTTCTGCACCGCAACCGATTACGGTTCGGCTTACGATTTACCTGTGGCGTATACCAAACCGAAAGTACAAAACGGCTTTGGCGAATATGTGGCAAGTTTGGGCTTAAAACAATTACGTATTGCCGAAACTGAAAAATATCCACACGTAACTTATTTCCTCTCCGGTGGCGAAGAAAAAGAATACGCTGGTGAAGATCGTATTTTGGTGCCATCGCCTAAAGTGGCCACTTACGATTTAAAACCAGAAATGTCAGCACATGAAGTGACCGAAAAACTGATCGAAGCGATCAATAGCCAACAATATGCCGCCATTATTTGTAATTACGCCAATGGCGATATGGTCGGTCATAGTGGTATTTTTGATGCGGCAGTGAAGGCGGTTGAAACCCTAGACCAATGTGTCAATAAAGTCGTTGACGCTATGTTGGCTGCAGGTGGTGAAGTCATCATCACTGCCGATCACGGCAACTGTGAAATGATGTATGACCGCGATGCCAATCAACCGCATACCCAACACACTACCGACGTAGTGCCATTTTGCTATATCGGCCGTAAAGCAAGCTTAAGTGCCGGTGGTGCATTGAAAGATATCGCACCTTCGTTACTGGCCATGATGGGGGTATCGCAACCTAACGAAATGACCGGTCAATCTTTGATTCGTTTTTTGTAAAAAGTAGCAAAAAGCCGCGTAATTCACACTGAATCACGCGGCAATTTCAGCTAAAGGTTTAGTCGTTGCAATGAATCGAGTACAGTAGCGGTTCTGATCATTCTTTACTCGAGTCGATGTTGTGTTGCGACGACTATTCTTTATCCTAACGACCGGCATGGTCGGCTTTGCTGTGGCAGCGCCCAAAGCGCCCACTACCAGCAATACCCAAGAACAACAAGCCGAGCTGCAAGAACTGCGCGGCCAAATTAAATCCCTGCAAAAAGACCTTTCTGCCAACGAATCAAACCGCAATGAAGCCGCCGATGCGCTTAAAAATGCAGAAAGCTCAATTTCAGAAGCCAATCGGGTGCTCAAAGAATTAGATAATCAGCGCCAACTCACCGCAGAAGAACTCAATAAGCTCAACCTAGACATTAGCAATACTCGCAATCACATTCGCGAGAGCCAAAAACGCCTAGGCGATTTACTCAGTAGCCGTTACAAAACCGGCAATGTGGACGCATGGCGCTTGCTGATCAACCAAAAAGACCCCAGCCAAGCCACGCGTGACTTAAGCTACTACCGCTATATTGCCAAATCACAACAAGAGCTCGCCAAACAGTTAGAAGTTCAACTTAATGAACTCAACCTGCTCGCTAATGAAATTCAAGAAAAAAACCAAGCCTTGCAAGAAATCGCTAGCGACAAACAACGCCAGCGCCAAGCCCTAGTCTCACAGCAACAAGAGAAAAAAGAGTTATACAGCCAACTCTCACAGACCATCAGCAGCCAACGCAATCAGATTCAAAAATTAGCGGCCGATGAAAAGCGTATCACTCAGTTGATTGAACGCTTAAACGCGATTATCAAACAACAAGAAATCGCCAGGGCCAAAGCCGCAGCCAAACAAGCAGCCGCGCGCAAAGCAGCACAAATCGCAGCGAAAAAAGCCGCAGAAAAAGCCAAAGCCGAACGTGCGGCACAACAAGCTAAATTAGAACAAGCGGCCAAGGCCGCAGGCAAACCGGCACCAACCCCACCACCAGAGCCTAAGACCGCGCCGGAAACCGATAATGAAGTTAATAATACCGTGCCAGATGCTAGCCAAGCGGGGCTTGCATTTGCGACACTCAAAGGCAAGATGCGTTTACCAGCCAAAGGCGAAATTATTGGCCGATTTGGCGCTCAACGCGGTGAAGGCGGAACTTGGAAAGGTTTATTTATCCGCACCAATACCGGCGAATCAGTCCATGCTGTAGCAACAGGACGCATTGTTTTTGCTGATTGGTTGCGTGGTTTTGGTAATTTAATGATCATTGATCATGGTGGCGGCTATATGAGCCTCTACGGCGCTAATGAAAGCTTGCTGAAACGTGTTGGCGATTCGGTGAAAGCTGGCGACCTCATTGCCAACGCAGGCAATAGCGGCGGAATGGCAGATTCCGGCGTATACTTTGAAATACGCCAAAACAGCCGCCCGCTTGACCCTGCGGCTTGGGTAAAATAATTATTTAGAGGCCTTTATGAGCCTTAACGATTCAAAACAGGAATAATCGGATGTCGCACAAGCCTTACAGTCGCTGGAAAAAAGTCAGCCTCCTCGCTGCAGGCGCTGGCCTCGGCGTAGCTCTTAGCCTTTCATTTAATGCTTCGGCAGATAAAGATTCCGTAAGCAATCCATTGCCGATTGATGAGCTTCGTGCATTCTCAACCGTTTTTGGCGTTATTAAACAAAGTTATGTCGAGCCAGTTGAAGATAAAAAGCTCATTAATGAAGCCATTAAAGGCATGGTTGCCGGGCTAGATCCACATTCAAGCTACCTTGATGAAGCCGCTTTTAAAGAGTTAAAAGTGAATACCCAAGGCGAATTTGGCGGTTTAGGCATTGAAGTCAATATGGAAGACGGCTTAGTGCGCGTGGTTTCGCCAATCGAAGATACACCGGCCTACCGTGCTGGTGTTAAGCCGGGCGACTTTATCGCTAAAATTGGTGATACCCAAGTGCAAGGTTTAACCCTTAACGAAGCCGTCGCCAAAATGCGCGGCAAAGTGGGCGAACCAGTCACCCTCACTTTACTCCGCAAAGGCGAAACCAAGCCTATCGTCGTAACACTGAAACGCGCGATTATTAAAGTGCAATCGGTTAAATACAAACTCGCGGAACCTGGGTATGGCTATATCCGCGTAACGCAATTCCAAGAACACACCAGCGAAAACCTCGGCCAAGCAATTGAAGCGCTTTACAAAGAAAACAAAGCGCCACTCAAAGGTATTGTGTTGGATTTACGCAATGATCCAGGTGGCTTACTCGATGGCGCAGTCGGCGTTTCAGCCGCTTTCTTACCGAAAGACGCCTTGGTCGTTTACACCGAAGGCCGTGTTGCCGACTCTAAAATTCGTTTAACCGCGAATCCACAATTTTATCAGCGCGATAGCAAAAAAGACTTTTTCAAAGATCTGCCTGCTGACGCAAAAAATGTACCGCTGGTAGTGCTCGTCAACGGTGGCTCAGCCTCGGCCTCTGAGATTGTCGCTGGCGCCTTGCAAGACCATAAACGCGCTTTAGTGGTTGGTACGCAAACTTTTGGTAAAGGCTCAGTACAGACGATTCTGCCAATTGATGCCAAGAGTGCACTCAAGCTCACTACTGCACGGTATTTCACGCCAAACGGCAGATCAATTCAGGCCAAGGGCATTACCCCTGATATTATCGTCGAAGACGCTACGCTCAACGGTAAAGAAGACTTTGGTTTACGCTTGCGTGAATCAGATCTGGGCAAGCATTTAGATAATCCAAGTGATAAAGATGCAGGCAAAACTGAAGCCACACCAGCAGTGGTGAAAACCGAGATCAAAAAGCCAGCCAAACTCAATGCCAGCGGTATTGATCCGGATGAAAACCCGCGCGAATTGGTGTCAAAATCGGACTTCCAATTGCAGCAGGCGCTCAATGTACTCAAAGTACAGCAATTAATGCTCAATAAAGACAAGCCCGGCGCGAAAAAATAATTCGCGCCCAGCAAAAAGCCACTCGATTGAGTGGCTTTTTTTCGTCAATATTGTCAATATACACAACGAATCTGGTATTCAGATGAAGTAATGCCCCGTTGTTCAGTACGGGGCATTGGGGCCTTACTCTCGTATCGGTCAACGTGTTCAAAGCGTTAACCTAGGATCATCATACCGAGCAAAAACCAACGCTTCTCTGCATTTTTGCCATAATTAGAGTGTACTAATTTACATAGCTCGTTAGCATAAACATCCAGCTATCCTGCTAAAAATCAGTGCACGATGTCACAACAAGTAAAAATGCCCCGTTGTTCAGTACGGGGCATTCGATGGTTATATCTTTTGGTAGCGTGTTCAAGGCGCATCCCATGCATTGAATAATACGCGACTCAAAACCTCAGTGCGTTGTATTTTTACCACCAAAACAAAAAGTTCTTTACTTTGATCGAATAGATCTTGAATTTATATAAACTCAGATTCATTGCTTATTTCTCACCGCCAGCACTGCGACACAAAAATACGCTGGCGCAAAAACCGCATCACACTCGTGAATCAAAATGAAATGCCGCTAACGAGCCCATCTGATACCGCTCAATATCGCGCGACGTAGCGTCATTTATACTTGTGTGAATGAAACCGACTTTAATTCTTTACGCCAGCCGCGATGGACAAGCCAAGCACATCGCGCAAACGGTGCAGCAACATTTAGCCCAGCAAGCCTTGCATTGCGAACTTGCCGACTTAAAATACCCTCCCAATATGGCCAAAAACTGGCAGGCGATTATCGTCGTCGCCTCAGTTCGCTATGGCCGGCATCATGCCGAAGTGCATCAGTTTTTTGAGCACAATACACTGCTTGCGCCATTGGCGATGATGTCGGTCAGCTTAAATGCCCGCAAAGGGGATGGCACACCGAATGGCTATTTAAAAAAACTGTTAGCGCAGCACCATCTGCAGCCGTTTACCGCAATGTCAGTTGCTGGTCGTCTGGATTATCCACGTTATGGCTGGTTAGATCGGCAAATGATGCGCCTGATCATGAAAATGACTGGCGGTCCTAGTGATGGAAAATGCTGCGTTGAATATACCAATTGGCAACACGTTTCCAAATTTGCAGGTACAGTGAGTCGCTATATTCAGCAAGAACAAAACCCGAACGCCAAACCGCTGTCGCAGTTTGGCGCTTAAGATTAACGTGGTGGTGAAGTTCGAATTTGCTTGAGCTCACCATCGAGTTTTTGCCAACGCGCATGATGCTCACGAATCAACTGCACCGCGTCTTCGATCGAATCAACCACAATCGGAATTTGCATATCAACGGCGCTGGCTAAACCGGCGTTATTGTCGACCATATGGCGTTGTGCCCAATCCACCAGCTCGTGCCACATTTCGCCAACTAAAATAATCGGCGTATCGTAGAGTTTTCGCACCTGAATCAACTGCCAAACCATCGACAATTCAAGCAAAGTGCCAATGCCACCGGGCGTCACAATAAACGCATTCGAGCGCATAATAAAATGATGTAAGCGCGAAAAAAACGTTTTATGTTCAAACACACGCCCCACAAAATCATTCACATTTTGCTCAAAATCCAAATCAATCCGAATCCCCACCGACGCCTCAGGCTTATTGGGCGCACCTTGACTGGCACCCTCATTGGCGGCTTGCATTAAGCCGGGCCCACCACCGGTTACGATATGGCAGCCCATCGCCGCCAACTGCGAAGCCAACTGCTTCACCGCCTCATACGCCGGCGTATTATCTTCAATACGTGCCGAACCAAAAATCGTCACATGATAATCTGGCGTATGCGCTGGCCGCAGGCGCGATAAATCATCAACTGCATCCCATAGTTTTAAAACCGCTGAACCAACAATATCCAGCGCCTCTTCATCGTCAATCGTGCCGATGGGTTTGTTATATTCATTAATCATGATGAGTCACTTCAGTTACGCGCCATCAGGCTACAGACGCTTTGATCTTAGATTGAAAGTCGCTCATTGCAGGCGCTAAAAACTGGGCCGCACTGCAATACCTTGCTCACATCCATTGTACAAGGTCATTAGAAATACAGCATACGCACTCTCTGTTGCAAACCGACGCACAACATATGGGCAAAGAAAAAACCAATTCCCATCATTCAACAGCTTGCCATCCAATAAGCCTTTAGAATCTACCACTCGGTGTAAATAAAAACAAAAGTAAAATTCAAAAAAGTAAATCTTGCCGTAAGTAGATCCAAGTCCTAGCCTTAAAAAAACACCATCTTGAGATCTGAATCGATGATTTTTTTTGAGTTAGTTTGGGACACGCAGCAAAATTGGACCGGACTCTTTGCCCATCACGCACAACAAGATGCTGATGCGCTCAGCGAGGCCTGCCATACCTACGAATTACACGGTTTGCCGTGCATGCTCCTCGATGATACTGCAGCACCACTCCCATCTCCATTGATGGCCTTAATCCGTGACGATCACGGCATTTCACTGCCACAAGGCGGCGGACATTTGCATTTCAAGGTGCAGCATACCGCCGACTTAAGCCATCTTAGCCAGCATGACCTCGCCTGCGGACCGTGGTTTACCGAAGCCGCTGATCCAAGCAGCACCAGCAATCCAAGCCGCCCTGTTTTACTTGAAGTACTCAGTTTGATTGTTAGCGACGCTGAAATCGCTCAGCTTGAAACTGCATTGGCAAAAGCCCCGCAACTGATGCTGAACTTGCTGCGTCTGGTGAACTCAGTGGGTATGGGCAGCGCAACGCCCGCACGCAGCATCCGCCAAGCCATTACCCTACTAGGACGTCGTCAACTGCAACGTTGGCTACAGCTACTAATTTATGCCGAACAATATGGCGATAGCGGCAAACCGGCACTATTGATTGCCGCAGCGCTGCGTGGCAAGCGCATGGCGCAATGGGCCGAACACGGCTGGCTTGGCAATATACAAGCCGATGAAGCTTTTTTATGCGGCATGCTATCGCTATTGGATCGACTGTTTGGTGAGCCCTTGCAGCAATTACTGGCCCCGCTACCACTGGATGAGCATTTACGCTCGGCGCTGATTGCTGGCGACGGGATTTTGGGCGCGGCCTTGGTTCAACTTACCGCACTAGAAGCCGGTGACACCGAGCACCCCTTGATTGCGCCGTTATTAGCCAAACAAAAAACGTGGCTCAATAGCGAAATTCAAGCCATAGCTTGGGTGCATCGCTTAGTACGTGAGTCGCTGTAACGTGTCGACACTCAATGAACTTGGCCCCAGCAGCTTGATTGTCAATGATCTGGCTGCCTCTTTAATTACCCTCGATTTACAAGGTTATATTACCGGTTGGAATAAAGGCGCTGAGCAGCTGTTTGGTTACTCTGCCGATGATGTGCTTGGCCGGCATATTTTGATACTCTATGCCGACGAAAGTGGCGATGACAGTGAGCTGCTACATGCCGTGATGATGAGTGGCCACGCGCAAATGGAGGTTCTACGCCGCAAAAAAAATGGTGCGGTATTCTGGGCCAATATTCACCTCACCCTCATTCGTAATGATGAGCAAAAACCCGTCCGCATGATCGGTTACCTCACCGACATCACCGAGCAATTGGCTGTCGAAGAAAAAAATCAACTCTATAGCCATATTCTCGAGCAAGCGCCGGATGCAATTGTCATTACCAATTTACGCTTTAGCTGTGTTGGCTGTAATGCCGCATATCACCACATTACTGAGCGAAAATTAGAGCAAACGCTGGGGCAACTCCCCAGCTTTATGCTGGCGCAACAAAGAGAATCGTCCATCTTGCAGCAAATGTACGATTTGCTGGAACGTATTGGTCATTGGGAAGGTGAACTTTGGGATGAGCGCGCCTCGGGTGAGCGCTATCCAATTCATTTGGCCATCAGCGGGGTTAAAAATAAACGCGGCGACCTGACGCATTATTTTGCTATTTTTTCCGACCTGACAGAAAAAAAACACGCCGAAGCCCAATTGCATCGCCTCGCCTATTTTGACCCACTGACCAATCTTCCCAATCGCACCATGCTCTTTACCTTGCTGGAGCAAGCGCTTAGCGAGGCGCGCCGCAACCAGCATCATGGCGCTTTATTGTGCTTTAACATTGCCCGCTTTAAAGCACTCAACGACTCTTTTGGCCATACCGCCGCCGACCAAGTGTTAATCGAAGTTGGCCAAAGAATACGCGCCAGCTTACGTGACGAAGACGTGGTTTCGCGCTTTGCCGCCGATGAGTTTTATATTGGCTTATTTGATATTCGCCACCGTGATGATGCAGCGATGGTGGCGCAAAGGGTTTTACTTCGAATTAGTCAGCCTTTTCTGCTCTCAGAAGAAGAAATACTACTCAAATCCTATATCGGCATTAGTATTTATCCCGACGATGGTCGCGACGCCGAAAAACTCATCAACCAAGCCGCTGTGGCCTTGCATCGAGGCAAGCAAGCGCAGCAAGATTTATTGTTTTACTCTCCCGAAATGAATCAACGCTCGATGGCGCGTTTAAAGCTATCGAGCGAATTGCACCACGCCTTAGAGCGCAATGAGTTAAAACTTTTTTACCAAGCGCAGTACGACACGCAAAACACCCGCATTGTGGGCGCTGAAGCTTTAATTCGTTGGCAACATCCTAGCCGTGGTTTTATTTCGCCTGCTGAATTTATACCCTTTGCCGAAGAAACTGGGTTGATCGTGCCGATTGGCGAATGGGTACTCTCCGAAGCGATTGGGCAACTAGCGCAATGGGATCAAGCCGGAATCAAACTCAATCGGTTATCAATCAATTTATCGGCGCAACAATTTAAAAGTAATTTGACGGACCTATTATTAAAAATACTCAAACAGCATCAGATTCAAGCGCAACGTATCGAGCTAGAGCTCACAGAATCCATGCTAATGAAAAATGATGAAGCCACGCTTAGCCTATTACTGAAGCTTAAAGCCGCAGGTTTTTCTTTGGCGCTCGACGACTTTGGGACGGGCTATTCTAATTTATCTTACTTACAACGATTTACCCTCGACTACCTCAAAATCGACCAAAGCTTTATTCGTGGTCTGCCCGACAACCCCGGCAGTGCCGGCATCGTCAACGCCATTTGCGGCATTGCCAGTAGTTTGAATTTACGGCTGATTGCTGAAGGGGTAGAAACCGCCAATCAATTAAGCTTTTTACAAAAAACAGCCTGTGATCAAATTCAAGGTTATCTATTAAGCCGCCCGATTCCTGCCGATGAATTTGCCGTGTTATTTACACGCAATCTTGAACATTTTCAGCCCAATCAAACACAATAACTGCCCCACTATTGGCAAGCAGCGGCGTCGCGAATCTAAAATTTAACTTGTTTTTATCGACCCTCTCCATAAGAATAAGTCGAAAGCCAAATTATGCGCTGAGCACTTATCCCCTTACTTTCATAGGAAAATATCATGGGTTTACTCGATTCTTTAGCTGGTCAATTTCTCGGTGGCAGCAATAGCGAAGGCACAATGGGCATGCTCAGCACCTTACTTGAACAACAAGGCGGCGTTGCTGGCGTGGTGGAAAAATTTCAAAATGGCGGTTTAGGTGAAATCGCACAATCGTGGGTGGCCAGTGGTCAAAACCTGCCGATCTCCAGCGAGCAAATTGAAGCCGTGCTCGGTAACGAAACCGTCGCTGGCATCGCCAGCAAACTGGGTATTGATCCAGCTACAGCTGCAGGACAAATTTCAAGCCTATTGCCGCAATTGATTGATAGCTTAACGCCAAATGGCCAAATCGAAGCTGGCAACCCCGATGTCATGGGTGCGGCAATGAATTTAATCAAAGGTAAATTATTCGGTTAATTGCCGCTGATGTTCTGATTGGGTGTTGATGCTGTGCCGCAAGCACTTAAAACCATCAACACCGAATCAAAACAGCAAAAAATACGTGGGTATATAACTCTAAGCCATACCCTAAAAGACCAGCTAATCAATACCCCCTGCAACACCCCCTGCCTGCTTTTGTCGAAACGCCCACCAATGACTACCGCTAAAATTCCACAGTAAACCCACCGCCGTGGCCAATAGTTGCGCTGGCCAATAACCCCAAAGCCAATGCCCAACCAACAGCGCCATCAAACCAGTATTGATACACCAGCCGACGCCGGTAATAGCATAAAACTTACTGATCGCTTCTCGATGCGGCTGACCATGCTGCTTAAACGTTAAAAAGTAATTTAATAAGTAATTGGCCACCGAGCCCAGCGCATAGCCAATACCCGATGCCACTGCCGCTTTGAGCGCCAATAGTTCAACGCCCAACCACAGCACCAAATATTGAATCGCCGTGCCGCAAACACCTACCGCGGCAAAGATGAAGAATTTTTTTACCGTGCGATGCATCGATTAACCCAATAAGTGCTGGTGCAACATTGTTATGTCAAAGCGTGAACGCCTAGTCAGTACATCAAGTACGACTAGGCGAGACAAGGATGCCAAAACTCAAACTTATTCTTTCGGTGGAAAGCCAATACGATCTTGCACCACGTATAAAGGACGACGTTTTATTTCGTTATAAATCCGCCCGATATACTCACCCAAAATACCGATACACAGCAATTGCACCCCGCCGATAAACAGAATCGCCACCATAATCTCAGCCCAACCGGCCACCCAATCGGTGGTGGTTAAACGCACGATCAAGGTATTGATAATCCCGATCAAAGCCAAAAATGAAGCGACTAAACCAATCGTGATCGATAGCTGCAAAGGTTTGGTCGAAAAAGACAAAATGCCGTCGGTGGCAAAACGCACCATTTTGCGCAGTGGATATTTACTTTCGCCAGCAAAACGCTCGGCGCGGCGATAAGGCAATGCCACCTGCTTAAACCCCACCCAGCTCACCATGCCGCGCACAAAACGATCGCGCTCAGGCATGGCTTTGAGCACCTCAACCACCTGTCTATCCATTAGACGAAAGTCGCCAGTATCCAGCGGAATCGGCACGTCGGAGAGTTGATTGAGCACCCGATAAAAAGCTCTGGCGGTAATCAGCTTAAACGCCGATTCGCCGGGGCGATCAACCCGCGTGCCATAGACCACATGATAACCATTACGCCATAACGCGATCATTTCACTAATGACTTCGGGTGGATCTTGCAAATCAGCGTCGATTAACACCACCGCGTCACCGCTGGCGGCATCAATGCCCGCAGTAACCGCAGTTTGATGACCAAAATTACGCGCAAAACCAATCACCCGCATTTCTGGATTTTCGGCTTGTGCCGCGAGTAATAAGGCGCGAGTCCGATCTTTACTGCCGTCATCGACAAAAATAAACTCGCAATCCATATCCACCACCATGGCGCGAAACTCGGCCAAACGCCGCAGTGTTTCGGCAATCACTTCTTCTTCGTTGTAACACGGAATGACTACAGATAAACGTTGTTGCATGTCCCCTCCTGCGCTCGGATGGCGCTCAGCCTAAGGCTATTTTTAATTTTTATTTTGCTAGGGTCTGTTGACGTTTGGTTTGCCAACCACGTTTGCGCGGATTTTGGCCTGAGGCAAGGCACGAAGCGCGCAGCGTAGTCATTCTACGCCAGCGCTTTGTAACGCAGCATCAGGCCAAAAGCCGCCAAACCCGAAGGGCTGGGCGCTTTTCGCGGCGACTCCGTGTTGTAGCAAGCTCACATAGAATGACTATGTATCGCTTACTACGCCTTGATTCGCCGCGAAAAGCACTCCAGCGCGGCGGGAAACCAATCGTCAACAGACCCTAGCAGTACCCCGCCAACGATTCACAACCTTACAGCATCACCGTGACCTTGGAAAGCCCAGTTCGTCTCAAGCTGAGCTGTGGTTTTGTTTTCAGCGAGTCCACCGCGCAGAGTGATGCAATTACACGACAAAGCCAAGCCAGCAAACGCTTTAGCGTTCACTAATATAGCGCCATCGATATTGCACTGCAGTATCGCTGCCAAACCATAGCTGGCTTCATTTTGTAAGAAAAGTGCTATTTCTGCGCCATGATGAGCAACGATCAGCGCCAAATGATTGTTAATGCCGCGCTAGGCGTAAGGATTTAGAGTCGCTATAGTGCTCACTTTGCTTGAAACTGAGTCAGCCTGACATGCCTCGATATGCTGCACCTATGCTCGCCCGCCAATGGGTGATGATTATTCTGCTGGGATTATTACTCCCAATCTTAAGCAGCCTTGCGCATGCCGAAACAGCAGCCAATTTATTGCACAATGCCGACGCCGAAACGAGCAGCCCATCGGGCAACGCTGCGGGCTGGAATTTTGACCACTGGACGCAAGGCGAGCCCGCCAGTCAGGCCAGCCGCGACAGCACGGTCAGCCATAGTGGCAACGCATCGCTCAAAATCAGCTTGCCGCAAGGCGATGATGGCAAGTTAATCCAAGCCGTGCCAGTTGAACCCAATACCTGGTATCGGTTATCAGCTTGGGTAAAAACCGCCGGCATTCCCAATGAAGTCAAAACTGGCGCCAACCTGAGCGTGATTGACGCAATGGAGTTTGTTGGCGACATCAAAGGCGATCAAGACTGGCAACAAATCGTTGCATGGGGTAAAACCGGCCCTGAGCAAAAAGAAATCAAAGTCGCCGCTCGGCTAGGCTTTTACGGCAGTTTAGCCACCGGCACCGTCTGGTTTGACGATCTCAGCCTAAGCCAAAGCGAGCCGCCAGCGGGCGCAAAAATCATCAGTTTTACCCCGCCACCGCCAGCCCCTGCGGCCACAACCAGCCCCTCTGCGGCGCTGATCAATAGTGTGGTCATTACCGCAAGCTTGGCCTTTTTACTCTTAGCATGGCTCGCCATCCAAAACCGCAGCGCACTGAATCAACGCCTTGCTGCAATCACCGATGGCACGCGTTCTTGGCAGCAAACTGCGCCAGTACTGGCTTTCATCGCCCTCGTTATTTTGGCTAAAGCGTGGGGCGCGGGGTCATACCTTGGTTACACCCAAGACGTTGGCACATTTAGCGCATGGGCGCTTGATATGTATAGCCGTGGCTTTGCTGGCTTTTATCAACCGGGTTATTTTGCCGATTATCCACCCGGCTATATCACCGTACTGTGGCTGGTTGGCGCGATCTCCAACACCTTTGGCATTCATTACGGCACGCCGGGATTTTTGGTGTTACTCAAAATGCCGGCCATGCTGGCTGATATCGCCGGAGTGGTGTTTTTACTCTACGTGGCGCGCGAGCCACATCGCGCATGGGCGCTGATCGCGGCGCTGTTATGGTTACTCAATCCTTTAGCTATCGTCACCTCCGCATTTTGGGGACAGGTCGACAGCATTTTTACGCTGATTTTAGCCGCGTCATTTTTAATGCTCGAGCGTCGCCGCATCGTCTTGGCGGCCAGTTTGTACGCCGTTGCCGTGCTGTTTAAGCCACAGGCTTTATTGGTCGGGCCGATTGCCTTAATCGCGCTATTGTCGCTGCGTGATCGGACTGTACAGCTCAAAGCGCTCGCTGCCGCCGTCGGTACATTTATTTTGCTGTCACTGCCGTTTACCATTTCACGCGAACCCTTATGGATTTTCAGTCTGTATGGCGGCACGCTCGCCAGCTACAACTACCTCACGCTGAATGCATTTAATCTTTACGCGCTACTAGGCCAAAATTGGCTACCGAATGAAACGCTATTTCTGGGTTTGCAAGTGAGCACTTGGGCTTGGCTGCTGACATTAAGCGCCTTGGCTGCCGTCTGCTGGGGCGTCATTGCCAGCCCGCAACGCGGGCCAGCCACTGGCCGATTCTTGTATGGCGCTTTTGCCATTTTTGTGCTGTTTTTTGTGCTTGGCCCCAAAATGCACGAGCGCTATTTATTCCCCGCGGCCTTTATGGGTTTAACGGCATTTTTGGTCATCGGTGATAAGCGCGTATTGTGGTTGGCCATTACCGCCAGCATAACAACCTTTGCCAATACGCTGGTTACGCTCGATATGATGTCGCGGCTACAAAGCTCGCAAGTCCCTAATAGCAATGGCTTTATGCTGCTCTGCAGTTTGCTGAATGTGATTTTACTGATCCAAACCTTGCGTATTGGCTACGATATTTTTTGGCGTGGCCAAATCAAAACATATACCGATACCGATACCGATACCGATCAAACTGAAGCCACCGATCCAGCCGCTCAGACACTACAACAAACGCCGCGCGCTGATCTGGTCGAGCAATTACCGCTAGCGCCAGTGAGTCGTTCCGCGTGGTTGGCCTTGGCGGGAATTTGCCTGCTGTACAGCATTGCCGCCTTTACCTATTTGGGCAATTTTGCTTCGCCGCAAAAATTCTGGCAGCCCAATATTGGCACGGAATCGGCAGTATATGACTTGGGCCAAATCAAATCGGTGGCTAGCGTGCAATACCACCATGGTTTAGGTACGGGTGAATATGCACTCGCTTGGTCGAGTGATGGGCAAAACTGGGTGAGTCGCGCAGGGATTATTGTTGATAATCGCTTTGCCGAATTTCGCTGGCGCACCCTGCCGGTTAATCTGCCTGCGCGCTATTTAAAGGTCAATCTCAGCACCGGCGCATTGCAAATGAACGAACTGGCGCTGCGCGACCATCAAGGGCAATTACTCGCGCTACAGCAAATTAGCGGGCCAAGCCAAGCCAATGCCTTGATTGATGAACAAGACAAAACCGTCACGCTATCGACTGCGCTCAATGGCATGTATTTTGACGAGGTGTATCACGCGCACAGCGCTTGGGAAATCCTGCAAGGCATAGATGCCACCGAAAACACCCACCCCCCTTTGGGCAAAATCATCATCGCCATCGGCGTGGCGATTTTTGGCATGAATCCTTTTGGCTTTCGCTTTATGGGCGTGACCTTTGGGATTTTGATGCTACCGGTGTTTTTTGGTCTATCGCGGCGGTTGTTACGCTCCGAGCCATTTGCACTCTTGGCCACCGCGCTGCTGGCGGTCGATTTTATGCATTTCACACAAACGCGCATTGCCACCATTGACACCTATGGGGTGTTTTTCATCCTCGCCAGCGCCTACTGGATGCTGCGCTTTATGCAAAGCGAGCCCGCCAAAAACCACTGGCAAACCGACATCAAGTCGCTGTTACTCTGTGGCACGATGTTTGGCCTAGGCGCAGCCAGCAAGTGGATTGTGCTGTATCACGGCGTTGGCCTCGCGGCACTTTATACGTGGCATCTATGGCGACAAGCCCAAGTCGCGCGCCAATTGCCACCGGCGCTACCCGATCAGCGCGGCTACGCACAATGGCTGATCCAAACGCTATTGGTTTCGGTGCTGGGCTTTATTGTGATTCCGCTACTGATTTATACCGCTGCGTATATTCCGCTCATGCAAGCCACTGGCCAAGGCATTGGCGGCATGCTCGCCAACCAAAGCAGCATGTTGCAATACCATAGCCAGCTTAAAGCCACCCACCCCTTTAGCTCGTTCTGGTATGAATGGCCAACGATGGTTAAACCGATGTGGTATTACGGCGGCAGCGAATGGACTGGCCCGGCCAAAGTCTCCACCATTAGTGCTTTTGGCAACCCAATCACTTGGTATTTGGGCACCTTGGCGTTTTTAGTGCTGCTCGGCTGGCGTCTGCTACTGAGCAATGCCAAAACCAGCGCCGCGCTCTGGACACTCAGCGCGCAGCAAAAAATGGCGATGGGCTTTATCCTGATTGCCGGCTTGGCGCAGTTTTTACCTTGGGCGGTCATCCCGCGCAAACTGGTGTTTATCTATCACTTTTTTGCCTCGGTACCGTTTATTATTTTGGCGCTGGTGTGGCTGCTGCAAGCCGTGCAGCTCAATAACGCCAACCGCACTTGGGCCAAATATCTGCCGTGGAGTGTCTTTGGCGTCGCCCTGGTCCTGTTTATCGCCTACTTCCCCGCTATCAGCGGCCTACCCGTCCCCCGAGGCTGGCTCGAATTCATCAGCCACGGACCGATTGCTTTGTATTTTTAAATGCTCAGCCCAATAAAAAACGACCTGCGGGTCGTTTTTTATTACGGGCTCAATCCACAAAGTACTAACCATTCAATCAATACTGAGCAATATTCCTTGCCCAATCACGACAAATACGCTGAAATCGCGCCATGACTTTTCAATGCCGCCCCTTGTGTGCCGCCTGCTGCACCGCCCCTTCTATCTCTAGCCCGATTCCCGGCATGCCCAAGGGCAAGCCTGCCGGAGTGCCGTGCATTCAACTTGACCCACAACTCGGCTGCAAAATCTTTGGCCAGCCAGAGCGCCCAGCCGTCTGCGCAGGGCTGCAACCGTCATTAGAAATGTGCGGTGAGAACACCCCGCAAGCGATGTTTTATTTAACGCAGCTTGAAATCGCCACTGATCCTAGAATTCCAAGCGGGGGCGACCTCCAAACAAAATCAATATCAGCAACCCAGTTCTAAATGCCATGCTCAACATAATGCAAAATTTCCGGACATGACCTGTCTCTAACTTGAACAGAAGGATTCATTAATGAACACCCACTCGGCATATCACCAACTCGGGCAATTCATCGTCAGTTTTCAGTATTTGGAAGAAACAGTGAATGAGCTGATTGTACTCATGGCCAAAGATGATAGCGTCGTTCGGATACTTATAAACGATCTTGAATACAGCAAACGACTCAAAGCCGCCAATGTCTTATTCTCACATTTCATCGACCTTCACAACAACACACTGCCGGAAATGAAAGCTGAGTTTAACAAGCTAGCTTCGGAACTTCACAAACTAGGAGAACGTCGCAACGAACTAGTTCATTCAAGATATAACCCATGGCTAGATATTAACGGCAAGGAAGGGTTGTTGCGCACGAATTCAAAGCTCAGTGGCAGCAAGGGTAAGCGTCAGGAAAATGAAGAGGAATTGCAACCCGAAGCATTTAACGCTGATCTTCTGCGTCTCGATGTTGCAGCAGAGAAACTAGAGGAGTTTCGCCTGCAAATCATAGATATACTACATGGCGGTGTTTGAGGATCGAAACAGTGCTGTCGCTCTGATAGCGCACAGCGAAATCGAAGGCATCGCCGCGTACCCCAGCAACATTTCATGCGGGCGATTACGCGGCGCTCATCGCACCAGTTCTTGGCGACGGATTAATGACTCGCCGCAGTCAGCGTTTGATCGAGCACGGTTAAATCGGGCAAGGTTTTGCAGGCATCAGCTGCCACAATCCATTTTTCCGGCACAAACCAGCTTTTGGCCGCCGCATCGACGTTGGCACGGGTCAAAATCTGTTCTGGTTTTGGATTCACCCAGCTCAAATCTTGATTATTCACCCAATGAAACATTTGCGAATTCGCATACCCGTAGGGATCTTTCGGGGCATCATCCAAACCTTTTTGCATCAATTCACGCATCGACTTCAATTCGATATCTGTTACTGAATTTTGACTTATTTTTCTAAGTTCCTGCGCGGGCAGTATTATTGACTGGCGGCATTTATCTCGCGGCAGACTGTAACTGATATTTAACGTGAAACCGTAATAGGGGGACATTTCGCCCTCGGTATTAACGAAGTATGAGTTTCCCGCTTGTTCACGTAATACACTGATTAAGCGCTGCTTAATCACATCACTCAAGCCTTTCTGCAAAAATAAATTCTGAGTATTACTCTCTACACTATCCAAGGCAACACCCCAAATAGCGTATGAATTATCATAATGCGTAAAGGTATTAAGGGATTCTTTGACGTGCGCACTCAACACCGCGGGTAATCCCAAATTTCTTGGCGTTATTTTGCTAGGTAGCAGTAAAGTTACAGCGGGATCAGCAACAGGAATGCTGGCGATATATCGCTCAACCAAATCCTTGGCTTGCGCCATATCAGCAACGCCAGTGAGCACGATTCGTAATTGAGCTGGATTGCCATATAACTGCTGACGCAGCTGTTCTAGTTGTTCGGTTGTAATTGAAAAATCACTCCGCCCCCAATGACCATACGGCCAAACAGCACCATACAGATTTTGCAAAAATCCTGGACCATTAGGCCAATAACGATCATACCCTTGATCGAGCGCATTTTTTAACGCAACGTCATCACCACGCGGTTGTGCCAAACCGAGATAAATCAGCTGCATCAACGGCGTCAAAGAGCGTGCCGCCGCTGAGCCGCCAAAACCATGCTGATCGGTTTCAAATATTGGCTGTAATTGCAACTCTTCATTGCGAACAACTTGCCACATCTCGTTGCTAGTTAAATTCCCAGCCCCCGCTGCTGCCATATATTTTGGCAATATTTTCGAAACAAATCGCCACTCTTCGGGCAGGGCCAATGCGCCGCCCGCAAACCGAGCATTAACACCAATTCGTTCATCAGCCTGACGCTGATGCCTCACCAACACTTGTGCGCCATTACTGAGCGTCCAAACCGTAGCGCCATTTTCGGTTTTCGTTTGTACAACCTTCCCACGGGGTGGTTCTTTAGGCAGTAAGGGTTTTTTGGCATAGGCAACCAGCTCTTGCAAAGTTTCAGCATCCACAGCAGTCATCATCTCGACCAGTTTTTCGTCATGCCTGCTGTAAAAATCTTGATGCGCATCACCGATTGGCATACCCATTAAGATTGCAATTTGATCGGGAGTCGTTACGATATGCTGCCATGCTGCATTCACTCGCTGCGGCGTAATCTCAGCAGAATCAAACATTGCTTTTGGCTCAGCAGCATACATGGCTGGAACTCCTTCTTTGGCCGAAGCTAATAGCGACTCAGCCCAAGTTTTATTCGAAATCGGCATCGTTTTCATTACCACATTAAAAGTAGCGATAGCATCCCTCACTTCGGCATCGCTAAACCCCCCTTCGCGTGAGCGACGCACCTCGCGATACAGTTGAGTTAATGCATCACTAAATTTTCCATCTTTAACTACGGCACTTAAAGTCAAAAACTGCTTGCCACCAATAGCACCAATATTGTTACCAAATCTCACACTAGAAAAAGCTTGTTCCTCATGCGTAGCCAGTTTTTGTAAGCGCTGCAACATCGCCATCAATGCAACCAGTTGCAATTGCTCTTGTTTGGTATCCGTTGCTGGCAGCAGACTAAAACTCCACGCTACAGCAGGCTCATTATCTGGCCATGCGGGAGCCTTCCCGCGATAGATACGTACTTTCGGTGTGAGTGGCAAAGCTGGATATTGACTAGCTTGGTTGCCCATCTGCGAGCGAGAAAATAAAGTCTTTATCGTTTGCTCGATATTCTTTAGCACATCCCCAGCGACGACCAATGTCATTTTTTGTGGCTGATAGAGCTTGCGATACAAAGCTTCAACTCGTTCGGGCGACAAGTCGCGTACATTATCCTCAACGCCAGTTGGCATATTTTCTAAATGGGGTGAATCAGGAATGAGTATTGAATAAAACTCCCGCCAATTACTTGTTTCGTTCTGGCTAAAGTTCATTTCATCAAGCACCACTTGCCGCTCAGCCTTTAGCTCTTCGGGGTCAAACACAATATTGCCATTGGCCCAGTCGGCCATGAGTAACAACCCACGATCGATAGCTGTGGAGTTCACTTTAAAAGTGTACGTCGTACTTTCATGGGTAGTCACGGCGTTACTATCTTGTCCCCAGCGCATGCCGTTACTATTGAAAAACTCTTTCACCTCATCTTTACCAAAATTTTTGGTCTGCCGAAACGCCATATGCTCAATCAAATGCGCAACGCCGCGCTCGTCTTTGGCTTCGCTCAGCGAGCCGCTATTGACCAGCAAACGCAGCTCAACTTCACTGGCTTGCCCAGCTTGTGGCGCAATCGGTTTGATTAAATAACGCAGGCCATTGGGCAATTGCCCTTGGATGACACTGGGGTGCAGATGCGGAATTAGCGGCAGTTTTTCTACCGCGCCAGCCAACGATGCCACGCTAAATAGGGCTATAAAGAGTAGGTTTGTTTTTTTCATGACAGCCTCAAGAAATTATGCCTGCGAACTATACCTGCATTGCATAATTCTTTCAGTTGAGCATATGTCAGCTTTAAGTTGAAGTTCGTACAGCGCCAAGCCACTCACCTCGACGTAAGGCAACGATGCGCAAGCCTTAACGACACAAAAAAAACACCCAA
The DNA here is from genome assembly GCF_013284055.1 of Deefgea piscis. Taxonomy (NCBI): domain Bacteria; kingdom Pseudomonadati; phylum Pseudomonadota; class Betaproteobacteria; order Neisseriales; family Chitinibacteraceae; genus Deefgea; species Deefgea piscis. The sequence goes on along the minus strand of NZ_CP054143.1, from coordinate 1,790,392 downwards.
AAAATATGGACGAGTGTCCAATTTTTGGGGTGTAGTTCAATTTGTAGCCGGTTTTTTAGCTCGGTATAAATCCAGAAAGCGAGGCTTTATCCCCAGCAAAGCAGCCAAGGCTACGAAATATTGCTGAGCGACGGATTAATGACTCGCCGCAGTCACCGTTTGATCGAGCACGGTTAAATCAGGCAAGGTTTTGCAGGCGTCGGCAGCCACAATCCATTTTTCCGGCACAAACCAGCTTTTGGCCGCCGCATCGACGTTGGCACGGGTCAAAATCTGTTCTGGTTTTGGATTCACCCAGCTCAAATCTTGATTATTCACCCAATGGAACATTTGCAAATACGCGTACCCGAAAGGGTATTTCGGGGCGCTATCGAGGCCGTTTTGCAACAATTCATGCATCGCTTTCAGCTCGACATCGGTCACTGAGTGTTGACTGAGTTTTCGCAATTCCTGCGCGGCCAGCACTAAAGCCTCACCGCATTTTTCACGCGATACGCTGTATTCAAAACCCAGTGTTGGTCCATAGTACGGTGACATTTCGCCCCTAGTATGCACCCCATATGAATCACCCGCTTGCTCGCGCAATGTCCTGTATAACCGTTGTTTGATCACGTCATTCAAGCCCTCTTGCAAGAATCCATTCTGGGTATTGGACTCCACGCCATCCAATGCAACACTCCAGACCGTATACTTATCATCACGAAACGTAAACGTCTTCAGCGACTCTTTCAAGCGTTCACTGAGCACGGTGCTCGACAAAGATTGGACTTTCGGTTCAATTTTGCTCGGTAACAAGGTCACTGCCGTTGGCTTGGCTGGCGGAATGCTGGCGATATAGCGTTCAACCAAATCTTTGGCCTGCGCCATATCGGTAACGCCAGTTAACACGATGCGTAGCTGTGCTGGGTTGCCATACAACTGGTCGCGTAACTGATCGAGTTTTTCAGTTGTAATCTCAAAGTCGCTCAGGCTACCCCAAACGCGATATGGCCACCCTGCGCCGTATAGGTTTTGCAGAAATCCCGGGCCATTGGGCCAATAGCCACTCATGGCCAGATCTGCCGAGTTAATTCGGGCTGCATCATCACTACGCGGCTGCGCCAAACTCAGGTAAATCAGCTGCATTAAAGGTTTCAAAGAGCGTTCCGCAGCTATGCCGCCAAAGCCGTGCTGTGCGGTTTCAAACATTGGTTGAAATTGCAATTCTTCATTACGAACGGCTTGCCCAATTTCAGCCGAAGTTAAATCACCTGCACCTGCTGTTGCCATGTATTTTGGCAACATCTGCGAAACAAATCCCCACTCTTTGGGCAAGGCCAATGCGCCGCCGGCAAAGCGACCATTGATGCCAATGCGTTCATCAGGCAGACGCTGCTGGCGAACCAAGACTTGTACGCCATTACTCAGCGTCCAAACGGTCGCGCCATTTTCGGTTTTCGTTTGTACCACCTTGCCGCGTTGCGGCTCTGTGACCAGTAATGGTTTTACCACAACAGCCGTCGGCGCTTGCAAAGTCTCGGTCTCCACTGCGGCGATCATCGCGTTCAATTTATCGTCATGCCAGCTGTAATAATCGTCCTTTGCTGCTTTCGTTGCGGGCTTACCAATTAAAATGGCGACCTGATCGGGTGTAGTTAAAATTTGCAGTAGCGCGGCATTGACCGCTTGCGGTGTGATCGTTGCCGGATCGAAAATCGCCTTTTGCTCGGCGACATACAATTCAGCAACGCCCATTTTGGCCGACCCCGTTAAGCTATTGGCCCAAACCTCATTTGTCGCTGGAATACTTTTCATCGCCAACACGTACGTATCGATGGCTTCTTTTACTTCAGCCGCCGTTAAGCCAAATTCGCGCGCACGGCGAATTTCTCGATACATCTGCGTGAGCGTAGCACCTGGATTTTGCTCCCTTACTACCGCATTTAAGATCAAGTATGACTCGCGGCCGATACTGCCACTCCAGTCGGCCATCGACGCACTGGCAAACGGTTCATTTTCCAGCGTAGACATCTTGCTCAGCCGTTGCGACAGGGCCAACATCGCTATTTTTTGTAATTGAACCTGCCGTGCATCACTGATTGGCGATTGCATAAAACCCCAAGACACCGCCAGCTCATCTTGCGGCCAAGGATTGCCGCGATAGCTACGTACTTTAGGCGTTAAAGGTAAAGCAGGGTATTGGCTAACTTGATCACCCATTGGCGCTTTGGCAAACAGCGTTTTAATGGTTTGCTCGATGTTTTTTGGCACATCGCCAGCAATCACCAAAGTCATTTTTTGCGGCTGATACAGCTTGCGATACAGCGCCTCGATCCGCTCTGGCGACAAATCGCGCACATTTTCTTCAAAGCCAATCGGCATATTTTCTAAATGCGGCGCATCAGGAATCAACACCGAATAAAAACTTTGCCAATTGACAGAATCACCTTTACGCAGATTCAGCTCATCAAGCACCACTTGCCGCTCGGTTTTCAACTCTTCGGGATCAAACACAATGTCACCATTGGCCCAATCAGCCATTAATTGCAGGCCACGATCTAAAGCCTCGGGCTTCACTTTAAAAAAGTAATTGGTGCTTTCGATATTGGTATAACCATTGCTGTCATTCCCCCAGCGCATGCCATTGCTATTAAAAAAACCTTTCACTTCGTCTTTGCCAAAGTTTTTAGTCTGCCGAAACGCCATATGCTCAATCAAATGCGCAACGCCGCGCTCGTCTTTGGCTTCGCTGAGCGAGCCGCTATTGACCAGCAAACGCAGCTCAACTTCGCTGGCTTGCCCAGCTTGTGGCGCAATCGGTTTGATTAAATAACGCAGGCCATTGGGCAATTGCCCTTGGATGACACTGGGGTGCAGATGCGGAATCAGCGGCAGTTTTTCTACCGCGCCAGCCAACGATGCCACGCTAAATAGGGCTATAAAGAGTAGGTTTGTTTTTTTCATGACAGCCTCAAGAAATTATGCCGTCGTACTATACCCCTGTTAGTCTTTTCTTTCAGTTGAACTTATGTCAGCTTTAAGTTGATGATCGTACAGACATGCCACTCACAATCATGTGATCGCCAGCGAAGCCACTATTTAAGTGCTCTTTTATGGCCATGAAAAAAACAAGGTACAATCAAGCGTTTTACACGGGCGGTGGCACGCAGTAAGCGCCAACCGAACGCCTCATCGTGCAGTTCAACCCATTGAACTGCGGTGCGTTAGCCCCCTACATCACGATGGAAAATTGAGATATGGAACAAACCCTGATTCGAATGATGGATGCCAAAAGCGATCCGTTAACGAGCCTGAAAGAACTCATTGACGCCTTGCGCCCGGGCAAGGTGATTGATGGCGTCACTGCGATTAATAATGCGCGCGCGCTGTGCTATTTGCTCGAGCAACATGTTGAATATCGGGCGGCGCTGCGTAAGCAGTTGTTTACCTTATTGGGCACAACACGCCAAGTACAGCTCTATACCGATACCGGTATTTTATCCAATGAAAGTGTCTTTACCGCGATTGTTCGCCGTGTCGGCTCCAAGCTATTACCGCCACCGGTTAAGCCTGAATATCTGAAAGATTTATTTGGGGTATTGTTCCCCAATACTAATGATTATGTTTGGCTTAACGATATACCCACCGAAGTTTGGTTTGAAGTCGGCGCCGCCGCGCATTTAGAAGAACTGAGTTTAGCCGAGATTCCAACGCATATTCGCTTGCAACAGCTCGAAGCGATTCAAGTTTTGTCGTGCCGGCTGTCGGCGATTGGTTTAGAGCCAGAAATCGTTTTGCATCACCCCGATGTCGAGCGGTTTGAATCGCCGTTTGTGCGCTTGAATGCCGAAGTTTTAAGCTATATCGAGCGCTATCGCGAAGACCTCACTGCGCGCCGCCCACCGGATGAAGATCATTCGCATATTTTGGTTTTGCTGCAGCAATGCGAGCAAATCATCGCCAAAGTGTGGAAAATGGCCGCCAAAAATGGCGCGTCCGTGAGTCTCACCTACCATTTGCTGCGCCTAAAGCAGCATATTGATCGGCTCAAAGTGCTGTTTGATTTAGTCGATTCGATGACACCAGAAAAACACGGCCCGGCCTTGCTTGGCTTGTTTCTTGAGCTGGTAAAAGCTGAAAACCGCAAATACAGCGTGCGTGATGTATTACAAGAAAACACCGAATTGCTGGCACTACAAATCACCGAGCATGCCAGCCACACAGGCGAGCATTACATCAGTGAAACCCGCAGCGAGTGGCTGCAAATGTTTCGCTCGGCCGCTGGCGCTGGGGTGATTGTTGGCTTTATGGCTTTGATTAAAATCTTGTTCGCCAAAGCGCACTTACCCCCATTACTCGAAGCCTTTGCTTTTAGTATGAATTACGCACTGGGCTTTATGCTGATTCATATCCTGCATTTTACCGTCGCTACCAAGCAGCCAGCGATGACGGCAGCACGGATTGCAGCGGCGTTGCCAACGATAGAAAACAAAAAAAATGAAGCATATACCGAGCTGATCGAATTGATGATCAAGGTGATTCGCACGCAATTTATTGCGATTGTCGGTAACGTGTTACTCGCCATTCCCGTGGCGCTGGGCATTGCTTGGCTATGGTGGTATGAATTTGGTCAACATGTGGTCGATACCACCAAGGCCGATAAAATGCTGCACGAGCTGATGCCAATTGCCGGGATGGGGATTTTTTATGCGGCGATTGCCGGTTGCTGCTTATTCTTGGCTGGTTTGATTTCGGGCTATTACGACAATAAATCGCTATACAACCAAATCCCGCAACGGATTGCCGCGATGCCACTCCTGAATAAAATCTTTGGCGAATATCGCAGCCGCCGCCTTGGCCAATATATCGAGCACAATCTGGGCGCGCTGGCAGGTAATTTTTATTTCGGGATTATGCTGGGCAGTATGGCCACGCTGGGCTTTCTACTCGGGCTGCCGCTCGATATACGTCACATTACCTTCTCTGCGGCCAACCTCGCTTATGCAGTATCCGCGTATGACTTTACGCTGGCTTGGCCGATTGTGGCTTGGGGTGCGATGGGGGTGGCCGTGATTGGTATCACCAATTTATTTGTCAGCTTTACCTTGGCGCTATGGGTGGCGATGCGCTCACGCAAACGCCGTATGAGCGAGCTAAAACCGTTATGGGGCAAATTCTGGCGTCGGGCGATGAGCCGACCGATTGATTTATTTATTGCCCCCAAACCGGCCATCGAGGCAGTCAAAACACCGCCGCTAGAGGAAAAACAAGGATGAGTATTGATCTTGAGATCGTTGAAGCTTTAACCGGCCCGGGCTATTTAGTCTTGCCTAATTTTTTAGACGCCAACCATTTAGCGCAGTTAAATGAATTATTTGCCAGCCGAGAAGAAGACTTCGTTGCCGCTGGCGTAGGCCGTGAGGCTGCGCTGCAAGTGCGGCAAGACATTCGCGGCGATGCCGTGCTTTGGGTCGAAAACGATGATCCGGCAATGCAACAAGCCAATCAAAGAATGCGCGATTTACAGCAAACACTGAATCGCGAGCTGTATTTGGGGCTGGATGAATTGGAATGGCACTTTGCCCGTTACCCAGCGGGCAGTTTCTACCAGCGCCATCTTGATCAACATCGGCATCAAGACAGCCGCGTAGTCACCGTGGTGCAATACCTCAACCAAAATTGGCACGAGGACGATGGCGGGCAATTGCGAATTTATTTAGACGACGAGCAAACTCTGGATGTCACGCCGTATGGTGGTACGTTGGTGGTGTTTTTATCCAATCGATTTGAACACGAGGTATTACCCGCTCGGCGAGAGCGGCGTTCACTCACCGGTTGGTACCGCCGCCGTCCGTGAGCCTCACCACAGCCAAAATCAACCATACCGAGTAAAATCGGTATGGTTTTTTTACGCAATTGATCGTTGAGCACCCTCAGCGCAGCCCAAGGAGCATTTGATGAATACGCATTGGATTAAAATAGGCTTACTCAGCGCCGCCTTACTCACGGGTTGCGCCAGCAATGATTCGGCCAAAATCTATACGCAAAATGAAACCATGCAAGTGGCGCGTGCACGCAGCGGTCAAATCGAGCAAATTCGCGATGTTGAAGTCAAACCGGGCCAACAATTGGGTATTGGTGGTGTAGCTGGCGGCGTGGTCGGTGGCGTATTGGCGGGCAATCACATCGGCCAAGGCACAGGTAGTGTGATTAGCAGCGTGTTTGGTGCTTTATTAGGTGGTTTTATCGGCAATCAGCTCGAAGACAATATGCGCACAAAAATGGCCAAAGAGATTACCGTCCGCATGCACGACAATGGCGAGCGGCTAGTGATTGTGCAAGATGCCGACCCAGCGCTGCGCGTGGGGCAAAAGGTGGATGTGATTGCCAACGCCAACAACGCTCGAGTAGTGCCGGCCCAGCCCTAGGGTCTATTGACGTTTGGTTTTCGGTCGCAAACCAAACGTCAACCAACCCTAGCAAGGGGAACGTCCGAGGCGCAATGCCGCATCGGACGTCGATACAAATTAATAGCCCAAACGCTGACATACCGTCGACACTGCGCCTGCGGCGTTCAGCGTGTAAAAATGTAAGCCCGGCGCCCCGCCCGCCAAGAGGCGATCCGATAGCTCGGTCACAAAGTCCAAACCAAACGCACGAATCGACGCGGTATCATCCGAATAAGCCTGCAACCGCAGGCGTAACCAGCGCGGAATCTCGGCCCCACACATATCCGAAAAGCGCTGTAATTGACTGTAATTTTGAATCGGCATAATTCCCGGCACAATCGGGATGCTCACGCCACGCGCTTGCACTTCGTCAACAAAGCGAAAATACGCGTCAGCATTAAAGAAATATTGCGTAATTGCAGAATCAGCCCCGGCATTCACTTTATTAATAAAATGACGCAAATCGGCTTCGGCACTGGGCGACTGCGGATGAAACTCCGGGTAAGCGGCGACTTCAATATGAAACCAATCGCCAAATTCACTACGCAAAAAACTCACTAATTCATTGGCATAACGAAACTCGCCAAATTCACCCATGCCCGATGGAATATCGCCGCGCAAAGCGACGATATGTTTAATGCCATGATTTTTGTATTGCTGAACCACTTGGCGAATATTGTCTTTGGTCGAGCCAATGCAAGATAAATGCGGCGCGGCGGCGTGGCCGGCAGCTTGAATATCGACCACGGCGCGCAGCGTGCCTTCTTGCGTAGTGCCGCCAGCGCCAAAGGTCACCGAGAAAAATTCAGGATTAAATTGCGCTAATTGCCGGCGAGTCGTGGCCAATTTAGCCGCACCTTCATCGGTTTTTGGTGGGAAGAATTCAAAACTAATCGGACGCAAAGGATTCGTCATGGCAAAGCCGCTTTTTTACAATCGCAATAGATGAATCATATCACTGAGCTTCTATCATCATCATGAAGGTAATTCATAGTCAGATTAATCTTTTTATTAATGACTATAAAGCCGCAACACTATTCAGCCAGACGTTTATATCAGTAAGAAAAGCGCCTAATATTCTTGTGAACTTGAGCATTCGACTCAGGCTTGGCAATCCAGATTGCCAAACACCAACAGGAAGAGACGACCATGACACGCAACACAATTCGCATCGCCAGTCTGCTTGGCGCACTGCTTTTCGCCGCTGGCGTTCAGGCCGCAACATGGCAAGAAGGCAGCACGTATTCGGCCAATACCATCGTCGATTACAACGGAAAAACCTATAGCGCTTTAGTCACGCACACCGCTTATGTCGGTGCCGGCTGGAATCCAGCGGCAACGCCAACACTGTGGAAAGAAGTCGGCAGCAGCGTTAGCCCCGCCCCATCGGCAGGACCGACGACAAGCCCAAGCACCAATCCAACAGCAAGCCCAACAGCCACCCCCACCACCAGCCCAGTCGCAAGCAATACCCCAACCCCACCACCGAGCACCGGTGTAGCCGCTTGGGATGCCAGCAAAGTGTATAACGGTGGCGCACGCGTGAGCGTCGGTAGCGCCATTTATGAAGCCAAATGGTGGACCCAAGGCAATGTGCCAGGCAGCGACCAATGGGGGCCATGGAAATTAATTTCAGGCTCAGTAGCAACTCCAACCGTAACCCCAACAGCAACACCAACGACCACAGCAACCCCCACAACAACGCCAACGGCCACCCCTTGCCCGATTGTGACCCCAATCCCGGGCAGCACTTGGGTGCCGCCAACGACACCTGGCACTTGTGGCTATTGGGTACCACCGGTCATCACCCCGACCCCTTCACCGACACCAACGGTGACAACGAGCCCATCGCCAACCCCAACTGCTAGCCCAACCGCTAGCCCCACCCCAAGCACCACACCGGGTACTGACTTGCTACCTAAGCACGTGGTGGTGGGTTACTGGCACAATTTTGACAATGGCTCTGGCGTAATGCGCCTCAAAGACGTGCCGGCCGAATACAACATCATCAATGTCTCGTTTGTCGAAGGCGATCAAAGCGCCGCCAAAGGTACCGCCGCTTTTGTACTGGATAAATTGTTTAACGAAGCTGAATTTATCGCCGACATTAAACTCAAACAATCGCAGGGCGTGAAAGTATTGGTTTCTTTAGGCGGAGCCAATGGGGTGATTGTGATCGACTCACTCGAAGCGCGTGAACGGTTTATTAAAACGCTGGGCGACATCATTGCCAAATATGGTTTCGATGGTCTCGATCTAGACATGGAAAACAATCTAACCATTACCGCTCAAGACGACTATCGCAAACCCGTTACGCCACAAATTGTGAACGTGATCGCTGGCGTGAAAGCCATCAAAGCTCGCTTTGGTGACAAATTTATTCTGACGATGGCGCCGGAGGTGAACTACGTTCAAGGTGGGCATGGCTTCTACGGCGGTACATGGGGCGGCTACTTGCCGATCATCCACGGCTTACGTGATGATTTGAATATGCTACACGTTCAGCATTACAACACCGGCAGCATTGGTGGCACCGATGGCAAGCAATATTCACAAGGTACGCTGGACTTCCAAGTGGCGATGACCGATATGCTGCTCACTGGCTTTAATTTGGGTGGCGACGTCAATAAACCCTTCCCTGCACTGCGTGCTGACCAAGTGGGCTTTGGTTTACCAGCAACGACCAGCGCAGCCGGTGGCGGTTACCTGCCGATTGCCGAAACGCAAAAAGCCTTGGATTGCTTAATGAAATTGCAAAATTGCGGCACTTACAAACCATTGAAAGCACAGCCCGATTTACGCGGCATTATGACTTGGTCAATCAATTGGGATAGCAAACAAGCCTACCAATTTGCCAAAAGCCATAGCGCATACTTTAAAAAATAAAGCGCAGCCATAAAACAAAGCGGCCTCATTTTGCGGCCGCTTTTTTATCTACAAATGATCAAACCATCGCCGATTCATTGCGCATTAGATGACTAATTAATGATTCGCCGAGCAAGCCATATCGTTAATATCTTCATCATTTGGATCGGCATATTCTTCGGCAATTTGTGCAAATCGATCGGCTAAAGTTTGAAACGCATCGACTAAATCAGGGTCAAAATGCTTGCCACGCCCTTCAATAATGATATTCATCGCCATTTCATGTGAAAATGGCGGCTTATATACCCGCCGACTACGCAATGCATCATACACATCGGCCAGCGCCATTAATCGAGCACTCACCGGGATTTCTTCGCCTTTCGCACCAAGAGGATAACCAGAACCATCCCATTTTTCTTGATGACCATAGGCAATTTCACGCGCATAGCGTAAAAATAAGCTTTCCCCTCCCAACATTCGTTCCACTTCTAAAATAATATTCCGGCCATATGTTGGATGATTTTTCATAATGCTAAATTCTTCCGGCGTTAAACGCGCCGGTTTATGCAAAATCGCATCCGGAATGCCGACTTTACCAATATCATGCAAAGGCGCTGATTTAGCCATCCATTCAATACTAATGCTATCGAGCTCACCTATAAATCGAGGGTGGTTCATCACCGCATTGGCCAATAAACGTACATATTCTTGCGTGCGTTTTAAATGCAGGCCAGTTTCTTCATCCCGCAATTCAGCCATCACCCCCATCGCCATAATAATGGCGTCCTGCATTTTATAAAGCTCTTGAGTACGCTGCGCAACGCGATCTTCTAATAATAAATTATGCTCTTGGATTGAGTTTTTTAAATCTTGCATTAACAAGATATTTCTAACTCGAATCAAAACAATCGCTGGACTTAATGGTTTGTGTAAATAATCTGCAGCTCCAACATTAAACCCATTAATTTCATCAACTTCTTGGGTTTTAGCCGTTAAAAAGATAACGGGAATATCTGCAGTTAATACATTATTTTTTAACCTGCGACATACCTCAAATCCATCCATCCCCGGCATCATGACATCCAGCAAAATTAAATCGGGGATCGGCAAACGCTCGGCTAAACGTAATGCTTGTTCACCATTATTCGCAATCCTAACTTTATAGGTATCTTTTAAAATAGCATTCAGTACCGTTAAATTATTTGGCGTATCATCAACCAGCAAAATAGTTTGTCGATAGTTAGTCAGTATTTCACTCATGACAAACCCCTTGCTAATTGAATTTCTTTTAACCACCTGGTCGCAGCAGAAAAATCAAAATCATTGGCAATCGCGCAACCCAGCCGATCAAGTAAACTCACATCCACGACATGCTCTAAATCATCGCGTAATTTATAATAAATCTCAACGGACTCGCCATCGCAGGCATCGAGTAATTCAAATAACTGCTCGATTAACAGCTCAGCTTCGGCTGAATTTGATACCACCGCCAGATTACTCACCGCGGACTCGCTATAGGCTGTTGAAACCATTTCAATCATTCTATCGAGCTCTAAACAAAATGCCGTTGCATTTTTAGTAGTTGCTTTGGGATCTTGCTTTAGATTATTTTCGAGTGCAATCGTCGCCTCAAGGAGTGAATGCATGCCTAAAGTACCCGCAACGCCTTTCATTGAATGAACAAATAACGTAGCACCCCTTAAATCTTTTTTAAGTAAGTGCGTTAATGTTTCACTGCCATTTTTATATTCATGTAAAAATTGTTTAAACAGTTGGGTATATAATTTTTTATCCCCCATAAACCGCTGCAATAATTCTTGCGTATTGATCCCTGGAAATTGAATGAGATGATCTTCATTAAAATGTTGCTGAATCACTTCAATATCATCAAGAATAATATTTTGCGTTGCCGCCCACTTAATTACGGTGGCAAATAAAACATCGGGGCGAATCGGCTTGGTAATATAATCATTCATGCCATTTTCTAGACAGCGCTGCCGCTCATCGGACATTGCATGCGCCGTCATCGCAATAATGGGTAAATCGACAAAACGTGGATCACTACGAATTAATTGCGTCGTTTGATGCCCATCTAGCACCGGCATTTGTAAATCCATAAAAATAAAATCACACGGCAATGGATCAATCGATAACCAGCCTAAAGCTTCGCCACCATGCTGAGCCAATAACACGCTAGCGCCGGCACCGGTGAGTAATTCCTGTGCAACCTGCTGATTTAATGGATTATCTTCAACCAATAAAATACGTACCCCATTCAGATTTTTTCGATTTTGGGTTGGATTATCCACCTCAATATCAACCGAGGCACAGGCCAGCCATGCCGTAAAATGAAAAGTACTGCCAAGATTGACTTGGCTTTCAACCCAAAGCTCGCCCTCCATCATTTCAACTAAGCTTTTGCAAATCGATAAACCCAGCCCTGTTCCACCAAACTTTCGGGTTGTTGAACTATCGGCTTGAGAAAATGGCTTAAATAAACTACTCATTTGAATCGGAGTCAGGCCAATACCACTATCTTGTACTGCAATATGCAAGCGAACTTTATTTTCTAATTGTGCGACGACTTCCACAGATACTTTAATTTTACCTTCTTTCGTAAACTTAATGGCATTACTCACCAAATTATTGAGAATTTGCCCTATCCGAAGTGGGTCACCTAATAAAGTAGACGGGCAATCTTGCGCAAGAATTATTTCTAATTCAAGTTTCTTTTCCTCGGCTTTTATTTCATGCAAAGAACGAACTTGATTTAATACCTGATCAAATCTAAATGGAATGGTTTCCATCCCTAAGCGATCGGCTTCAATTTTTGAAAAATCCAAAATATCATTCAAAATATGCAGCAATGATTCTGCAGCCAAACTAATTTTGCTTAAATAATCTCTTTGCTTATTATTTAACTCAGTCTGTAATGTGAGATGCGTCATACCAATAATGGCATTCATTGGCGTACGAATTTCATGACTCATATTGGCTAAAAAATCACTTTTTAAGCGATTTGCCTGATCGGCCGCTTCTTTGGCATTAATGAGTTCGGTTTCTACGGCTTTTCTTAATTCGATATTGTCATAAACGGCCACAAAGTGCGTAATTTCTCCGCTTTGCTCTCGAATCGGAGAAATAGAGACGGACATCCAAATCAAAGAGCCATCTTTACAAATATTACGTAAATCTTTATGCCACTCTTGGCCTTGTAATACTTGCTGCAAAATTTTATTGTGCGCCACAGGGTTAGGCACGCCACCACCGAGTACATCGACCGGACTTCTGCCCAGCATTTCTGCGCTCGTAAAGCCAAAGGTTTGCTCAAATTTTGGATTGGCGTACTCAATCAATCCTTGCAAGTTGGTAATTAAAACTGGATTGGGGCTGGCTTCGATGGCGGCAGAAAGTTGCCGTACTTGCTGTGCAGCCTGTTTTTGCTCGGTGATATCAAACAATATCCCATCTAAATACTGCACCTGACCCTGCGTATCGCGCAACACTTGGCCACGCTCATAAACCCAATGCAAAACACCTTGTGCATCATGAATTCGATATTCAACGCTATAACGCTCGCCGCCCGCGACGGCCGTAGCAATGGCTCGATCGAGCAGCACCATATCATCGACCATGATGAGGGTGTGATAACTCAGCTGTGGTGATGAAGTTAGAAATAAATTCGGGGTATAGCCCGAGAGCACTTCAATTTCCTTGTCGATATACTGCATACCCCAAGGCTTAGCGATCTCTCGGCGAAATACCACGCCCGGAATATTATTCACTAGCGTTTGAAATTGTGCTGCTTGTGCTTGTAAAGCCAGCTCGGCTTGTTGGCGCGCATCAACCAGCTGCCCCATCAAAATCGATAATTGCTCTAAATCTGCCGTCGCATTATTTACCACCGGCAGACCCAAGCTCATTTGTAGCTGGCACGCGGTTTGCCATAAAGCATCTATTGCTCTTTGTCTGGTTTCACTTTCGAGCCGCAAAGTATCATTACTGCGGGTTAATTCATCCGAGCTAATTTGTAGGCTACGCGAACTCAATGCCAAATCACGTTCGGACTGCTGATAAGCTTCATCAATCACAGTCAATAAACGCCGAAAATTTGCCCCTAAACCCAGACAAGGAAATTCAGGGTGTGCTGCAATATATTCTTCGATTGCGCACAGCTGAGCCTCAGACATTGCTTCATCGGCCCACGCCAAATGGCGTTTTAACTGACGAGCAAGCATTCGATTCATACTTGCGGCTCACTCAATGTCGTAATCGTCATGGTCTGATTGTGTAATTTGCACTCAGTTGAGCTCACAAACGGACTGATTTCGCCATAGGAATAAAAGCCAGCGAGTGTGACATGCTGACCAAACACATCGGCAACCGCTTCAACTTCTTCATCAACTCGGCTCCCCATCACCAGTTTTCGCCCCACACAGCTGACCAATAAGCCCAAACTTTGATCGGCTGGCGTCACCAGCATTTGTGCGGCATGGGCGGCAGCTTCTGCGCCTTCAATCAGTGCGTCATTACTGGCGTGCATCAGCCGTAAATAACCATCCGCCACAATATCGCCCGCCAATATCAAGCTGCCATCGTCTTCATTCACGCCCAAGATAGTCCGCACGACCCCCATTGCCTGATGATCTTGCCCGAGCATTTCAAATGGAAACAGCAAGCCCGATGACGGCAATTGAGCGGCGTATTCACCGAGGTAATTCTTATACACATCCAGCGCCTGCTCGCCATCAAGCTCAAACAGCACATTGCCCACGCTGCGCGTAACGCGCCGAGCAGGACCAAAGGGTTGCCAGCCACCAAACGAGCCATGCCCCACCGCAATCTCCGGCGGGATCGCCATGGCAACGATGCTATTACTGGCAATGCCTTCGTTGCTGAGCACCAAGGTTTGGCTAAATGCGGTGCCATCCCCAGCGAGCCCGCCCATGACCGGTACCTTGGCAGTTAAATTTGCAATCAAGCCTTGCACCAAGGCGCTGCCATTAATATCCGCCCCTTGGCCCAGTACCAGTACCCCGCCCAGTGGATGCTGATTGAGGGCATCAGCCAAACGCCGCCCTGCGGCCTCACTATCGGCCATTCCTGCCAAGGGTGTGATCGCACAAAAAGGAATCCCTGCCCGCCAATGTACCGCCGTGATCACGCAGCAATCATCATCTACGCCGTCATTGGCAATCTCACCGGCAGTGGAACAGCCCAATAAGGCCGCTGTTGGAAAATGCTGACGCAATTGATTAAACCATTGCGTATCAGTCAATAAGGCTCGACTGGCAAAAACCAGTAAGAAATGAGGATCAATCTGACTTATATTTGCTATTTTTCCCTCTAAATCCTTAATATTACTGACTTTAATCTGAGCCACTTTCATGATATTGCCTCGCAACATGGATAATTCAGCTTAGCAAAGGCATTTTTTTTCGCCGAAAAAAAAGCACTCTCTAGCGAGAGTGCGGTCTATAGCGACTAAATAAGTCTTAATAAATACTGACAATCAAAACTCAAACCATCACACACACGATATAAACCCAAGCCATAAACCGGCATGCAAATTTAAAATCAGCCGCTAACAATTCAACGAAGTATTGCTAGCTTAGCTTGGGCAATCGCGGCAATTCTGGCCGCTTGTACAGCCTTGGCGATCTGTTGCGGCTGCGAACATTGCGCCGCAATTGCCCCTGCATCCACCGCGGCGACCACATCACGCAAATGCAACAAAAAGACCTGCTGCGGGTAGTCACACTGCTCAAACTGCCAGCGACCACGCGCATCGGCCAAACACGCATCAAGCAATTGCTTAAATCGCTCGGGCCGACGCAAAGCATCGCAGCGCATGAATAAAGCACACAGCGTTTCGGGGCGTAATTGCTCGGCGGTATGCACCAAGGTATGTTCGCGGCAGACTAAAACGGCCAATTCTTTACATTCAGTTGGCACTCGCAAGCGCTGACACAGCCGCTCTACCAGCGGCACGCCGCGTGCTTCATGGCCGATATGGCGCGGCAAGACATCGGCCGGCGTTACGGCCTTGCCCAAGTCGTGACACAGCGCGGCAAAGCGCGTTGCCAGTGGCCAGCCTTGCGCGGCGCAATAGTCCAGCACCAGCATGACATGCACGCCGGTATCGACTTCTGGATGGTAATCGGCACGCTGCGGCACGCCCCATAGCGCATCAATCTCTGGCGCGATTTTGGCTAAAGCGCCACATTCGCGCAAAATGGCAAACATTAAGCTGGGCTGCGCTTCCATTAAGCCTTTGGCCATTTCCTGCCAAACACGTTCAGGGACTAAATGATCGACTTCACCGTCGATGACCATTTGCCGCATCAAAGTCATGGTTTCTGGTGCTACTGCAAAACCAAAGCGCGCGGCAAAGCGTGCCAAGCGTAAAATTCGCACGGGGTCTTCGGCAAAAGCCGGTGAAACATGGCGTAATACTTTCGCGGCTAAATCGTCCTGCCCAGCGTAGGGATCGATCAAGTTGCCCTGCTCGTCCTCGGCAATAGCATTGATGGTTAAATCACGGCGCAGCAGGTCTTCTTCTAAAGTAACATCGGGGCTAGCCTGCACTTCAAAGCCGGTATAGCCATGGCCGCTTTTACGCTCAAGGCGTGCCAGCGCATACTCTTGATGTGTGTTAGGGTGCAAAAACACAGGGAAGTCTTTTCCTACCGCTTGATAGCCCAAATCGAGCATCGCTTGTGGCGTACTACCCACCACCACCCAATCAATGTCTTTGACTGGCAAACCCAATAAACGATCACGAACAGCGCCGCCAACACGGTATATCTGCATTGCTTCTTTCCTTAGGCAAAAAAGTGCTTTTAACTGTGCACATAATACCGTCTACAATCTGCAGATTGCCGTTTAATTTTAGCTGGAGCTGCTATGAAGATCGCGAATAATGTTACTGAACTGATCGGCCACACCCCATTGGTGAAACTCAACCGCATTACCGAAGGCTGCTTAGCCACCTTGGTGGCCAAGTTGGAATACATGAATCCATCGCACTCGGTTAAAGATCGGATTGCCGTGAGCATGATCGATGCGGCCGAAAAGGCTGGCCTCATCCACGCCGATACGGTGATTGTTGAGCCTACCTCGGGCAATACGGGGATTGGTTTGGCGATGGTATGCGCTGCGCGCGGTTATAAATTGGTATTAACCATGCCAGAAACCATGTCTAAAGAGCGCCGTGCCTTATTACGCGGCTATGGTGCGGAGCTGATTTTAACGCCGGGACCGGATGGCATGGGCGGCGCGATTGCTAAAGCTAAAGCGCTCACCGAAGAAAACGCCAATTACTTAATGCCACAGCAGTTTGAAAACCCAGCTAATCCAGAAATTCATCGCCAAACCACGGCGATTGAATTATGGGAAGACACCGATGGGCAAATTGATATCTTGGTCGCTGGCGTAGGCACCGGTGGCACGATTACTGGCGTTACCGAAGTGCTTAAAGCCAAAAAACCGTCGTTTCAAGCGATTGCGATTGAGCCAGAAGCCAGCCCAGTGTTGTCTGGCGGCGCCAAAGGCCCACATCCGATTCAAGGCATTGGCGCAGGCTTTGTGCCTAAAGTGCTCAATACCGAGATTTACGACGAAGTGATTGGCGTGAGTAATGACGATGCCTTTGCCACTGCCCGCTTAATGGCAACACAAGAAGGCATTTTGTGCGGTATTTCAGCCGGTGCGGCAGTCTGGGCAGCGCTACAAGTAGCCAAACGCCCAGAAAACGCTGGCAAGCTGATTGCGATTATTATCCCGTCGTTTGGCGAGCGCTATTTATCCACCAAACTGTTTGAAGGTCTGGCCGACTAAGCTCGGTTAAGTCGCCAACAACATGGCCCGCCCAGCACGACGCGGGTTCAGTGATGACTGGAGCTCGGTCTGGGAGTTTGTGCAAACGACGTGTTAAAGTTTTTAAGAACCTGCGGCAGCACCGTTTACAGTCGCAGTCAGTGGCTGAACCCTCTTTTCTTTGTCTCGCCAAAGAAAAGAGGGGAAAAGAAAGGCGATTTTGATCTCGCCCAGCTCCGCTGTTCCCTCGATCGATTTTGAGCCAAACGATATAACTGTTTGTCTCTGACTCACTCGGTGCGCTTGGACGAGTTTTTAAGCCCCAGACCAACCAGCGCGGCACAGCATCAAATTTCTGCACAATCTACAAACCATAGGTATAACTTGCAAAGCTAAGCCAAATAAAGCCTAGAAAGTTATACCCCTAAAACCCAAACACTCTCGCCTCTTCATCTTGCCAATTACTAATATCACGAAACACCAAAACAGCCCCCAAAGTGCCGTGCGCTTCGTCTCGAATTCGCGCAGCGCTTTCTTCAATATAAAAATGCAGGCCAAGTTTATTGAGTAAAATACTGCGCCGTGCGCTCTGGCCTGGGGTTGAATTTTGCAAAGCCAATGCTGCTAAGCCCGCCAGCGGCAAGCGCGTTTTGGTGTCGATGGTTTGGTAAACCGAACTTAAATATTGCCCTTGCGCCATTTCTGGCTCCCAGCCCAATAAGGCGGAGGCCACAGGGTTTAGATAATAAATCCGGCCGTTTAAATCCGTCGTTACCACCCCATCAACAATCGAAGCCAAGGTTGCTTGGGCGCGCTGTTGTTCAGCCAAGAGCGCCGCTTGCGCCAAGCGAATCGCCGTCACATTGCGGCCCACACCACGGTAACCGATAAATTCACCGTTATGGTCAAACACGGGCCGACCTGAAACGCTTAAATACAGCGACTGCTGATTCAATTCGGTTTGATACTCAAAATCACGATACGCTTGTTGCGATGCCAGCACCGCGCGATGCGCCGCCCACTGCGCCGCCGATAAACCGCCTTGGCCCAACTCCCAGCGACATTTGCCAATAAACAGCGCTGGGTTAATGTCTAAATCAGTAAAAAACCCGCCCGATACCGCAGTAAATCGCCCTTCACGGTCTTGTTCCCAAAACCAGTCATTGGAAATATCCACCATCATGCTTAAGCGCTCAACTTGCTCACGCAAGGATTTAATCGTGGCTGAACTGGCGCTAATATCTCGCGCTTGCATCACCGTACCAATCCACTGCAAGCGATCATCACGCAAGGGCTTGAGCATCAGTTCGTACTGCCGCATTTGTTCGTCGCGATCAATATGGCTCACCATCAGTTGCTGCGGCATGCTTAATCGCCCTAATTCAGCAGCATCAAATACCGCATCAATGCTGCCAAGCAAACTACGGTCATGCTGAGCCAAGCGCAACTCGGCGACGGCATTGGCGTAAGTAATTTGCCCGCGTGCATCACGCAATATCAAAGGGTCACTCACCGCTTCAAGTAATGTACGCGTTGGTAGCTCCGGAGTTAAACGCAAACTTTGCTTGTCGACGTTGTCATCCATGGCTGGCTGCGGCATGCGAGTGCGACGCTGTAATAAGCTGGCCAACAACAAACTAAACACCAAGCCCAAAACCGCCAACCACGTCATGAACTGCATTTGCTGCAAACTGATGGCACTGACGATGGGTTGAAATTCAAACCGCCATTGCCGCCCCAAAACATTCTGCGGCACCAATGACCAGGACTCACTCACTTCTGGCTTAAATTGACTCGAGGTATAACGTATTTTTGCCGCGGCCTTTGTTCGCCCCACGGCATCAATGAGCCCCTGATCCACGACGCGAAAAGCCAAGCCCGCCGCGCCAGCCAAGCGCTCTAGCCCAGCAAAAAAAGGTTTGCTGGGTAGTAAAACAATGGCGCTGCCCAAGTAATTACTCGCTCTTAATGCAGGCGTGCTCGGATTAAATAAACTGCGATAAATCGGTAAATAAATCACCAACGACTCAGTACGCACCAAGCTAGCAGTAAAGCCATCACTCATCCACGGCTGACCATTGCTTTTGGCACGCTCTAAAGCGCGTTTCAGCGCCGCATCATGGGCCAAATTAAAACCCAACCACTGCGCAGTCGTACTATTGAGTGGGCTGAGCATATCCACAATCTGTAAGGCTTCTTTTTGCTGCGGGCTAGCGACATCAAATACCGAATAAAACTCAGTCGCAAAGCGAGTATCGCTGCGATTTTGCTCAATATATTGGCGCAAAAAGTCCGCCGAGACCGGACGCACAAAGCCCATCGCCAGCACGCCTGTGCTGATTTTTCGGGATTGACTTTGTAATTGCAATTGGCTGAATTGCTCGGGGGAAAGTTGATTTTGCGCGATAAAAGCCGCTTGAATGAGCTGCAAATCGGACTGGGCCAATATTAATTGCGTCCGAAAATGCGCTATTAACTGATCTTGGCTTTGTTGCCAGCGACCACGCGCCGAATCAATGGCCTGCCAATAATACAAGCTGATGCTCGCTAGCGTGAACAGCAAGCCAAGCAATAGCGTCACAATAAAAACTGTGTATTTTTTTAGCTCAAACATAACACTCTATTGATTAGGCAATGATAATGCTTTGCGCTGAGCGCAAAATAAACATGCCACTATAAAGTGATATCGTTACAAAAGAACAGCGTCATAAAAAAATGGCAGGTGCCAAACAACACCTGCCATCAAAATAACAAAAATAGTCAGATTAAAATCAACTCGCGGCTTCGGTACCCAAAAATAATTGGTATGCCAAATTATGCGTCTCTAACCAATACGGATAAGCCAAACGCGTTAGGAAGGCATTAAATTCGGCATCATCACTTGGCGGCACCTGAATCCCAACCAATACTCGACCATAATCCGCGCCATGATTACGATAATGAAATAAAGAAATATTCCAGTTGTCGCTCATACCATTTAAAAAATTCAACAAAGCGCCAGGGCGTTCTGGAAACTCAAAGCGAATTAAACGCTCATTCACCGCTTGCGGCGCATGCCCACCGACTAAATGGCGAATATGCAATTTAGCCAATTCATTGTCAGTTAAATCCACCGCGGCCAATTCATGGCTTGCTAAGGTGGCAATTAAATCCACCACTTCGGAGCGATGCTGAATCGACAAGCCAACAAACACATGCGCTTCGCTTTCTTTGGCATAGCGATAATTAAACTCAGTGACATTACGCGCGCCAATCAAGCTGCAGAAGGTGCGGAAACTACCCGGTTTTTCCGGCACCGTAACCACCATAATCGCTTCGCGCTGCTCACCCATTTCGGCTTGCTCTGCAACATAGCGCAAACGGTCAAAATTCATATTGGCACCAGAAGCAATCGCCACAAAAGTTTTATCTTGAGCGCCTTCTCGTGCCGCCCACGCCTTCATCCCCGCAATGGCCAATGCGCCGGCAGGCTCTAAAATCGAGCGATTGTCTTCAAACACGTCTTTAATCGCCGCACACATCGCGTCGGTATCAACCAAGATCACATCATCAACAAATTCTTGTGATAAGCGGAATGTTTCTTCGCCCACTTGCTTGACCGCAACGCCGTCAGCAAAAATACCCACTTGCGGCAAAGTAATACGCTCGCCCAATTTAAGCGATAAATACATCGCATTGGCATCAGTAGGCTCAACGCCAATAACTTTAACTTCTGGACGCAAACGTTTGATATATGCCGCCATACCCGCCAGCAAGCCACCACCACCCACCGGAATAAACACCGCGTCAATCGGATCAGGATGTTGGCGTAAGATTTCCATCGCCACTGTGCCCTGCCCAGCAATCACATCGGGATCATCATAAGGATGCACAAAAGTGGCTCCCGATTGCGCCGCTAGTTTCATCGCGTGTTCGTAGCAATCAGAATAAGAATCACCAATCAGCACCACTTCAGCACCTCGGCGCGTAACTGCGTCCACCTTAATGCGCGGCGCAGTGGCTGGCATCACAATCGTTGCGCGGCATTTTAAATATTGCGCGGCCATCGCCACACCTTGCGCGTGATTGCCCGCCGAGGCGGCAATCACACCACGCTCTAAATCCGCGCGTGATAACTGCACCATTTTGTTATACGCGCCACGAATTTTAAACGAGAACACTGGCTGCATATCTTCGCGCTTGAAATACACCGTATTTCCAATACGACGAGATAAATTCGGAGCGTGCTCTAGCGGCGATTCAATCGCAACATCGTATACACGGGCTGAGAGTGTTCGTTCGAGGTAGTCTTTATTCATTGGCGCATGACCTTGGTTTAATCCATTGATTGACTCAGTGACGCGGACAAAATGTTAACGCAAAGCGTTGCTCAGACCGTAGCCTACGACGAGAGAACAACGCCAAAAAACATTTTGCTTCACGACTTAATCCAGCAATCGATTGCTAACGGCAAAAAAAGGGGCGATTTATTACAATCGCCCATTCTAACCGTAAAAGTCACGCCTTACGCATAGATTAGTCAGCGTAATCTCGATAAGACATTCTGATTTCTTCAATTTTTGGTAAGCAACGGAAAAACGCATCCACCACCTGCGGATCAAAATGTTTACCCGATCCGGCTTTAATTTCATCCAACACCCGCTCACGCGACCATGGTGGTTTGTAGCAACGTGAATGCGCCAGCGCATCATACACATCGGCCAAAGCAATAATTCGCCCAGCAATATGAATCTGCTCACCCACCAATTGCTGCGGATAACCACTGCCATCCCATTTTTCATGATGCTGGTGGGCAATGACGGCCGCCATTTTTAAAATCCGTGGTTTAGACGCTTTGAGCATTTCATAACCGAGCTGCGCATGTGTATTCATCACCGCCCGCTCTTCGGCATCTAAAACGCCGGGTTTATTGAGCACCAAATCCGGAATCCCGACTTTGCCAATATCGTGCAAGGGGCTGGCGATGCGAATAATCTCGGCCTCTTCTTCACTCAGGCCCAGCTCAATGGCCAGCGCATAAGAAAACTCAGCCATACGGTGAATGTGTTTGCCGGTATCTTTGGAGCGATTTTCGATCACTTCTGACAGCTGATAAATAATGCTGCGCTGCGTTTCTTCGATCTCTTTATTGAGCATCAAGTTTTCATACGCAATCGCGACATTTTTACAAAACATATCGATTAAATTGGAATCAGGATGCGACAGCGCCACCGGACCATCAATAATCAGTAAATTCACCGAGCCATAAGGTGCTTGAAAAAAACCAATGAAATGGTCTGTCGCAAAAATGCTATGTCGCTGCGCCAGTGCTTCGTCAATCGATGGTTTTAAGCGACTTAATTCGGCATCAGCCAAGGTCTGCCCACAAAAAGCCTGATAACCACCTGTGGCATACATAATGGTTAAATCATCGCTTTGCGATAAAGCCGCCAGCCCACCCGTCACCACCACATACAACGCGTCTTGTTCAAAAAACAATAATGACTGCAATTGCTCAAGCACGCCTTGCGCGAACTTAATCACCGATTGCTGCTTAAAGATCGTCGTCGACGCATCGACGACTTTAATCAAGCCACGACGATTGGCATCCAATTGCCGGCGTTGATGTTCAATCAACATAATGTCGTTATACGAGCGCAATGTGCCTAGCACCGCCGTATACAATTTATCGCGAGTCAGCTCGGTTTTGGCTTTGTAATCATTAATGTCGTAGTTTTCAATGACGTGTCGTTCTGGTGCAACACCGGGCTGGCCGGTGCGTAAAATAATGCGAATATGGTGATTGTGTAGTTTTTCGCGAATATCTCTCGCCACATTTAAACCGGCGTCTTCTGACTCCATCACCACATCGAGCAACACCAAGGCGATATCGTCCCGCGTATTGAGCATATCCAAGGCTTCTGCGCCGGAATAACACGACAATAAATTAAGCGGTCGGTTTAAAAAATCAATATTAGATAAGGCCAATTTGGTCACATGATGAATATCGGGCTCATCATCCACCACCAGTACATTCCACGGCTCTATCTCCGCACGGAGCGATAAATCAGTATCTTCTTCGAGCCAATTTTCATCATCAATCATCATGCGCCCCTGTTAAACCGCATCGTGTGGTCGCCTCTTACAACACACGCAAAATTTTATACATTTAAATCATTGTGAAACAAGGATTCAAACAAGCAAACGTCATCTCCACGCAAGCCATATTTAGTAGATTAGTCAAAATTCAGGGAAATGCACGAGCTAATCACAGCCGAAAGCACATCGGTAATCGCAACAACAATTCCAGCGGCGTCGTCACCCGTCGCATTCAGACCTTTAAAAATTACCAAATGCCCTGATGTGATTCAAAACCGTATGAATTAAGGACGACGCAATGACTCAAATGACTCCACAAGAAATTGTTCACGAACTCGACAAGCACATCGTCGGCCAAGCTGCAGCCAAAAAAGCTGTTGCCATTGCGCTACGTAATCGCTGGCGTCGTCAGCAAGTGGCCGAGCCACTGCGCAGCGAAATCACGCCAAAAAATATTTTGATGATTGGCCCAACTGGCGTCGGTAAAACCGAAATCGCCCGCCGCTTGGCCAAATTATCTGATGCACCATTTATTAAAGTTGAAGCGACTAAATTCACCGAAGTCGGCTATGTCGGCAAAGATGTCGACAGCATCATCCGTGATTTAATCGAAATCGCCATCAAACAAGTTCGTGATCAAGCCATCAGCAAAAATCGCATCAAGGCCGAAGATGCCGCAGAGAACCGCGTACTGGATGTGCTGTTGCCACCTGCAACGCCAGCCTATGGCGAAGTCAATGCCAATGATGGCATGAGCGAAACGCGGCAAAAATTCCGAAAAATGCTGCGGGAAGGCAAATTTGACGACAAAGAAATCGAAATCCAAGTCGCCGCCACAGCACCGACAATGGAAGTCTTTGCGCCACCGGGAATGGAAGACTTTTCTAGCCAGATTCAAAATATGTTTAAAGGTGCAATGAGTGAAAAGACCAAGGCGCAAAAACTCAAAGTGCCTGATGCGCTCAAAGCATTGATCGACGAAGAAGCCGCCAAGCTGGTCAATGATGAAGACACCAAAGCCGAGGCGCTGCGCGCTGTTGAGCAAAATGGGATTGTGTTTATCGATGAAATCGACAAAGTAACCACTCGCTCCGAAGGGCAAGGCGGCGAAGTCTCTCGCCAAGGTGTACAGCGTGATTTGCTGCCGCTAGTGGAAGGCACCACCGTGACCACCAAATACGGCATGGTCAAAACTGACCATATTTTGTTTATCGCCTCTGGCGCGTTTCATTTGGCCAAACCATCGGACTTGATTCCAGAATTACAAGGCCGATTCCCAATTCGCGTTGAGCTCAATTCACTTACAGTGGACGATTTCGCCACCATTCTAACCGGCACTGATGCCTGCCTCGCCAAGCAATATCAAGCTTTGCTAGCGACTGAAGACGTTGAGCTGGTATACACCGAAGACGGCATTCGCAAACTGGCCCACATGGCGTGGCAAGTGAATGAAAGCACAGAAAACATCGGCGCGCGCCGTTTGTATACCGTGATGGAGCGTTTACTCGCCGATATTTCGTTTGACGCTAAACGCGGTACGGTGACCATTGATGCTGAATTTGTTAGCAGCAAACTTGCCAGCGTCGCCAGCAACGACGACCTTGCCCGCTTTATGCTTTAAATCGCAGCCAAACTGCTGGAATTTAAAACTTCAACTACCAAGGTATTGCCTTCTAGCAATTAATTTTAAATGCTTAGATGGCAATACCCAACAATCAAGCAATTAAAATCGGCCAACCGTAGGGTGGAATAAACGAAGTGCATTCCACCATAAGCTTCGCGACCAGGTGGAATGCGCGGTGCTTATTCCACCCTACAATGGCATTTTTTTTTATATTGGCTGAAAGCTAATCCCATCAAAAACTCATCGCAATACTCATCCCAGAGCCTGATACATTCGGGCCGAACATATAGCGCATTATAAAGCGGGTACGGGTTACAAACACGGGATGGGCGCTGCTATCAACTTCAAATCCCAGCCCCAAGGTGGATAAATAATCAAAGCCCAATACCCCAGCCTGATCGCCGTAATAATGTGAATGCGATGCTTCTAAAACATAACGCAGCGGACGGCTTAAAAAAGTCATGCCAGTGGGGGCGCGATAACGCGTCCATAGATTTGCGGTTTGCGAATTGGCACTGCCTGCTACCGCATCGTCAGTTTTAAACGTTTGCAAATGCACTTGCGATAGGCGCAGCTCTAAATCCACTTCATATTCGGGCTTAACCAGCTCGTAATCGAGCATCAAAGCGCCGCCTAAGCCATACACATTCATGCTGCCTTTATCAAAAAAATTAAACTCTTTACCGGTTTTATAATTAACCCACCAATTGGCGATTTTTAAATCACTCGCCACTGTGCCCAGTGAAAAATTAAAAATCGGTCGCAGCACCCAGTTTTCTGCAATCGGAAAATCCCAGCCGATACCGCCCGTACCGCTCAAAGAAGTCCATTTCAATGGGATAGCACGCTCTTCTTCACCATTGGTGGCGACAAATGTCGGGTCAAAACGGCTGCCAGCTAATGCGCCTTCCAAATACAAGGGCAACTCTTTGCTGATGGTGGCGCCGCCGCCCAATTGCGTCATCATTAATTTTTGATTTTCGCTTTGTGAGCCTTTAATCGACAAACTACTGGCGGCTAAATCCAAAATCACCGAATACGACATCAAAGACAACACCGCATTCGCGCTGCGCTGCACATTGCTATTGGGCAATAAATGCAGCTCTTTTTTATCCTTTGCCGACACCGCAGGCAGCCAGCTTAAACCGAGCAAAACAACCAACAGTAATTTTTTCATAAACAGATCGTTCTGTAGATATTGCAAAGAGATTTTCAGCATAGCATCAACGCTTGCCAGCCCAGTAAAGCCGTGCAAAGGCGCGGCATAAACACGACAAATTGTCATTATTTGGCCTCAACCAAACAAAAAAACCAAATATTGACCATCATCAAAAGCAGCTCATTATGTGCAGCAAGCAAGTATAAAACACCATATATTGTGTTTGCTTCGAGATAAAGCCACAAATAAATGACAGGCCAAAAGCAAAATGTCTGTCAGCCAATAATCTCAATACCTGTACCACTGATTACGCATCAAGGAAAAAACAGCAATGCTCAAAGTGATTAAACGCGACGGTGCCAAAGCCGCCTACGACAGTGCCAAAATTTTTGAAGCCTGCCGCCGCGCTGCCACTGCTGCGAAATACCCGCAGCCAGAACAATTGGCCGAGCAAATCACTAGCCAAGTCGAAGCGCAATGCCGCACGATGAGCCAGCACAATGCTCCTGCCGGCTTATTAGATATTCCAACGATTCAGCAATGGGTCGAAGACGCCTTGATGCATGATTACCCCGAAGTGGCGCGGATTTATATCCAATATCGCTACGATAGAGATCGCACGCGCGCGCAAGGCTCTGAGCTACACGCCAAACTGATGGGCTTAGTGAATAAAACCGACAGCGAAGCCACTACGGAAAACGCCAATAAAGACGCCAATGTGTTTCCGGTGATGCGCGACCTGATGGCCGGCATTGTCTCGAAACAATTTGCCAGCACCTTTTTGCCCAAAGATATTTTAGAAGCGCACCACCAAGGCGATATCCATTTTCATGATTTGGATTACTCACCGTTTTTGCCACTGACCAATTGCTGCCTCGTCGATTTAGAAGGCATGCTCAAAAACGGTTTTCGCCTTGGCAATGCCAAAATTGAAAGCCCTAAATCCGTTGGTGTAGCTTGTGCGGTCACCGCGCAAATTATCGCCCAAGTGGCCAGCCATCAATATGGCGGCACCACCATTCCCAATTTGGACCAAGTGCTAGCGCCGTATGTACTAAAAAGCCATGCCAAAAATTTAGCCATTGCCCATGAATACGGCATTACCGACCCAGAACGCTACGCCACCGAGCGCACCGAAAAAGAAGCCTACGACGGCATTCAAGCGTGTGAATATGAGATCAACACGCTATTTAGCTCTAACGGTCAGCAGCCCTTTGTGACGTTCTCATTCGGCATGGGCACCAGCTGGGCCGAGCGGATTATTCAGCAGTCGATTTTGCGGGTGCGAATTAAAGGCTTGGGCAAAGAAGGCACCACACCGGTATTCCCTAAATTGGTGTTTTTTATCGACGAAGGCATCAACCTCAAGCCCACCGATCCCAATTACGACATCAAACAATTGGCGCTTGAATGCACCTCAAAACGCATGTATCCGGACATTATCTCGGCCAAGCTCAATCGCCAAATTACTGGCTCTAGCGTGCCCGTATCGCCTATGGGTTGCCGCAGCTTTTTGCCCGCTTGGCGCGATGAACAAGGCCAAGAAATCCTTAACGGCCGCAATAATCTAGGGGTAGTCAGCCTGAACCTGCCGCGCATTGCCATTGAAGCGCAAGGCAATATCGAGCAATTTAATCAGTTATTACAGCAGCGCCTGCAAGTGTGCTTACGCGCACTCAATATTCGCATCCAACGTCTGCAAGGCGTCAAAGCCAATGTGGCCCCGATTTTGTATACCGAAGGCGCATTTGGGATTCGACTTAAGCCGCAAGACGACATCATGACGCTATTTAAAGATGGTCGTGCCTCGATCTCTTTGGGTTATATCGGTTTACACGAAGTCGGCGTATTACTTTTTGGTCAACACCCTGCCGATGCCAGCGCAGCGCAAGCCTTTTTGCACAATGTGGTCAAAACCATGGGGGATGCCACGCAGCGCTGGAAAGCAGAAACCGGCTTTGGCTTTTCGCTCTATTCCACGCCCAGTGAATCGCTGTGCTACCGCTTTTGTAAACTCGACCAAGAACGCTTTGGCGACATTAGCGACGTCACCGACAAAGGCTATTACACCAATTCATTCCATCTGGACGTGTATCGCAAAGTCAATCCATTTGAAAAAATCGACTTTGAAACCGGCTATGCCGAGCTCGCGACCGGCGGCCACATTACTTATGTTGAGCTGCCCAATATGAAGCACAATCTATTGGCACTCGAACGCATTTGGGATTACGCCATCGAACGTGTGCCGTATTTTGGCAGTAATACGCCGGTTGACGCCTGCGGCGCTTGTGGCTTTATGGGCGAAACCCTCGCCACCGCCAACGGTTTTGTTTGCCCAGACTGCGGCAACCACGACAGCGCCACGCTATCGGTCACCCGCCGAGTCTGCGGCTACCTCGGCAGCCCCAACGCTAGACCGTTTAACAACGGCAAACAAAAAGAAGTCATGCGCCGAGTTAAACACCACGCGCAGACTGTTGAGTGATTGGGAGTTGGGAAAAGTGTAGGTGCGAATAGCGCAGCGTATTCGCACGCATGAAGCGGCTGCAGAAATTAAAATGCGCTGTTGGCGCGGCAATGCCTGCGATGATGCGAAGCCCATCGCAGCTAACCGAAAAACACAGGCTTTGTTCAGATGGGCTGTTGCGACGTTAAATCACAACTGCTTGAGTAAATCGACTGCAGCCCCTTCCCCCTTGATGGGGGAAGGCTGGGATGGGGGTGTTGAGCTTAAAATATACTCGGTAGTATCACCCTCACCCTAACCCATCAAGGGAGAGGGAATGCCGCGATGCTATAACCACCATCAACACACAATCTGAACACGATCATAAACAACAGGTATACCCATACCCGCATTTTAACGAAAAGCCCACAGCGCTATACCCATGAATTACGACCGCTATTACACGCATGATCTCATCAACGGACCCGGCATCCGCGTGACGCTGTTTGTCAGCGGCTGCCAACATGCGTGCGAAGGTTGCTACAACCCATCGACATGGGATAGAAAATCCGGCCAAGCCTTCACCGCCGAAATCGAGCAACAGCTATTACAAGCCTGTGCAACGCACGATGGCCTGAGTCTATCCGGCGGCGATCCGCTGCACCCCGCCAATCGGGACGCCATCCTCAAACTCTGCCAAGCCTTTAAACAACGCTACCCCGAAAAAAACATCTGGCTCTGGACCGGCTACGTCTTCGAAGACCTACAAGACCTCGCCATCTTGCAATACATCGACGTGCTCATCGACGGCAAATTCGAACAAAACCACCCCACCAGCCAACCCTGGCGCGGTTCCAGCAACCAACGCCTGATCGAACTCAGAAACTACCGTGGCCGTGGTGGTGATAATTAATTTGCGGCTGTGTATGGGGATTTAGGATTTGTGGGAAATGTAGTTGCGAATAGCGCAGCGTATTTACGCGCATGAAGCGACCGCAAAAATAATATGTGTCTCCGATTACACTACGCCAATCGCAGCTACTAGCTAATGTTTAGCCCCTACTTACTGCCAAAATCAGTCAAACAAAGTGACGTTTTACGGCAAAATTTACAAATCACCTCTAATTATCTGTCAATAAAACAACTATAAAAAGCTGGCACGATAGTTGCATGTCATGTTTCAAGTCAGAATGACTACCTAACTTTCGGAGAATGAACATGCAACGCGCACAGCAAGGTTTTACACTCATCGAATTGATGATCGTCGTCGCAATTATTGGTATTTTAGCTGCGGTGGCAATTCCTTCTTACCAAAATTACACAGCCAAATCGAAATTTACTGCAGCACAGGCTGAAGTAGCTGCTGGTAAAACTGCATTTGATGCGTCTTTAAACGATGGCGTCCCACCAACAACAGCTTTAGTTGGCTTTAAACAAGGTACTGCAAACTGCACCACAAATGTAGTAACACTTGTTGCTGCTGATGGTACCGATGGCACCATGATTTGTACTATTAATGGTGGCCCTGCTACGGTAGCTGGTAAAAAAATTACTTACACACGTACGGCTGCTGATGGAAGCTGGGTATGCTCTTCGGATCTAGCTGCGGGCGACAAAGCCACTCTTGGGTCAAAAAGCTGTCAAGGCTAATTTTTTAATTTAAATAAAAAATTAAATATACATTTAAACTCGGAGTTAAATCATGAACATGAAACAAGCACAGCAAGGCTTTACTTTAATCGAACTAATGATTGTCGTTGCAATTATTGGTATTTTAGCGGCAGTTGCGATACCTTCATATCAAGACTACACCGCAAAAGCTAAATTCACCTCAGCTCAAGCTGAAATTGCCGCAGGCAAAACAGGCTTTGATTCTCAACTGAATGATGGTGTAGCAATTACTGCAGATGCCGCTGGATTAGCTTTAGTTGGCTTAAAAGGTTCAACTAGCAATTGCACAACAACTGTAACAGGAAGCACTATTGTATGTACTATTGTTGGTGGTCCAGCAACAGTTGCAGGTAAAAAAATCACCTTAACTCGTGCAAATGATGGCGCTTGGACATGTGCATCTGATTTAGCAGATGCGGCAACCAAATTGAAACTAGCATCTAAATCTTGCCAAGGTTAATTGATTTAAGTTAATCAGCTGATTCAAAAAGCCCCAGCTTAACTGCCGGGGCTTTTTTATTTTATCCAATAAAAAACAATTAATTTACATACCAAATTAAAATAAAAAATTGAAATCAATTATTTAAAAATCACAAAAACCCAGCAAGAAAAGAATTAAATTCCACAGGCATATTTAATTGTCATTTTGTAAAAAATACCAAATTTCAAATATAAATCTGGCACAAAATCTGCTAAATCATTGACTCAGGTTTAAAAAACCATTTACAAATAAAAGGGATTTCTAAAATGACTATGAATAAAGCTCAGCAAGGTTTTACATTAATTGAATTGATGATCGTTGTTGCGATTATCGGCATTTTGGCTGCAGTGGCTATTCCTTCCTACCAAGATTACACCGCAAAATCTAAATTTACTGCGGCGCAAGCAGAAGTTGCTGCAGCCAAAACGGCCGCTGATACCTTGCTAAATGATGGCACAGCAATTGCCACCTTCGCTGACGTTGGCCTGAAAGAAACAACAGCTAACTGCACAGCAACTGCTGAAATATCTTCAGCAGGTGAAGGCACAATGACTTGCACAATTATTGGCGGCCCAGCAACTGTCGCAGGGAAAATCATTACCTATACACGTGATGCCGAAGGTTTATGGACTTGCTCTTCAGACGTAGGTAACACTAAATTAGCTTCAAAAAGCTGCCAAGACGCGACCTAAGCGGCTTAAAAATTCATAAGCTAAATACCCCGCCATTCGCGGGGTATTTTTTTGCTTTTGATTCAACCTTTCCACCCGACTCTCACATTAAAACTTCCCTGACAAATCTGGGCTTGTTACCATCAAGCTCATCAGTTAACGAGGTGGCGTATGCGTTTATTTTTGGTGGTTTGCTTATTGCTCAGCGCCCTGCCCGCCTTTGCGGCGCGGATTTTGCCGGAAGGGGCTTATGCGCAGATGGATTATTATGCGCCGCCGGTGATTCGTTTGGATGGCAAGGATTATTTGGTGTCGGCGGCGTTTCAGGTGCGTGATCAGCAAAATCGTTTGATTCCAATCCAGCGTGTGCCACGTGATGCGCCGGTTTGGGTGCAGCTTGAGGCCAATCGCAAGGATTTGGTGTGGAAAGCGTGGCTACTATCGCCAGCTGAGATTGATTTTCTCAAATCCATCGGTCGAATCAAAGATGCACGCGGTGGTTTTTTGGGGATAGGCTGCTGGTTTGTTGACTGCTACGCGGTGCAATAGCGCGCTCATCCATAATGAAGCCAAAGCGGTCTTGCGCCCTTGTTCCGACTTGCTGTACTCAATCAACTGTTTACAGCTTCAACATCTTGCTCGCAAACTTTTGCACGGACAGTATCGGGGCGATGAGCGCAGCGTCATCGCCTACGTAGCACTTAAAATCCCCCTGCCTACGCAGTGATGCTTTCGCTGCGCGGGGGCGACGAATCTCAGCACCAACTCTTGCCGCAAAAATACTCGCTGCCGCTGCCAGTTGCATGACATGAATCGGCGGCGAGTTCTTGATTGCCGCTGCTCATCTCTGTGTAACAAATCCCATGTCATAAGAGCGCCGCTTGCGAGTCGATTTGCGTTAAAATCACGCCCTAGCCTTTGCTGGCATTACGCCCAGTGGCTCAAAGAAAATTCTTATTTTATTGCCTTCCAAGGGTATTGCTATGCAGCCCTTGTTGATAAAAGCAGTAAAACCAATACCCCTATAGAAGAAAGCCATGAGCAAAAAAGTATTTATTAAAACCTTCGGCTGCCAAATGAATGAATACGATTCAGACAAAATGGTCGACGTGCTCAATGCGGCCGATGGCTTGGTGAAAACCGAGAATGTCGATGAAGCTGACATTATTTTATTTAACACCTGCAGCGTGCGCGAAAAAGCGCAAGAAAAAGTCTTCTCGGATTTGGGCCGCGTTCGTGAGCTTAAACTGGCCAATCCCAATATCGTCATCGGTGTGGGCGGCTGTGTGGCCTCGCAAGAGGGTGATGCGATTATCAAGCGCGCGCCGTATGTAGATATTGTGTTTGGCCCGCAAACTTTGCATCGTCTGCCCGAGCTGATTGCCGAAAAACGCAAATCTGGCATCAGCCAAGTGGATATTTCCTTCCCCGAAATCGAAAAATTCGACCACATGCCACCCGCGCGCGTTGAAGGTGGCGCGGCGTATGTGTCGATTATGGAAGGCTGTTCGAAATACTGCAGTTTCTGCGTGGTGCCGTACACCCGTGGCGAAGAAGTATCGCGCCCGTTTGAAGACATCCTGACCGAAGTCGCGCATTTGGCGCAGCAAGGCGTGAAAGAATTGCATTTGCTCGGCCAAAATGTGAACG
This sequence comes from Deefgea piscis, assembly GCF_013284055.1. Lineage (NCBI taxonomy): Bacteria > Pseudomonadati > Pseudomonadota > Betaproteobacteria > Neisseriales > Chitinibacteraceae > Deefgea > Deefgea piscis. The sequence continues at coordinate 1,757,501 of NZ_CP054143.1, read as the reverse complement.
CGTATCGCGGTGTGATTTTGGATGGTGAAGACGCTGGCGAAATCGCCGATTTGGCGACGCTACTAGAATACGTACACGAAATCCCTGGCATTGAGCGTATTCGCTACACCACCAGCCACCCCAAAGAAATGACGGCGCGGATTATCGATTGCTACCGCACTTTGCCAAAGCTGTGCTCACAACTGCATTTGCCAGTGCAAGCGGGCTCGGATCGGGTGTTGGTGAATATGAAACGCGGCTACACCACGCTGGAATACAAATCAGTGATTCGCAAATTGCGCGAAGCGCGCCCAGATTTGTGTTTCTCGAGCGACTTTATTGTCGGCTTTCCGGGCGAAACCGAAGAAGACTTCGAGCGCACCATGAAGCTGATCGAAGACGTAGGTTTTGATACCAGCTACAGCTTTGTCTACAGCCGCCGCCCGGGCACGCCTGCTGCTGATTTACCCGATGATGTGCCAGAAGAAGTCAAACTCGCCCGCTTGCAACGGATGCAAAAACGCTTAGAGCAACAAGCCGAAGCCATTAATCTATCGATGATTGGTAGCGTGCAGCGCGTGTTGGTGGAGCGTTTTGCCAAAAAAGACAAGTCTGAGCTCGCAGGCCGCACCGACAATAACCGTATTGTGAATTTTGAAGGCAGCCCACGCCTAATGAATCAGTTTGTTGAAGTTCGCATTACCGATGCCTTCCCACGCAGCTTGCGCGGCGAAATCATCATTAAAGAGTAAACCCGCGCTTGCGATCAAGCCGCCAAGCGACCCAGCGCCATCGGTCAAATCGACCGATGCATCTGGATTTTTTGGCTGGCTCAATGTGCGCCAAACTGATTTTGATTTCAGGAATTAAACCTTGCATACAGAAACTCTGCATTTCACGCCCATCGATAATCTGCGTTTGGCCAATTTATGTGGCGCGCTGGATGAAAACTTAAAACAAATCGAAGTGGCGTTTGATGTCACGGTGCATCGCCACAATGAAGCGTTTCGCGTCAGCGGCGAATTAAAATCAGTTCGTCAGGCGCTCGATGCGCTGGAATGTTTTTACGAAGACAGCGCCTCGCCACTCGACGTCGATGCAGTGCAATTGGGTTTGATGGAAATCTTGCGTAATCCCAACGCACAAATTATCGACCCTACCGTGCCGCAATTGCGCACCAAACGTGGTGATTTACGCGGGCGCACGCCGGGGCAAAATGTGTATATCAAAGCCATTGCCGACAACGACATCACTTTTGGCATTGGCCCGGCTGGTACTGGCAAGACGTATCTGGCGGTAGCCAGCGCCATTGATGCGCTAGAGCGAGATACCGTGCAAAGATTAGTTTTGGTTCGCCCCGCCGTTGAGGCGGGTGAAAAGCTGGGCTTTTTGCCGGGCGACTTAGTGCAAAAAGTCGATCCGTATTTGCGACCACTGTACGATGCACTGTACGACTTAATGGGCGTAGAAAAAGTCACCAAGTTATTTGAAAAACAAATTATCGAAATCGCCCCGCTGGCGTTTATGCGTGGCCGAACGCTAAGCCACAGCTTTATTATTTTGGACGAAGCGCAAAACACCACGCCAGAACAAATGAAGATGTTTTTAACGCGGATTGGTTTTGGTAGCAAAGCGGTGATTACCGGCGACGCGACGCAAGTCGATTTGCCTAAGCATCAAAAATCCGGCCTTACCGACGCGCAAGAAGTCTTGCTCGGCGTGCGTGGCATAGGCATTCACCACTTCACCGCCGCTGATGTGGTGCGCCATCCACTGGTGCAAAAAATTGTCACTGCTTACGAAAAAGCCGCAGCAAAACGCAATCTATAAATTTAGGTTGGGCTTGTAGGATGGGCTTAAGCCCACCACACAAGCTCCGATTGACTGGGCCAGCCCAGCCTACAGTGACCAAGAAAAAGCTCGCAATAATGAAAAATCAAATCCAGCTCGCCATTCAAAACGAAAGCCGCAACAGCCCCATTCCACGTAAAAGTTTATTAAGAAAATGGGTGAACGCCGCTTTGTCCAAGCAAATTGAGCACGCTGAAATCACGCTGCGCTTTGTTGATGCCGACGAAGGGCAAACGCTGAACCGTGATTATCGGCAAAAAGATTACGCCACCAATGTACTCACGTTTACTTTTGATGATGAATTACCACAGCTTGCGGGCCAGCCTTTAATGGGCGATTTGGTGTTGTGTGGCGCGGTGATTGAGCGTGAAGCGCAGCAGCAAGGCAAGGCTTTATTGGCGCATTATTGCCATATGGTGGTGCACGGTACGCTGCATTTACAAGGGTTTGATCATCTTGAAGAGGCCGAGGCCGAAGCAATGGAATTGCTCGAAACCCAAATTGTCACGCAGCTGGGTTATGATGACCCTTATCTGACCGAGCGTGAATAACTTCGCTCATTGATCGCTGCAGGCCAGCCCTGCTATCCACCCATAGGAGCAATACGCATTATGGACGACGTTCCGTCCCCGAGTTATAAGCCCAGCTTATTAGAAAGATTGACCCATTTCCTGTTACGGGAGCCGGAAAACCGCGGCGAACTGGTTGAAATTCTCCACACCGCTTTCGAGCGCCAATTACTCGACGCCGATGCCCTCGGTATGATCGAAGGCGTGCTCAATGTGGGCGACATGCAAGTGCGCGATGTGATGGTGCCGCGCTCGCAAATGGATGTCATCGACATCAACGACTCCCCCGCCGAATTTATCCCCTTGGTGATTGAAACCGCCCACTCGCGCTTTCCAGTCATCGACGGCAGCAAAGACCATGTATTGGGCGTGTTGCTAGCCAAAGATTTACTGCGTTTTTATGCCAGCGACAGCGAATTTAATGTCCGCGAAATGCTGCGCCCTGCGGTGTACATCCCCGAAGCCAAACGCCTGAATGTGCTACTTAAAGATTTTCGGAATAATCGCAACCATATGGCGATTGTGGTCGATGAATACGGCGGCGTTGCCGGACTAGTCACCATTGAAGACGTGATGGAACAAATCGTCGGCGATATCGAAGACGAATACGACGAAGATGAAGACGAAGACAATATGGTGCAAGATCGCCGTGGCGCTTGGCGCGTCAAAGGCGTAACAGAAATCAGTGATTTGAATGAAACCATCGGTAGCCGCTTTCCAACCGATGAGTTCGACACCATTGCAGGAGTGATGATGGATTGCTTTGGCCATGTGCCTAAACGCGGCGAAAGCATCGACTGCCATGGTTACCGCTGCTTAATTTTGCGCGCTGATAGCCGCCGCGTGCATTCAATTTTGCTAGAAAAAATCACCGATCATCACGAAGCTTAAGTCATCCATGGATCACGATAAAATCAATGCGTCGTGATCCAAGCCACCTCCTCTTCGCAAACCACCTTGCACCGCGACTTCGACTTCGCTTTTAGACCATGCCCAAAAATCGCTATCTATTCCTACTCATTCAATGCCTTGCCGGCGCTAGCGCTGTGGCCGCTTTTGCGCCTTTATCGCAATTTTGGCTGCTGCCAATTTCGCTGTGGATTTTATTTACCGGCTGGCAAAAAGCCGGTTCTGCACGGCAAGCTTTATGGCCGGGCTTAGCTTGGGGGCTGGGGTATTTCGTTGCCAATGCCGGCTGGATTTACATCAGTCTACATACCCACGGCAAAATGCCAGCGCCAGCGGCGGCTGGCGCAGTGCTGCTGTTTGCGACTTATTTAGCCTTGTTTCCAATGTTGGCTGGCTGGCTCACATGGAAAATACCCTGCCGCGATAGCTGGCGCTTTACGCTGATTGCGCCAACGATGTTTATTTTGTGTGAATGGCTGCGCGGTTGGCTGTTTACTGGCTTTCCTTGGGCATCGGTCGGTAGCGCACAGATTGATTGGCTTGGCGGGCTATACCCTATTATTGGCAGCTATGGCGCAGGTTGGTTAATGGCTTTATGCGTTGGCGTATTTTTATTGGATAAAAAACTCGCGCTTGGTTTGGCGATTGCATTATTCAGTAGCAGCCAATTACTGCAAAAAATCAATTGGACCTACCCCATCGGCGAGCCACTCAAAGTCAGCGTTTTGCAGGGCAATATCGGGCAAAGCATGAAGTGGAATGCTGACTTTTATTTTGACAGCCTCAAAAGCTATCTCACGCTCAGCCAAGCCGCCCAAGGCCAACTGATCTTGCTGCCCGAAACGGCGATTCCGTCGTTTTTTAACGAGATACCGCCCGACTATCTGGCAGAACTACGCCAAATCGCTCAGCAAAAATCCGCCACGCTGTTAATGGGCGTGGCCACGCGCGGGCCAAAGCCAGATCAATATCAAAATTCAGTGGTGAATTTAGCCAACCCAGCCCAAGAGCAATACGCCAAATCACACTTGGTGCCCTTTGGAGAATACATTCCGCTGCCGTGGCTATTTGGCTGGGCGTATCAAATGCTTGAGATGCCAATGAGCGGTTTTCAGCGCGCACCACTGGCGCAAGCGCCATTGACGATGAATGGCGGGCTGATCGCCGCTAATATTTGCTACGAAGACGTTTTTGGTGACGAAATCCGCATTAACGCCGCTAATGCGACATTACTGGCGAACTTTACCAATATGGCGTGGTTTGATGGCTCTTGGGCGGCCGAGCAACACGCGCAAATGGCGCGCGCCCGAGCGCTCGAAAACGGCCGCTACCTCATCCGCGCCACCAACACCGGTAAAACGGCGATTATTGATGCCAAAGGCCGAATTGTGAGCAGCTTGCCCGAGCAAACCCAAGCGGTTTTAGAAGGCGAAGTTCGCCATATGCAAGGCCATACCCCGTATCAATGGGCCGGTGATAAACCCGTAATTGGCTTGTTGCTGGCACTGTTAGTACTGGCTTTTTTCCGTAGTCGCCAAAACTAAACCCGGCATAAAAAAACCGTTGCACTGCTTCATACACCAGTGACAACGGTTTTTTCGTCGCTAAATACCTGCGCTTTAGCCTAGACTACGCTGCCTCATCCTGACTGGGCTTGGCGTATTTTGACGGCACTTCTTTGGGAAAAAACACCGTGCGGGTGTTGGCAAAACGATCGTAAATAAACTGCTTATCCCGATCAAACAGCGCCCAAATAAACGGCAATACAAATAAACCGCAGGCAATATACAAGCCCATTTGATATTCCGGCTGTTTACGCGCCAACAGATAAATCGGCAATAACGGCAGATAACAGGCGCTCGCCACCACAAAACGAATCAACACCGCTTTAGGCGTTAAATTCGCGCCATCTTGCATCAGCAAGCGGCAGCGCCAAGTTTTCATCGCCAAGGTTTGCCCGCCGCGGATCCAGCACCAGCCAAAATACAGCAAGCTCACCAGCGTTAGCCAGGCAAAATTGAGGGCATTGAGCCAAGGATAAGCACTTAACTCGGTCACCGCGTGCCCAGAAAACAGCTGAAAGCCACCTTGAAACAGCCCTTCGGCAATCAGCAATAAGGCGGTGAGTAATAAAATCTCATACAAAAACGACACAAAACGGCGTGTTAAACCCGCACTAATTAGCATATTGGTCCTACTCAGTTTTTGGTGAATTACAGCAAGCTTGGCTGGCTCGTCGGTGATGGCGCTGTTGCATCAGTTTTTGTCGCTCTTCAGGCGACATCGCTTGCAAACGCCGATAGTTTTCGCGCGCACGTTCACGCTGCTCAGGGCTTAATGTGGCCCATCGATTGATACGCGCGCGCATTTTTTCTTGATGATGTGGCGGCATTTGTGAGCAGCGCAACGCCAAAGCAGAAAATCGTTGCTGATCTTCATTTGGCAAACCATCCCATTGGGTTTGCATGGTGCTTAATACTTCGCGTTGAGCTGGCGTTAGTTCCGACCAAGCTGGCGCCGCCTGCGCAGCAGCACTCCAAAACAGCAGCGTACACAGCAATATGATCAATCGTTTCATCGTGACTGCGCATCCAATAAAGTAGGGTCAAGTAAATCATCCATCGCCACATCGCTACTTAATAAAGCCAAATCAATCGAGCTTGTCATTGGTTTGGACTGCTGCTGTTGCACGAAAGTGACACTCAATAACAGCACCAGCAATACACTCACCATGCTGATTTTAGGGTGTGCATTAACCAGCGCTAACACCTCGCTAGCGCGAGAATGCGGTGCCCCAGCCTGTGCCACCGCCGCTTGGCGGGCTTGAATTAAACGGGCACGAATTTCTTCAGGAATCGGCGCATCAGCCACCTGGCGACTCAATTGTGCTAAATGCTGCTGCTTTGCTTCATCAAATTCATTCATAGGGTGAGCCCCCTTTGTTTAAGCCAATCGGCCAAGGTATGACAAGCGCGCGAACAATGCGTTTTAACACTGCCTTCAGAGCAGCCCATCACTTGCGCGGTTTCTTGCACATCCATCTCCTCCCAATAACGCAGCAAGAAGGCTTCACGTTGACGTGCTGGCAATAAAGCCAGTCCTTCTTCGATTAACGCCATATTTTGCTGCTGCAATACGGCTTGTTCTGCACTGGGATTGAGCTCGCTATTGTGCGGAACATAAGATAGCGGATCAGCTGAGTCAGTTTCATCATTAGAATTAGATGAAAATTTAGAGAATAAACTCACCCAAAATTGACGCAATTTATTTCGACGAAGAAAGTCTCGTATTGTATTTTGCAAGATAGTTTGAAATAACATTGGCCATTCTGATGCTGGTTTGTCAGCATAATGTGTGGCTAATTTCAGCATGGCATCTTGCACTATATCCAAAGCGTGCTCGTGATCGCGCACGGCGTACTGAGCTTGCCGCCATGCACGGCGCTCTACACTGGCTAAAAAATCATTCAATTGTTGCTGACTTGCCAAACGGGACTCCAAAACAGGAAAGCGTAAAACTGCTGCCAAATAGCCAGCAAAAACAGGGGATTGATACTAACAAAAGCAAAAATATTCAGCCAGAAAAACTTGCCAAAATAAAGCCTATCGTTTACCTTTAACCCCCTACACAAAGTCACTAAAGCGACCGGTCGTTTAAACAGACGGCAGGGGCACTGGATCGACACCGCAAGCGCATCACACTTCGTTCTTGATGGCCACAAGCCAGTGAACTGCGGCAAGTCCAGTTAATAAAATGCCCGCTCTAATAGATGAGCTCTTGAAGCTTACATGCGCGGCATTGGCTATTGAACGCTCTTCAATAGTTGCCTGCTGCTAACTAGCAGCTTGCACCAACCGATCAACGATTGACTCAGGACTTAACCCATGCAGATCTCGGGCGCTGAAATTCTTGCGCGCTGTCTTGCCGAAGAAAATGTCGAATTTGTATTCGGCTATCCCGGCGGCGCGGTTTTGGAAATCTATGATGCGATTTTCAAACAAAACAAATTCAAACACGTACTCGTTCGTCATGAACAAGCTGCCGTTCATGCCGCTGATGCTTACTCACGATCCAGCGATAAAATTGGCGTCGCGTTAGTGACATCGGGCCCAGGCGCTACCAATGCTTTAACCGGCATTGCCACAGCGTTTATGGACTCGATTCCAATGGTGGTGATTTCTGGCCAAGTCGGTACGCCATCGATTGGCTCAGACGCCTTCCAAGAAGTCGACATGGTCGGCTGTTCACGCCCGATTGTGAAGCATAATTTCTTAGTCAAAGACGTTAAAGATCTAGCCACAACGATCAAAAAAGCGTTTTACATTGCCACAACGGGTCGTCCCGGCCCAGTGGTGATTGACGTACCTAAAGATGTGACGCAAGCCAAGGCCGTTTTTGAATACCCTAAATCGGTGGCCATTCGCAGCTATAACCCGCCAGTGAAAGGCCATCCAGGGCAAATCAAAAAAGCCGCGCAATTACTCGAGCAAGCTAAACGCCCATATATCTATGTGGGTGGCGGCGCGATCTTGGGCAATGCCTCAGAAGAAGTGACTGAATTGGTGCGCATGCTCAATGTGCCATGCACCAATACGCTGATGGGTTTGGGTGCTTATCCCGGTTCAGACAAGCAGTTTTTGGGCATGCTCGGCATGCATGGCACGTATGAAGCCAATATGGCGATGCAATACGCTGACACCATCATCGCCATCGGCGCTCGTTTTGATGACCGCGTGATTTCAAATCCAGCGCAGTTTTTGTCACAAAGCAAAAAAATTGTACAAATCGACATCGATCCATCGTCGATTGCCAAGCGCGTTAAAGTCGACGTGCCGATTGTTGGCGACGTAAAAGACGTACTGAAAGATCTCATCGCCGTACTCAAAGAAACAAACGCCCGTCCAAGCGAAAAAGCCTTGAATGCGTGGTGGGATCAAATTAACGAATGGCGTGCACCAAAAAGCTTGTGGTACCCACAAGACGACGAAATTATTCAGCCGCAATTTGTGATGCAAAAATTGTTCGAAGTCACCGGTGGCGAAGCCATCATTACTTCGGACGTTGGTCAGCATCAAATGTTTACCGCGCAATATTATCAATTTAACCGTCCACGCCAATGGATTAACTCTGGCGGCTTGGGCACGATGGGCTTTGGTCTACCTGCCGCGATGGGTGCCCAACTGGCTAATCCGTATGCTGATGTGGCTTGTATCACCGGCGACGGCTCGATCCAGATGAATATTCAAGAATTGTCGACGTGCAAGCAATACCACACGCCAGTGAAGATTATTAATCTGAACAACGGCTACTTGGGTATGGTTCGCCAATGGCAAGAGTTCTTCTATGGCACGCGTTATTCTGAATCGTATGTCGATGCATTGCCTGACTTTGTGAAGTTGGCTGAAGCCTATGGTCACGTTGGCATGCAAATCACTAAGCCAGCCGACGTAGAGCCGGCACTACGCGAAGCGTTTGCCATGAAAGAGCGCTTGGTATTTATGGATTTCTTAACCAATCCAAAAGCCAATGTGTTCCCAATGATCCAAAACGGCAAAGGGCTTAACCAAATGGACTTGCCGCCGCATATGCAATCAATGCAGCTCACGCCATTTGAAAACAACCGTGATTACGGCAATCTTTGCTAAGGAGAGATGAACATGCGCCATATTTTATCTGTCCTGATTGAAAACGAAGCCGGTGCGCTATCGCGTGTGACGGGCCTGTTTTCGGCTCGTGGCTACAATATTGATTCACTGACGGTGCAAACCACCGAAGATCCAACCATGAGCCGCATGACCATTGTCACGCACGGCTCGGAAGATGTGATCGAACAAATCACCAAGCAGCTCAACAAGCTGATCGAAGTGGTTAAAGTGATCGACCTGAACGAGGCCGATCACATTGAGCGTGAACTGATGCTCATTAAAGTACGCGCTACCGGCAAAGATCGCGACGAAATGAAACGCATGGCGGATATTTTCCGTGGGCGTATCATCGACGTGACCGAAAAAACCTATACGATTGAACTGACTGGCACTGGTGAAAAGCTCAGCGCTTTTATCAATGCACTCGACCAATCAGCGATTTTAGAAACCGTGCGCACCGGTGCCTCAGGCATCGGCCGTGGTGAACGGATCTTGAAACTATAGTTAGGGTATTTGCCTGTAGGTATTTACAGGCAAGCCCCACAACCCAATACCTATTACCACTAAGGAAATAAAATGAAAGTTTCTTACGATAAAGATTGCGACTTAAACATCATCAAATCGAAAAAAGTAGCCATCATCGGTTACGGTTCACAAGGCCACGCTCACGCTTGCAACTTGCAAGATTCAGGCGTTGATGTGACTGTTGGTTTGCGCACGGGTTCTGCTACTGTAGCTAAAGCGCAAGCACACGGCTTAAAAGTAACTGACGTTGCCACTGCCGTTGCTGGCGCTGACGTAGTGATGATTTTGACGCCGGACGAGTTTCAATCAAAATTGTACAAAGACGAAATCGAACCCAACATCAAGCAAGGCGCAACACTGGCTTTCGCGCACGGCTTTGCGATTCATTACAACCAAGTGGTGCCACGTAAAGACCTCGACGTCATCATGATCGCGCCAAAAGCCCCAGGCCACACTGTACGTTCAGAGTTCGTGCGTGGCGGCGGCGTGCCAGATTTGATCGCTGTTTACCAAAATGCTTCAGGCAAAGCGCTGGAAATCGCCATGTCTTACGCTTCAGGCGTGGGCGGCGGCCGCACAGGTATCATCGAAACCACATTCAAAGACGAAACTGAAACTGACTTGTTCGGCGAACAAGCCGTATTGTGCGGTGGCGCAGTTGAGTTGGTGAAAATGGGCTTTGAAACTTTGGTTGAAGCCGGTTACGAGCCAGAAATGGCTTACTTTGAGTGCTTGCACGAATTGAAATTGATCGTTGATTTGATGTTCGAAGGCGGTATCGCCAACATGAACTACTCAATCTCGAACAACGCTGAATACGGCGAATACGTAACTGGCCCACAAGTAATCAACGAAGAATCTCGCAAAGCAATGCGTCAAGCACTGAAAAACATTCAGTCTGGCGAATACGCGAAACAATTCATCTTGGAAGGCCAAACCAACTACGCATCAATGACTGCAGCGCGCCGCAACAACGCTGCACACGGCATTGAAGTAGTAGGTAACAAATTACGCTCAATGATGCCTTGGATTCAAGCTAACAAAATCGTTGACCAAACTAAGAACTAATTTTTAAGCGGCTGCAACGTGATTGAGCCGAGAAGAAAATAAAACATCTTCGCTGCGCGCCCAATCGCGTTTCGCTCGCTAAAATGATGCATCAAATAAAAAACCGGCTTCGCGCCGGTTTTTTACATTTATATCAATTCGTTTATTTCTAGCTAAAATCGCAGAGTCCTAGCGGTGACCCTACTGAGAAAAACCCTTTGACATCAACACGCCTTTATTCGTGATATTTAAAATGCCTGCCACTCTTTGAGCCTCAGACTCAGCATTCTCAAGCTCGACACTGAATAAAACCAACTCGTCGCGGATCGTGCTAAACAAAGTAAGCTCATAACCATAACGTCCCTCTTTCACATAAACATAAGAAAAATCAGAAACAGGCATCGTTTTTTCACTCGCCATTCGCCAAGCAAAAATAGATTTTTCTAAGAAAAGAGCATTTAATTCAGCATCAAAAGTACACTCAATTTTACTTGCCAAATGAATTAAAAGACCAAGCAGATTTATAGCCACAAAAAGTAGCGCAAACTTAAAGCCATATTGGTAATGAGCATAAGCAAGCAATGCTGATAGTAAAAAAGAGGCCATAATAATATGCGTATTGTGCCGAATAGAAGTACCAGCACTACACCCTATTTTGATTGAACTCATTTATTCACCTCAGAAAAACCATCGTAGCTTCGACTAACTGCAATCGTACCGAATACGATGCAGTCGTAGGGGGCAATGAGCTTAAGCGAATTGCACCGGCTTTTGCGTTAATTGAATCCATCTGTTGGTAAAATGGATCATGCTTGAATCACACAGGGTTGTTGCTCCGCGTTTATTCGGCGCAATTCGTTTCACTCATTGCCGCCCTACGTTGGAGCTTGCTTTTACGAATGGATGGATCGTAAGCCACAATCAAGCCCAATCCGATGCACCGCGTATGACGCGAACTAAACGGTGGAATGCGCTGCGCTTATTCCCCCCTACGCATGGCAAATCAGCCAACATCAAACCAACGTCAACCCCGCCATTTTCGCGCGGGGCACAACCATCGATATTGAAAATAAAATATCCGAGCAATCGCCAAAAGCGTGTTCGATTTCTGGGTTAAGGATAAAGACCATGCCTTCGCTCACCGCAGTAGCTTGCTCGAGTGGATTACTCGCGCCAGTCATTCGCAGCACGCCCTCGCCTTGCAGTACCACATGCAAAAACGCGACGGGTTCGTCTTGCACCAAAAAACCAATATCGGTGTGTGGATCAAGCTGGGCGTAGCCCATCAAATTGGCGTCGTGCATATATTCGGGCGCAAGGCCCAAACGATTTAATAAGGCGATGCCAAATGCGGTTTTTTCCGCATCCAGCTGCCACGCATCCCCCGTCGGCAGGTTGGGATTGCCTTGCGGATAATAATGCACCTCAATCACGCCTTTGGCGGCAAACGCCGAACTGCGCGTTTGGCGAATTTCGCCGAGGTTTCGCTTGAGCGATTCAGGAATCGTAATCTGGCCTAATACCCTTATCGCATTCATTTACAGCTCCAAAGCGTTTAATACAATCCTGATTATGACTCTGTTGCAACAGGTTTTTGTAGGGCCGCTTTTAAGCGGCGGCATTGCTTGAGTCGCGGGCTAAAGCCAAACCTACGAAATCATTGGATTTCTGAACGTAAGTCATAAAAACAAAGTTAGGCAGTATAAGCCAGCAAATCATATTTAATAATGGCTAGGGTCTGTTGACGTTTGGTTTGCGGATCGCGTTTGTGCTGATTTTGGCCTGAAACAAGGCGAAAGACGCGTGGCATAGTCATTCTATGCAAGCGTTTTTCAACGCAGTGTCAGGCCAAAAGCAGCCAAACCCCAAGGGCTGGGCGCTTTTCGCGGCATCTCTGCGTTATTTCATGCTCGAATAACGGGTTATTGGTCGCATAAAATGCCTTGATCTGCCGCGAAAATCGCTCCAGCGCGACCGAAAACCAAACGTCAACAGACCCTAGCAACCTATACCCTTACCATCAATCCGCCATCACCTCGCCTAAGCGCACACCGCGGCCCGCTTTCCAGTCGGTATTAAATTCCAAATCGCCTTCAGGAAACAGCAATACCACGGTTGAACCAAGTAAGAAGCGGCCCATTTCGGCGCCCTGCTCTAGGACGATTTGCTGATCGCGATAATCTTTAGTCCACACCGATTTGCTGCGCGGCGGATTAACCACGCCGTGCCATGTGGTCGCCATACTGCCAACAATCGTCGCGCCGACCAGCACTTGCACAAAAGGCTGACCGTTGTCGGCTTCAAACACGCATACCACCCGCTCATTACGCGCAAACAAACCATCGACGCCGCGCGCTGTGGCTGGATTCACCGAAAACAACTCACCCGGCACGTAGGTCATTTCTAGCAAACGACCACGGCATGGCATATGAATGCGGTGGTAGTCTTTCGGGCTGAGATAAATCGTGGCAAACAAGCCATTTTCAAATTGCTTGGCCAATGCCGCATTGCCACCCAATAAAGCCGTAGTGGTAAATTGCTTGCCTTTGGCTTGATAAATTTGCCCGTGTTCTATTGGCCCAAACTGACTAATTGCCCCATCAACAGTACACAGCAGTTGTGCATTGGCCAGTGGCCGCGCGCCATCTTTTAAGGCGCGGGTAAAAAATTCATTAAATGTGGCATACGCAGTCGGATCGGGATTGGCCGCTTCGGCCATATTGACTTGGTATTTGGCGACAAAGCGAGTAATCACTGCGTGAGTCAGGCTGCCAGCACGTAATCCGGCTAAGGCCCCCATCAATCGAGTCAACGCCAACTTGGGGATGACATACTGCAAAAGTACAAATAGACGCTCAGACACGAAAGTCACCTAGGACAAATAAGAGCGCGGATTATAACGTATCTACCCACATGCTACCGATGGCACGAGACGTCAGTTACAATGTTGCCTCAAATGCTATGCAATCGAGGCTTTCATGCAACTGCAACCCCCATCAAGCCGCGCACAAACTTTGCGCCGTCAAAGTATTTACCTGCTACCCAATTTATTTACCCTCGCCGCACTGTTTTCTGGCTTTTATGCCATCGTACAAGCCATGAATGGTCAGTTTGAATCGGCGGCTTTAGCGATTTTTGCGGCGATGATTTTAGATGGCCTTGATGGCCGTGTCGCCAGAATGACGCATACGCAATCTGAATTTGGTGCGCAATTTGATAGCTTGTCTGACATGGTGTCGTTTGGTGTCGCGCCGGCTTTAATTATGTATGAATGGGGCTTGTCTGGCTTTGGCAAACTCGGTTGGGCGGTGGCCTTTATCTACTGCGCTGGCGCTGCGCTGCGTTTGGCGCGCTTTAATACCAATATCGAAGTGGTTGATAAACGTTTTTTTCAAGGTTTGCCCAGCCCTGCTGCTGCTGCCTTAGTTGCAGGATTGGTGTGGATCAATATTGAATACCATGACGATTTGTCGCCCTTGGTTGAGCTACTGCCTTATGCTGCGCTGTGCTTTACGCTGTTTGCCGGCTTAACCATGGTGTCCAACGTGCCGTACTGGAGCTTTAAAGAGCTACATATGCGCAAAACCGTGCCCTTTGTGAGTTTATTGATCGCGACCTTAATTTTACTCATCGGCGCATCACGCCCAGCCTTGGTGTTGTTTAGTTTCTTTATCTGCTACGCCGCCTCAGGTTATGTGTATTGGCTGTGGCTTGTGATGAAACGTCCAAAACAACACAACAAATTAGACAAATAGTCTAATTTAAAAATATAATGTAGAAAATAGAGCGGCCAAAACAACAGGCCGCTCTTTTTTATTGCCAAGGTTTGACACTAAGTCTAAATATGGCTAATCTCAAGTCATCGCTGCAAAGGAGAACACTGTGTCATTAGACATCGACCGTCTAATCGCTGATTTTGGTGGACCCAGTACACTGGCCGATCAGCTTAATGCTGCTTTTCCAGATGATCCGGTATCCCGAGCTGCGATTTATAAATGGCGCGAACGCGGCAGCTTGCCGCTCGCTCAAGTGAATAAACTGGCTCAATTGGCAAGTCAGCAAGGCCGGCAATTCAATATCCAAAATTATATGGGCCGTGATCAAACCACCGCCTCAGAGACTCAGGAGCACAGCATGACTCAACGCAGTAATGACCGCTTGGTGATTTTTGATACGACATTGCGTGATGGTGAGCAGTCTCCTGGCGCATCGATGACCAAAGAAGAAAAAATCCGTATCGCCCGCCAATTGGAAAAACTCGGCGTTGACGTCATTGAAGCCGGCTTTGCCGCCGCTAGCCCTGGCGACGCCGATGCCATCAAAACCATTGCTGGCATTATCGAAAACAGCACGGTCTGCTCTTTGGCGCGCGCCAATGAGCGTGACGTACGCGCGGCTGGTGAAGCAATTAAAGATGCCAAACGCGGCCGCATTCACACCTTTATCGCCACCAGCCCGATCCATATGGAACACAAGCTGCGTATGACGCCAGATCAGGTGGTTGAAGCCGCAGTGAAAGCCGTCAAAATGGCGCGTGAATACACCGATGATGTTGAGTTTTCGGCTGAAGACGCCTTGCGTAGCGATATCGACTTTTTGGCGCGGATTTTTGGCGCAGTGATCGAAGCTGGCGCAACAACATTGAACGTACCCGACACCGTCGGCTACGCCGTACCCCAACGCACTGAAGCGTTTTTCCGCGAATTGATCGCCAAAACCAAAGGTGGCGATAGCGTCATCTGGTCGGCGCACTGCCACAACGATTTGGGCATGGCGGTGGCTAACTCTTTGGCTGCCGTTTTGGGCGGCGCACGTCAGGTTGAATGCACGATTAACGGCTTGGGCGAGCGCGCTGGTAATGCCTCACTCGAAGAAGTCGTTATGGCGACGCGCACGCGCCGCGATATTTTCAATGTTGAATGCAATGTCGATGCCACGCAAATCGTGCCAACCAGTAAATTGGTGTCAACGATTACTGGCTACCCAGTGCAACCGAATAAAGCCATTGTCGGTGCCAACGCCTTTGCTCACGAGTCAGGCATTCACCAAGATGGCATTTTGAAGTGCCGTGAAACTTACGAAATCATGAGCGCCGAATCGGTCGGCTGGAGCACGAACCGCTTAAGCTTGGGCAAATTGTCTGGCCGCAATGCGTTTAAAACCAAATTGATTGAATTGGGCATTGAGCTGCAATCAGAAGAAGCATTAAATGCCGCTTTTGCGCGCTTTAAAACTTTGGCCGATAAAAAACGCGAAATTTACGACGAAGATTTGCACGCCTTGGTGTCCGATGAGTTGATTTCGATTGAGCAAGAACACATCAAACTGATTTCATTGAAAGTGATTTCCGAAACCGGCGAAACGCCAAGCGCCGATCTAGTGGTCAGCGAAGCGGGGATCGAGCGTCATGCGACGGCGCACGGCGATGGTACGGTCGATGCCACCTTTAAAGCGATTGAATCACTATTTAATAGTGGCGCAGAAATGCAACTGTATTCGGTTAATGCGATCACCTCAGGAACAGATAGCCAAGGTGAAGTGACGGTCCGTTTGATGAAGGACGCCAAAATCGTCAACGGCCAAGGCGCAGATACCGACATTATTGTTGCCAGCGCCAAAGCGTATATTTCAGCACTCAATAAAATCCACAACAATATTAATCGAGTGCATCCACAGCCAGTTTAAGTTGATGCATTTACAGCGCCATCAACTACGTTTTTGTCGATGAGCAGCACGTTTTTTGGTACTGCTCAATGGCAAGCATTTGCGAAATACGGCACCGATCGATACCACCCCATCGATTGGCGGAGGCAGCAATCACAAATTGCGCGCGCTCAAGCTTTCAGTCTGGTGAACCTAAACCACAACTGAAGAAACCGAACGCATAAACTACAAAGCCCCGCTGCGATCCAGCGGGGCATTGTTCTATCTATCCTGCGGTGTATTTGCAGCAGCTCAAGCCGAAACAATAAACCTAATTAGCACTAAATCATGGGTATATTCATAAAGGCGTTTAAAGAAAAGTAATTCAGCCATATACCCATTCCACCGCCAATTAATTTTGTGCCAATAAGCTCGGTCGTGAATATTTAGCGTATAAGGTTGCACTCACAAAACTCACCACCGTTAGCACCACTTGAATCCCTGCCAATACTTGTGACAAACCTTGGTCACTCCATGCGCGCATCACGCCTTCCATAAAAAAAACCAGCACAAACATGGTGTACCACTGATAGGTATAACGGCGGCCATGCAATAAACCGCGTAACGGCAAAAATAAAATCAGCGCTTTTAATACCACCCAAGAACCACCGGGCTTAAGCGGCGCCAGCCATAATTCCCATGCCGTGGTTAGTAAAATCATCGCCACCAAGGCAATCACAGTCATGCTTTGCAATGCCGGCAAATTGGCAGGACTTAATTTCATTCACTTCTTCCTTTTAATTTCAGTGCAATTTCAGCTAATCGACGCCCTTGCGCCAAGCACAGCACTCGCTCAGAGTCGGAAATCGATTGATTTGACTCAGTCCCAGCCCAATGGCTCGGCCCATACGGCGTACCACCGGTCGTGGTCGACATTAAAGCGGTTTCTGAATACGGCGTCCCGACAATCAACATACCGTGATGTAACAGCGGCAACATCATCGTTAGTAATGTGGATTCATTGCCACCGTGCAATGTGCCAGAACTGGTAAAGACTGAAGCCGGTTTGCCGATCAAAGTACCTTTGAGCCAGTCGGCAATGGTCGAATCCCAAAAATATTTCATCGGTGCCGCCATATTGCCAAATCGAGTCGGGCTACCCAGCGCCAGGCCATCACATTCAAGTAAATCGTTGAGCGTGACATATGGCGCCCCTGCATTTGGAATATCCGCCTCGGTGGCTTCACACACTGTAGAGATCCGCGGCACAGTGCGTAAACGTGCAGAACAGCCAGCAGTTGCTTCAATGCCACGTGCAATGAGTTGCGCCATCTGACGCGTAGCACCGTGGGTTGAGTAATACAAAACAAGGATTTCAGTCATTATCTTAACAGGGGCGGCTTTCAGGATGCGCTATTATAATGGGATTCGCTTCTTATCGTTGTCTGCTATGAATTTTGCTAACACTTTCCCGCAACTGGCCCGAATTAGCGGCTTTTCTCGCTTCGTCGGTCAACGTCTACTCAATGATCGTTGCCTCGAAACCGCCGGTAGCCTGACATTTACCACTTTGCTGGCGGTCGTGCCGCTGTTTACTATCGCGATTACGCTGATTTCGGCTTTTCCGATGTTCAGCATCAATGTGGGTAAATTTCGCGGTTTTATCCTCAATAACTTAGTACCCGAAGCCTCCGGCAAAGTGATTGGGGTGTATATGCGCCAATTTGCCGCCAATGCCGATAGTCTCACCACCATGGGCATGATTGGCTTATTGGCCACGGCGCTATTGATGATGTTTACCATTGAGAAAACGTTTAATTCTATTTGGCGCGTTAAACGCCCCAGAAAACTACTGTCTCGCACGCTCACTTATTGGGCCGCACTCACTTTAGCGCCCATTTTAATTGGTTTAAGTTTGTCACTCACCAGCTGGATATCGCAAAACTCAGGCCTAGGTGGACTCAACATCCCCATGTTGCAGATATCTTCATGGCTGCTGATGTTTATTACTTTGGGATTACTGTATCTCACGCTCCCCAATTGCTTTGTCCCACGTTCGCACGCCCTAATTGCGGCACTGTTTAGTAGCGCGTGCCTCGAATTGATGAAGATGCTGTTTGGTTTGTATATCAAGCAATTCACCACATACAACTTGGTTTACGGCACTTTTGCTAGCTTTCCGATCTTTTTGATGTGGTTGTATTTGTGCTGGGTCTTGATTTTGGCAGGGGCGGTATTGTCTGCGAGCTTATCGTATTGGCATGGCAATGGCTGGCGCTGGGATAATCATCACGGCACGCGCTTTGAGCAAGCCGTACAGATTTTAGCCGCCTTAGCCCGCGCCCATCAAAATGGTGAAGTACTGCACATCGATCAATTACGCCGCAAAGTTGAGCTAGGCATCGATGCCACACAGCAATTATTAGAGCAAATGACCGCTAAACAATGGGTTGAGTCAACTCGGGATGGCGAATGGATTTTAGCGTGTAGCAGCGAGCGAATTAGTTTGCTGACGGTATTTGAATTGGTGGTAAGCCCACTCAATAGTGAAGTCGATAGCGGGCTAGAATCGCATCTAGAGTTAGCCCGCTCGGCTTTAGATCTATCGCTTGCAGATTATTTGCTGGACTCGCAGCCCGCCAATAGCGCGGTATCAATCGCGATCTCGGGTAATTCACCGATATAAGCTTCACCCAATTGGCGCAGCAAGATAAATTTAATTCGACCAGCGTCGACTTTTTTATCTTGCGCCATTAAAGCTTTATAACGCTCGCCACCCAAAGCCGGAGAAACCACCGGCAAGCCGGCTCGTTGCAATAGATTGATCACGCGATCCACGTCAGCGGCTTGCAAATGCCCTAATGCGCGCGAAGCATGCGCTGCGAGCACCATCCCCGCGGCAACGGCTTCGCCGTGCAGCCAAACGCCATAGCCCAAACCCGCTTCAATGGCATGGCCAAAGGTATGCCCCAAATTGAGTAAGGCGCGCTGACCAGTTTCTTTTTCATCGGCAGCCACAATTCGCGCTTTATTTTGGCAGCAGCGTTCAACGGCATAGGCGATTAAATCCACATCACGCGCCATTAAAGCATCCATGTTTTCCTCAAGCCAAACGAGAAACTCTAGATCGTCAATCAAGCCATACTTAATGACTTCGGCCATACCTGCAGAAAACTCACGCTGCGGCAAAGTCGATAGCGTACTTAAATCTGCGAGTACCAGCTTGGGCTGATAAAACGCGCCCAGCATATTTTTACCCAAAGGATGATTAATCGCGGTTTTACCACCGACCGATGAATCAACCTGAGCCAGCAGCGTCGTTGGAATTTGAATAAACGGCACGCCGCGCTGATAGACCGCAGCCGCAAAGCCGGTCATATCACCAATAACACCACCACCTAAAGCGACTAGGGTTGTTTTGCGCTCGGCACGTGCAGTTAATAACGCATCAAAAATTAAATTTAAACTGTCCCAAGTTTTATATTTTTCACCATCAGGCAGAATGATCGACTGACATTCAACGCCAGCAGCTTCTAATTGAGCCACTAAACCCGCCAAGTACAACGGTGCAATGGTCTCATTGGTGACAATGGCAACGCGCTTTTGCGCAAGCAATGCAATCAGTGGCTCGACGGACTGAAGTAAACCTTCGCCGATCAAAATCGAGTACGGGGCGTGGTCAATATCAACGTGTACATTACGGATCATGTCTGACGCTCCAATTCTTTCAGCAATAATTGCAAAAGGGTATTCACAGTTTGTTGGCTGGTATCAATCACCAGATCGGCCACTTCGCGATACAGCGGATCGCGTTGTTCGTAGAGTTCTTTGAGTTTGCCTAAGGGATCTGCCGTTTGTAATAAAGGCCGATTTTTATCGTGGCAAGTGCGTGAATACAGCTCTTCAGGGCTAGCGCGCAAATAAATCACATAGCCATTACGCCGTAAATGATTCCGGTTAATTGGGTTTAAGATCGCGCCACCACCGGTTCCCAATACAATGCCTTGTAATTTGGAAAGCTCGGCGATGGTCTCTGCTTCTCGCTCACGAAACCCACTCTCTCCTTCGATTTCAAAAATCATAGGAATACGAGCGCCAGTCCGCGCTTCGATTTCATGATCCGAATCATAGAAAGTTTTCTGGGTTGCACGCGCAAGGGCACGCCCCACGGTCGTTTTGCCAGCCCCCATTAGGCCGACTAAATAAAAATTGCCTGGCATTCTCATGCCAGGCATTTTACTTGAATCTAAGTTCCTTAGCGAGCCATGGCCTCGCTACGTTGCTAGATTATCGCAGCGTTAAATCCGATTCCAATACCCGAGGCGTCAAGAAAATTAACAACTCTCGGCGCTCTTTCTTGTTTGATCGATTCTTAAACAAATTACCCAACACCGGAATATCACCCAAGAGTGGTACTTGCGTAATCGTATTGCTGGAGTTTTCGATAAAAATACCACCAATCACCACGGTGCCGCCGCTTTCAACCAAGACCTTGGTTTTAATTTGTTTAGTATTAATCGCTGGGCCATTTATGGTTTCGGTTCCTCGGCTGTCTTTATTCACATGTACATCCATAAATACGCTGCCATCTGGCGTAATTTGTGGCGTAACTTTTAATGACAACGTGGCCTTTTTAAATTCAACTGTGGTGGCGCCATTTTGCGACGAAGTCGAATATGGAATTTCTTGACCATCTTCAATCACCGCCTCAACTTGATCAGCAGTCACCAAGCGCGGGCTCGAAACGATTTTCAACTTGCCATCTTGCTCTAATGCGCTCAATTCCAGACCCAAAATACCATCAGAACCGGCAATCAACATGGCAATTGAGCCGGGATTAAAACCGGTAATCCCTGCGGCAGGCAAACTCACCGAAGGCACATTGCCACCAATGGCTGGCCCAGGGAAAGTAGAACCACCTGGACTGGTGTAATCTTTGCTGGTTAAATTGCCGCCAAACGCCGTATCGCCTTTAGCATATAAACCATGCAATTTCACACCTAGCTGGCGTTGAAAGCCGTCTTCAGCCTCAACAATCCGCGCTTCAATCATCACTTGGCGCACTGGGATGTCAATTTTGGTCAATAACTCACGAATTTGCTCAAGCTTAGATGGAATGTCTTGCACCACCACTTGATTGGTACGTGGATCAATGACCGCAGAACCGCGTGGCGAAAGGATTTTCTGTTTTTCATCACTTAAAATCGTTTTCAACGCATCGGCTTTATGATATTTCAATTGGAAATATTCAGTACGAGTTGGCTCTAATTCAGAAATTTGTTTACGATTTTCTAATTCAGATTTCTCTTTCGCCGCCAATTCATCCCGTGGCGCAATCCACATCACATTGCCGGTTTTGCGTTGATCAAGCCCTTTGGCTTGCAAAATAATATCCAGCGCTTGATCCCAAGGCACGTCTTTTAATCGCAAGGTTAATGCACCACCAACCGAGTCACTGGTAATAATATTTAACCCCGTAAACTCTGCGATAACCTGCAATACCGTACGCACTTCAACATTCTGGAAATTCAAAGATAATTTCTCACCTTTGTAATTCGCTTTACTTGCCGCTTTATCTTTATTGGCGCTGGCATCACGTACTTCAACAACAAAGCGATTTTCTGTTTGATAAGCCGAGTATTCCCAATTGCCCTTAGGCTCAATCAGCATTTTGACTGAGTCGCCCTGCGCATGCGTTTCGATTTTCTGAATTGGCGTGCCAAAATCAGTCACGTCAAGCTGGCGCTCTAGATTTTTTGGTAAGCCCGCTTTTGAAAAATCAACCACTAGATTTTTACCTTGCTGGCGAATATCAATGCCAACATTAGGGCTGGATAAATCAATAATGACTTTACCTTCACCGGCTGAACCACGTCGAAAATCAATCGCTTGAATTCCTTCTGCTTTGCTGCTGGATTTCGCATCTGAAAACTGCGTATTACTCCGAACAGGTGCGCTATTGACGGCGGTATTTGCAGCGGCTGCCGCATCAACCGTAATCAAATAGGAATTGCCTTCAACGCTGGTTTCATAACTGGCTTGTTTTTGTAAATTAAACACTAAGCGAGTGCGACCGGTACCTTCGGCAACATTCACCGAGCGCAATGCGGCACCATTCACGGGATAAACATTCTTCCCAGTTTGATTTGCGGTATTGGCAAAATCAAATGCAATCCGAGGCGGCGTATTCACAGAGAAGCTGGTTGGTGTTGGTGGCGCACTATTAAAGGTGACTTTAATAATTTGCTTATCTGCACTGACGTTGCTGACTTCAACATTGGTGATATTGGCCGCGTCGATTGCAAATGCAAATGGCGTTAACAAACATAAAGCAAAATAGCTTAAACGCGCTAGGCTCTTATTCATTTTCATTTTTTCTGCTCCGCATCATCCAAGCCCAAGACAGTCGTTCGCTCTACCCAATCGCCACCACTGTCTTCAACAATTTCTTTTAATGTAATTTCAGTTTCTGACACTTTAGCGACCATGCCAAAATTTTGCCCCATATAACTACCTTGCTTAACTCGATACAAATTACCATCAGGCGCACGAATTAGCGCTTGTACTGCGGCACCTTGTTGTAAAGTCCCAACCATGCGTAGTTTTTCAAGGTCGTAATTTTCTAAAACCTCTTTTACACGATTCATATTCGGCGCTAAACCGCTACCATTGGTCTTTTTGGCCAATTCCATTTTACTAGTTCGAAATGGATCAGCGATTTCAAAGGCCTCATAAGGAAATGCAATATATACCTTTGCCTCAGGCAAGGGCTCTATTTTTCCTCGCAAGCCTTTTGATTGTTCGACCATCCATTCTTTTAAATCACTATGTTCATCGCCAAAACAGCCGGTTAATCCCGTTAGCAACAATACATAAAGGAGCCATCTTTTCACAATATTTTCTCCGATAGACCTTTATTTTTTCTTTTTACGCGCTTCAGCTTCAGCCTGACGAATCGCTTGTAGTTCAGCCTCATCCAATGCGCGATAAGTTTTGATTGTCGCTTCCATGGTCAGCAGCTGATCTTTTGAAGTGCTTAATTTAATATCACTTAAAATCACAATTCGTGAAAGCTGCGCAATATCACTCACAAAAGCAGCTAGATCATGATAGCTACCAGTGACTTTAATTGAGATCGGCGCTTCGACAAATTCAGCTGTTTTTATCTCAAGGCCAGGTTTGAATAGTTCAAACAATAAACCACGCCCTACACCTGCTTGATTTATCTCAGTCAGCAATGTTTCCATTTCAGAGCGATTTGGCAATTGCTTGAGTAAAGCACCAAACGATTGTTGAATTTCTAACAACTGCTGCTTGTATTCAGCGAGATTAATGGCTCGTTTTTTCTTATCAATAAATTCAGTTTTTAATTGAACTTCTGTTGCTTGCCCCGCATCCAGTTCTTCGACCTGAGCGCTCCAAACATAAAAATAACCTGCAGCAATTGTTAAAACTAATACGACGATCAATGAGCCTAACTGAACCTGTATTGGCCAATTCCCTGCATCTTTTGGATCTAAATTTCTTAAATCATCCAATGTCATTGCTGGCCTCTCTTCACTGAGCTAGCTGTATTTTCTGCTGGCTCATCAACTCGTGTTAATTTTATGTTTAATGTGAAGTCAGATAATCTTTGATTACCTACAGAAGCTGATTTTACTTCGATCAACAGTGGCTGCTCAAAAACAGGAGAATCGTTTAGATTGCGCATTAATGTGGACACGCGCGCATTAGATTGCGCGTAGCCGGTTAATACCAATTGCTCATTGGTTTGCTTAACCTCTTTCAAATAGACACCCTCAGGCACTTGTCGTGTTAACTGATCAAGTAAATGAACTGTTTCTGTTCGATTAGATTGCAAACGCTCAACAATTTTTTTCCGATCAAGCAAAGCTTGTTTCTCGGTTTTTAATTTGTCAATTTCTGCTATTTCTCGATCGAGCTTGGCGTTTTCTTCGGTCAAAAAGTGATTACGTCCATTTTGAATATCTACTTTTGCTGAAAGCACCATATAACCAGCGAGTATTACCCCCACTGCCAGCAAAAAAGACATAATCAACATTGACACATATTGCCGCTGCCGTGCCGCACGCTTTTGTTCGCGATGTGGCAATAAATTAATCCGAATCATACTGGGTCAAACCTCCGCATAGCCAAACCACATGCAATCAGCAATGAAGGCGCATCCAGTTGAATTTGCTTACCTTTGATCTTGCCAGTTGACATACTAAAAAATGGGTTTGCCCGCATAGTACTGGCGACCTGAGTACGACTTGAAACCGCTTCATCGAGGCCATGAATCACGCTACACCCTCCAGCCAAGAGGATATGATCCACTGCATTGTAATTACTGGAAGTGTAGAAAAACTGCAGCGAGCGAGAAATCTCCAGCGCCATCGTATCCATAAATGGCTGCAATACATCTGGCTCGTAATTATCAGGCAAACCACCTTGACGCTTGGCTTGCTCAGCCTCTTCGGCTGACATATTGAATTTTCTTTGAATCTCTTGGGTGAGTTGATTGCCAGCATAGCCTTGATCACGACTATAAATTGACTGACCATCTTTAAAGATATTCATGTGCATTGCTGTTGAGCCAATATCGACAACAGCAACGATTTGATTTTCTCCACCGTTGGGCAATTGTGGACGCATCAATTCAAAAGCTGCCTGTGTGGCGTAGGATTCCACATCCAATACAACCGCCTTTAAGCCTGCTTCTTCAATTGCCGCTACGCGCTCATCGACTTTGTCTTTTTTCGCCGCAGCAATCAGTACATCTTCTTCATCTGGATTATTTGCGGCAATCCCTAGCACCTGAAAATCAAGGTTAACTTCATCTAAAGAAAATGGAATATATTGATTAGCCTCGGTTTCTACTTGGCTCTCAAGCTCGCGCTCGCTCATGCCTGCTTGCACTAAAATCTTTTTAGTAATAACCGCTGAGGCCGGCAACGCTGCGGCTACATTTTTAACCTTACTTCCCATCCGCCGCCATGCATTTCGTATTGCATGTGCCACGGCTTCGGAATTCACGATATTATTATCCGTCACCGCATCTTTAGGTAAAGGCTCAATAACATAGCGCTCAAGGCTAAAATTGCGCCCCGCTTGACTCAGCTCAACCATCTTTACGGCAGAAGAGCTGATGTCTAGACCGATAAGCGGAGGAGCTTTCGGTTTAAGAAAATCGAGGTTCAACGCAATATTCCCTATTGTAATTGGTAAAAAATCCTATCAGTGACACCTTACTCCTGTAAAGTAAGCTAACTCTTAATCTCTTTTTTTGCAACATCAGTACAAAACCCGTAAATTACCACTCACTGAATAATAGATTCATACTCATGGCAAAAAAATTAATTATTTCCCTATTTATAGTTTTCTTTGGAATTACAATCATCGGCATAAGTTTAGCGGCTTTAGCTGTAATTGTGACCTATCCAAAGTTGCCTCCGCTCAATGCGCTAACTGACTACAAACCTAAAATTCCATTGCGAATTTTCAGTGAAGATAAAGTTTTAATTGGTGAGTTTGGCGAAGAAAGACGGGCATTTGTTCCCATCAATCAAGTTCCACCCATGATGATTAATGCGCTACTGGCAGCAGAAGATGAGCGTTTTTATCAGCATGGTGGCATTGATTATCTCGGTGTGCTACGCGCCATTGTTGGCAATGTAATTTCTGGGCACTCCCAATCGGGAGCCAGTACGATCACGATGCAGGTTGCCAAAAATTTCTATTTATCCAATGAAAAAACTTACACTCGCAAGTTCAATGAAGCCTTACTTGCATTCAAAATTGAACACAATTTATCTAAAGATCAGATTTTAGAACTTTACATTAACCAAATTTATTTAGGTCAGCGTGCTTACGGCTTTTCTTCTGCCGCGCAAACTTACTTTGGAAAAAACCTCAAAGACCTTTCAATTGCTGAATTTGCTATGTTGGCCGGCTTACCCAAAGCGCCATCAGCCTACAATCCAATTGTCAATCCAAAACGAGCAACATTACGTCAAATGTATGTGCTGCGCAGAATGGCCGAGCTTAATTTTATTGATGCCGCACAGTACAAAGCAGCACAAACAGAACAATTAGTATTTAGCCGTAATAGCCAGCAGTTCCCTGTTCATGCTGAGTATGTCGCTGAAATGGTACGGCAAATGATGTTTAAAAAATATCAAGAAGCGACCTACACACAAGGGTTCCAAGTCTTTACAACAATTAATAGCCAAGCACAAAATGAGGCTTATAGTGCATTGCGTAGCGGCATTCTCGATTACGATAATCGTCATGGTTATCGAGGTCCAGAAGGCTTTATTGATGCGGCACTACTGGCCAATCAAGTTGACGAGCAGCTCGATGAAGCACTCAGCAACATCAAAGAAGCAGATGACTTACGTCCGGCCATTGTATTAAGTAGCAATAACAAAGAAGTTCGTGCTTACTTGCAAGGTGGCGAACAAATTACGATTCAAGGTGATGGCTTACGCTTTGCACGTAGCGCCCTATCCGATAAAAATACTCCCGCAAACCGGATCCGGCCTGGCGCTATCATTCGAGTGAACGCAACTGAAAAAGGCTGGGCAATTAAACAACTTCCTGAAGTCGAAGGTGCAATTGTCGCAATGGATCCACAAAATGGTGCGATTCGAGCGCTGGTTGGTGGCTTTGATTTTAATCACAATAATTTTAATCATGTCACTCAAGCATGGCGACAACCCGGCTCTAGCTTTAAACCGTTCGTTTATTCGGCAAGTTTAGAGCGCGGGGTCACCCCAGCAACCATGATCAATGATGCACCCTTGGTTATTGAAGTTGGTGGGCAACGCTGGGAACCGAAGAACTACGATGGTCGTTTTAGAGGCATGACCTCGGTGCGTAAAGCTTTAACCCTATCGACGAACTTAGTGTCAGTGCGGATTTTACAAGCCATCGGTACCGACTATGCCCAGCAACATCTAACTCGCTTTGGCTTTGACCCGAAACAGCATCCAGCCTATCTGACCATGGCGCTTGGAGCGGGCAGCGTCACGCCGTTGCAATTGGCAGAAGGCTACTCGGTATTTGCCAATACCGGCTACCGTGTTCGCTCATTTTTTATTGATCGAATCGAAGATGCGCGCGGTAAAGTATTAGCGCAAACCCAGCCAGAGGTTGCCGGAAAAAATGCACCACGCACGTTGGATACGCGCAACGCTTTCATCATGAATTCCATGATGGGTGATGTCATTAAAATGGGTACCGCAACGAAAGCTAAAGTACTAGGCCGCAGCGATTTAGCGGGCAAAACCGGTACAACCAATGATGCTTATGATGCTTGGTTTGCAGGTTATCAAGCTAATTTAGTCACCATTACTTGGATTGGTTTTGATCAACCTAAATCACTCGGCGCACGCGAAACCGGTGGCGGTGCCGCGCTGCCTATTTGGGTGAATTTCATGGGCAAAGCACTCAAAGATATTCCTGAATCACCTTGGGTCATGCCAGATGGTGTCACCAGCCGAACTACCGAAACAGAGCGCGGCCCGATTACCGAATATTTTTATCAAGAGTTTCAATCTACCAATCCACAACTTGGTCTAAGTGGTGGCAGCGAGACTGAAGCAGCACCGATCGATGAAATTAAAGAGCAATTGTTTTAACGCTCAGTTGACGAAAAATAACGCAGCAAGCACAGATTAATTAACCGTAATCTACTGAGTTAAATCGCCGTCGTTTTAATGACTCAATGATAGAAAAACCGATGTATATCTTTAGGAGCCAGATGTTAATTAGGCTTCATCGATATACATCGGCCTATAAATTATGCTGTTGTTAAAACATTGTCCTGCCATAATGATGTATTGATGCATTACTCTCCCTTGAACTCGTGCTACAAGGAAAGACGGTATGTCTATCACAACGACATTAATATCTTCCCACCGCGATAAAATGGCCCAACGTGCGGCACAATTGATACACGAGGGTCGAGCTAAAAATTTTGAGCAAGCACGTCGTCAAGCCTGTCTCGAATTAGGCTTATCCAGCAAAGAGATCGGCGCTTGCACTGCTGAAATAGAAGCTGCAATGGCGCATTATCAGCACTTATTTTGCCCCGATTTTGATGAAGATTTACTTAAATTACGCCAAAAAGCATTGGCTTTAATGCTTTTTTTCCAGCAATTTGAGCCATATCTCGTGGGTTCGATACTCAAGGGTAATGCCAGCAAGCATTCCGATATCAATCTCTTGGTTTACTCTGATGACCCCAAAATTGTTGAAATATTTTTATTAAATCAACAAATAGACTACTCAAGTAAAGAGAGAAAGACGCAATATCGTCAAACCGATTCTCCAACAATTGCTTTCTGGTTTGATCAAACAGAAGTACATTTACAAATATTGCCCAGTGTCGCCCGTCATCAATACGCCAAAAAAAATGAGCGCGCTAATTACCGACAACTTCAACAACTGATTGCAGACTGTCAATCGACACAAACTCTTGCATCAGAGGAATAGGATTAAATTATGGCTAGCAACTCCTCATTAACGCCGATTCGGCTCAAAGACCCTAGCCCTTATTTAGTCCATGATCGCGATGAGATTTTTCTTGTATTAACTCGGCTAGCTAAAAAACCTGAATTAGTTTGTCTGTATGCCAATCAACAAAGTGATGTATTTATTTTGAGTGCATTACTTCAGGTAAATCAAAACAATCTTATTTTCGATCTAGGCCGAAATGCAGAGTTAAATCAACGGCTACTTTCTGCAAAAACAATCTGTTGCGTTGCACACATTAATAGCATTCATTATCAATTTGATTTAATCGTGAGTGCGGCCACAAGTATTAATGAACAAGCTGCTATTGATTGTTTATTTCCAACGCAAATGCTGAGTTTGCAACGTCGAGATTTTTACCGGCTCTCGATTCCATTATCGACCCCATTATCTTGTCTTATACCATTACAACAAGGTGGCGATGTCGAGATTTCAATGTCAGATATTAGCCTTGGTGGAGTTGGCCTACTCGGCTTTGTGCCTGATATTTCACTCGAAATTGGCAGTATTTTGCACAATTGCCGTATTGAGTTACCCCAAATAGGTCTGATTACCGCAGATATTGAAATATGCACGAGTAATGAACTGATTATGAAAAACGGCATCCGCACCATTCGTAGTGGTTGTCGATTTATTAATTTATCCGGTTCAGGGCAAACCTTGGTACAGCGCTATATCAACCATGTTGAACGCAAGCGCTTGGCACTAGAATAATGACACTTCGAGCCAGCTCTGAACTACTTCCTGCTTTACGACAATTAATTCGACCATTAGATACCCACAAAGGCCTCTACGGGAGCGTGGGTATACTAGGCGGTGCATCAGGAATGATTGGTGCGGCATTACTTGCAGGACGCGCAGCACTGCATTTAGGGGTCGGCAAGATTTGGATTGGCTTATTAGACTCACGGCTACTCGTTGATCCAAGTCAGCCGGAATTGATGATTGTCGCTACGAATCAAATATTAAAACAAAACCCAAGTCATTTACTCATCGGCCCAGGTTTAGGGCAATCCCAACAAGCAACCGAGCTATTACATCACTGTTTAATGAGTTGCTTGCCATTAGTACTTGATGCTGATGCATTGAACTTAATTGCGCAAGAATCTGAGTTTCAATCACTACTGCGCACTCGAGCCGCAGTAACAATCATTACCCCTCACCCTGCCGAAGCGGCACGTCTGCTTCAGTGCCCCACAGAAACAGTACAAGCTCAACGTGAAACAGCCGTCAAAACGCTGAGTAATGAGTTTTGTTGTCACACTATCCTTAAAGGCAGCAACACTTTAATCGCCAATCAACAGGAGATTTGGATCAATACGAGTGGCAATTCAGCACTGAGTAGTGCTGGGCAGGGCGATGTCTTGAGTGGGGTTGTCCTAGCACTATTGGCACAAGGCCTAAGCGCAATAGAAGCAAGCTGTTGCGCAGCCTATTTACATGGCTGCGCCGCCGATTCATGGAGAAAAAAACATCCCAATGGTATTGGTCTAACCGCCAGCGAAACCTGTTTATTGGTGCGTGAAGAACTCAATCTACAATTAAACTAAGTCAAGCACATTGCTAAATTCGAGTTTCAAACAAGATTAGCAATAAACAATAACGACAGGTATATTCCTCAGCAGTATATATTGCAAGGGCTAGGAAGAGATACAGTACATCGGTATCTACAATTTGTACTCCAGCACCGAAACGACGCATAGCAAAAAGCCCGACTCTTTCGAATCGGGCTTCTCTATAGGGAAGTCTGGCAATGACCTACTTTCACACGGGCAATCCGCACTATCATCGGCGCTGAGGTGTTTCACTGTCCTGTTCGGGATGGGAAGGAGTGGGACCACCTCGCTATGGTCGCCAGACATTAAACTGTCTGGTGCAACTCTTTCGAGCTACACGAGAGTTATCGCATTCAGCCGCTATCTTTTCAGACCGCAACCTACAACGCTAACTCGTAAAATCAATAGAAGAAGTAATTATACTACACACCAATCAACACCATTTAAGTATTTTTTGTAGTTCAGCGCTTTCACACCGTCCTACTTTGGGTCAATTATATCCATCGTCGCACTACGCGCTTCAGGTTATAGGATCAAGCCTCACGAGCAATTAGTATTGGTTAGCTTAACGCATTACTGCGCTTCCACACCCAACCTATCAACGTCCTGGTCTCGAACGACTCTTTAGAGGATTTAAAACCCTAGGGAAATCTCATCTTGAGGCAAGTTTCGCGCTTAGATGCTTTCAGCGCTTATCTCTTCCCGACTTAGCTACCCGGCAATGCCACTGGCGTGACAACCGGTACACCAGAGGTCAGTCCACTCCGGTCCTCTCGTACTAGGAGCAGCCCCTCTCAAATTTCCAACGCCCACTGCAGATAGGGACCAAACTGTCTCACGACGTTTTGAACCCAGCTCACGTACCACTTTAAATGGCGAACAGCCATACCCTTGGGACCGGCTACAGCCCCAGGATGTGATGAGCCGACATCGAGGTGCCAAACTCCGCCGTCGATGTGAACTCTTGGGCGGAATCAGCCTGTTATCCCCGGAGTACCTTTTATCCGTTGAGCGATGGCCCTTCCATACAGAACCACCGGATCACTATGTCCTGCTTTCGCACCTGCTCGACTTGTCGGTCTCGCAGTTAAGCCGCCTTTTGCCATTACACTATCAGTACGATGTCCGACCGTACCTAGGCGACCTTCGAGCTCCTCCGTTACAATTTGGGAGGAGACCGCCCCAGTCAAACTGCCTACCATGCACGGTCCCCGATCCGGATAACGGACCAAGGTTAGAACCTCAAAGGGGTCAGGGTGGTATTTCAAGGACGGCTCCACAGAAACTAGCGTCTCTGCTTCAAAGCCTCCCACCTATCCTACACAAACCACTTCAAAGTCCAATGCAAAGCTACAGTAAAGGTTCACGGGGTCTTTCCGTCTAGCAGCGGGGAGATTGCATCTTCACAAACACTTCAACTTCGCTGAGTCTCGGGAGGAGACAGTAGGGCCATCGTTACGCCATTCGTGCGGGTCGGAACTTACCCGACAAGGAATTTCGCTACCTTAGGACCGTTATAGTTACGGCCGCCGTTTACTGGGGCTTCGATCAAGAGCTTGCACCCCATCAATTAACCTTCCAGCACCGGGCAGGCGTCACACCCTATACATCCACTTTCGTGTTGGCAGAGTGCTGTGTTTTTGATAAACAGTCGCAGCCCCCATTTCTCTGCGGCCTTATATAGCTCCAAACGCAAGGTTCTTCACCTATAAGGCACACCTTCTCCCGAAGTTACGGTGTTAATTTGCCGAGTTCCTTCTCCCGAGTTCTCTCAAGCACCTTAGAATACTCTTCCTACCCACCTGTGTCGGTTTGCGGTACGGTTCAATATAAGCTGAAGCTTAGTGGCTTTTCTTGGAAGCAGGGTATCAGTTACTTCATCACCTAAGTGAATCGTCATCATGCCTCAGCGTTAACAGCGTCCCGGATTTGCCTAAGACACCCGCCTACACACTTAAACCAACTATTCCAACAGTTGGCTAACCTAACCTTCTCCGTCCCCACATCGCACTTATATCAAGTACAGGAATATTAACCTGTTTCCCATCGACTACGCATTTCTGCCTCGCCTTAGGGGCCGACTCACCCTGCGCCGATGAACGTTGCGCAGGAAACCTTGGGTTTTCGGTGAGGGAGCTTTTCACTCCCTTTATCGCTACTCATGTCAGCATTCGCACTTCTGATACCTCCAGCATCCTTCTCAAGACACCTTCACAGGCTTACAGAACGCTCCTCTACCATATGCCATAAATGGTCATATCCGCGTCTTCGGTTATCAATTTGAGCCCCGTTACATCTTCCGCGCAGGACGACTCGACCAGTGAGCTATTACGCTTTCTTTAAATGATGGCTGCTTCTAAGCCAACATCCTGGCTGTCTGTGCCTTCCCACCTCGTTTTCCACTTAATTGATCATTTGGGACCTTAGACGGCGGTCTGGGTTGTTTCCCTCTTGACCCAGGACGTTAGCACCCCAGGTCTGTCTCCCATGCTCGCACTTGACGGTATTCAGAGTTTGCCATGGTTTGGTAAGTCGCGATGACCCCCTAGCCATAACAGTGCTTTACCCCCGTCAGTGATACATGAGGCACTACCTAAATAGTTTTCGAGGAGAACCAGCTATTTCCAAGTTTGTTTAGCCTTTCACCCCTATCCACAGCTCATCCCCTAACTTTGCAACGTTAGTGGGTTCGGACCTCCAGTGCGTGTTACCGCACCTTCATCCTGGCCATGGATA
Organism: Deefgea piscis; assembly: GCF_013284055.1. Classification (NCBI taxonomy): domain Bacteria; kingdom Pseudomonadati; phylum Pseudomonadota; class Betaproteobacteria; order Neisseriales; family Chitinibacteraceae; genus Deefgea; species Deefgea piscis. The sequence goes on along the minus strand of NZ_CP054143.1, from coordinate 1,724,504 downwards.
GATCACTTGGTTTCGGGTCTACGCCCAGCAACTATGCGCCCTATTCGGACTCGGTTTCCCTACGCCTCCCCTATTCGGTTAAGCTCGCTACTGAACGTAAGTCGCTGACCCATTATACAAAAGGTACGCAGTCACCCCATTTTTCAAGGGCTCCCACTGTTTGTATGCATCCGGTTTCAGGTTCTATTTCACTCCCCTCCCGGGGTTCTTTTCGCCTTTCCCTCACGGTACTGGTTCACTATCGGTCGATGATGAGTATTTAGCCTTGGAGGATGGTCCCCCCATCTTCAAACAGGATTTCTCGTGTCCCGCCCTACTTCTCGTACGCTTAGTACCACAATTGACTTTTCATATACGGGACTATCACCCACTATGGTTGGACTTTCCATTCCATTCTATTAAGTCTACTGCTATCACGTACAGGCTCTTCCCATTTCGCTCGCCACTACTTTGGGAATCTCGGTTGATTTCTTTTCCTCCGGTTACTTAGATGTTTCAGTTCACCGGGTTCGCTTCGCTAGACCTATGTATTCAGTCTAGGATGACCCAAAAGGGCCGGGTTTCCCCATTCGGAAATCGTGGGATCAAAGCACTTTGCCAGCTCCCCCACGCTTATCGCAGGCTATCACGTCCTTCGTCGCCTATCATCGCCAAGGCATCCACCAGATGCACTTATTCGCTTGATCCTATAACCTCAAACACGTAAAACGTATCTCAGATTACTGAAATCGTATTTGCGACTTGCAAGTGAGTTCTCATTTCACTTGCGGTTCAGTTACACTGGCATGAGACCAGCACAACTGAACAGATACAATCAACCCAATATTTTTACTTTGAAACTAAACTCAATAACAACTGCAAGCAGTTATTCTCAAATCTAATTCCATTACAATGTTTATTGGAATTAATTACTTCTTCTATTTTGTTAAAGAGCGATATTTAATTAATCATTAAATGACTAATCATTCTAATTTTAGAAACCAGAATAAAATACACTGCACATAACAACGTGCAATACATAGAATTCTATTTTCTACAGCAGATAATGGTGGAGGTTAACGGACTCGAACCGTTCACCCCCTGCTTGCAAAGCAGGTGCTCTACCAGATGAGCTAAACCCCCGTGATACTGGTGGGTCAGATAGGAATCGAACCTATGACCCCCGCGTTATCAACACGGTGCTCTAACCAACTGAGCTACTGACCCATATCGTTTCTTTCAAATCTACAGCCGATGAGTGTGAGTACTTAATCTACCAATCTTTCTCTTGAAAGGAGGTGATCCAGCCGCAGGTTCCCCTACGGCTACCTTGTTACGACTTCACCCCAGTCATGAATCCTACCGTGGTAACCGGACTCCCGAAGGTTATCCTAGCTACTTCTGGTAAAACCCACTCCCATGGTGTGACGGGCGGTGTGTACAAGGCCCGGGAACGTATTCACCGCGACATGCTGATCCGCGATTACTAGCGATTCCGACTTCATGCACTCGAGTTGCAGAGTGCAATCCGGACTACGATCGGTTTTGTGAGATTAGCTCCCCCTCGCGGGTTGGCGACCCTCTGTACCGACCATTGTATGACGTGTGAAGCCCTGGTCATAAGGGCCATGAGGACTTGACGTCATCCCCACCTTCCTCCGGTTTGTCACCGGCAGTCCCATTAAAGTGCTCAACTAAATGTTAGCAACTAATGGCAAGGGTTGCGCTCGTTGCGGGACTTAACCCAACATCTCACGACACGAGCTGACGACAGCCATGCAGCACCTGTGTTACGGTTCCCGAAGGCACTCCTCTATCTCTAAAGGATTCCGTACATGTCAAGACCAGGTAAGGTTTTTCGCGTTGCATCGAATTAATCCACATCATCCACCGCTTGTGCGGGCCCCCGTCAATTCCTTTGAGTTTTAGTCTTGCGACCGTACTCCCCAGGCGGTCTACTTCACGCGTTAGCTGCGTTACTAAGCTCCGAAAAGCCCAACAACTAGTAGACATCGTTTAGGGCGTGGACTACCAGGGTATCTAATCCTGTTTGCTCCCCACGCTTTCGTCCATGAGTGTCAGTATTAGGCCAGGGGGTTGCCTTCGCCATCGGTGTTCCTCCACATCTCTACGCATTTCACTGCTACACGTGGAATTCCACCCCCCTCTCCCATACTCTAGCGAGACAGTCATAAACGCAATTCCTAGGTTGAGCCCAGGGATTTCACGTCTATCTTATCAAGCCACCTGCGGACGCTTTACGCCCAGTAATTCCGATTAACGCTTGGACCCTACGTATTACCGCGGCTGCTGGCACGTAGTTAGCCGGTCCTTATTCTTCGGGTACTGTCATCCCCAGCAGTTATTAACCACTAGGATTTCCTCCCCGACAAAAGCGCTTTACAACCCGAAGGCCTTCTTCACGCACGCGGCATTGCTGGATCAGGCTTTCGCCCATTGTCCAAGATTCCCCACTGCTGCCTCCCGTAGGAGTCTGGACCGTGTCTCAGTTCCAGTGTGGCGGATCGTCCTCTAAGACCCGCTACTGATCGTTGCCTTGGTAGGCCTTTACCCTACCAACTAGCTAATCAGCCATCGGCTGCTCCAATAACGTGAGGCCTTGCGGTCCCCCACTTTCCCCCTCAGGGCGTATGCGGTATTAGCACTCCTTTCGAAGCGTTATCCCCCATTACTGGGTACATTCCGATGTATTACTCACCCGTTCGCCACTCGTCAGCGGTGCAAGCACCCTGTTACCGTTCGACTTGCATGTGTAAAGCATGCCGCCAGCGTTCAATCTGAGCCAGGATCAAACTCTTTCGTTTAATCTAGCTGAATTTACATACTTGGCTTAGTACTCATTACTCAAAGAAACACTTGGTTAAAAACCAAGATTTCTTTTAAATCTTGAGTGTAAGCACTTGTTTGACTGGCAAACCAAGCACTCACACTCATCGGCTGTATTTTGTTAAAGATCAGTGGCTTAGACACCGAAACCAGCTGGAAAACCGCTTGTTTCGTTTGCTGTGTCAGCAGCAGAGAGGCCGAACTATACCCACCCACCTAAAATCCGTCAACACCTAGTTGCAAAGAAAACCGAGGCAAGGTGATAAGTTATTGATTTATATAGAATCAGATTTAACTCAAAAATGCAGCAAACGACAAAAACAAACAAGGGCGCTATCGCGCCCTTGCTTTGTAATCACATAAAAACAGTTAAAACGTACTGTTTATTCTTCTTTTGGCTTATCCCGATTGCCGCCAGCAATCATTTTGTACTCAAACAAGCGGCATTCCAGTGGGCCATTAAACAATACCGTGCGTTTTGACGCCTTCAAACGCATATGTTTAGGCATATCTAAGTCGGCAGTGAGGAAATAAGTATTCCAACCGGCAAAGCGTTGCTTTAATAGTGTTGCCCACTGTGGATACAAACTAGCCAAATGCTCTTTCTCATCCATCCGTGCACCATAGGGAGGATTACAAACCCACACGCCAGATTCTGCTGGTGGTTTGGCATCAAGTACATTCAATTGCTTCAACTGAATACTGTCTTGCATGCCAGCCGCTTCAATATTGGCTTTGGCGTGAACCAATACGGTGCTCGATACATCACTACCCATAATGATATTTGGCGCAGCACTAAGTTCTTGTGCTTTTGCTTCAGTCAAAATGTTTTGCCAGAAAGACTTGTCGTACATGCGCATTTTTTGGAATGCAAATTGTCGATCCATACCCGGCGCAACGCGACGCGCAATCATCGCCGCTTCAACAAGGAACGTACCCGAACCGCACATCGGATCATAAAACGCTTGATCTGGCGTCCAACCGCTTAAGGATAAAATCCCCGCCGCTAGATTTTCACGCAATGGCGCGTCACCGGTTTCAACACGATAGCCACGCTTAAACAGCGGCTCACCGGATGTATCTAAATACAGCGTGACGTTTTTCTCTGATAGGTACACATTAATCCGCATATCGGGTGCTTCAGTATCTACGCTAGGGCGATTACCGCATTTAAGGCGGAAACGATCGCAAATACCGTCTTTCACTTTCAACGCAACAAAATTGGTACTGCGTACCGGCGAGCGCACTGCGGTAACACTCACTTTAATGGTGTTTTCTACCGCAAAAATATCCGCCCATTCGGTATCACGTGCCAAACGGAAAATATCGTCTTCCGAACGATAAGGTTTTTCAACCAATTTCCATAAAATCCGACTCGCCACGCGTGAATGCAGATTGGCTTTATACATCAAAGTCCACGGGCCAGAAAAAGCCACACCGCCATCGGTGACGTGAATTTTCTTCGCCGCCAACGCCTCGAGCTCTTTTTCTAGTACAACTTCAAGTCCACGTGGACAAGGAGCAAAAAAATCAAAAATTTGTAGCACAAGTTTCTTCTTTAAAAATTAAATAGTTATTGCTAGTGTACTCGCATCCTGCGGCTCGGTGCGGCGACGCGTTTGCATAATCAGCGGTGCCCAAGTCTCGCCGGGGCGTTTTTTACGCGTTGTCAGCGTCAATTCAGACGGCCCATACACATTGGTATTGTGTGTAAGCGGCGTGGTAATCAAATACTGCGCATTAGTCGCTTTTAGGAAAGCGCCAACACGATCAATATTGAAAATATCCAAATGCGCGAACGGCTCGTCGATAAATACAAAGCCTGATGGATTACTTTCATCCATCATTAAGCCAATCAACAAGATCAATGATTTCATCACCTGCTGACCACCCGACGCCTCGCCGTCGTTCAAACCCATCATGCCTTTTTGATCGAAATTGAACCTTGCCGTTAAGCCAGCTTGCGCCAGCACCACATCATCGTTTTCCAAATGTGGCATATCGAGTTCAACATCAATCCCAGCCAGCTCGCCCAAGCCTTTCACATTACGACCATAGGCGCGAACTGTCGCGCGCAATTTATTAATATATGCAGCACGCGCTTCATCGGTCAGCTGGGCGGTGCGATCGACTTCTTGGCGATGACCGAGCGACTCACCTTCGAGCGCCTTGTAATCGTTCACCAATTTATCGCGGCGCTGCACGATGGTTTCGTCTTTTTCCCAGTGCGCTTGGCTTAACTGCTCAGTTTGTCGCAGCATCATATGCCGCACTTCAGCAACGCTATTGTAGTCTTCCTTCAATTGGCGCAACGTGGCAGGCATCAGCCAAACTGATGGCACTTGCTCACGCAAAGTACGAATCGACGTCAATTGCCGGCTGATTTCATTACGTTGACGCTGCAACTGCGCTTGCATTTCATCGATGGCGCGTTGTAACTGATCGCGCTCAATCTCGATTTTTTGTGCGCCCAAACGTAAATCAGCACGACCTTCGCGAGAAGACTCCAGCGCCGCTTGCGCTGCAGCGAGTTCAGCCCCCAAACGCTGTACCGCAGCTTGCTCTTCAGGATAACGCGCGGCAGCAGCGGCCAATTCGGCCTGACGACTCGCCAGCTGAACCACCGCCTGCATACCCATTAATTGCTGAGTAATCGCCGCAATATCGCGCATCAAACTATTGAGATCGGCTTCTTTATTTAAAATTTCTTCGTTCAGCGCTTTTAAACGCAATGCAATATCGGCCAAGCGAGAATGACGTGCCGCTTCACCAAAAGCGTAATCACGGGTATCTACCCCGATAAAGCGTGCACCACGGCGTTCACGCAGATACCCCTCACGGGTAATCCAATCGCCATTAATGCGTGCACCCGCTTCAACCGATTTAACGCGCTGAATACCATTCAATTGCCGCGCCAACCAAGCGGGCACCGGCGCTTTAAAGTCGAGAATTTCTAAGATCGAACCCAAAGTCGCTCTTGGCGCAGGCTCGCGCTCAGACACAATAAAGCTGCGATAACGCAGGCGCTCGCCCACTTCCCATGCGCGCTGCTTATCCGATTCGCGCTGCAACAAGATCAAATGCTTCGATGGCGCGAGCAGCGCCTCGACCGCATCTTGCCAAGTATTGTCTTTCACTTCGCAAATTTCGGTCAGCAATTGATGAGGAATCCCTGCGGCATCAAGGCTGGAGCGCATTTGGCGCACAAATTCAGGCGATGGCGCTTTACCCGCTTGCAAGGCAAATTGCGCTTCGGATAATTGCTGGCGTTCTTCTTTGGCATTTTTCAGCCAAATTTTAAGATCGCCCTCTTGCTGCTTTAATTCACCCAAACGGTCATTCAAGCCCACGGCATCCGCGCCGTGCTCACGCTCAGCCAACTCACGCAGGCGTTCGCCCTCTTTGATTAGTTTTTCAGTATCACGCGCTGCATCCCGTACCGCTTGGAACGCTTGAAACTGCAGATCGTAATCAGCCTTGCTTTGTGATTCACCCTGCAAAGTTTGCTGCGCCGCTAAGCGCGCCACCGCTAGCTGCTTTTCTAGCTGCGCCAAATCACCGCGTCGATGCCAAAAACTGCGACGGTTTTGCTTAAACTGCATCAAGTAATGCCGCAAATTCTCGTTGGCCTCAGCCACTTGCAACGCTGGAATCACCTCTTGCTCTAAGCGCTGAGTATCAGTGCCTAAAGAGCACCATTCCAAATAGCTACTGGCGCGCATCCGAAAACGCTCAACATCCAAGCCCAGTTGCGACAACTGCTGGTTCATTTTATCCAACTCGCCCTCTGCCTCACGCAGACGCACCTTGGCTTCTTGATAATGATCGAGCACTTCTTTGTCGCCAAACACCTGAAACACCAAATCGAGCAGTGTTTTAGGGGAGTATTCGCACAGCTTATCCGTATCACCTTGCTCCAAGGCCAATACCTCGGCAATCGCTGGGGTTAAACCGGCTTGCTCCAGGCGGCGGCGATAATCCCCCACCCCCAACCATTGCAGATGATTTTCAGTCGTGCCATCGAGCTGCGCATCCCCTTCGGCAATCGCATACTGCCGCACCCAATCCCCGCCCTGCTTTTTAATCCGACAAAACAGCGTCACCGTTTCACTGGCCAGCGGAAAAAACAAATACGGAAAAAATCCACCACCGCTGCGGCGTGGGTTACTCACCACAGCACGCAACCAAGCGATGTTTTCTTTATTATTGCGAACATAACGCTTGTAATCGCGACGACCGGAGCATTTCAGCGCCAACATAGTACGCAGCGCGTCAAGCAAAGTGGTCTTACCCGAACCATTTGGCCCGACGACAGTCACAATTTGCGCATCGAGCGGCACTGAAATTCTTTGCCAGAAATCCCAGTGCACCATTTCTAAAGTTTTAATCTGGAACATTTTGACTTCCTTGTAATGTTTGCGGCCATTCTGATGCCAGCAAACCTAAAACGACCTGATCCTGTGACTCGCCAGCGATCAAAAAATGTTGTCGCAACACACCTTCTCGAACAAAGCCAACCCGCGCAGCCAAGGTCAACGAAGGTTGGTTATGAGCTGAAATCAATGCGCCTAGGCGGCGATAGCCCGTGCTGAGTAACAACTCAATCCATAGACAAAGTGCCTGTGTTGCAAGCCCTTTGCCTCGCCACTCAGGTAGTAATGAATATGCAACCTCTGTATATCGCATCATTGGCGAGCGCTGATTCGCGCCGACCATACCGACCGCTACACCATCAAGTTCAATGATGTACATCAACTCAGCCGATTCAGTTAGATTGATCTCCTGAGCCGCTGCGGCAATACGCGTCAGCATGGCGGCAAGATCTAACTTAAGTAAGGGCATGTACTTCAGTGCCATCGGATCAGTACGCAGAGCGAGTAGAAATGACGCGTCACTGCCCGTTGCTGCGCGTAAAATCATGCATCAACCTCAGTCTCCGCAATCTGCGTGCCTGTCAATTTCAAAATATCGGCGAGCGCGCCGTTGATAATGCGCGGGGCGAGTTTGGCGTAATCAATCATCAGATCCAGCAGCGGGCCTTCATAAATCATCCGATTGCGGCGATTGATAAAGCCTAATTTAGTCAGTTGCCCCAAATTGGTGGCAAACCGCATTTTGCCGCCGAGCACTTTGCCAAAGTCAGCGTACAGCGCGTCTTCTGAAATACCTTGTGCGACGCCTTCACCATGTTCGATGGGTTTTTCTGCGCCAAACATATCGCTTTGATCTTCAGAGCCAATGGCAACGCGGGCGATTTGTCGTTCACGTTTTGGCAAAATAATCAGTGCCCACACCACGACTAAAAGTGCAATCCCATCACGCGGCAAGCCCATATTATTGGACAACCACGCGTCACCCTCACCAAACACCCATTCTTCCATTTGCGGCTGCAACGCAACGGCAATGTGTTCGGCGTAAGGATTTTCTAGCAATTGCAGACCACAATCGGCCAAACGATGCTCGAGCGACTCACGAAACACTTCATCGATCAACGCACGCCGAGCCAGCGGGTCTTTGCGCAATACAAAACGCTGCGCCAACAGGCGAGCGACTAAAATATTCAGGGCTTGATCCATATTTAACCTAAGTTCTTATTAACCACAGCGGCACAAAGGCGCAGAGAACACGCTTTCTTCTGAGTCTCAGTGCCGCTGCGATGAAAGATTTTGTCTTTTCATTACCGTGATCATCACTGTGACATCAGTCGCCCAGCGCTAATACTGGCCACTTCGGGGTGATCGGGCTCATGCAATTCACCGCTGATCTCGAGCCGCAATGGCAACTTCACAATATCGGCAACGACGCTTTTCTCTAGCGCCGCTTCAGCGTCACCCAATAACGACAATAACGACAAGCGATAGGCAGTTTCTTTATACGTTGGTGCCAGCACCGCCGTTGGTAAGTCGCCGCCCATACCTTGCGCCACCAAAAGACTTAACTCATCAAACAACGCTTCGGCGGCCAATAAACGCTCCGCTTCGACAGCACCAACCTCTTGTGCCGCTGCGCCTTGCGGCATTTCGCTGATCACATGCGTGGGTCGTTCGCGTTCGATAATTTCAAACTCGGTCACGTCGAGTAACACATCAGAAACCACAAAGGCGGGCTCTGGATGAAACAACACCAAATCTCGGCCCAAATCAGCCAGTTTTTCCTGCTTTTGCTGACGCAACCAATCGGCGACATTGGTCGTGGATAAACCGGACTGCCCCAAATGCACCCGTTGCGATGCCAGCTCGGACAAGCGACGGTGAAACACCGAAGTCAGTCGCAGCATTCGGGCTTGCGCCAAGGCAATCGATTGAGCAATTTGATACACCCGAGGATCGGTCGTCTCATCGGTCAGCACCGTGCGAATCACATCGGTGCCTTTTTCCACCCATTGCCAGACTTTTTCGAGTTTTTCCCGCGCAGCGCGGATTTGGAACTCAGACTGCGACTCCAGCGCCGCTTCAAAGTCGGTATAAAGCTCGTTCAAACGCGCCAATAAATTGAGCAGCACTTCGTTCGAGACTTGACCGAGCGACTGCCCGGCGGCAACTTGTGATGTTAAATATCCCAACTCAGCGTCGCCATCAGCAAATTGCACCACGGTGCCGAGCGCTGCCAGCGCAACGCGGCCCGATTCGCTCATCGCATAGAGCTGCTCATCCACATCCCAAATCAATAAGCCGTTTTCACGCAAGCGCTTGAGCACCGTATCGAGCTTGATTGGATTGAGGTAGGAAAAATGCATTTGCAAATCTTGCGGCGACCACCGCGGCGCATCAGCGCGCGCGCCAATTTCACGCAAAATCAGTAAGCGCACTAAAACTTCGTCTTCGCCACCGCGAAATAACGTAATAAAAGCATCAAGATAATGCCGCGCGCGCAATAAACTCGCCATCGATGGCAAATCATCGGGCGCGAAACCATTGGCAAAAAATTGAGAGAGTTCGTTTTCGTCTTGCATGAGGATGACAAATATCAGGGAGGAGCAAGGCTAAAGCTAAATGCGCGGAAAAACAATCAAAACATCAGCCAGCCAAGAGAAGTCTCATTGAGAGAAAAACAGCACAAGCACTGCGCCAGTCGATATTTACCGCCTAAACCACCGTTAAATCCGTGTGGAAATTAAAACGCCACCCTCAAATAAATTCATCTGAGTGTGGCGTTAAACAGATTCGCTGTGGATCAACGGCAATCTTAAATTACTTCACATCACCCGCTTCTAGCGCTGCTGCACGCGCTGCCAGCAAAGCGGCTTTTTCAGCAGCGACGCGTGCGGCTTCAACTTCAGCTTCCTCACGGGCGATTTTTTTCGCCGCTTCAAGGTAATCCATAATCGCGTAAGTCAAATCGCGGCAACCTTCGCCGGTCAAACCCGCAATCACAAACAAGCGTGGTTTTAGTGGTTCAAAATCGGCGTATGGATTTTGTACGCCCGCATCCCAACCGTAGGCTTCCAAAAAGGCCGCAACGCGTTCTTCACGTTCGTCCTCTGGAATCATGTCGACTTTATTCAGCACCAACCAGCGCGGCTTATTGTAAAGATTTTCGTCATATTTACGTAGTTCTTCAACAATCGCTTTAGCTTCGGCAACCGGATCGGTATCGGCATCAAACGGTGCTAAATCGACCAAGTGCAACAAAATACCAGTACGTTGCAAATGCTTTAAGAAGCGATGACCAAGACCCGCACCGTCGCTTGCACCTTCGATCAAACCCGGTACGTCAGCAATGACAAAACTGCGGTTTTCATCGATACGCACTACGCCCAAATTCGGATGCAGAGTCGTGAAAGGATAATCGGCCACTTTCGGCTTGGCTGCAGATACGGCACGAATAAAGGTTGATTTACCCGCATTCGGCATACCCAACAGGCCCACATCGGCCAAGACTTTCAATTCCAAACGCAAATCACGGCGCTCGCCTTCAAAACCAGGCGTGGTTTGGCGTGGCGCACGATTAATCGACGATTTAAAGTGCAAGTTACCAAAGCCGCCAGTACCGCCTTTAGCAATCGCAATCCGTACGCCATTACTGGTCAAGTCGGCTACAACTTCACCAGTTTCAGCGTCGGTAATCATGGTACCGATTGGCATGCGCAATTCGATATCATCGCCGCCTTTACCGTAACAATCCGCACCGCGGCCATTGTCGCCATCACGGGCTTTGTATTTCTTTTGAAAGCGGTAATCAACCAGCGTGTTGATGTCTTCGTCGGCAATCGCCCACACCGTGCCGCCTTTACCACCGTCGCCACCATCGGGGCCGCCACGGGGAACGAATTTTTCTCGGCGCATACTGGCCGAACCATTGCCACCTTTACCACCAATGGCTTCAATTCGAGCTTCATCAATAAATTTCATCATTTTCTCCTACCGATCTCGGCGCAGGCTCTGGGGTATTGCACTGCAAGCGAAGTGGCTTGACGCATAGAGCCATATACATCACGACTCTATCTGGCAAACCGCTTAGACTCAAATCCGTATCGTATTTATAAAACAAAAAAAGCCCTATCACAGAGACAGGGCTTTCAAACCTACCAAAGAAGCCGCTAATTAAGCAGCAGCTTCTTCTTCGCCAACGTATGGCAATACAGTTACAGTGCGGCGTTTCAAAGCGCCTTTCACTGCGTACTGAACATAACCATCGCACTTAGCGAATAAAGTATGATCTTTACCCATGCCAACATTATCACCAGCGTGGAATTCAGTACCACGTTGACGAACAATGATTGAACCTGCAGGGATCAACTCGCCGCCGTATACTTTGATACCAAGGCGTTTTGATTCAGAATCACGACCGTTACGTGAACTACCACCAGCTTTCTTATGTGCCATTGTTTAAGCTCCTTAATTAAGCGACGATAGCGTCGATACGGATTTCGGTGTAGTTCTGGCGATGACCAGCACGACGCATGTAGTGCTTACGGCGACGCATCTTGAAGATGGTAACCTTTTCGCCACGACCATGAGAAACCACAGTTGCTTTGATGGAAGCACCGGCCACCACAGGGGTACCGATCTTCACTGCTTCGCCGTCTGCAACCATCAATACTTCTTCGAGTACGATCTGGCTGTCAACGTCTGCAGTAATCTGTTCTATGTTTAATTTTTGGCCGACGACAACTTTATACTGCTTGCCACCGGTTTTTACGACTGCATACATAACAAGCTCCTAGGGAGTTTGGCCCAACACGCTGCACAAACGCTAGCGTGCCTTCCCAAATTGGGAATCGGGCATTCTACAAACGTTTTCCAATTGAGTCAATGACTTAATTGATGCAAAGCCCATTCCACCCACAAACTGAGCCGCAAGCGCCAATATGCTGTGAAATCAAGGCGCAAGTCAAAAACCAATCACATGCAATCTAAAGTCATTTCGCCCTGAACGACAGTGCGCCGCCCTCGATTTACGCCCTATTTGGGCACGCAAAAAAACGGCGATTGCATCCCGCAGCGAGCAAGGCGGCGGGATGGTGGCTTTTCTGCTAAAATCGCCGGATTATTTTTAATGGCGGCGTGCACTCCTTTGCAACGCGGCTTAATTCTAGGGTGAACCCAGCGTGTCGATGAAGTTTGTTAAATCGGTAGTTGATGCCGATATGGCCTCAGTAGATAGCGTCATTCGTGAGCGTTTATATTCAGAAGTCGTTTTGGTCCGCCAAGTGGCCGAATATATTGTTGCTTCAGGTGGTAAACGCCTGCGTCCAATGATTGTGCTCCTCGCAGCGCAAGCGCTGGGCTACCAAGGTAATAAACACCATGAACTCGCTGCGGTGATCGAATTTATTCATACCGCGACACTACTGCACGACGATGTAGTCGATGAATCGAGCCTGCGCCGTGGCCGCGATACGGCCAATGCTTTGTTTGGTAACGCCGCTTCAGTCCTCGTCGGTGACTTTCTCTACAGTCGCGCTTTCCAAATGATGGTTGGCTGCGGCTCGATGCGCGTGATGGAAGTACTGTCAGATGCAACCAATATCATCGCCGAAGGCGAAGTGTTGCAATTAATGAACATCGGCAACACCGATGTCGATGAAGAAGACTATCTGAAAGTCATTCGCTACAAAACGGCCAAGCTATTTGAAGCTGCGGCGCGTTTGGGTGCGATCTTAAATAACAGCGATCCAGCGCTAGAAGACGCCATCGCTCGATACGGCATGCATTTAGGTACGGCGTTTCAAATTATTGACGACGTGCTCGATTATTCAGGCCAACAAGAAGAAATCGGCAAATCACTGGGCGATGACCTCGCTGAAGGCAAGCCCACTTTGCCACTGATTTATGTGATGAAGCATGGCGAACCCGACGCGGCAGCAGTTGTCAAAGATGCGCTCGAAAATGCCAAGCGTGAAAACTTCGACGCGGTATTAGCGGCAGTACAGCAAACCGGCGCGCTGGAATACGCGCGCCACACTGCCGAGCAAGAAGCCGAACGCGCCAAAGCGTGTTTGGCCAGCTTACCGGATAATCCATTTACGCAAGCGCTGCACGCGCTGGCAAGCTTGGCGATTGATCGAAATAGCTAATGTTAATTCATGTTGTCATGCTGGGTATCAGCCTAAGGTCCGCCTTAGGCTTTTTTACGCCTGAACCCCATCGAGGTATGGGCAGCCGTCAAGAATCGACTTATAGTCTTTACTCTTTTCTTGGGGTGCTTTGACATGAAACACTGGTTTTTATCGCTCTGTTGTCTCGCGCTATGGCCCAGCATCAGTGCTGCCGATTCGTTTCGTCTCGCTGCCGCGGCCAATTTACAAGCCGTGACGCAAGCATTAAGCCAAGACTTTTCCCAAAAAACCGGTCATCAGTTTCAAACTAGTTTTGGCGCTTCAGGTAAATTATTTGCCCAAATTAGCCATGGCGCGCCGTTTGATGTATTGATGTCAGCCGACCTGAAATACCCACAAACATTGCTCAATCAAGGCGCGGCCATCGCGCCACTGGTGCATTACGCCAATGGAGTGTTAGTGCTCTGGACCCAGCAAGCGAGCATCCCGAAAGATTGGCAGGCTTGGTTGCAATCGAGTGCAGTGCAAAAAATTGCCATTGCCCAACCCGAAAGCGCCCCTTATGGCCGAGAAGCGCTGCGAATTTTAAGCGCCCTACCGCAATTTCCGGTACTCAAAAGCAAATTGGTGTATGGCGAAAGCATTGCTCAAGCCAGCCAATTTATTGCCACTGGGGCAGCACAAGCCGGTTTTAGCGCCAAATCTATTGTCAGTAACCCAGACCAACGCCAAAGTGGTGCTTGGATCGAAATCCCGCAATCCGCGCATCAAACCATCGCCCAAGGCGCAGTGCAAACGCGCTACGGCAAAGACAATGCCGCAGCCAAAGCCTTTATGCGTTATTTACACAGCCCTAGCGCCCAGCAAATTTTGCTGCGCTATGGTTACTTGGTGCCACAACCATGAATCGACTTCCTGCAGCCTTAGCTCAAATTGATATTGATGGCGGCATGGCGTTTATTGCTGCCGATTATTTGCAATACCGCTTCAGCGCCATGCTACTCGGCATTCAAGACGATGTTGCCCAATGGCAAGTTGGTCAGGCAGTGGAGCTGGCTTTTGCGGAAAACGACGTCGCACTTGCTGTGGATTTACACGGCCAAATTAGCCTCCGTAATCGCTTTCACGCCCAAATTGAGCACATTGCAAATAGCCCGCTATTAAGTCGAGTGACGCTGCGTTTTGGTGAACAGACCTTGCATGCTTTAATTACCCGCTCATCGTGTGAGTCGCTGGGTTTGCACTGCGGTCAAAGCGTTGAATGGTTAGTTAAATCCAATGCCATGCAGGTGAACCGTGCTTGATCCACAACCCTTATTGCTCACGCTGCAATTAGCGGCGCATACGACGATTTTACTCACCATCGTGGGTATTCCTCTGGCGTATTGGTTGGCTATGGGCCAGAGCCGTATACGTTATATAGTTGAAGTCATCACTAGCCTGCCCTTGGTGCTACCGCCAACGGTACTGGGCTTTTATCTCTTGCTGCTATTTAGCCCGAGCAGCAGCGTTGGCGGTTGGTTGGCCGCTCATTTTAATGTGCATTTGGCGTTTTCGTATGCCGGCTTAGTGATTGGCTCGATGCTGTTTAGCTTGCCATTTATGGTGTTACCGCTAACCAGTGCTTTTCGGCAGCTCTCGCCCACCCTACTCGATGCCGCACGCACACTAGGTAAAAGCGAAAGCAATATCTTATTTCGCGTCATTTTGCCCAATTGCCGAGTCGGCCTCATCAGTGCGCTGATTTTAACTTTTGCCCATACGGTGGGTGAATTTGGCGTGGTGTTAATGATTGGCGGCAATATCCCAGGGCAAACGCAAGTAGCATCGATTGCGCTATATCACGAAGTTGAAACCCTTAATTACAGCGTCGCGCATTTATACGCCGCAGTGCTGGTTGGCTTTTCTTTTGTGGTGCTGATGGCGCTGCGCTTAATCAGCGGAAAAACCCGCCATGAATAACCTCTATCTGGATATCCAAACCCCAATGCAATCGGCGCATGGCGCCCGATTATTGCAAGTCAAAACGCAAATTCAAGCCGGTAGCATTACCGCGATTTCCGGGCCATCTGGCGCCGGAAAATCAACGCTATTGCGATTGATCGCCGGATTAAACACGCCGCAACAGGGTGAAATTCGCTACGGTGACCAATGCTGGTTTGACGGTAAAACACGGGTGGCAACACGACATCGCCACGTTGGCATGGTGTTTCAAGACTACGCGCTGTTTCCCAATCTCACCGTGCGCGCGCAATTGGCTTATGCCCAGCAACAACGCAACAACGCGCAAATTGATCAACTGATCGAGCAAATGGGTTTGCAGCAATTGGCCTCACGTAAACCCGAACAACTCTCTGGTGGCCAACAGCAGCGCGTGGCGCTGGCCAGATCCTTGGCGGCCGAGCCAAAAATCCTCTTACTCGACGAAGCCCTAGCAGCGCTCGATCGCAGCCTGCGGGATGAATTGCAGCAGCACTTACTCAATTGGCAGGCGCAATCGGGCGCAATACTGCTGGTGGTAAGCCATGATTTGGGCGAGATTTTTCGTTTAGCCAGCCGCGTGATTCAACTGGAAAACGGCCAAATAATTGCCGATGGCACGCCTGCGGCCGTGTTGCTGCCGCAAAGAGCCAGTGGCCGTTTACAACTGATGGGAACTTTACTCGCCATTGAATCGGCCGGCGTAGCGGCCTTACTCACCGTGGCGTGTGGTAACGAAACCGTGGCCACCTTAGTTAGCCCCGAAGAAGCCGCTCGCTACCGCGTTGGGCAATCGATTTCACTCACAGTCTCTGCGGCCAATGCTTGCGTGAGCACACTCTAAGGTAAACGCTCGGCACTGACTAAGCGGTAATACAAAATTGTCGTGGGTAACCACGTGAGTAAATCATCAAATTCAGCGTCAGGCGCATCTTGTACAAAGCGCGGCGTCGATCCATCGGCGATGGCATCGCGGTTTTCTAGCTCGTCGGCGCTGCTCCCTACCCCATTGGGGCCGCCGGAAAAAACCACCGCGGCCGCATCGTCAATGCGTTTAATCGCGCTCACCGCCTGCCCATCTCGGCGACTGGCGGAATACACGGCGATCTTCCCCAGTGTTGCCAAAGTAAAGCACGGTTTCATCGCCGAGCTGCCACAATTGGGCGTACCGGCATCGTCTCGGCCGGCCAAATCATTGGCATAACTACTGCCAGCTCCGCCCGTGGTCGACGTTGTCACCTGATATTGCAAACGGCCACCCCACGCATCCAATTCAGGCAAACCCAAGTCTTGCCATGGCAAATCACCAAACACCAAGCTGCAGCGATAGGCATTGGCCCCTGCGCCATTACGCGCTTCTTTGCCAGCATTGGCCGCGGTATTGGCCAAGCTAGGATCCGCTGGGCAGGGCAAACGATTATTGCTCAACGCAAAACCAATCAGCGCCTCATTGGCGGCGCGCAACATCTGCTGTGTTTCATTCCAACGGCGTTGGCTGATTTGTACATTGAGCGCTCCCAAACCAGCAGCCATCAAAATACCGACCACCAGCAAAACGATCGCCATCTCCAGCAGCGAAAACCCCACCTTGTTATGCATCATGAGCATGATTTTTTCCTTGCGCTACAGACGCCTAAGCGGCAGAGATACAGCACATCATTACTACTGCATGACGGGCTGACGTACTGCCTGTCTAGCGGGTTGAGCCAATGCGTTTGATTTTGGCCATCGTCTAAATACAGCGCTAAATCAGAGCTGGCATTAGCGGCCAAATTCGGGCTAGGCGCTAAATTATTCGCGCGAGGCACTCGGCTCGCGCCCGGAACAATCAAAATCGCCTCGATGCTGGCATCCACCACACCATCGAGCACAAAAGGCGCCGCGCAACTATCACCTTGCTTGACCGCATAAAATACTGCCCGATGCCAAATATTTTGTAAAAACCACTGCGCCAAACCATTGCTTGCGGCTAGCGGGAACACCCCTTGCCCAGTCCAACTATCGCTGGCGCGGGGCAAAATACCGGCGCATAAATTCGCTTGGCTAGCGCAAGATAAAGACGTGGTATCGGGTTTATTGCTGCGGCAACTGGCATCGGCCACCAGATTGGCAGGATAAGGATAAGGCGCCGGCGTGGTGATGGGTAAACTCGGCACAGCAATTTGATACGCCTGCCAATAGCGCTTTAATTGGGCCGCCACCTCGAGCGCCAATCGATGCGTGGTGCGATCAATTAACTCTCGTCCAGTAATTGAGCCAACTTGATCATTAAATGTCTCGCTCATCGCCGCAGCAATATAAGACCCGCCCAAGGTCGCGTTATTTTGTCCCTGACTGCCTTCCAAATATTGATTCATCGCCCACGGCGCGGCGCGCAGTTGATGACTGAGCGCTGGGCCCGCAGCAAAAATCAGCGCCGCTGGCGCTTGGCCATGGTCACTGTGCCGCGTGACGCCATCGGCAGCATAGAGCGACAAATTGGCAAAACTATCGCCATTCACGCGCCGAGCTTGGGTAGCGCTGGAGCGCACGGCAAAAGCCAAATCAACGACATACCATAATGGCTGGCCATCGCCATCCAGCAGCTTAGGGATGCCCAGTGTTTTCCACGGCAATAAGCCAATGCGGTTGGCGGCATTGCTGCCATCACAATTGGCAATCGACACGCCCTCTAGCGCGCCACTGGCGCCAAGGGTGGCCGGACAAGGTAATTCTGCTGGGCTCAAAGCGCGCCCGCCCGATGTACCCTCGCGGCTCAAAGACCACGCCAGCAGCGCCTGTCGGGCGGTGGCGATGGCGAAACGACTGTTGTCACGGCGCTCATCGGGCTGATAACGCACTTGCGCCACAAGGGTTGAAGCCAGCACCAAAACCATAAGCAGCATCAGCAGCAGCAACGTGGCGCCAGCTTGCTTATGGTTTTTTTTCTGACAATACATGGGCGGCTAGCCTGTTTATTTTAGCAAGCTTAAACCATAGAATACGCGGCATAAAAAAACACCCCAATGGGTATTGGGGTGTTGCTTTTTGTATATGCTGCCTAGCGGGCTATACCCTCTAAAACTTAATCGGGAAAGCCATTTGGATTTTGGCTTTGCCAGCGCCAGCTATCATTACACATGTCTTGCAAGGTTTTTTCTGCGCGCCAGCCCAGTTCAGCCAATGCTTTACTCGGATCGGCATAACACGTAGCAATATCACCCGCGCGGCGCTCAACAATGGCATACGGCACTGGATTACCACTGGCCTGCTCAAACGCTTTCACCATATCCAGCACCGAATAACCAACGCCAGTGCCTAAACTCACCGTGATATTGCCCGGTTGGGTTTCAAGTTTTTGTAGCGCTTTCACATGGCCAATCGCTAGATCCACCACGTGAATATAATCTCGCACGCCGGTGCCATCGGGCGTGGCATAGTCGCCACCGAAGACCGACAATTGCGCGCGTTTTCCCACTGCAACTTGGGCCACAAACGGCATCAGATTATTTGGAATCCCTTGTGGATCTTCACCAATCAAGCCCGATTCATGCGCGCCAACCGGATTAAAATAACGCAGCAAAGCGATATTCCATTCTGGCTCGGCAACGCGTAAATCGCGCAAAATGTCTTCCACCATCAATTTGCTGCGCCCATACGGATTGGTCGCCGACAGCGGGAAATCTTCTAAAATAGGCACTGCATGAGGGTCCCCATACACTGTGGCACTGGATGAAAACACCAGGTTTTTAACATTCGCGGCTTTCATCGCATCGAGTAAACGCAAAGTGCCAACGACATTATTGTCGTAATATTCCAGCGGCTTGGCGACCGACTCACCCACGGCTTTCCAACCGGCAAAATGCACCACCGCGCTAAAAGACCAGCGCGCAAAAACGGCATCGAGGGCTGCGCGATCACGCACATCGGCTTTAACCCATTCAATGGCTTGGCCAGTAATGGTTTTCAAGCGCTCAAGCACTTCAGGTTTGGCATTATTAAAGTTGTCTAAAATGACCGGTTTAAAACCTGCTTTGACCAATTCAATATAGGTATGTGAGCCGATATAGCCCGCACCACCGGTTAGCAAGATATACATCGATATTTCCTAAATATTTAAACTCAATTTGATCAGTAAAAGAACACAGGCTGCGCCAGCAATTAGCTACGCTCTTGCCGCCACAAGAAAAACAAGGCCATGCTCAATAACACCATCGTTGGAAATCCAGCCGCCAACATCGCCGGCAAGTTATAGAGCTCGCCCACATAGGTCACCAATTGGCTACCAAAGTTAAAGCTCACTCCCAATAAAATCCCGAGGAAAATTTTAACCCCGACATTCCCCGCCCGACGTTGTGCCAACGCAAACGGCAGTGCAATCAACATCATCGATAAGCAGGCTAAGGGGTAAAACAATTTGCCCCAAAAGGCTAATTTATAGCGCTGGGTACTTTGTTTATTGTTTTCTAAATGGCGAATATAGGTATTGAGCGCGTCGACTGACATTTCTTGCGGTTTCACCATTAACACCGCCAACATATCGGGATTAACCGAGCTTTGCCAAACTTGCTCTTTAACGGGCGTTACTTGCACTTTGGCTTCAGAGAAATCAGTACGCTGCACATCGGTGAGTTGCCAGCTGCCATTTTTTTGATATTTGGCTTTATTGGCGTCCAGTATATAAGCGAGCTTTGCACCGTCGCCCAGCTGATAAATCCGCACTTTCTCCAGCGTCATATCTGGATTCATCACCGAAACATTGATGATTTGCTTTTCATCTTTAACCCAAACGCCCGACTGAAATTTGCCCAGCAAGACCGATTGCTTGGCCTCAATTTGATAGCGCTTGGCCGCCTCAGAACTCATCGGCGCCAGATATTCGCCCAATAGATAAGTCAGTACCGCATAGCTGGCACCACACACAATCAACCAAGCACAAAGCCGCAGAATAGACACCCCAGCGGTTCGCATGACGGTAATTTGCGAGGTATCGGCCATGCCAGACAAAGCAAAAATACTGCCAATTAATACGGCAACTGGCAGCAATTGATACAACCGACTTGGCAAAGTCAGCAGCACATACACTAAGGCATCTTTGAGCATGTAGCCATCTTTGCCCACGTCGCGCAGCTCGCCAATCATGTCAAAAAAGATAAAAATACCGGTCAAAACCACCAACGTAATCAGCACATAGCCAAATACGGCACTAAATATATAACGACCCAATCGACTCATGACCTTAACCTCGTACGCGGCTGCGCCACCAGAACAAACCGATGGTCAGTAAGGCCACCAAACCATGCAAAGGCCACATCCCTATTTGCGGTGAAATTTTGCCGACGGCAATCCAAGCTTGCATCACATTGATACCGTTGTAATAACCAAATGCCAATAAAGCGGCAATCACCAAATGAAAGCCACGGCCGCCACGAGGATTGGAAAAGGCCAACGGAATTGCGGCCAACATCAATAAAAAGGCCTGAATCGGCAACGCCATTCGCCAAGCTAACTCGGCTTGATATTCCCGCGAATCACTGCCCCATAATTTGGCGGTACTCATCGCCGAGGTTGCAGGATTCACCACCACTGGCGACGGGTCTTCAACGCGAACGCGGCCTTCTTTAAACGTTAAAATATCGTATTGTGGCGAGCCGCTAGGGGCTTTATAGGCAGTAGCGTCTTTAAGCCACATCCAACGATCGCCCATTTCATCAACAAACATGCCGCCTTGCTCGGCCAGCACGGTGGAGATTTTGCCGTCTTGGCGAATTTGCACAAAGACGTTTTCACCCTCACCGCGATCACCGGAGAAATTTTCAATAAAATACACCCGATCCGCGCCGCGCGACTCACGAAAAACCCCGGGCGACACTTGCGAGACTTCTTCGTTTTTTAAACTGGCATCGCGATATTCTCGCCCTTTGAGCTGCGCCCACGGCGATACATACAAGGCCAGCAAGGCGATTAATATCACCACCGGCACGCCCATTTGCATTACCGGTAAAATAAAGCTGCGAATCGAGCGTCCCGCCGCGAACCACACCACCATTTCGTGGTCTTTCCACAGTCGGGTGAGCACCGTCAAAATGGCGATAAACAGCATTAAAGAAAATAAAATCGGGAAATAACGAATCGCCGCAAAGCCCATCACCGCCCACACGGCCGAAGAGGCTAATGCGCCCACCGCGGCTTCTCCGAGCAAACGAACGACTTGCGAGGTCATGACAATGACCAGTAGAACCACGAATAGCCCAAAAGCCACCCAGGTCATTTCATGAATAAGTGTTTTTCGAAACAGCATGGCGTATTTTAATCTGTCTTTTGACTTGGCCCGAGGGTCAGTGAATAATCAGTGAACTAGAGCAAGGTTTGCTCAATGTCTATTAGCGCAAGACCCAATAAGGAGTCCCCCGTGGAATTTACCATAGTTTCCCCCGCCCCCGAGCATGCAGATTGCGTCGTATTACCCGTTCTAGGCGAAAAATTACCAAGCTTTGCCAAAGAGTTGGATATTAGCTGCGGCCATCTATTTACCACGGCGATCCAAGATGGTGAATTAGCCGCCAAAGTCGGCAGCACGGTCTCACTCGGTTTGCCAGTCAGTTTAGGCTATAAGCGCGTTTTATTAGTGCAACTGGGTAAAGAACCCAACATCAAAGCAATTCGTGACGCCAGCCGCGCGATTGCCAAAGCCTTATTGGCCAGCAAAAACAAAACCGTTTGCTTGGCGCTATCATTAGCGCAGTTTAAAAAACAAGACAACGAAATCCTCGCCCAAGAATTAGTGCAAGCATTAATGCTGGAAGCCTATCGTTTTGAGCAGTTTAAATCTGAGCCAGCACCAGCGGCCACACTCGAAATCGTGAGCTTAGTCGCACCGAAAAAAACCGACATCGAGCCCATCGAAGCCGGTTTAGTATATGGCCTAGGTATTGGCCACGGCATGAATCTAACACGGGACTTGGGCAACTTACCCCCGAATGTTTGCACGCCGAGCTACTTGGCCGCCACCGCACAACATTTAGCGCATACCTATGATTTCTCTTGCCATGTGTTAGAGCAACCCGAACTCGAAGCGCTCAAAATGGGCTCTTTCCTCTCGGTCGCCAAAGGCTCTAGCGTGCCACCACAATTTATTGTGATGGAATACCGTAATGCCGATAAAAAAATCGCGCCAACAGTGTTAGTCGGCAAAGGCATTACTTTTGATTCTGGTGGTATTTCACTCAAGCCCGGCGAAGGCATGGACGAAATGAAATACGATATGTGCGGCGCAGCCACCGTGCTCGGCGTGTTCCGTGCCGTTGCCGAACTGGACCTCAAAATCAATTTAGTGGGCGTGATTCCGGCGTGTGAAAACATGCCTAATGGCAACGCCGTCAAGCCCGGTGATATTGTTACCAGCATGAGCGGACAAACCATTGAAATCCTCAATACCGACGCCGAAGGCCGTTTGATTTTATGCGACGCGCTCACCTATGTTGAGCGCTTTGAACCAGCCGCGGTGATTGATATCGCCACACTGACTGGCGCTTGTATTATTGCCCTGGGCCACACCACGACAGGGCTGTATGCCAATAACGAGCAATTGGCCGCTGATTTACTCAGCGCCTCACGCCAATCGGATGACAAAGCCTGGCAAATGCCGTTGTTTGACGAATACCAAGAGCAATTGAAATCGAACTTTGCCGATATGGCCAATATTGGTGGCCGTCCCGCCGGCTCGATCACAGCTGCAGCGTTCTTATCGCGCTTTACCAAAAAATATCATTGGGCGCATCTGGATATTGCCGGCACCGCGTGGAAATCAGGCGCCGCCAAAGGCGCCACTGGCCGCCCAGTACCCTTATTAGTTGAATATCTACGCGCGCAACAAAGCTAAAAGGAGTGTAGCGCCGTGTTGTTTTTCAGCACGGCGCAAAACAGCATGACCGAAATTTCATTTTATTTTAATGTGAATAACCGAGAATCCGCGCTTTGCCAATTAGTTGGTAAAGCACTGCTGCAAGGCCATCGCATGTTCATCTTAACCGGCTCAGAAGCAGCAACCAGCGTACTAGATCGCCTGCTTTGGGAAATCCCACCGGCCGGCTTTTTACCGCATTGCCAAGCCGACGCCGAGTTTGCCGATCAAACGCCGATTATTATTGATCACCGTGTTGAATTAATCACACCGCGCAGCGTGCTATTTAACTGGACTGAGCGCGTGGCGCCCCGCTTTAGCGAATTTGACCGTTTAATCGAAATTGTCGACAGCGACGAAGCCCTCAAAGCCGCCGCACGCAGCCGCTGGGCCGCGTATAAAACGCAAGGCTTTACCCCCAATGCAACCGACATGCAGGAGCTACTCAACCGTGGCCGAACAGAATCTACCGCTCAATGAAGACACGGTAAGCCCTTTATTTAATAAAATGGATGCGCTGATGGCGCGCCATCGTAGCCCTGCGGGAAAAACTCAGGCTGAAATTCCCGTTCTCACCGATCTCGCGCCTAAATTAGCCGACATACCGGTGCTCACCGACGTCATTAGCCAAGAAGAACTACTGCAAAAAATCGAACATATCGAGCGCAGTCTCAGCGACGAGCCCGCCGCCGCGGTGGTTCGCGAACCCATTCAAAATCAGGGCATTCCAGTTTTAATGTTCTCGACGCTGTCCTCACCCGATAGCGAGCTTGACCTCACGCCACCACCGCCCGTGCTAAGCAATATTCAGTTCGAAACGCCAATCAGCGAACCAATCCCAGCGCCCGCCGAACCGATTTTTTTTAATCTGCCGCGCTTAGATCTCGCCGCCATCGAAGACGACATTCCGTTAATCCCGGCCAGTAAACCCGCCGCCGCCCCAGTCGCCGCGCCATTTGAATGTGTGGCCGATGATTTAATCATCGACTTCTCCAACCCAATCGACACCCAACACCAAGTCAACGCCGAACCAGCTGCTGCAGACCTCGTCATCCCCCCTGCCCAAGCCACATCCGAGCCAGCGCCCGCTATTGAGACCAGCACCAGCCGCCAGCCCACACGACTTGTTGCCACCAGCACGCTAGTTTGGGAAGACGACGTCGAAAGCGCTCCGCAATCACTCAGCACGCCAAACGAGTCGCCCAGTGCAAACGCACTAAGCGAAGCGGCCATCGCCGACCTCACCGCCATCGTCGGCGCTCAATTAGCCGTCGACATCGCCAGTGAAGTTGAACAACTCGCTCGACAGCATTTTTCTAAACTCATGGCGCAATTTTACGGCGACACGCTACGCGAACTCACCAGCGAAATCAGCCAAGAACTAGAAACCCGCCTCGCGCCAAGAATTAGTGAATTAGTCAAACAAGAATTAATCAGCCAAGGGCTGATTAAAAACGCAGAATAAACTGAACACCACCAGCGACGCTCAAGCCCAAAAACCAGCACACTCAGCTCAAACGCAGCGAAAGCAGCGTTTGAGCGTGAATTGCACAGCCAACTGCAACCGCGAAACAAAACCATCATAAAAAGGGTATCTAACCCCAAGCGTTAAACATCAACACTAAGCGCTAGATACCCTATCAATACAACTTCAAACCAATCATTAAAATATTCAAATCTCTAGCCTAACGACCAGCAAACTCACTTTGCGCTTTCCAAATGCACTATTTACGGTGCTTGGAATATTTGCGCGACTGATTTTGAGGCCGCCTCAAGCAATAATGCAGAAGGCCCCATAATCTGCATTGCAACAATCAATCCCTCACCAATTAAAAACAATTGCATTGCCATTGTTGCTGGATCCATTGCGCCAGCTTGAGCACAAATCATTTCAAGGTAATTCAAGACGCGAGATTTATGCGCTTTGGACAAAACATGCGGGCTAGCGCTATGTTCAGCAAACTCAGCGGCCGCATTAATAAATGCACAACCACAAAAGTTGTCTTCATTACCCCAATTCGCCAAAAAAGCCACATATGCTTGTGGTCGATCAACAGCGTCAGCGGCCTCAACAAAAGCCTGCATGCGTTCAAAAAATTGCGTATCGCGCAAGTTTAATGCCGCAGCAATTAAGTGGTCTTTACTCGGAAAATAACGATACAAGGTCCGCTTGGTCACACCAGCAACACGGCTGAGCTGATCAACGCCCGTTGCGTGAAAACCATGCTGGTAGAACTCGTTCAGTGCTGCGTTAACAATTTGATCAGATGTATTCATAACGATCATTCTAATATGAACATTAACAACAAGTACACCGATCTGTTGACTTAACTATACACCGATCAGTATCCTAGCTGATCATCTACCTGCAAATTGGAGTTCGATCATGGCTTTTAAATTTCGCCTTAACTCAAAAGCACCGCCAGTGCCATCCACTCAATTTGTATTGATCTCCATGCTAGGGGCTTTTTTAGCCATTGGAATCACCGCGTGGTTATCAAAAATTTCTGGATTTTCTTGGCTGATGGCCCCATTTGGTGCGAGCTGTGTTTTAGTTTTTGGATTACCTGATTCGCCGTTAGCTCAGCCACGCAGCGTGATCGGCGGCCATTTGATAACCACTCTTGTCGGCTTAACCATGCTGTATGCCGTAGGCGATTTTTGGTGGTCAGAAGCGTTGGCCGTTGGTTTGGCTTTAGCCCTCATGCAAATCACCCGAACAGTACATGCCCCAGCAGGAGCAAATCCATTATTGGTGATGGCAACTCATCCGGGATTTGGTTTTCTAATTACGCCGGTATTGCTTGGTGCGTTGAGCATTGTCGGGGTTGGATATTTAATCAACAAACTCAGGCAACGCGGTAGTTACCCTCGATATTGGCTGTAATTTAATTAGTGCTATTCGCACCAATAAAAAAGGGTATCTAACCCCAAGCGTTAAACATCAATACTCAGCGCCAGATACCCTTTACTTCAACAACTAAAAACCAGGATCAAAACTTCCCAATTGGTTTATTGGGTTGTTCTTGCTTGATGGCGAATGTTTTGCCTTTGAGCGTGATTTGCACATTGCTTGGGCCGGTAATCGGTAGGCGGTAGGTCACTTTTACATCTTTGGCCGCGCCAATGGCCAAGGCCGGTAGTGCCATTTCCACGGTGTGAAAATCGCCTTTTAAGCCGCCGATATTATTGCCGGTATGACCCGATGCCACTGCGGTGATTGCGCCGCCGCTTAAATTATCCGGTGCAGAAACTGGATATTGGAAGCGGATTTTGCCACCCGATGGAATCGCTACACCGGTGTTGTTGACGATATGCAGCGTTGGCGTGATCGGGAAATTATCGTCGCCCATGGGGAATTTATTCAATTCCACACTCACGTCGATCACTTCGGTCGGCGTAATGGCGCTCACCGGATTGGTAGTACTCGCGACGGTATTGCCATAAGGCGCTGCGCTACGGAATTTATCCGCCAACAAACGCGTTAGGCTTGAACCCGGTACGTACTGCCCTTTTCCGCCGTTCAGATTGGCTTGATTGGCATCCCAATCATAATCGCCGGCCAATTCCCAGTTCATCGCACCGCCAATGCCGTTTTTGATAATCCAGTCGGCCTTGGTTTGCATTGCGGCTTCATCTTCAGTCGAGATAAATACCTTGGTGGTATCGTTCCACAGCCAAGATGCCACGAGCGTTGGATCGTAATACCTTGTGTATTTACCGACGATATTGGCAGCAGACATATTGAACTGCGCGAGGTAATCACCGGCAATGCCTTTTTCGAGGTTTTTGGCATGCCACATTGGATTGGAGCCATCGGCTTGTTCTTTGCCGTTGGCATCGACGTCAAACCAAATATTGTCGATGCCATACGCGCCAATGCCGCACGGTGCAACCAAGCCCGGTGGGCAAGTTTGCGTGGTGGCATCGCCCCACAAACCGCCTGCACCGCCGCCCTTCACATCACGCCAGCCACGGGTGTAATACGGCACCCCCATATTGATGCGCCCTGCTGGCATCATGCCGCGATAAAAATGGTAGGCCCAATCGGTATTCAGATAGCCAAGACCTTTGTATTGCGGGTCGTTATAGATGTTGTAAAACACCAATTCGCCGTCTTTACCATCGTCATACAAGGCGGCATTCGGGCCAACGTAGGGGCTCCAAGTGCCGTGTAAGTCGTAACTCATTACGTTTAAAAAATCGAGGTATTTGGCCGCTTGGAAGGTTTCCATGCCGCGTAATAAATAGCCCGAAGCCGGTACGGCGGCGGTGAGTTGATAGTATTTATTATCTGCAACAGAGGCGGCATTGAGTTTTTCACGCAATACACGCATCAATTCGCGGTAGCTGGCTTGTAGGCCTTTTAGGCGCGGCGTAGAAGCCGTCCAATCGAGTGGATTGCCCGCGTCTTTGAGTGAGGTTGGATATTCATAATCAAGGTCGGCGCCGTCAAATTGGTATTGACGGAGGAACGCCACCACTGAATCGGCAAAGGTATTAATCCCTGCAGTATTGATTGAGCCATCAGCGTTGGTCGTCATCGAATAAAAGCCACCAGACGACACACGTTTGCCATCTGCGCCAAAGTAGCCGCCAGTTTCTGCCCAACCGCCAATCGACACCAACACGCGCATATTGGGATATTGATTTTTGTATTTGGCGAGCAAATTGAAATGCCCTTTAAACGCCAAGCTCGGGTCCATCTCTGCGCCTACAACCCCCGGCCATGTCATATCGGTGGATTCATTGCCTGCCACTTCGGCATTGACCGAAATTTTATTGCTGCTATCGATATGTGCGAAGGCGTAATTAATATGCGTTAGATTTTTCCACGGAATATCACTGGCCAAATAGCGTTGCTTGCCGTCTTTGCCGGTGCGCCAATTGGTGAAATAGCCGATATTGCGGCGTTGCAAACCATTGGCAAGTTGCTCACGGCCAGCGGTGTCGTACACCAAGCAGTACGGCACATTGGCCACCGCAGACACTGCCATGCCTTCAGGGCGACAAGCATCGTTATTCCCAACTGGCGGCGTTGGTGTGCTACTTGGTGTCGCGGTTGGTGTGGCGGTTGGCGTTGCACTTGGGGTGGCTGTCGGCGTGGTGCTTGGCGTGGCTGTTGGGCTGGTCGTCGGTGTGGCGCTTGGCGTCACTGTCGGTGTAATCGTCGGTGTGGCTGTGGGTGACGATGTTGGCGCTACCCCACAAGCGCCTAAATCTTTCCACGGGCCCCATTGATCGCTGGCCGATGGTGTATTACCTTGTGTCCACCATTTGGCCTCAAAATTTCGGCCGTTATAACTCACTCGCTGACCGCCGTTATAGGTACTGGCGCTATTCCAAACCGCCAAACAATTCCCCACTGGTGCAGCGCTGGTGGGCGTCGGCGTCGTGATGGGTGCAGTAGTTGGCGTAGTCGTTGCGACCGGGGTTGGCGTGGCGCTAGGCGTTGGCGTGCTCGTTGGTGCCGCAGTACTGCTCGCGCTCACGGCCTCCCATAGAGTTGGCGTTGCTGCTGGGTTCCAGCCTGCGCCGACATACGCAGTATGCGTTGAGCGGGCGGTATAGGTCTTACCGGCATAAGTGACTTGCGTTCCAGCGGTATACGTCGTTCCTTCGGCCCATTCAGCAGCAAAAACCCCACTACTAAGCAACAAACCCAGCGCGACCACCGACAGGCGTAAACGCCAACCTTGGTGTTGATTCATCATCTCTCTCATCCTCGTTTTTATATTTTGCTTGAGTTCTGTTTTCGTTGGGGTTGCCATGCAAATCGCTTCAGCGCTGCGGGCAAACAAACGTCAACAGACCCACTAGGGTTATCCCTAGTGTCATCGAGAATAGTCCGCTTCATCGCTAACGACAAAACCACAAAGCACAAATTGGTATTGATACAACAAGCAAGTCAATACAACTTTGTTGGGAAATATGGATGCAGCTTGCTCATTCGCCGCGCAGATTTGCAGTGGTAAAAAAAATATTGCCGCTGCGTTTTTTTTGCGGCATTCCCCATTCGCGCCAAGCAAGCTTTATAATCTACGGTTTCGCTTTAACTGAGCACGCACCATGGAACTCGCCAAGAGCTTCGAGCCACAGAATATTGAATCGCATTGGTACCCGTTTTGGGAAAGCCAAGGCTACTTCCAACCGAGCATGGACCTTGCTCGCGAGGCATTTTGTATCCAATTGCCACCGCCCAACGTCACTGGCACGCTGCATATGGGCCACGCGTTTAATCAGACCATCATGGATGGCCTCACGCGTTACCACCGCATGCGCGGGGACAATACGTTGTGGCTGCCCGGCACCGATCACGCCGGTATCGCCACGCAAATCGTTGTCGAACGCCAGCTCGATGCCCAAGGCATTAGCCGCCACGAACTCGGCCGCCCGGCTTTCCTCGAGAAAGTATGGGAATGGAAAAAAGAATCTGGCGACACCATCACTAGCCAAATGCGCCGCATGGGCTCGTCCGTTGATTGGAGCCGCGAATACTTTACGATGGACGACAAAATGTCGACCGCCGTCGTTGAAGCCTTTGTGCGCCTGTTTGAAGAAGGCTTGATTTACCGCGGTAAACGCCTATCAAACTGGGACGCTAAACTTGGCACCGCCGTTTCTGATTTGGAAGTGATTTCCGAAGAAGAAAACGGCCATATGTGGCATATCAAATATCCGGTTGTTGGTTCTGACGAATTCATCACTGTCGCCACCACTCGTCCAGAAACCCTCTTGGGTGACGTGGCAGTGGCGATTGCGCCGGACGACGAGCGCTTCTTGCATCTGGTTGGCAAAATGGTTGAGCTACCGCTCACTGGCCGCCAAATCCCCGTCATTGCCGACGAATACGTTGATAAAGCTTTCGGTACTGGTTTTGTCAAAATCACCCCAGCGCATGACTTTAACGACTACCAAGTCGGTAAACGTCACAACACGCAACTGATCAATGTGATGAGCTTGCAAGCGACGATTTTGGCCAAAGCACAAGTATTTAGCTTTGAAGGCGCCAGCCTTGGCAGCGTTGAATTGCCAGCGGCGTATGCTGGCATGACCACTGCTGAAGCGCGTAAAGCGATGCTCGCTGATTTGGATGCACAAGGTCTGTTACTCGACACTAAACCGCACAAATTGATGGTGCCGCGTGGTGATCGTACTGGCACGGTGATCGAGCCATTGCTAACCGACCAATGGTTTATGGCGATGAGCAAGCCTGCCGCTGATGGCACCAGCATTACCGAAAAAGCCCTTGAAGCAGTTCACAGCGGCGAAGTGCAGTTCGTACCGAATGACTGGGTGAATACCTACAATTCATGGCTTAACAACATCCAAGACTGGTGTATTTCTCGCCAATTGTGGTGGGGTCATCAAATCCCAGCTTGGTACGACGAAGACGGCCAAGTGTATGTGGCACGTACGGAAGATGAGGCGATTGCCAAAGCGGGCGGCAAGTCTGTAACGCGTGATAACGACGTTTTGGATACGTGGTTTAGCTCGGCACTGGTGCCATTCTCTAGCCACGGTTGGCCGAATGAAACACCTGATTTGAAAGCATTCTTGCCTTCATCGGTGCTAGTGACTGGCTACGACATTATTTTCTTCTGGGTGGCCCGGATGATTATGATGACCAAGCATTTCACCGGCAAAGTGCCGTTCAAACACGTGTATATCCACGGTTTGGTGCGCGATGCGGAAGGACAGAAAATGTCCAAATCCGAAGGCAACGTGCTCGACCCAGTGGATTTGATCGACGGTATTGCGCTAGAGCCCTTGCTAGAAAAGCGCACCACCGGATTACGTCGCCCAGAGAACGCGCCGAAAGTCGCCGCTAAAACCGCCAAAGAATTCCCAGAAGGCATTCCAGCGTATGGTGTAGATGCACTGCGCTTCACGTTTGCGTCATTGGCGTCACTCGGCCGCTCGATCAATTTTGACCAGAAGCGTTGCGATGGTTATCGCAATTTCTGCAACAAAATCTGGAACGCAACGCGCTTTGTGATGATGAATGTCGTCGACAAAGATTGCGGTCTCGAAGACGGCGCAGAGTTGGAATACAGCTTTGCCGATGAGTGGATTATTTCTCGCCTGCAAGAGACAGAAACCACCATCACCACCGCGCTCGATACCTTCCGTTTCGATTTGGCGGCGCAAGCGATCTACGAATTCACGTGGAATGAATATTGCGATTGGTATATCGAGCTCGCCAAAGTGCAAACCCAGCACGGTACCGAGCCACAACAACGTGCGGCGCGCCGTACTTTGATTCGCGTGTTAGAGACCATCCTGCGCTTGATTCACCCGATCATGCCGTTTATTTCGGAAGAAATCTGGCAAACCGTGGCACCACTGGCGGGCAAGAAAGACACCGAGTCATTGATGATGGCGGCGTGGCCAGTTGCGGATGCATCGAAGATCAAACCGGAAGCGGTAGCGGCGATTACTGAGCTCAAAGCCATTGCCTTTGCCGCGCGGAATTTACGCGGCGAAATGGGCTTGAGCCCTGCGCTAAAAGTACCGATGTTTGTTGAAGGCGGACCCGAGCTGCAAAAATACGCTAAGTATTTGCTGCCACTGGTGAAATTGTCGGAAGTGAACATCGTTGCGAAGTTACCTGAAGGCGATGCACCCGTTGCCGTAGCAGGCACCACGCGCTTGATGCTCAAAGTCGAAATCGATAAAGCCGCCGAAACTGCGCGCTTGAATAAAGAAATCGGCAAAACCAGCGATGCGCTAGAAAAACTCGTCGCCAAGCTAGAAAAGCCCGGCTACACCGAGAAAGCGCCAGCGCATTTGGTGGAAAAAGATAAAGCGCAAGTGATCGAGCTACACGACAAATTGCACAGCTTGAATGTGCAAGTGGATAAATTGAAATAAACCATCCATCGCAAAGCAAAGGCCACTCGCAAGAGTGGCCTTTTTTAATTCATCGCCAATGTCAGCACAGATTATCGGCAGCGCAAGGTTTCAGAGCGACCTTCACGTACATCGATTTTTTTCAAATCACCACGGCAAAAATATTCGATCGTCGCGGTTTTTTTACGACCATCCGCCGGGTCACCACACCACTGATTACCCGCTTTAAATTCATACACAGTGCGCCCATTGGCTGAGCGAGCAAGACGTTGGGTAAAATCACAACGATAACGCGATGCACCATAAGTTGCGCGTGAAATGCGAATTTCACGATTCCAATTGCCATTGTTCCCATGACCACCGCCATTCATCATGCGAACCGCTTCACGAAAACCATCGCGAAAACCATCTTGATACTGCGAATTTTTGCCACGTAGCATTTGTTCTGGCATGCGTGGCTCACCCGCAATCACGGTACTCGACAGCAAAACCAAGGCACAACATAGTTTGAGTTTCATCATTGACCCTTCAATTGAAGGTCAAGATCATCAAGTTTGGGTAATAAGATGGCAAGCGACATAATTACGATGCTGTAATATTACAAACACGCTTATTTCAAAATAGAACTCAATCACCATGCTACTTGGCCATTTAAATCATTCCAACGGCGCCTTACCGGCCATCATCGAAACCGCACTCAATTATTTACGCCATACCGACTTTAGCACCATGGCGGCAGGCCGCTATCCGCTCGATGGCGAGCGCATGATTGCCATTGTGCAAACACCAATGACCCAACCTTGGGAAACGGGCATGCCCGAGTTTCATCAACGCTATATTGATATTCAATACTTGGTTGCTGGTGAAGAAGTAATTGGCTATTTACCACCCAATCCAGCGCTCAGCTTGAGTGTCGATCAATTGGCCGAGCGCGATATTGCTTTTGTTCCCCCACAAGACAATGAATCACGGCTGGTGTTAAGTGCTGGCATGTATGCCATCTTTTTTCCTGGCGAATTGCATAAACCGTGTCGTGCGCTCAACACTCCGGTAAGCATTAAGAAAGTTGTTATTAAAATTGATATAAACTGTCTCAATTAAACTTTTTTAGGAGCACGGCATGAAACGATTATTCATTAGCGGTATTTTGGCTTTGTCACTCACTGGTTGTGGCTATAACGCATTGCAAGCCCAAGATGAAACAGTGGCAGCGGCTTGGTCCGAAGTGCTCAATCAATATCAGCGCCGTGCCGACTTAGTCCCTAATTTAGTCAATGTCGTCAAAGGCTATGCCGCGCATGAAGAAAAAGTATTGCTCGGTGTCACCGAGGCGCGCGCCAAAGTCGGCAGCATCCAAATCACCCCAGAACTCGCCAATGACCCTGCCGCACTCAAGCGTTTTCAAGAAGCGCAAGCCGGTATGGGCTCGGCATTATCACGCTTGATGGCGATTTCAGAAAAATATCCCGATCTAAAAGCCAATGAAAACTTCCGCGATTTATCGGCCCAACTTGAAGGCACCGAAAATCGAATTACCGTCGCGCGTAATCGCTACATTCAAGATGTAAAAGCCTTTAATACCACTGCGCGAACCTTCCCCACTAATCTGACAGCCAAGATTTTTGGCATCGAAGTGAAGCCCAACTTTAGCGTTGAAAACGAAAAAGCGATTTCCAATGCGCCAACGGTGGACTTTAGTGGCGAGAAAAAATAATGCAGCGCCGCTGCCAATTATTGTTTTGCATACTAGGTATATTGCTATGCCCTTTTTTATTTGCTGCCAGCATAGCAATACCCCAGCTTAATGCCCGTGTGACCGATTTAACGCAGACGCTCAATGCCCAGCAAACTGCGACTTTAGATCAGCAGTTAGCCAGTTTAGAGCAGCGCAAAGGTAGCCAATTGGCAGTGCTGATTGTGCCTAGTACCGGCGACGACAGCATTGAGCAATTTGCGATTAAAGTCGTCGATCAATGGCAATTGGGCCGCAAAGGCGTGGATGATGGCGTGCTGCTGTTGGTCGCCAAAGACGATAAAAAAGTGCGTATCGAAGTCGGTCGAGGTCTTGAAGGCGCATTACCCGATGTGGTGAGTAGCCGGATTATTCGTGAATTTATTTTGCCCGCTTTCCGGCAAGGCGATTTTGTCGGTGGTATCGATGCTGGCGTCGCCAAAATTAGCGCTGTAATTGACGGCGAAGCACTGCCGCCAGCAGCAGCGACGGCACCGGCGGCGGCCGCGCCTTTCAAAATCCTCGGTTTAGAGCCGCTTACATTGGCGGGGATTTTATTTGCTGGCTTTATTTTGAGCCAAATCGGCGGTCGCTGGTTGGGGCGTGGCGGTGTAGCGGCAGTGAGTGGCTTTGCCGCCATCAGCACCGGCACACCAATCGCGCTGGCTTTGCTACTTGGCCTAGGGATGGCGCTGACACTGAGTATTGTTACGAGTCGTTTATTTGTCGAACTCATCGGCCTAGTTTTAAGCCATCAAAGTGGACGCGGCGGCAGTTTTAATCATCGCGGTGGCGGCTATGGTGGTGGAGGCGGATTTGGCGGCGGCGGCGGTTTCAGCGGCGGTGGTGGTGGATTTGGAGGCGGTGGCGCCTCGGGAGGATGGTAATGCAAAAATTCAAACGCCTCTGGCTGCACTTAAAACCCAATCAGGCGGTGCAATATTTTAATGCTGCGAACCAAGCGGCACTAAGCCAAGTCATTACCAGCGCCGAGCAAGGGCATCGGGGTGAGATTCGATTAATCATCGAAGCGCGCTTACCGATGGCTTTAATTTGGCAAAACACCACCGCGCGTGAGCGAGCGCTAAGCTGGTTTTCTGATCTACGCGTTTGGGACACCGAGGGCAATACCGGCATCGTGTTGTATTTGTTACTGGCTGAGCGCCAATTGGAATTAGTGGCTGATCGTGGCATTGCCAACAAAGTACCGCCAGCGCAGTGGCAAGCCATTTGCCAGCAATTAGAGCGCGATCTGGCCGCCAATCAGGTGCTGCCCGGTTTAAGCCAAACGCTCAAGCAATTGGGCGACTTATTAGCGCAGCACTTTCCTTTGCCAATCGATAGCGAGAATCCTAACGAACTGAGCAATGAGCCAGTGATTGTGATTTAAACCCAAGCCCTCACCCTACCGGGCTGAGGGCGGTCAACGGCGATGGCTCCATCATTGCCATTGATCTATTTCATCGGGTATATCAACAAACTGCTTATTAAATATTATCTAGGCACTGATACCCTATCAGTTAACCTCCCACCTCATGATTTCTTCGACGGCAAAGCCTTGGATACCATCGATTCGTATCGCCGCTAACGTTGCCTGCTCGGCTGCCGTTTCAACTGATTTGGCAATCACCAAAAAATCCAAACCATGGGCAATTTTAATCATCGCGTCCATATAAAATTGGTGATCGCGGTTGTGATCAATTTGCTGACTAAACGCGCCATCCACTTTGAGATAGTTTACTTTTAGCCGGCTTAAATACGCCAATGAACTCAGGCCACGGCCGACATTATCTAAGCCTACTTGCACCTGCAACGGCGCCATTTTGGCGATAAAATCAGCCACATCGGCCAATTGATTCATTACTTCATGCTCTGCCAATTCAAAACTCAGCCGCTGCGCCAAATGCGGTGCGGCGTTCAATCGATCGTCAAGCCAAGCCATAAATTCAGGATCGGCGATAGAAATACCAAATAAATTAATCGCCAACCGAGTTTGTGGCGGTGCCGCGGCCAGTTGCGTTAAACAGCGATCAATGACTAAACGATCAAACTGCGGCAATAAACCATGCCGCTTGGCCATCGGTATAAATAAAGCGGCAGGGATCAACTTACCATCGGCATCACGAATTCGCGCAAATACCTCATGGTGCAAACTCTGTCCATCGAGCGCTTTAACCCGCTGAGTATCGAGCTCGATATTTTGCTGGCTTAACGCCGTTTGCAACAAATCACGCCATTGCGTGGCACTACGCGTTGCCAAGGAATTTTTATCATGACCGTCATCCAGATAAAAAGTATTGTTCCCCGCGGCTTGGGCGGTACGTAGCGCCAAATCAACTTCAGACAGCCATTCACTACCGGTTTGCGAGTGATACATCACCACGCCAATATGGCCAATTTGCGCATACGGCGTCATGCCCTGTTCGTTGAGCGTACTCAGTTGCTGCATCAAATCCGTCGCAATCTGCGCCACTTGCTCTGATTCAGCATCGGCAATCAAACAAGCAAATGTATTGCCACTCATGCGCGCAATAAATGAGTCTTCAGCGTTATTGGCTAAATGGGTTTTTAAAATGTTGGCCACGGCAATCAATAATGCATCAACCGTCTGAAAGCCTTGCTGCTCGTTAAGTGCATTTAAGTGGCTCACCTCTAAAAACAATAAAGCACGATAAGCCAAGGCTTCGTCAGCAGCTAAAATTTGCTGAAAATGCAAATCAAAATAACGCCGATTGGGTAAACCCGTTAGCCGATCAAGATAGGCATCTTGCCGTAATCGATCAATGCTGGCCATTTGCTCGACAAACATTTCTTTGAGCTTTTGTGTCATTTGATTCATGGCTTGCACTACTCGGCGTAAATCTAAAGTCCACGGTAATTGGCTTGGCGCTGGATATTCCCGATTACAAATCGCCATGGCTTGCATTTCAACCGCGCGTAATGGACGTAAAACCACGTGTAACAGGCTAATCGCGACGAGTAATGTAATTATAAATGCCGCCAAAAACCAATAAAAAGCATTCACACTACTGCCCCACAATGAGGCATAGGCAATCCCCGGATTAGCTGCAATCCGAATTGAGCCAGCTTGCTGCCAGCCATGACTCAGAAGTGATTCTCCGCTTGGCGTTTCAATTGGAAATAATCGCACAAACCAATCGGGCACCTGATTAACATGCAAAGGTGCAATTCTTTCTAAAATCACAATGCCATTGACATCGACAATTTGAATTTTGCGGTAATAGCCACTATCAAACACCGCATCGAGCATACTTTGTACGATAACCCGCTGCTGTGGATCTAAAACCAACGGTGATAATTGCATTCCCAATGAGGTTGCGGTGTCTTGTGCAATCGTGCTTAATTCTTCCGCTAAAAAAGCGCGTGAACTTTGTATGCTTAAATAAATACTGCCACAAAATAAAACACTAAATAATAATACAATCATTAGAATCAACTGTTTTAACAGTGTCATCACGTTCTCCTTAAAACTGTAAAATCATTTTAATCATCCAGTTCGTGACCACGACGCGACATTAATTGCGACCAGAAACCAATATTATTTTTTCTCGCCTTGGCGTTGCCACTACTCCGATCTTTAGCTAACCACAAGCCTTGACCATTAAAGCTATAAATTGGCGTCAAATCCGGACGTAAAGCGGCCTGGCGAATTTCAGGAATTAAATTATCTAAAACTAATGGGATTTCTGCTGGTGTGGGATAATAGGTTAAAACCATATGCGCTAAATTACTTGGCCCAAAACCACTGGCTTGCACATAGGTAATTCTTAGTTTATTTTCTGCCACCCCCAAAGCCAACAAAGAAAAATACTTCGCAATCGCAAAGTCTTCACAATCTCCTCGCCCTTTAGCTAACATTTCTATCGGTGTTGCCCAATAATCTTCTACCCCCCAATTCTGGGCATCACTCACAAACATAATTTGTTGATTAAAAAAATCATTCACTAATTTTATTTTTTTTAAATCATCCGTTTTTTTGTCACTCGCCAATAATTCTTGCCAAGCTTCTAGCCTTTGCTTACTTGCTGCACCATATTTTTTATCGACTTTATCTAACATTTGTGGGCTTAATCGATACGAATCACCGCCTTGGCTATCTGACAATAAAATGATTTGCGGCAATAGCAAAGCCACAACAAGCAAGCATTGCCGCCAAGTAAAATATCGAAATGATTTATTGAATTGCCACACACAAAACACCTATTAGATTCATACCTACGGACCACCCATTAAAACTGACGATTCATAAATAAAGCTAAATGTACTCGGTCAGAAATATTTAATTTTGAAAATATCGTACTTAAATGTGTTTTTACTGTGCGATCTGAAATATTTAATTCACGAGCAATTAATTTATTTGACTGGCCTTGCGCCACTAAATTGGCAATTTTTCGTTCTTGAGGAGTGAGTTGCTTTAAATTTTTATTCGTATCGTGCACAGAATGTGAAGCGGTGTAATGCTGCAGACCTTTTAGTAAAAATGGCAGTGCGGCAGTTGAAACCCAAATCCCATCGCGCGAAGTTACATCCACAATCACCTGTAAGCGTGCCAGCGGCAAATCAGGCGTGCAGCAAGCCTTCACACCGATAGCCAACCATGCAAGCTCAGCATCGACTGATAGTTCACTAAATGCCAACAACAAACTCGTCGCTTTAGCCAGATGCATCAACTGCAAAGGTTCAGGCATCGTCAAAAAAATTCGCATATCCAAAACACAAGAACGTGGTGGATTTAGTATTAAAGCTGCCAATGGCGTCATCTCGGTGCACTGAGTTAGCGGCCCTTT
Organism: Deefgea piscis; assembly: GCF_013284055.1. NCBI lineage: Bacteria > Pseudomonadati > Pseudomonadota > Betaproteobacteria > Neisseriales > Chitinibacteraceae > Deefgea > Deefgea piscis. The sequence goes on along the minus strand of NZ_CP054143.1, from coordinate 1,685,922 downwards.
GTCAGCCAAAACCTGCGCCCAAAGCGCATGAAATTCCGCATGTTTAGAAATGACACAATGTGTCTCAGACATGATTCATCCAGCTTAGTATTGGCAAGAGTACGGGTTTAACCCTAGTACCTGAGGACGATTCGATCACGACAACAAGGCCATAGAATCAAGATCATGTGTAAGCGGTGACGCAAAAACTCGTTTGCATCGTTAAGTAGCATCAAAGCGGCGGTCGCTTTTTGTCATCGAAATTAAGCACTGCGTAGCATTGATCGACTTTAAGCCTCTTCAATAGTTTAGGTCTAAGCCTTGTGAAATACCAATGAAAGCAACTAGACCGCATTACCTATAGCGAGAATCTCATCATGGCCAAGCAAGCAAATATCTCGACTCAGACCATTGCCAGCAAAGGCACCGTGACGCAGGTGATCGGCGATGTCAAAGTGCTCACCGCCGCCGGACAAACCCATACACTGCAAGTTGGTGATAAGGTCAATATCGGAGATACCATTCAAACGGGAGCTACTGGTGCAGTCGCACTGATGATTGATGGAGCCAACGCAATTAGTCTTGGGCATTCAGATTCATTAAGCATTACCAGCGAATTACTCGCTAGCTTGTATCAGCCCGCAATCAACGCAGCCAATGATGCTGCCAAAATTCAAGCCTTAATCGAGCAAGGCGCTGATCCTACTCAAGTCGCAGCAGCCACTGCTGCCGGCGGCGCAGGGGGTGAAAATGCAGGGCATAGCTTTGTGGTTATTGAAGGGCCGAACTCTCGCGTGACGATTCCAACTGGATTTCCTACTGAGGGCATTCTGCTTGATGGAAAAAATACTTATGTTGACCCCATTATTGGCAATCGAGCTCCGCAGGCGCGAGATGATACGAGCCAAAGCCTTAATGGTTCAAATGCGGCTGATGATGGATTAACTGTTCCAGAAGACAGCGTTTTACAAATTCCAAGCAGCCGCCTATTGCAAAATGACATCGACCCCGATGGCGATACGCTGACGATTATTAGCGTGCAAAATGCCGTGAATGGCACGGTGGCATTAGTTAATGGCAATGTAGTGTTTACGCCCAACCCTAATTACAACGGGCCCGCTAGCTTTACTTATACCGTGAGCGATGGCCGCGGCGGTACTGCTACAGCCACAGTGAATATCGGCGTTACCCCCGTCAATGACGCACCAAAAGCCAATAACGACAATAGCACCGGCGCAGCGGATGACGCTTTAACCACACCAGAAGATAAGCCACTCACCATTAACCCTGCGTTACTACTCGCCAATGACAGCGACCCCGATGGCGATACACTAACGATTATTAGCGTGCAAAATGCCGTGAATGGCACAGTAGCATTAGTTAATGGCAATGTAGTGTTTACGCCCAACCCTAATTACAACGGGCCCGCCAGCTTTACCTATACCGTGAGTGATGGCCGCGGCGGTACTGCTACAGCCACAGTGAATATCGGCGTTACCCCCGTCAATGACGCACCAAAAGCCAATAACGACAATAGCACCGGTGCTGCCGATGATGCTTTAACCACGCCAGAGGATAAACCACTCACCATTAACCCTGCGTTACTGCTCGCCAATGACAGCGACCCCGATGGCGATACGCTGACGATTATTAGCGTGCAAAATGCCGTGAATGGCACGGTGGCACTAGTTAATGGCAATGTAGTGTTTACGCCCAACCCTAATTACAACGGGCCCGCCAGCTTTACCTATACCGTGAGCGATGGCCGCGGCGGTACTGCTACAGCCACAGTGAATATCGGCGTTACCCCCGTCAACGACGCACCAAAAGCCAATAACGACAATAGCACCGGTGCTGCCGATGATGCTTTAACCACGCCGGAAGATAAGCCACTCACCATTAACCCTGCGTTACTGCTCGCCAATGACAGCGACCCCGATGGCGATACACTAACGATTATTAGCGTGCAAAATGCCGTGAATGGCACAGTAGCATTAGTTAATGGCAATGTAGTGTTTACGCCCAACCCTAATTACAACGGGCCCGCCAGCTTTACCTATACCGTGAGTGATGGCCGCGGCGGTACAGCTACAGCCACAGTGAATATCGGAGTCACCCCCGTCAATGACCCACCAAAAGCCAATAACGACAATAGCACCGGCGCAGCGGATGACGCTTTAACCACGCCGGAAGATAAGCCACTCACCATTAACCCTGCGTTACTACTCGCCAATGACAGCGACCCCGATGGCGATACACTGACAATTATTAGCGTGCAAAATGCCGTGAATGGCACAGTGGCATTAGTTAATGGCAATGTAGTGTTTACGCCCAACCCTAATTACAACGGGCCCGCCAGCTTTACCTATACCGTGAGTGATGGCCGCGGCGGTACTGCTACCGCGACGGTGAATATCGGCGTTACGCCAGTAAATGATCCACCCATTGCGGAAAATGATCGCCATACCGGACTTGAGGGCGACCCACTCAGCACACATGAAGATGAAGCGCTGTCGATTAATCCGGCCATTTTATTAGCCAACGATCATGATCTTGACGGCGATACATTAAGTCTGGTGAGCGTACAAAATGCCAGTCATGGCGCAGTCAGCATCATCAATGGCCAAGTTGTATTTACACCTGCAGCCGACTTTAATGGTATTGCCAGCTTCTCCTATACCATCAGCGATGGTCATGGAGGCACTTCTACTGCGACAGTGACGATTAACGTGATCCCAGAAAACGATGATCCTTTGCCCAATAACGACAACAGTACCGGCGCAGCGGATGACGCTTTAACCACGCCAGAAGATAAGCCACTCACCATTAACCCTGCGCTACTACTCGCCAATGACAGCGATATCGATGGCGACACACTAACGATTCTTAGCGTGCAAAACGCCATCAACGGCAGCGTAGCGTTGATTAATGGCAATGTGATCTTCACCCCGAACCCCAATTACAATGGCCCTGCCAGTTTTACTTACACCGTGAGTGATGGCTTCGGCGGCACAGCTACGGCAACCGTAAATATCGGCGTGACACCCGTCAATGACGCACCAAAAGCCAATAATGACAATAGCACCGGGGCCGCTGGTGATGCTTTAACCACGCCAGAGGATAAGCCGCTCACCATTAACCCTGCGTTACTACTCGCTAATGACAGCGACCCCGATGGCGATACGCTGACGATTATTAGCGTACAAAACGCCATGCATGGCACGGTGGCGATTGTGGATGGCAAAGTCGTCTTTACACCCGCAGCGGATTATCATGGCCCAGCCAGCTTTACCTATACCGTGAGCGATGGCCACGGCGGCACAGCCACCGCGACGGTGAATATCGGCGTTACACCGGTCAACGACGCACCAAAAGCCAACAACGACAATAGCACCGGTGCCACTGGTGATGCTTTAACCACGCCAGAGGATAAGCCACTTACCATTAACCCTGCGTTACTACTCGCCAATGACAGCGACCCCGATGGCGATACGCTGACGATTATTAGCGTACAAAACGCCGAGCATGGCACGGTAGCGATTGTGGATGGCAAAGTCGTCTTTACACCCGCAGCGGATTATCATGGCCCAGCCAGCTTTACCTATACCGTGAGTGATGGCCACGGCGGCACCGCCACCGCGACGGTGAATATCGGCGTGACACCAGTAAATGATCCACCCATTGCAGAAAATGATCGCCATACCGGACTTGAGGGCGACCCACTCAGCACACATGAAGATGAAGCGCTGTCGATTAATCCGGCCATTTTATTAGCCAACGATCATGATCTTGACGGCGATACATTAAGTCTGGTGAGCGTACAAAATGCCAGTCATGGCGCAGTCAGCATCATCAATGGCCAAGTTATATTTACACCTGCAGCCGACTTTAATGGTATTGCCAGCTTCTCCTATACCATCAGCGATGGTCATGGTGGCACTTCTACTGCGACAGTGACGATTAACGTGATCCCAGAAAACGATGATCCTTTGCCCAATAACGACAACAGTACCGGCGCAGCGGATGACGCTTTAACCACACCAGAAGATAAGCCACTCACCATTAACCCTGCGCTACTACTCGCCAATGACAGCGATATCGATGGAGACATACTCACCATCACCAGCGTGCAAAACGCCGAGCACGGCACAGTGGCGATGGTGGATGGAAAAATCGTCTTTACGCCAGCAGCCGATTATCATGGTCCAGCCAGTTTTACCTATACGGTGAGCGATGGCTTTGGTGGCACAGCGACCGCGACGGTGAATATTGGCGTAACACCAGTCAATGATGCTCCTGTCATTTTCGATACACACAACTGGATGTCGAGCAATCCTACTCAAGCGCCAGCGGCATCCGCACCTTATTACGCGTTGTTAGTTGACATACCTAGCGATGTTGACTCAACTGACAATTTAACTGTCACCGCTGCTAACGTCCCCACTGGCGTTTATTACTTTAATGGCAGTACATCGATTGCCGTCAGTGCAGGCATGACGCTCTACGACGCAGCAAGCAATATTAACTTGCTCGACAATTTGTTCTACAAACCAACCGCGCCAATCAACGATATTCAAAATTTAGCATTAACACTCAATGTTTCAGATGATGGCGGCATACATCAATGGACCCAATCGGTGTTTATGCATGAAGTCTTTCAAACCGCCACCCCGGGTCCACAGGGGGCAATTTCCTCTGGCAAAGCGCCTTTAACCTCAGGACACAATGCCGAAGCCAGCAGCGTGCTCTCAGCCGGCTTTGTCAAATCAATTAATGCAGACCCTGGTGCTGGACAGCTGATTCTTAAAACTAATTTCCAAAGCTGGAATCACAAAGTCAGTAATCCAGTGGTAGATGGCGGATTCCAAATTAATTCGGGTGATCGAAATGGCAATGCTTTAGAAGCACAGGTTAATATTTATATTTTTGTTGATGGCATCAAATTCCAAGCTGTCAGCACTGCCGATGCTAATCCCAACACTTGGACTTATGATGGGACACCGCCTAGTGGCAGCGGTTTAATGAAAACCACCATTGATTTTGATGCTGTGGTTAACACCAGCAATCCAAGTCAATCTCTTGCGAGTTATTTACAAGGTCACCCCTCTTCGATTGGTGAGACTTGGACGATTCAATACGATGACACTCAAGGCGGGAACGAACAGGCGCGCTATGTTTCATTTGAATATCAAGTATTCGATCCTGGTAATCCTGCCATTGCCGTCAATGGCAGCGAGCTCGCGGATCAAATTTATGGCACATCCGGGAATGAAAACATACTCTATGGCAATGGCGGTGATGATGAGATTTTCGGGCAAGCGGGCAATGACAACTTAAATGGTGGCGCAGGGAATGACACGCTCACTGGCGGTCGCGGTAACGACATACTCAACGGCGGCGTAGGGCATGATATTTTGAATGGCGGGAATGGCTCAGACCTATTTGTGCTCGGCAATTTAGCCGCGAACTCAGATACGATCCAAGATTTCAAAGTAGCAGCACCTGATAACAACAACACCAGCAATAGTGGCGACATCCTCGACATTACCGATTTACTTAGTGGGGCAAGTGCTGCAGCAGGCGTTTTTGTCGCTGGCAATGCCGTCGCAGCAGGCGCATTCCTGCAATTTGAATCTGATGGCCTAGGCAATACTAAGGTCTGGTTTGACGCCGATGGCAGTGGCGTTGGCAACCCTGCGGTACAAGTTGCTACACTCATGGGCGTTGCTGTCGACCCAAGTACTTTACTCAATACCTTACTCAATAACGGTGAAATACAAACCCATCACTAAACACAGGCATGACATGCTGATATGAATATACCCAGCAATGCTGGGTATATTCATGTAACCATTAAAATACCAAGTCCAGATAACAATACCCAATCTATCGCTCACGTAAAGCTTCGTCTCTCGCCTTCACTATCGGCTTCATTAAATACTGCATGACCGTTTTTTTACCGGTGCGGATATGGACGGTAGACAGCATGCCGGGAATAATCGCTAAAGCATGCTGACCTTGGCCAAGATGATTGCTGCGCGTGCGTACTCGAATTAAATAAAAACTCTCTTTTTTAGCCTCATCAACCACCGAATCAGCAGTAATGGTTTCTACATCAGCATCTAAACCACCATAAATGGCAAAGTCATATGCGGTGAGTTTCACGGTGGCATCTTGCCCTGGTCGCAGAAAGCCAATATCTGAAGGACGAATTTTGGCCTCAACCAAAAGATTATCTTCTAATGGCACGATCTCCATCACATCCATACCGGGCTGCAACACGCCGCCGACGGTATTCACTTTAATTAATTTAACGATGCCATCTAATGGTGCTCGAATCGTGGTTCGCTCAAAGCGATCATTCAGTGCAACAGTAGTGGCTGCGGTACTCCCAAATTCAGCTTTGACCAAAGACAATTCATTACCGGCGTCGGCAATGGCTTTGGCGCGCACGCCGGCTATCTTGCCATTGGTTTCACTCAAGCTACTTTGCAAACGAGGAATGGATAATTTGGCCTCATTAATTTCTCCTTTTAAATCGCTAATTTGCCGTTGCAAGTGCATAAAATCGATTTGAGAAATTACATTTTTTTCAGCCAATGGCTTACTCATTTCATATTCAGCATTGGCTAACTTCAAACCCGCTTCTAACTTAGCGACTTTTGCCCGCATGGCTTCAACTTCATGTGCACGCTGAGCAGCCTCACTTTGCAAAATCGCCACCGACGATTCAAGTTCGCGCCGTCTTGCGGCAAACAGTTGCTGCTCTGCGGCAATCACTTGTGGATTTTTTTTTAATAAATCGGCAGGCGGCTCAAAGGCCGTACCATTGGCCTCTGCGGTCAATCGCGCCATTTTGGCTTCGAGGGCATCGTGCTTGACCGTGCTTTCTTCTAAAGAGGATGAAAAACGCTTCTCATCCAACTTCATCAAAACCTGCCCTTTGCGGACAATTTCGCCGACTTTAACTGGAATCGACGCGACAATTCCGCCTTCTAAATTCTGAATGATTTGGATCTGGCTTGACGGAATCACCTTGCCTTCAGCCACCGTGACTTGATCGATTTCGGCAAAAATGGCCCATATAATCAGCAGTAATAGCAATGCCGAACAGACATAAAGCAAAATATTAGCGTGTCGAGTCGACTCACCATAGATAGCGGCGGCACCATCATCTAAAAAATGCAGGTCATCCCGTTTGATCGGCTTATTTTTCGGCATGAAGTTTACCCCCTGCCAACATGGCGAGTACATCAGCCTTAGGCCCATCGGCAATTAAACGACCACTGTCGAGCACCATTAATCGATCGACCAAGCTGAGCATCGACATCCGATGCGTAATCAATAACAAGGTGTGATTTTTGTCTAAACGATGCGCAAAACGCTGTTTAAATTGCTCTTCACTACGGTTATCTAATGCACTCGAGACTTCATCAAAAACATAAATAGCAGGATTAAGTAATAAGGCACGGGCAATGCCAATCGTTTGTCGTTGCCCGCCAGAGAGGCCAATGCCTCGCTCTCCGACCGGCATATCAAAGCCTTTAGGATGCCGACTCACAAATTCAGTCACCCCTGCAATATTGGCCGCATCGAGCATCATTGCATCATCAATATACGGCGCAGCTAACACAATATTGTCTTTTACCGATCCATGGAACAAAAACACATTTTCCGGAACGTAAGCAATATTATGCCTAAGCTGCGCGGGATCAATTTGGCGTACATCTACGCCATCAACCCAAACCGCACCGCGCGTAGGCTCATGAAAACCAAGAATCATTTTTTCTATGGTACTTTTGCCCGAACCGATTCGACCAATAATGCCAACTCGCTCTCCGGCAGAGATATGAAATGAAATATTATCCAGCGCCAATACATCTTCACCGGGATAAGAAAAGCTCACATTTCTAAATTCAATATCGCCACGAAAATCAGGCCGATGCACAAAATCTTGCCCCTTCGGGCGCTCAATATCTAATTGCATCACCTGCTCCATGCCATTTAAGCCCGCACGCGCCTGATGATAACGACTGATTAAACTCGCCACTTGCGCAAATGGACTTAAAGCACGCCCTAATAATAAATTACATGCAATCAAGCCACCGACGGTTAATTCATGAGCCCCAATTAAATATACTCCCGCGATCACCATTGCTACTGTGGCGATTTGTTGAATAAAACTCGCTTGAATCATGATCAATGAAGAAAATCCGCGAGAACGAACCGCCAAATGACCAAATTCACCAATAATTTTTTCCCAGCGGGTTTGCGCAATACTTTCGGCATTACAGGATTTAATACTTTCAATTCCAGCTAATGTTTCAATTAAACTGGCTTGTTTTTGTGCTGCAACGCGAAAACTTTGTTGAATAATTTCACCCAACGGACGCTGCAATATCAAACTTAAACCCACAATTAATGGAATACATACAATAGGAATCAATACTAGCCAGCCACCGAGCCAGAAAATAACCAATAAAAATAAAATCACAAATGGAATATCAACAATCACCGTAATCGTTGCTGAAGTAATAAAATCCCGAAAGCCTTCAAACTCTTGAAAATGACTCACCATCGTGCCTAATGAATTAGGGCGTGACGTGGTTTTCAAACTCAAAACATGCTCAAAAATTTGCGCAGATAACATCACATCAATTCGTTTTCCGGCTAAATCAATATAATAAGCACGTAAAACTTTAATAATAAAATCAAAAACCAATAATAAAATAACGCCAATCGCCAGTACCCATAAAGTGTCATAAATTTGATTGGGAACCACGCGGTCATACACATTCATCGTAAACAGCGGCAAAATTAAAGCGAATAAATTAATCAAACCCGCGGCCAGTAAGACATGGCTATACAGTGGATAGCAAAGTCGCAAACTACTCCAAAACCAATGCTCGGCACGTGGAATGTGTTTTTTTTGAGTACGACTATCAAATTGAAAACTCGGTTTTACAAAAATGACAAAACCGCAATACAACGCTTCAAGCTGCTCTGCCTCAATCCATTGCTCACCACCAGAAGACTCAGCCTCTAAAATTTTCCAGCGCGTGTCCTCGCGTTCAATGGCAACGCATGCGCCGCCATCTTTCAATAAAATCACAACGGGCAAAGCTAGCTCAGGAATATCACTGAGTGCTCTACGTTGTAAACGCGCGTTCAAACCCGCGCGTGACGCCGCGCGTGCAAACAAAACAGCACTTAAGCGATTGCCTTGCAATGGCAATCCACTGGTTAGCGTTTGCGCAGAAAAGGGTCGGTGATAAAAACGAGTTAGTTGAATTAAGCAGGTGGTGAGCGGATCGTTAGGGATAAAAGCGGTATGTGGAATCGCTGACTCATGAGTGGTAAATTCTGCAGAATTGGTATCCACGGCACACGTCCATTAGATAGAGCCATTCAGAAAATAAAGGGTCAACTGTGCTTCGATTGGCGTTAGCACCAAGATGATTGAGCATTGCGTAAAATATTGAGCGTCTTAAGTTTAAGCAAATGACGCTCAATATTTTATAGGCCAACAAAACACAGATCTACGCCTACTCGGGCAATAAAGTGCCATCCAATGGCGTAACACCCAACGTTTTTAGTAATTGATTCCCATCGGCGAGCAATCTAAATCGAGCCCGTAATTCATCAAATTGCCCGATCACCAAATCACGACTAGCAGTGAAATATTCATTTTCGCCATCGAGTAAATCCAGCAAAGAGCGCTGTCCCAAAGAGAACTGCTTACTGTATTCATCTCGTGCTAATTTGCTCGACTCTGCATATTTTGTCAGTTCAGGAATTCGCTCTTTGGCGATCTGCATTGAGTTCCACGATAAACTTGCATTTTGTCGTACCTGACGCTCAACCCGCCGCGCTAACTCTTGTGCGGCATAAGTGAGTTCAGTTGTCTCAGCGACTCGTTGTTGATCAGCACCACTTTTAAAGGCATAACGCATTCTAACCATGCCATAAACTCGGCTAGCACCTTCAAAAGAAAGCCCATCTAATGAATTACTATAAGTCGCCCCAGCCTCTAAATTAACGCGGGGATACATTTGCGACTTAGCAATTCCCAATTGAGCCCGAGCACCATCAACGTCTGATTTGGCAGCTTGTAATAAACGATTGCCAGCCACCGCCCAATCCCCAACTAAATCGGGATGATTAGGCAAGTCTTGTGGTGCTTCAGGGCGAACTAAATCTTGTGGTGCTTCGCCAACAAAACGAACATAGGCAATCTTGGCTTCATTCAGACTAGACTGCGCTGCGGCCACATTGGCTTTTGCCAAGGCGACCCGCGCATTGATTTGCTCATCGTCTGACTTTCGACCAAATCCACCTGCGGTGCGTAATTTAACTTGCTCGGACGTACTTTCATGCGTGGCTAAATTAGCTTGCGTTAAAGCCAATAAAGCTTGGGCTTGCAAAACATCCAAATAAGATTCGGTAGTTTTTAATGCAATATCCTCTGAAGTACTCGCTAAGCGATTCGCTGCGCCAAACTGACGTGCCCGCTGACGAGCGACTTCACTGGCGGTGCCTTGTGCATCAAATAGCATTTGCGTCAGCAAAGCCTCTGCATCACGCCGAGTAAAACTCGTTCCTCTGTCATTAAAGGCCACGCGAGTGGCCAGGTTTTTATCGTATTCTCGCCCTATCCCTGCAGACAAATCCACTTGCGGATAATAAGCTGATTTTGCTTGTTCAACGGCGTAATTACTGGCTTTACGGTTGGCCGAATCGATCAAAATATCAGGACTGGTTTGTAGTAAGCTTTCAACCACTTGTGGTAATGGTGCGGCATAAACTATTGATGCAAAACTCGTCATTACCGCCATAAACACTTTTGATTTATTCATGCTTTAACTCCTCACTAACAACTCCCTGTCAGCAGCATCTGATTTAATTCTTTCAAGTCTATTCTTTTGTGGGTACTTAAGACCAAGCGCATTTCGAGAACAAGATTTCTAGGATGGTCGGTAATTTATTGGCGAAGTAAGGTAGGCAAAGTTAGATGACGCGACAGCCCTCGTCTCTATTCATTCTTTACTTCGAATTTAATGCCGCGTCTTGATAGTATTTAGAGCCAACCACCGTGGCTTCTGCGGTTAATCCAGCTTCGGTGAATTGATAAAAATACACCCCTTTACCTAAATGTCTGGCGCCAGAAATCGCTTTGCCGCTCTCGTCGGCTTTCGCAGCTAATGTCGCTTCAGCAGAGCCAGTCCAACCTTTATTGATAAATTGTTGGAATGCTTTCGCGGTCGAAAAAACAAATACTTGTCGTGTTTCTTTAATCCCGAAACCAAGGCCTGCTTTAGCCAATACCATTTTCATATAAACTATTTTTTTGCCTGAAACGGCCATCCCATCACCAGCACCTGCGCCAAGCAGGACCAGCTGTACCCCACCAGTTTGGAACACGGCATAGCCTGCGGCTTTGGCAATTTGCGCTTGAGCATCGGGATATAATTTGTAGACTTCGTTGAGTGTGGCTTGGGTGTGTTTTTGAATGGCGGCACGCTGCTGTGCGGGTGTGAGTTGAACTTGGCCCGCAGCAGGCTCGCCTTGTGGGCCAGGCATCGTTTGGGCCAACAACACACTACTTGCTAGCATCAAGCCGCTGACGAATATGAGCTGCTTCATCCGCATGATCAAAACTCCTAATGTAAAGCCATCACTGGCTAGACATTAGGTATAGCAGAAATTATCGTGTCAGCTACGATGATTTCTGCTTAAACTTACCACCATATTGTGAGCAAAATACCCGCCAACAACGCGGCAATCACCGCCAGAATCGCATTGCGCTTTTTTTGCTCCCACATCAGGCCGCGATAACCGGTAAGCAATAATTCGGTGTGGTTTTGATTCAGTACTTCATTAAGCTTACGCGGTAAGGTTGGCAGTAATGTGGCCCATTGCGGCGCTTCTTTTTTCAAGGTCAAAATCAAACCCCGCCAGCCCATTTGCTCATTCATCCAGCGCTCTAAAAATGGTTTGGCGGTTTGCCATAAATCCAAATCCGGATCGAGCTGACGGCCTAGGCCTTCAATATTGAGCAAGGTTTTTTGTAACAACACCAGCTGTGGTTGGATTTCAACATTAAATCGGCGTGAGGTTTCAAATAAACGCAGCAATACAAAACCAAAAGAAATTTGGCTTAATGGCTTATTAAAAAACGGCTCACACACCGTGCGAATCGCCGATTCAAGTGCTTCAACTCGCGTATCCGCCGGTACCCAACCACATTCAATATGCGCTGTGGCAACACGATGATAATCGCGGTTAAAAAAGGCCAAGAAGTTAATTGCCAGATACTGCTTATCGGTATCAGACAGCGTACCAACAATACCAAAGTCTAGCGCGATATACCTATTATCAGGCGCGACAAAAATATTGCCCGGATGCATATCAGCATGAAAAAAACCATGGCGAAAGACTTGGCTAAAGAAAATCTCGACGCCAAAACGACTGAGTTTTTTCAAATCCATACCGGCCGCTTTTAATTCATCAATGCGGCCAATCGGAATACCGTCCATCCATTCCAAAACCAAAACTTCTCGTGAACAAAAGTCATAAAACACTTCTGGCACAATTAATTGATCGGAATTGAGAAAATTACGCCGCAGTTGGCTGGCATTGGCCGCCTCATGCATTAAATCCAATTCATCGTGCAAATAGCGATCAAACTCAGCGACCACTTCACGCGGTCTTAAACGTTTGCCATCAGCAAATAGTTTTTCAACTAACACCGCCAGCGTTTTCAATAAGGCCAAATCGCTTTCGATCACCGGCAAAATACCCGGGCGCAGTACCTTTACCGCCACGGCCTGCCCATTATGCAACCGCGCCCGATGAACTTGCGCCACCGAAGCTGAGGCAACTGGCTGTGGATCAAACTCAAGAAATAACTCAGCAATTGATCGTCCGGCACTGCGCTCAATCTGCTCAATCGCCACTGCAGAAGCAAATGGCGGCACATTGTCTTGCAATTGGGCCAATTCATTGGCGATGTCGAGCGGCATTAAATCACGTCGAGTCGACAGCACCTGACCAAACTTAACGAAAATCGGCCCTAATGACTCCAGCGCTAAACGTAAGCGCACCGCACGCGGCTGATCGAGACGACGCCAAAATAATGCACGATTAAATAATTGCCCCAAACCACGCACTCGCTCATGGCCGAGTAAAAACTCATCCAAACCAAACTGGACAACGACACGAGCGATTTTAATAAATCGAAACAAAGACATCCAAGATTTCCGTGAAGCCAATTACGCAGCGCACTACGCCAACTGGCGGAGACTAATTAAGAACGTTCAAGACGGCGTAAGCGTAATTCGAGTCGAGCAACATCATCGCGCAAATGGTCAACTTGATCACAAAACTGGGTCACCGCATACGCTTGCGGTAGGATTTTTTGCTCATCGCGACAATACTCAACCAAGGTTTGTGCCATCCGCTCCCCCATCATTTGTGGAGTACGCACCATGCTGACCGCAACACGGCGCACACGTTCGGCCAAAACATCGCCCAGCAATAACGACAAATCCTCGCTCGCATCCCATTGTAAAGCCGCAAGCACATTTCCTACCTTACCTGCCAGTTCAGCATCGCCGCTAATTTGCACCAGCCGAGATGCCGCCGGCCGATCTCGCCAACGCGTAATAAAAAATCGCGCCGGTAGGGTTAAGACCGCCTCAGCATCCGCCTGTGAATCTGCCAGTAAACCCGCTTCAGTGACCACCACCGTTGCCGCAGCAAAAGGCAATTGCACCCGAAAGGTACGCCCCTGCAATGGCGCTAACTCAGCGGCTAACATCGGCGCCTGAGCGAAGAGGTGATTCAAAATTCCAGCAAGCAGCATTACGCAGCACTCATCATTAGGTATTTTCCGACAAGCCCTATAAAACAAAGGCCATAGAGCAATACCTTAAGTTAAAATTTAATCCCTTTATGCAAAGCCACTACACCACCCGTCAAATTATGAAAATCAGCACGGCCAAAACCGGCATCAAGCATCATTTGTTTCAGTGTTTCTTGATCGGGATGCATCCGAATTGACTCGGCCAAATATTGGTAAGAATCAGCATCATTAGCGACTAATTTGCCCATAAATGGTAGCAATTTAAAAGAGTAAATATCATAAGCGGGTTTCAATGGTGCCCACACTTTTGAAAACTCCAGCACCAGCAAACGACCACCCGGTTTTAACACCCGATGCATTTCTTTTAACGCCGCATCTTTATGCGTCATATTGCGCAGACCAAACGCCACTGACACCAAATCAAAGTAATTATCTGGAAACGGCAGTTTTTCAGCATCGCACTGGGCAACAGGGAGTGCAAAACCTTGATCCATCAAACGATCACGACCAACCCCTAGCATGGAGCTATTAATATCCGTCAACCAAACTTGGCCGGTTTTACCGACTTTTTTGGCAAATGCTTTCGATAAATCACCCGTACCACCGGCAATATCGAGCACTTTATCGCCCGCTTTAACACCGCTGGTTTCAATCGTAAAAAACTTCCAAACTCGATGCAGACCACCGGACATCAAGTCATTCATCACATCGTACTTTTGTGCGACCGAGTGAAACACCTCGGCGACTTTCTGCGCTTTTTCTGATTCATTAACGGTTTTAAACCCAAAATGAGTCGCTTGATCGTGTTCGCTCATCGTGCACCTATTTCTTGATTTGAGCCTAAGCCCATTATTAATAACCCTTGGGTATATCTATCAAAAGCTAACCAAATAATGGCTAGCTAGATATACCCATCTAAATAATCTAGCGTGACGCGCCCGCTGCCGCTAATTTTTGCAAATATTGATCCCAAAGCGCGGCTTGATCTCGCCCTAGCTCGTACAAATACTCCCAAGAGAACAAGCCAGAATCATGGCCATCGTCAAACACCAGTTTGATCGCATAATGGCCAACAGGCTCAATCGCGGTGATATTGACCTTGGCTTTACCGACTTGCAACACTTCGTTACCAATGCCATGGCCACGTACTTCGGCTGATGGGCTAGAAACGCGCAAAAACTCACACGGCAACTGAAATCGAGCCCCATCGGCAAAGGCGATATCCAGCACCCGTGAAGCTTGATGCAAGACCAGTTCAGTGGGTTGCGGCGTTGTTGGCAATAAACCAGCCATAAAAATCACTCTCTCTCGAATGGAGTCGCCATAATACCCTGCTTTTCACTTGCTTCGCAGCCTCGAGGCGGTCAACGATTGATTTAACAGCGGCATTTTCTGGATTTAGCCTAAGGATTAAAAACACCGTACACGGCCTAACTTTGGCATCGCCAACGAGCTAAGTCAGCATTTTGTAACGCCACGTCGGGGGGAAATCCAAAAAATACCCCGTGCATTTCTTTACATAGATTGAAAATATATATCGGCAAGTCGTCGACTTGTAATATTCTATTCATATAAAAGCCTTATTCTCGCAACAAACAAATTGAACTTTTTCCGCGAGGAGCACTCTATGGCCGCTACAATTTTACTGGTTGAAGACGAACCAGCAATTCAAGAGTTAATTGCTTTTAATCTTTCCCAAGTCGGTCATCACATTATTCGTGCAGATTCTGCAGAGGCCGCTAGCAGCGTAGTTCGCAACGCACTGCCCGATCTTATTTTATTAGATTGGATGCTGCCGGGGATGACAGGGATCGATTTTGCTAAAAAATTACGTGCTGATGAGCGTACTCGATCGATTCCATTGATCATGCTCACTGCCCGCTCCGATGAACAAGATAAAATCATTGGCTTAGAAACCGGCGCGGATGATTACATTACCAAGCCATTTAGCCCACGCGAATTGCAAGCGCGCATCAAAGCAGTCTTGCGCCGCCGAGCACCACAAGTCACCGATGACCCAGTGGAAATCAAAGGTCTACGTTTAGATCCGATTACCCATCGGGTGTTTGGCAATGCTCAGCCGCTCGATTTAGGGCCAACAGAGTTTCGCTTATTACACTTTTTTATGACGCATCCTGAACGCGTTCACTCGCGCGCTCATTTGCTCGATCAAGTGTGGGGTGATCATGTATTTGTTGAAGAACGGACCGTGGATGTGCATATTCGCCGCTTAAGATCGTCTTTAGAAGGAACTGGGCACGACAATTTAATTCAAACTATTCGTGGCTCAGGCTATCGACTCTCTGTGAACTAAGCCCGCAAAAATCATCAATACCACCTCGCATTGATGATTTTTGACGTCGCCAAACATTTTTTTGCACTACCAAAGGCCGTTTCATGTTCTGGCTGCGCTCGATTATTTTGTATTTTTTTATTGCTGTTATCGCTTTTGCCATCAGCGCCTTCACCGATATTCTGTGGGGGTTTGTGTTTGCACTCGTGATGCTCAGCATCACGATTTGTTACCACCTCATTAACCTCAATCGGCTCAACCAATGGCTCAAACATCCTGACGTGGATACCGTTCCAGGCAGCATGATGCTGTGGCAAGATGTATTTGACCAACTGTATGAACAAGTTCGTTCGCAAAAAAAATCCAAAGATCGCTTAGCCAATACCCTCGATCGCTTTTTATCCGCCGCCGAGGCCTTGCCCGATGGCGTCGTCATTTTGGATGAATATGATCGTATTGAATGGTGTAACCCAGCCAGCCAGATTCACTTAGGCCTAAATCGCAAAACCGACTCTGGTCAGCAAATTACCAATTTACTGCGCCACCCAGCACTGCGTGAATATTTAAAAGAACAAGATTTTAGTCATCCCGTCACCTTGCGCACCATGCGCCCTCAAGAGCAAGTGCTGTCGGTGCAAATGATTCCTTTTGATTCAACGCGCAAACTCTTACTCAGTCGTGACATTACCCAGCTAGATCGCGTACAAACCGTACATAGAGATTTTGTTGCCAATGTTTCGCATGAATTACGTACCCCACTCACGGTCGTTGGTGGTTTTATTGAAACCATGATTGATATGCCGCATATCGATGCGCCAACGCGTGAACAACATATGCAGTTAATGTACGAGCAAACGCAAAGAATGCAGCGTTTAGTCGATGATTTGCTCACGCTATCCAAGCTGGAAAATGGCCAGCAGCTCAAAGAAGAAGAGGTTGATATCCCTCAGCTACTCCAGCTACTCCGCATTGAGGCTGAAGGTCTATCACAAGGCCGCCACAGCATCAGCATTGAATCCATCGCACGCCAGCGCTTAATCGGCAATCATGATGAGCTGCATTCGGCTTTAGGTAATCTCGTGTCCAATGCGGTGCGCTATACGCCGGCAGGCGGCCAGATCATGCTGTCTTGGCAAATGCGCGGTGATGAGGCGTGCTTTGTCGTCAAAGACACCGGGATTGGTATTGCCCCAGAACACGTACCTCGACTCACGGAACGCTTCTACCGGGTTGATCGTGGTCGCTCACGCAATACCGGCGGCACAGGCCTAGGTTTAGCCATTGTGAAACATATTTTGCATCGCCACCAAGCGGTAATGGCTGTCGAGTCACGACTCGGAGAAGGTAGTGAATTTGCGGTAAAATTTCCAACACAAAGGGTTTTGGAGTAAGTATCAGTAACATAAAACAAAAACAGCGCAAGAAAGCATGACAGTTTGTGCAAACACAAACCCAGCCTCTTGATGTTACTAGATAATGCCCCAAGATCATTATTACCCACTCACACAGGCGTATGTAACTATGAGCAAAATTGCGGCAATTAAACCTTTCGGTCAAAGTATCTGGTTGGACAATCTTTCGCGTGGTCTCATCGCCTCAGGTGAATTGGCGAAAATTCTTAAAGAAGACGCGATTGCTGGCGTGACTTCTAATCCGGCTATTTTTTACAAATCAATCTCTTCTGATCCGCTTTACACCGGTGATTTAGCTGAATTGAAAAAACAAGATTTGACTGCCGAACAACGTTACGAAGCGTTGGTAGTACCGGACATTCAAGCCACTTGCGACTTAACTCGCTCAATCTATGACCAAACCAAAGGTGTTGATGGTTATGTGAGCTTGGAAGTGTCACCAACACTCGCCAACGACGCACAAGGCACCATTGATAATGCCAAACGTCTTTGGGCTGAAATTAACCGCCCGAACGTGATGATCAAAGTGCCAGCTACACCAGCCGGCGTGATTGCATTTGAAGAGCTGATTACTTCAGGGATTAACGTTAATGTGACCTTGATGTTTAACTTGACTCACGTTGACAACATTTTGACTGCCTATATTCGCGGTCTTGAAGCACGTGCTGCTGCTGGCTTGCCAGTTGATCACGTACATGCCGTTGCATCGGTATTCTTGTCACGTGTTGATAGCTTGATTGACCCACAATTAGAAGCGATTGGCACACCAGAAGCACTCGCGTTGCGCGGCAAAGTTGCGCTGTCTTTTGTTAAAGTATCGTACCAACACTACAAAAAACTGTTTCATGGCAATCGTTTTGCCGCACTTAAAGCATTGGGTGCTCATCCACAACGTCTGCTTTGGGCTTCAACCGGTACCAAAAACAAAGCATATAGCGATGTGATGTATGTTGAAGAATTGATCGGACCAGAAACTGTTAACACCGTACCTGATGCAACCCTCGCGCTATTCCGTGATCATGGTAAAGCAGCAAATACACTCGATACCAATATTGATGCCGCAGTTGCAAATTTAGTGGCCGTTCGCCAACTTGGCATTAACTACAACCTCGCTGGTGAACAGTTACAACAAGAAGGTTTGAAGCAATTTGACGAAGCCTTTGTGAAGCTGCTTGAACTGACAAAATAAACCCGCAGTTGAATAAAAAAGCCCAAGTTAAAAACTTGGGCTTTTTTTATGCATTAAATTCATGCAACAGCCATCAAGCCTTTATAAATACTGACAAATATTACGCAATTATTTATGATACCCTTACGAAAGCCAACTTAACGCAACAGAAAAGCCGTTGCTTATGTCTCTTCAAGCAAAGGAAACCAAATGCGAAAAATCCTCATTGCCAACCCCAAAGGAGGCAGTGGCAAATCCACACTGGCCACACATTTAGCATCTTGGTTTGCATGGCAAGACGATGCCGTCATGCTTGGTGATTTAGATAAACAGCACTCAAGTCATCACTGGCTTGATCTTCGCCCTAAAACCTTACCCAGCATACAGCGCTGGGATATTGGCACAGATCATATCGCTCGCCCGCCCAAAGGCTGCCAAGTTGCTATACTCGATACGCCAGCATGCTTTAGCGGAAAAAAACTCAAGCATGCCATTCACCTCGTCGATCACATCATCGTTCCGGTATTGCCATCGGCCTTTGATCTTTGGGCTTGTGCTGATTTTTTCGCTGATCTGGCTGAGCTAAAGGCAGTTCGCCACGATGAAGTCAAAGTCGGCATTATTGGTATGCGGGTTAATTCACGAACCCAATCTGCGCAGCAGCTGCCTGCGTTTTTAAGCCGCTATGATTTACCCTTATTAACCTGCTTACGAGATACTCAGCTTTACAATCAAACCATACAGCGCGGCATGACCTTATTTGACTTGCCCTACTCACGCACCGAACGGGATCGAAAAGAATGGCAGCCGCTTATTAATTGGCTGCATATCCGTTAAATCAATTTATGGCAAATTGTTATGTCGTCCAGTCGATATGGCAGCATGCACAGCTAACCCCGCTTTCTCGCCACCAAGCAGCGCTTAGAATCATTTTTGCCATCATCCTTTCATCTGCAGACCATAAAAAACAATAAAAACAAAATCAAAAAGACAGAAGATCTCTAGTTTTTTACTAAGCTATATGAAAGTTGTTTGCAGTTTGCGCCAACTACATTGCCAGTATTCTGCATTTTTAATTTATTTTGGAGAGAACCAATGTTTGGCTTTACTTTTCAGACCGAGCAAAAATCCGTACCACTCATCAATGAACTTGCGATGTATACCGCCGCTTTAGATGAAATTGATGCCGTCATCATGTTGGCCGATACCTCTCCAGAAAATAAGATTTTTTACATGAATCGCACCGCGCGAACGTTCATGAATAATAATCGTGCGGTGATGAATCAATCTTTAGTCGCGGGTGCAGATGTTGGATCTGCAATGAAAAATTCTATTCATCAATTTCATCGTGACCCTTCTCGAGTAAAAGCTTTATTACAAAATCTAGCTAGCGGCCAAGTCAAAGAGCATTTGGCGGATATTCCTGTTGGCGATATTTTATTCCAAACCAAAGTGAGCCCAATCTGGGGTGAAAACAATAAACTAATTTGTTTTATGGCTCAGTTCAAAAATATTTCAGCAGAAAGAAAAGCCCAAGAATTAGTCGAACACAATCGGCAGCGACAGTTATTTTTAGAAGAACGCATTGCCGAACTCGCCGATAATTTAGGTGCGATGGCGGTAAGTGTCGAAAGTGTCGCCGTTCAATCTTCTTCAGCATCGCAATCTTCAGAAGTCATGCTCAATGAAAGTAAGCGTGGTGTTGAAATCGTCAAAGACACCAATGTGAGTATCGAAGAAGTAGCACGAACGATTGATTTAACTGCCGCCAGCTTGCTAGAACTAGGGCAGCGCTCAGAATCAATTGGCATGATTGTGGCGGTCATTCGCGATGTGGCAGATCAAACCAACTTATTGGCACTCAATGCTGCCATTGAAGCGGCACGTGCTGGCGAACAAGGTCGAGGCTTCGCGGTGGTTGCCGATGAAGTGCGTAAATTAGCAGAACGCACGACCAAATCCACCAGCGAAATCTACGGTATGGTCAAAGACATTCAACATGAAGTTAAACGCAGTGTTGAAGCGATTCATCTCGGGCAAACCGCAGTTCATACCTCAGTCGATGATTGCAAACAAGCCGTTGAGGCCTTAGAACGCATCCTCAATGAAGTCCATCGTATGAATGACTACATCACGCAAATTGCCAGCGCAGCCGAAGAGCAAGCAGCAGCATCGCAAGATATTTCCAGCAAAGTGAATGATCTATCAAATTAAGCATTTCTTTGGTTGAATAAAATAAAAAACGCCGCGAATGCATCGCGGCGTTTTTCATCGCACTCAAAACAACTGAGTGCGCCACAGCTACTTATTGCTTAATGCCATACACTTTGCCATTTGGTAGAGTGAGTGTAACCCCAGTTGGTACTGTCAAAGGCATAAATACACGCATACCGATGGTGATGGTTTTGCCTGCGCTGAAATCAGACACTCCCCAACCTGATGCTTTCAACTCGTACGACAGGCGGTGGAAACCATTTGGCAAGCCGCCAACGTTGCCCACAGTGCTTGATGCTGGCACTGCAGTCCAAGTACCACCGCTGTAGATATCAACGAGGTTTTCTACACCGTTACCAGCTGGTGGATCGCTTGGTTTCAGGTATTGAACCTCAGATGGAACCAATGGCGTAGATGGAGCTACGTTGAACGACACTTTCGCGCCAGTCAAATCAACATTTGAGTTGTTTTTCAGTTTCACACCGATAGCGAGTGGATAGTTATCATCGCCTTTGGGTTTGAAGCCAACCAAATCAATAGTCACATCCAACACTTCAGCTGGCTGAACAAATTTCTCATCACCTGCTTTCACACCGTACGGGGCTGCTGCGCGCAATTTTGTCGCCGCCAATGCCGTCAGATGGCTACCCATACCGTATGAAGAAGTCCCATTTTGAGCTGGCGTACTGTAGTCACCCGCCATTTCCCAGAACATGATACCGCCGGCACCTTGGTCGATTGCGTACTGTACTTTGGCTGCAAATGATTTCTCATTTTCAGTCGACAAGAACACTTTCTTTTGTGGGTTCCACAACCAAGACGATTTAGCAACATCATCGTAGTACTCAATGTAGTTACCAGTCACTTGACCTGCAGGTTTAGTCACATCATGACCGTATTGAGCAACGTATGGCACAGGCAAGCCATCACGTAAGTTGTTCACGTGCCACAATGGATTCACACCGGCAAACATTTCATTGCCAGCCGCATCACGGTCGAACCACAAGTTATCAATCCCTTGTGCGCCAAAGCCGCATGGTGCACCGGCTTTCGGGCTCAATGCATCTGGGCCTAAGTTGCCACCAGTACCGAGGTAACATTTCTTCTGATCAGCTAAAGCAGAAATACCCCACAGACCATTGGTGCCGCCTGTTACGTTTTGTGAGCCGCGAGTGTAGTACGGTAGACCGATATTAATACGACCACCGGCAAGTGCAGTACGGAAGTATTTATATGACCAGTCAATGTTCAAGTAACCTTGCGAATTGTAGTAATGCGCATCGCCGCCTTGGTAGATTTTCGCATCAGCGATTTCATTATCTTTACCTGTGTCATACAAGGCAGCATTGTGGCCCACGAAGTGATTCCATGCACCGTGCAAGTCATAAGTCATGATGTTAACGAAGTCGAGGTATTTAACCGCTTCGAAGTCTTCCATACCACGTAACAAGTAGCCTGACGATGGTGATGCAATCGTCAACATGTAGTATTTCTTATCTGCAACGGCTTGTTTGTCCAACTCAGCACGTAGCGTTTTGGTCAAAGCCATATACCCTTTCCACAAATCACCACGTTTTGCATTGCCGATCTTCCAATCTTCTGGATTACCTGCATCAGACATTGAAGTTGGATATTCGTAGTCGATATCGATACCGTCAAAGCCGTATTGTTTAACAAATGCAGCTGCTGACTTCGCAAATGTATCGATACGATCTTGGCGAACTGCGCCAGTCGCTGGATCAGTCGTCAAGGCATAGAAACCACCTGATACTGTACGGCCATCAGCATCATTGAAGAAGCCACCAGTCTCAGCCCAACCACCAACAGAAAGCAGCAATTTCACGCCGTTCTTGTTGTTGGTCTTCAACATATTGAAGTGACCTTTGTATGGCAGATTTGGGTTCAGTGCATATTTAGCACCTTTTTCTGGCCATTCCATGCCCACTGATGAGTTATTTGGATTGTTTACATCACCAATCGATACTTTCCATTGATCATTCACGTGCGCAAATGCGTAGTTCACGTGTGTGATGTCATTCCAAGGCACGTCTGCACCAAGGTAAGAAGGTTGACCGTTTTTACCGGTACGCCAGTTCGTGAAGTAGCCGATACTGCGGCGTTTCATATTGTTGGCGAGTTTTTCACGACCATCAGTACCGTACACATCGCAATATGGCACGTTCGCAACTTCAGAAACCAAACCAGCTGGACGACATTGATCTTGCGAACCAGGAGGAATTGGCGTTGCCGATGGTGTTGCTGTCGGGGTCGCAGTTGGCGTCGCTGTTGGTGTCGCTGTCGGCGTCGCAGTTGGCGTCGCAGTTGGCGTCGCGGTTGGCGTCGCAGTTGGTGTCGCAGTTGGTGTCGCTGTCGGCGTCGCAGTTGGTGTCGCTGTCGGCGTCGCAGTTGGTGTCGCTGTCGGCGTCGCAGTTGGTGTCGCTGTCGGCGTCGCAGTTGGCGTCGCTGTCGAGCCAGCACATGGACCCAAATCTAACCACGGTTTACCAGAACCCACATTCACCGAAGGCTCATTACCTTGCGTCCACCACTGTGCTTTATAGTTACGACCATTTGAACTAACCAATGCGCCGCCATTATAAGCAGTTGCACTATTCCATGCGGCATAAGTGCAACTACCCGGTGCAGCCGTTGGCACTGCTGTAGGTGATGCTGTAGGTGCCGTAGTTGGCGTAGCGGTAGGCGCGGTACTCGGTGTGCTGGTTGGCGCAACAGTTGGACCTGTCGCTTGTAGCTCCCAAGGACCCCATTGATCGGCACCAGGCACATTACCCTGAGTCCACCATTTGGCTTTGTAATCTTTATTTGCATAGCTAACAACATCGCCAGCAACATAAACACTAGCGCTATTCCATGCAGATGCAGCCATTGCATTCACTGAAATCATTGCAATCGCGGCAGGTAATGCGGCAAGAGCAATACGATTGATATGGGACATTGATGTCTCCTCCTATATTATTAATTGGCATTCATGCGATAGAAAAAATGGTCCTATCAATCACACGGGGCTGTTATCAATTTGTAAGAATCATGATATTTACCCTTGCTAAGTGAGCCTGCAATGATTGGGTCAACTTTGGCATTACTGATTAATACTGAAGCGAATTCTATTGTCAATATGACAAACAATGGCAAAACCGGATTGGTAACAACCCAAGCCATTCACCATCAATAAAACTACATAACAAGGACGAAAAAAAAATGCCGCAGCACAACAAGCCAAACTCAAGCCACTGATAAATAACAACTTAAATCAACACCCGCATGTTCTCAACGCAAAATAAGAAAGAACTGATGTAACTCATGCAAGCAAATTTGGCGATAAAAATCGCAAAATACTTCATTACACCTGCGGCATATTGCAGACAGATTTTATAGATTAAAAAAACCATCACAATCACTACAATTTAATTGCTTTCATAATACTTGCAAAAACCAATCAAAAACTGTCATCACAGATGCTTACATATTGAACCAAATAGGTATCAAGTTGAGTATCATTATCAAAAGCTAGATCGAGTATTGCTCAAATGCGATATCATCTAGATATAAAATAAAGCTCACTCATTGGTCACTGATTATGTTGATTCGTAAATTATTCAAATTTGAAAATGCACACATTGTTCGCAACTGCTCATCTGAACGATGCCGTACTTCGATTCATGGTCACAGCTATAAAGTGGAGGTATTGCTAGAAGCAGATGCTTTGGATAATGGGCAAATGATCTATGACTTTGGCCTCATGAAAGGCACGATCCGTGATGTCATTGATGCATTTGATCATGCAATTTGTTTTTGGGATAAAGATGATGCGGAATATATTCGGCTGTGCCAAACCTTTTCGGCACGCTGGATTTCTATGCCGGTATCACCGTCTGCTGAACAATTTGCTCGCGTATTTTTTGTCATCATCGATCAACTTTTACAGCAAACCATGATGGCCAATGGCGAAAGTGACGTGCGACTACACTCAATCATTGCGCACGAAACTGAAACCGGTTACGCACAAGCCTTTCGACATGACGCCTACAATCCACGGATGGGTGAAATTAAGCTCAGTGATGTGATTTTTTCTGCACAATGCCAGAGCGAATGGCACGATCCACAGATGTATGAGAAATTATTGGCAGGCGCTCAATTTCAAAATCCTGTAATACCACAGCAGATTAAATGAGCATTCAGGCAAGGGCGTATCGCTAGGCATAAAAGTAAAAGGTGAGCAGTTAATTACTTTTATGCCTGATCAGAATAAAAAAACATTAAATTAGCATTCTTTCTTATTCATTATCTTCAGGTAAAAACAGCATAAAATAAAATAAAAATAGCATTGCGCCTATCGGCCAAATATCGCCAATTGCACTCGACATGCCATTAAAATGCTGCAAATGACCATAGCTCCACTTATAACCATCTAAATTATTGCTACTATTTGGCGACAATGGCCATAAATAAGTAATAATATTAATTAGGCATAGAGCAAAAAAACCAGCCCATGCGCGTAAACGACGATTCAAACGCAGGAAAAAAGCCAATAATACAACTCCCACGATACCACCCAAAGCAATATTCAAATTAATCCAGGCAAAGAATTGCTCTGGCTGCAATAACATCCCAGCAAAACCCATTTTAACCAATAAAGCGCACATCAATACGCTAGCAATTGCTCGGGGAGCATAGCGATGATATCGAACCAATAATGAAACAAATAAAGCCACTGCCAATAGATGCAGCATCATTCCGCCGCCCTCTAATAACCTTAGAAACAAAGCAGGACTTTGAATTGGCGAAACAAAAGGTTGCGGTAAACCTTGCGGCATCACCACAACGCCCAAAAATGGCAAACTCGGATCAAATTGAGTAACAAACCACAATGCTAACCAAATAAATCCCCACTCAACAACGGCGCTGGGAGCCAAATAATCATGGCGAAAATGCAGCCAATACTGCAAAAAATAGCGATGACTTAATACAACACCTGCTATCGCACCGATCCCTCCACCTAATACATTGCTGATCATATCCATATTTGAGGCAACACGACTCGGCAAAAACTGCTGCACAAACTCAATACTCATTGAGACTAAAAGACAAATACACGTTGCATACAAAAAGGCCAAACGATAGCGACGCAAAATAAGTACCGCGCTTAATCCCAATGGAATATAAGCCAAGATATTAATCGCGTTATCAAAGACGGTGAAATAGTAGGGTAATGGATAGGTATAAAACGCAGTAATCGGCTCACCAGTAAAACGCCAACCACTAAATGGATACAAACTGACAATCAAAATGAGGAGCAATGAAACAGCAAACAAAAATGGCGAAACCATTGTGGGTTTGGTTTTTTTTGCTAAGTAACGAATAGAAGAAATAGATGACATAGAGAGTCAATATACCGGCTAACTCGCGCTAGCCGGTATATTGATGGTACTTATTTAGAAGTTTTCACTTTGGTCCACAATTTATTGAGTTCTCGCAATTGTTTTCCTTCTAAGGCATTAAGTTGCTGCAATTTCTTCATCACTTGCGCATCAGGGAATACCGATGGAATAGACTTAATATCAGCCTTCACGAAAGGCACCGCAGCCAAATTAGGATTGCCAACGCCAATCAAATTGGTTAAATCTGCGGCATTCTTACCTTCTAGAATAAAGTTCATAAACTTATATGCTAAATCAGGGCGTGGCGCATTTTTAAGGACCACCATGCTATCGACCGACATGGTATTACCTTCTTTTTGCAAGCCGTAATTCACAGTAAATGACCGTTTGGCAGCTTTTGCATCTGCGACCGCTTGAAACATATCGCTAGAATAGCCATGAGCCACCCAGATATTGCCTACAGTCAGTTCCTTGATATAGCTTTGGCCATTGAATGCCGCCCAATATGGTTTGGCTTTAATAATGGTTTCTTGCGCTTTTTTTAATTCATCTGGGTTCGTTGAATTCGCAGAGAAACCGTTATACATTAACGCCGCAGCAAAAACCTCACGACTATCATCCAATACCGTTACTTTACCTTTGATTTTAGCCAAGATAACTGGATCAAAAATCAATGACCATGAATCAGCACTGATGCCCAATTCTTTGAGTTTATTCTGGTTGTAACCCAAGAGAGTCGTTGTAAATGAATAAGGTAATGAATATTTATTACCTGGATCAAATTTACTATTCATAAATGCAGGATTAATATTTTTAGCATTTGGCAATTTAGCCAAATCTAAACCCTGCAATAAATTTTGTTTCGACAATGGTGGAATAGCAAATCCGGTTGGCACCACAATATCGTAACCTTTTGCGCCAGCGGATAACTTCGCCAACATTTCTTCCATTGCGCCATAATAATCTTGAACCACGCGACATTTACAGCTGGCCTCAAAACGTTTCACCGTTTCTGGTGCAAGGTAGTTATTCCAGTTATAAATATGCAATACATCTTCAGCTTGTGCGACACCCGCAGCCAACATCAACGCCAGAAAAAGTTTTTTCATTGGTGAAAACTCCAAATTCAGTGGTATTTAAATATAAGTCAATAATAAATATGACGTTTAAATCTAATTATTTAGCCCGCAATGCACTTGGTGCGACTTTACTGGCAATCAAAATCAAAGTCAGTGTCAGTAGCATCAATAAAGTAGAAATGGCATTCACTTCTGGTGTCACTGCAATCCGAATCATCGAATAAATTTGCAATGGCAAAGTGGAAGCGCCAGCCCCCGCAGTAAAGAATGTAATAACAAAATCATCGATCGATAAAGTAAATGCCATTAGCGCACCAGCAATAATACCGGGCATAATTAACGGCATTGTCACCAGTCTAAATGCTTGAATTGGGCTAGCACCTAAATCACGTGCAGCCTCAACCAAAGCCTCATCCATGCCTTGTAAACGCGAACGAACAACAATGGCGACAAAACCAATGCAAAACGCAATATGCGCCAAAGTAACCGAGACCATCCCCAATGTCATATTGAGCATCACAAAAAAGATCAATAAAGCAACACCCATCAAAATTTCAGGGATCGCAATCGGGGTCAAAACTAAAATCGGCAACACGCGCAGCTTGTATTTATGCATTGCTAAACCAGCCAAAGTACCCAATACCGTCGCACAGCAGCTGGTCACCACCGCAATAATTAACGAATTACGCGCCGCCACGAGCATTTGCTCATTGTGAATTAATAAGCCATACCATTTAAAAGTAAAACCAACCCACTCTGCATTGAGTTTTGAATCATTAAATGAATAGGCAACAACAATAATCAATGGCACATATAAAAAGCCATATACAAAGATTGCCGCAGCCCAAAGCCATTTAGATTGTTTAGAGTGCATTACGCTGCTTCCCCCGACCAATCAACATTCCTAGACCTGCCATCATCAGTACCGCTAAAGTTAGCATAATGGAAAGTACTGAGCCGAAAGGCCAATCACGACTATCTAAAAATTGTTGTTTAATTAAATTACCAATCATCATGCCATCGGTACCGCCAAGTAAATCGGGTACTGCAAACATGCCAAGCGCAGGAATAAATACCAAGGCTGAACCTGCCCATACCCCAGGTAGGGATAGCGGCCAAGTTATTTTCCAGAAACGCTGCCAGCCAGATGCCCCCAAGTCTTGGGCTGCATCAAGTAAAGCTACATCGTGCTTTTCAAGATTGGCATATAAAGGCAAGACCATAAATGGTAAGTGCACATAAACCAGCACAACGATAACCGCAAAATGACTATACATCAGCTGAATTGGCGCAATACCTAGCCATGCCAATCCTTGATTAATCGTCATCGCAAAATAACCTTGCGGACCAAGAATAATCATCCAAGCATAAACTCGAATTAGAAAATTACTCCAAAATGGCAAAATAACTAGTAAAATCAATAAATCACGGTATTTTTTAGGACTACGCGCAATTAACCATGCTAGCGGATATGCCATAAGCAAACAAACAAACGTAGTTATGCCTGCATACCAGAATGATTTAATAAATAACTCAACGTAGATTGAATCTTCAAAAAAACGTGAAAAATTTTCAAACGTAAGATATTCCTGCCAATTCCCAGCATGGATTAGCAGCTCATTTTTACCTGTATCTGGATTGATATCAATTAAAGGCAATAAACCACCGTAATCACCTGGAAAACGGAAAGCGGCCAAAGCCATAATCAATGTTGGTATCGCAAAAAATATCAATAGATACAATAACGGTGGGCCAGAAATTAACCAACGGCCTAATGATTTATTTTTTGCCATGGTTTAACTCAAAATAAAATGGCCAGCGTCATAACGCCATGCCAATTCGACCAAGTCATTATCATCAAAGAATTTTGCCCGTCCTGGCGCAGAATTCGGCAACATGGTTTCGACCAACACGCCATTTTCTAGTTCAATAACATAAATCGTTACGTCACCCAAATATAAGCAATCGTGTACTTTGCCTTTGAAATGAACTTCATCGGCCACATCCAATGGCAAGCTTGCGGCGAGTTTGATTTTTTCAGGGCGAAGCGTGAGCGTGCCTTTTTGGCCCACTTCAACGTCGGGAAGTAATAAAGTTTCGGCAATGCCAACACCGGCAATTTCAACTTGCATTCGATCATGGCCAATGGCAACAATCGTGCCATCAAGCAAATTACATTGCCCAATAAAATCAGCCACAAAGCGACTTTTTGGATGACTATAAATCACTTCAGGCACATCAAGCTGTGCAACCTGCCCTTTATTCATCACCGCAATTCGGTGCGATAAGGCCAACGCTTCACCTTGATCATGGGTAACATACACAAAGGTAATACCGACTTCTTTTTGCAAATTAATTAATTCAATTTGCATTTCTTCGCGTAATTTAGCATCCAGCGCAGACAATGGCTCATCGAGTAATAATAAGCGCGGACGATTAACCAAGGCGCGCGCAATAGCAACGCGTTGGCGTTGGCCACCCGACATTTCATGCGGAAAGCGCTGAGCAAACGGCGTTAATTGCACATCTTCTAAGACTTCCGCTACGCGCTGTTTTAACTCTTCACTGGGCACATTGGCCATTTTGAGTGGAAAAGCAATATTTTGCGCCACGGTCATATGTGGAAATAAAGCGTAATTTTGGAATACGGTATGTACCGGGCGTTTCTCGGGCGGAACACCTGCCACATTCACGCCATCCAAAATAATTTCACCGGAATCAGGTTGTTCAAAACCCGCCAACATCCGTAATAGCGTTGTCTTTCCACAGCCAGATGGGCCGAGCAGCGTAAAAAACTCGCCCGCTTCAACGGACAAACTCACGTGGTTTACTGCAGTAAAATCACCAAATTGTTTTACTACATCACGGATTTCCAGCAATGCCATGATTATCCTCTATACAATTAGCCCTATATTTTAACAAGATAACGCGCAGAGGGGCGACCAATACTGCACCGATATCGATGAAATAAAGCCCAACAGTCCCCAAATGTCGCATTGTGGCAGCACCATTTCAGCAAAAACACGGTTTTCTCCGGAATCAAGCAAGAATTGTACGCAGAACGCATATAATTGCTCAGTTCATCTCTGTCGGCATGGGTTCGCAAGTGGAAATTCGCATTCCTGTTGTCAAACTACAATTAGGCCAGTTCGTTAGCGAGCTCGATCGCCCTTGGCTTGACACTCCGTTTTTAATGCAAGGCTTTTTAATTGAAAGTCGCCAGCAAATCGAATTACTGCATATTCACTGTGAACATATCACCCTCGATCTGAATCGCTCTGTCGGCGGAATCGCGCAATGGACCTCTTTACTCACAACAACAGATCAAATCGAGTCTAGTCGATATCAACCACATAATCCGCCTACTTCTGACAAAGCCGCCGCAGAGCAAAGCCATGATCGACTCAATATATTACGAGAACTGCGTAGGCTGTTTTCTAATTGGCGTCAACAATCGGCAACTAGCAGCAATACCCCATCAGCACTTAGCACAGACATTGTCATTTATGACGATACCGCGGCGGTTGAGCAAGAAATAAAAACCGCCAGCAATTCACATCAAACCGCGCAGCGTTTGGTACTTAGTTTGATGGAAGCGGTTCGCCAAGACTTACAACCTCGGGTTGAAGAAATTAATGAAGTAGTTTCAGATTTAGTCGGCTCAATTATCCGTAATCCCAATGCCCTGCTTTGGCTTACGCAACTAAAAGATCGCGACCAATATACCTACGCCCATTCGATTGACTCAGCGGTGTATTTACTCGCTTTTGGTCGTCACTTGGGCTATCCCCGCGCCGAATTACAAAATTTAGGCATGGCCGGTTTAATGCTCGATGTGGGCAAAATGCGCTTGCCACCTGAATTATTAACCCGCACTGGGCGCTACACCCCGGGCGAATTCATGCTGATGAAAACGCACGTGAATCATAGCTTGGATATTTTGTCGCAAATGGAAGGCATCCCTATTGATGTGTTTGATATGGTGGCGCGCCACCACGAACGCTATGATGGCAGCGGCTATCCACTGGGACTCAAAGCCGAGCGCATCGGGATGTTTGCCAGTATGGCGGGCATTGTGGATTGTTTTACCGCACTCACCAGTGATCGCAGTTATTCCAATGCCAAGTCAGCGCATGAAGCGTTGCAACTCATGTATAAATGGAGCGAACGGTATTTCCATCCGGCACTGATTGAGCAGTTCTCACAATGCGTGGGGATTTTCCATGTAGGGACACTCGTAGAGCTCTCCACCGGTGAAGTGGGCATTGTCATTGGCCAAAATCGGGTGCGTCGTCTCAAACCCAAATTGCTGATTATTTTAGGTCCGGATAAACATCCCTACGCCAAACCGCATACGCTTGACCTCATTACCAACCCCAGCTTACCTAGTGGTTTGCCGATCAATATTCGCCGAGAGTTACCGCGCGGCGCACATCAAATTGATCCTCGTGAGTTTTTTTTGGAATAACCATTGATCCCAATGCCAGCGACTGCCTTTGCTCACGATCTGAACGAGATCGAAATCCGCCATATTGAACGCTTAACAACCGCCCTCTCGCACACGCACAGTGGCCGCTATTGCGGCGTATTGCATATTGAAGTTCGCCATCGGCCGCATCGCCCCAAACAAAGCGCCGTAGTCACGCAAATGGCCAATGCTTTACGCTGTCTATTACGCGAAAACGATCAGTTATTTCATATTGACCACCAAACACTGGGCTTATTAATTCCGAATATTGCCGGCATTAGTCATGCCCTATTGGCGGCCAATCGCGCGCAATATTTATTATGCGAAGCCCCAGAAACACCACAACACTTACATCCGCATATTGGCATTGCCATTTACCCAGAGCATGGCGAAAACATGCCTGATTTACTCAACTCTGCGCGGATCGCGGCGCGTGATTTTACACAAGATCAAATTGGCGTTTATGACCCAAGCCGCGATTGGCTCGGCCAACAACTGGCACGGCTCGAAGCACCTTTACGCGAAGCGTTGGCGCAAAACCGCTTTCATTTAGCCTTTCAAGCGCAAATTAACACCCAAAAGCAGCAGGTCATTGGCGCTGAGATTTTATTACGCTGGGAAGACGCCGTCTTAGGGCAAGTGCCACCCGATCAAATCGTTGAAGTCGCCGAACATCTGGGGCTGATGGACACACTGACCCGCTGGGTCATTCAATCGGGTTTGCGACAATTTGCCTTGCTGCGCAGCGAAGGCTATCGCGGCACAATGAGTATCAATCTGTGCCCAAGTAATTTAGCGGATAAAAATTTAGCGATGTATATCGCTAACGCGCTTGAAGTATGGGATATTCCAGCCAATACCCTCGTACTAGAAATAACCGAATCGGCACTTATTGCCGATATTGAAGCCGCCCTGAAACAATTAGAGCAACTCAAACAAATGGGCTGCCTGCTGTCTTTGGACGATTTTGGCACTGGTTATTCCTCTTTGTCCTATTTAAAGCGGCTCCCTATTGATGAGCTTAAAATTGATCGCAGTTTTATTCAATCGATGGGCAGCTCCGACAAAGACGCCGCCATTGTGCAAAGTATTATCGAACTCGCCCATCGTCTGCAGCTCACCGTGGTCGCCGAAGGCGTAGAAAACGCCGCCAGCGCCGCA
Organism: Deefgea piscis; assembly: GCF_013284055.1. NCBI lineage: Bacteria > Pseudomonadati > Pseudomonadota > Betaproteobacteria > Neisseriales > Chitinibacteraceae > Deefgea > Deefgea piscis. Next base: position 1,652,885 of record NZ_CP054143.1, on the reverse strand, counting down.
TTTTTACAGCAGCATCAATGCGACACAATACAAGGCTTTTACTACAGTCGCCCCGTCTCACTGGCGGACTTTAAAGCCTACTTCCAACACATGGAGCAAGCCGCATGATGAACTGGCAACAACTGCTTTCGGCCAACCGCCTTGGCGTCGAAGATGGCAGCCTCCCCGATTTTGAATCCGGACGCAGCAATTACCACAAAGATCACGACCGCATCGTTTTTTGCTCGCCGTTTCGCCGCATGGGCCGCAAAACCCAAGTGCATCCGATGACCGAAAACGACCATGTGCATACCCGCCTCACCCACAGCATCGAAGTTGCTTGCGTGGGCCGCAGCTTAGGCGTACTGATTGGCGAACAGCTCAAAGGCCAGTTGCCCGCGCACATCAGCCCATTTGATTTAGGCGGCATTGTGCAAGCCGCTTGTTTGGCACACGACATCGGTAACCCGCCATTTGGCCATGCTGGCGAATACGCCATTCGCGACTGGTTTCGCCGCCCTGAGCAAGCGTATTTAATGCAAACGCTGACCGCTGCCGAGCGCCGTGATTTAATGACGTATGAGGGCAATGCCCAAGGTTTTCGCATCATCACCCAGCTTGAAAACCATCGTTTTGATGGTGGTCTGCGCCTCACCTATGCCACGCTAGGCACCACGCTCAAATACCCGTGGAGTAGTGAATTTGCCGGCAAAAAAGGCAAATTTAGTTGCTATCAATCCGAGCTTAATATCTTAGAAAATGTTGCCAAAGAGCTCGGCCTACCGCTGATTGAAACCAATAAATGGGCCCGCCATCCACTGTCGTATTTAATGGAAGCGGCCGATGATATTTGCTACGCCATTTTGGATTTAGAAGACGGGATTGAGATCGGCACGCTACCGTATGAAACGGTTGAGCCTTTGCTGATGAAAATTTGCGGCGGCCAAACCAGTCTATTACAACTCGAAATCGCCGCCGCCCCTTCCACCCGCCGCAAAATCTCGTTACTGCGTGGCAAAGCGATAGATCGCAGCATCCGCGATGTGGCCGCCACCTTTATGACGCACTATGACCGCATTATGGCCGGCACCTACCAAGGCGATTTACTCAATGATTGCCCACCGAGCATGCGACTGGGCTTGGCTGAAGCCAAGCAACTGGCGCGCGACCGGATTTTTAACGAACGGCGCAAAATTGAAATTGAAGTCGGTTCATTTACCTGCTTAGAAATCTTACTCAGCGCCTTTTGCACCGCCGCCTACGAACAGCATATCAGTGCAGAAATGCCGTTTCGCATGCGCCGAGTGCTCGATTTAATGGATTACAACGCGCCGAAAAAAGAATGGCCCTTAATCGAAGCCTACCGCCGAGTACTCGATTTTATCGGCGGTATGACCGATAACTATGCCACTTATTTAGCGCAGCAAGTTGGGGGGATGGGACGATAGGTATAGCCACCTAGTAGGTATAGCCACCTAGCTAATTAAATATAAAGCTTAGGTAGCAATACCCATTATATCTAACACTTGCTTCGCTTCTGGAACCTCCCCTTGCCCACCCAAAGCATAAGCTTGGGTATTCCACACCGGGTGATAGCTGGCCGAATCAGTTTGCGTATACAGCGCAATCGTGGCGCGGCCCATGTTTTCTGCCAAATGCGTCATGCCGGTATCCACACCAATCGACCAATCGGCATGGCGAATCAAGCTGGCAATCTGTGTGATAGTGAGTTTTGGCGGCACCATTGCCTGCGTTAGTCCCGCCGCCAATTGCTGCGCCACCGCATATTCGCCCTCGGTTCCCCATGGCAAGATCGCCATCACGCCCTGCTTTTCTAAGGCCTGCAACACCTGCAACCATTGCGCCACTGGCCAAGTTTTTTCAGCCTTGGATGCGGCGTGAAAACACATCACATACGGACGATTGGCTGGCATCCAAGCCGGCAAGCATTCATCCGCTTGAATACCAAAATCAATCTCTCGCTCAATGGAATAATTCAGCGCTAAAGCGGCATAACTGCGATACCACTCGACTGCGGGCAAATTGGCATCCGGCACCACTTGCCGATGATAAGCCCAGCGCGCGGCGTTTTCACCTAAACGATAATCGGGCGGCCCAATAATTAATTTGGCTTTAGCGACTTGGCTAAATAACGCCGATTTAATCATCCCATGACAATCTAAAATGACATCATAATGCTCACGGCGCAATTGCTGAATTGCCGATCGAATACCCTGCCAATTCTGCCGAGTTGATTTACGCCTATAACCGCGTAAAGGCACAGCAATCACTCGATCGATTGCCGGATGCATTGCCGGCAACTCAGCAAATTGCGCATCCACCAACCAATCAATCTGTGCATCAGGGAAATGATATTGAATATCACTAATCATTGGCATGACGAATAAAATATCACCTAGCGAGGTGAGTTTTGCAATCAGAATTTTTTTCATTCTTACCTAAATGCTTAATTCGACGAAAACAAAAATGGGGATTTGGAATAAATTCGATCATATCGCTAAATAAAAACCATTTTTGTTTAGCAAGACATCGTTGCCAATCATTAAACCTGCGAGCATTAAAATTAATCGCAATGGATTAAACCAGATCTACCCAGTAATATCTACTCCCTTACAGATTTTAACTGAGTACTTTTTTATCTCGACGAATCGCGCTAAGTCGCCGACAATCCATGCCTTTCTATCGATAGCGGAATACCGAGTGTTTAAATTACCCGCCGTGCTCTGCTTGGCCTTATTACTCAATGGTTGCGCGGTGGTAACGACCGCCGCCTTGGTCGGCTCAGTTGCCGTTGGCGTCACCACCAGTGCTGTTGGCCTGGCTTATGACGCCACCAAATTGGTAGCAACAGGAACGGTTGCTGCCGGGGGTATGGCGATTGATGCGATGTCAGCATCCAAACCTGCGAACAATACCCCAAGCCCTACACCGCAAGCAAGCGTCGAAATCATGCCACTCACAGAGCAATAGCCAGTCAATCACGTCTGGCGCATTGCTGTTGCGGCGAGCGCGCTCAATTCAAACCTCAATTTAAAACAATGAAATGCAGGATGATGGGAAGGTTAGTGCGGGTTGGATGCTAAACCCCGCGCAGAAATGCGCTACTGCGTGATGACGATAAGTCTTAATTAAACCACAAAGCCATTAGCCCCAAGCCAGCAACGCCACGGCATGCTGCTTAAGCCAAGCCCGCTCGGCTTGCCAATGCGGGCAAGCTTTGGCGACGATGGCCCAAAAGCGGGCCGAATGATTCATTTGTGCTAAATGCGCCAATTCGTGAATCACCACATAATCAATCACGCTGGCTGGCGCTTGCATTAAGCGCCAATTCAAGCGAATGTCACCCGCCGCAGTGCAACTGCCCCAGCGCGTTTTGGCCGACGACAACTGCCATTTTCTGGGCTGCAGCGCCATGCGTTCTGCCCACAAGCCCACGCGTTCGGCCAAATAAATCTGGCCAGCACGTTGATAAAAACGAATTAAAGCCGGGGCAATTTTGGCTTCATTGGCCGCACAGAGCGACAACACCCCTGCGCCAAGTTGGCTGCGTAACGCCGGTTGCAAAATAAAAGACTCGCCCAGATACAAGGCACTCGCCCCCCAGCACAAGCTCGGCGGCACGAACTCAGGCTCAGCGCACCGCGCAGCCAGTTTGGCGCGCACCCATGCCAGTTTGAGTTCGATGACGCGCTCGGCCTCACGTTCGGCAGCGCTTTGCGGCAAAATCACCGTTAATCCCTGCGCATCAATTTTCAAACCAATACTTCGCCGCCGCGAGCTACGCTTTACTTGATAGGGTATATCTCCAGAGCTATTTTTAAATAAACACTGCAAGTGAATACCTATACTTTTTTCTGCTCAAAACACGGGCCACGGCCACTGATTTCGTCCATCTGGCCTTCGATCCAGTTTTCGACTTCTTTAATCAGTTCTAATGATTTTTTACCTTCCGAAGCAATCGGCGGCCCCACGCGCACGGTGATTTCTCCGGGCCATTTTAAGAAAGAATTTTTCGGCCAAAACTCACCCGAATTCATCGCCACCGGCACAATCGGTACATTCAAATCCAGCGCCAAGCGCGCGCCACCTTGTTTATATTGGCCACGCTCACCGGGCTTAATCCGCGTCCCTTCTGGAAAGATCACAATCCATAAACCTTTGGCTAAACGATCTTTACCTTGCTCCATCAATTGCCGCTGTGCGGCGGCGCGCTGGCCGCGATCAATCGCGATCGGCGACGTAGTTGCCAAAGCCCAACCAAAAAATGGCATTTTGAGTAATTCGCGCTTCATCACCCACACTTGCGGCGGGAAAATCAATTGCAGCGCCATCGTTTCCCACGCCGATTGATGTTTACACATAATCATCATTGGCCCTTCGGGAATATTTTCTGCGCCTTCAACCCGAAATTTAAGGCCGCAAGTCAGGTGTAACCACTTAAGTAAAATCACTGACCACCAGCGAATAATTCGATTTCGCATCACCGCAGGCAACGGCAAAATCACAATGGCAATCAAGGTAAATACCGGCGTAATGATAATGAGTAGCAACCAATACAAAATAGAGCGCAACCAGATCATGTAACGTAGACTCGCGAAAAAAAGCAGAATGGGAAAACTAACAACGACAGCGCTAGTAAAAATAAGCGAAAACTCAAGCCATCCGCAGCGGATGGTTTGAGCGGCAGTAGCTTAATCTGCCGAATACATTAACCAATTAGCGGCCGCAGCCAAATCATCAAAAATCAACGTACCATTGGGTAAATTGCCGCGGACTTCGGTTTTCATGCCATTGCCAGTTCTGACTAAAATAGCGCGCCCACCAGCAGTCGCAATTGCTTGTAAATCACGTAGTGAATCACCGACCATATAACAATCTTTGACATCAACACGAAAGCGCTTGGCTATATCTAAAATCAGGCCTGGCGCCGGTTTACGACAAGTACAGCCACTATCTGGTGCATGCGGACAGAAAAAAACCGCGTCCAAATGTCCACCCATATGATGCACCGCTTTATGCATCTTGCTATGAATCTGATTGAGTGTGGCCACATCAATCATGCCGCGCCCAATCGCACTTTGATTGGTTGCGACCACCAAAGTCCAGCCTGCTCGGGTTAATTCACCAATCGCATTTAAACTACCTGCAATCGGTAGCCACTCTTCAGGCGACTTAATATAATCAGGACTGTCTTCATTGATGACGCCATCCCGATCCAAAATTAAGAGTTTCATTTTTTGCATCCTTAACCTTGAATATCGAGCGAGATTTTCGTCCTCAGCGACGAATAAGACCAATAAATAAAATCAGCGGATCAACCGCACATGGAGTTGCACGATCAATCCGCCCTCAGCCAATTTAATCAGCTAATAATGACAATTCAGCGACGCGATTCATCAAATCAGCCAGTTGCGACAACAGTGCTAAACGATTGCCACGCTCGGCCAAATCATCGCTCATCACCATCACAGAATCAAAGAAGGCATCAACCGGTGCTTTAAATGCCGCCAATTGCTTCAATGCGCTGGTAAAGTCGTTGACCGCCAAAGCGCTTTCAACCGCCGGTTGCAACGCTTGCAATTGAGCAAACAATGCTTGTTCAGCACCGGCGCCAATTAAAGCGGCATTTAATGCTGGCAAATCGCCTTCGACTTTTTTCAGAATATTGCGAATGCGTTTATTTGCCGCTGCGAGCGCCGCGCTTTCTGGTAAAGCTTTAAATTCAGCCACCGCCGCCAAACGCACTGTCAGGTCGTCAAAGCACGTTAGTGATTTAGCCAACACCGCATCAATATCCGCAGCTGGATATTCAGCCGCCAATAAGTTTTTCAAGCGCTCCAACATAAAGCCATACAAACCATCCACCGTGCCGGCTTTAATCAAGCCCGCTGGGAAGCTGGCTTCAGCAATATTGAGCAACGCTTTCAAATCGAGTGGCTGCTCGAGCAAAATCCGCAACACGCCCAGCGCTGCGCGGCGTAATGCAAATGGGTCTTTGTCGCCTGTTGGGATCAAGCCAATACCGTAAATACCGACTAAGGTTTCCAATTTATCGGCCAAAGACACGGCCTGTGCTGTCGCGCCTTCTGGCAGGGTATCACCCGCAAACTTAGGCTTGTAATGGGCTGCAATCGCATACGCTACATCCGTATCTTCGGCATCATGCACGGCATAGTATTGCCCCATAATCCCTTGCAACTCAGGAAATTCACCAACCATATCGGTCGACAAATCGGCTTTGGCCAAGTAAGCCGCACGCGTGGCTTTACCAACATCAGCGCCGAGTAATTTGGCGATTTCACCGGCAATGCTTTCCAAACGCTGCACGCGCTCCAATTGCGAGCCAATTTTATTGTGGTAAACCACATTGGCTAATTTGCCGACGCGGGTATCGAGTTTGGCTTTTTTATCTTGCTCAAAAAAGAATTGAGCATCAGATAAGCGTGCGCGCAACACGCGCTCATTGCCATTGATAATGTGGCTAGGATCGGCAGTTTGCAGATTGGATACCAGCAAAAATTGATTCATCAATTTGCCATTGGCATCAAGCAGCGGGAAGTATTTTTGATTTTGCTGCATGGTCAAAATCAAGCATTCTTGTGGCACATCGAGAAATTCAGCTTCAAACTCCCCTTTCAACACCACTGGCCACTCCACCAAGGCAGTCACTTCGTCAAACAAAGCATCATCAGCAGCAATCGTGGCATTCAATGCCGCGGCGGCCGCTTGCAGTTGTTCACCGATTAATGCACGGCGCTCGGTAAAGCTGGCAATAACGCGACCTTGCTCATTGAGTAAACGCGCGTAATCATCGGCGTTAGACAGCACCAGCTCTCCGCTAGATAAAAAGCGATGCCCCAATGTGCTGCGGCGTGAATTCAGGTGCAAAATTTGTCCGGCAATCAAATCATCGCCGTGCAACATCATCAAACCATGCACCGGACGAATAAATTGGCCGTCACGATCACCCCAGCGCATTAATTTTGGCGCAGGCAGTTTTTTTAATGCCGCAGCCACAATACCGGCAAGGACTTCGTCTAGTGCTTGACCAGCTTTGGTCATGCGGAAAACAAACACTTCTTGCTTGCCATCGTGCAGTTTTTCTAAGCTATTGACTGCGTCAGCCGCCAAGCCGCAAGAGCGAGCAAAACCGAGTAAAGCCGGGGTGGGCTGACCGTCTTTAAACCCAGCGGCGACCGCTGGACCGCGCTTTTCAATGGCTTGCTCAGGCTGAACTGCGGCCACATTAGCAATGCTCACTGCCAAACGACGTGGGCTAGCAAACGTGGTGTATTGCGCATCAGCAGGGACAAAGCCCAGTTTTTGTAATTCAGCAAAAATCGTATCGGCAAATACCGCGCCCAATTTAGGCAGCGCCTTGGGGGGGAGTTCTTCCGTTAATAATTCAATAAGCAGTGTTGGGTTCATGCTGTTTCTCTTTTTTAAGTTCATTGCCCAGCGGGTCGTTGACCTAAGCGTCATCTTGTTGTGCGGCGTCTTTGTCGCTCATGATCTTGCAGACTTGTCGAATAAAATCAGCACCATAGCTGTCTTTGACCGGGTCGGTGAATTCCCACTGAAAGCCCGGTACATCATAACGGGCCACTTCTTCGTCTTCGCTATCGTGCAAGGCCACGGCCACGCCAGCCATACGGCCAGAGTCACAATGGATCGCTGAGCGTGTGTACTTCAGCCGATATTGGCCTTTGCCGACTTCGTCAGTTTGATCGGTATTAAATCGCTGTAACATCCAAACAAAGGTGTAGTTGGCTTCTGAATATTGCGGATCATGCTGAACTGAATTGGCATCCACCAGCATTTCAAAATCCGCGGTTTTGCCATAACTACGCCATTCCGCCTTGGCATAAGGCACGGCAACAGGGCCCTTCACGCCTTCATTGAATTTCTTATCGCAAGCACTCAATAACAATACTGCGCTGAGTAAACTGCAACGAAGCAACATGGCGAGCCCCTGTGGATTATTCCGGCAATTGGCACATTGGGAAGCCCAAGGCTTCGCGGCTGTCGTGATACGCTTGCGCCACCAGACGCGCTAGATTGCGAACTCGGCCAATATAAGCGGCACGCTCAGTCACTGAAATCGCGCCACGCGCATCCAGTAAATTGAACATATGCGAGCATTTCATCACCATTTCAAAACCGGGTAAGGCTAAACCGCCTTCGATCAAGCGTTTGGCTTCAGATTCAAAATGATTGAATTGATCAAACAAAAACGGCACATTCGATTGCTCGAAGTTATAAATCGATTGCTCGACTTCGTTTTGGTGATAAATATCGCCATAAGTGACTTTTTGACCATTTGGGTACACCGTCCAAACGATGTCGTAGATACTATCTACCCCCTGCAGGTACATCGCTAGACGCTCGACACCATAAGTGATCTCGCCTAATACCGGCTTGCAATCTAAACCGCCCACTTGCTGGAAGTAAGTAAACTGCGTCACTTCCATACCGTTGAGCCACACTTCCCAACCCAGACCCCAAGCGCCCAAAGTTGGGCTTTCCCAGTCGTCTTCAACAAAGCGCACATCATGCACTGAGGTGTCGATACCCAGCTCTTGCAATGACCCTAGATACAATTCTTGGATATTGTCAGGCGAAGGCTTAAGTACAACTTGGTATTGGTAATAATGCTGGCAACGATTTGGGTTTTCGCCATAGCGGCCATCTTTTGGACGGCGGCAAGGTTGCACATAAGCGGCATTCCAAGGCTCTGGGCCAATTGAGCGCAAAAAGGTGGCAGTATGAAAGGTTCCTGCACCTACTTCGATATCATAAGGCTGCAGCAAGGCACAGCCGTGCCCAGCCCAGTAGGTTTGGAGCTTGAGAAGGATTTCCTGAAAAGTCAGCATAGGATTCTTGGCGCACGGCACAGTTCTTTAATCAATGAATTCTACCTGTTTTTGCCGCCATCGTGGCAGCTCGCTCGCAATGAGCGTCGCGGCGTGGCAATTTCACCGCGCCTTAGCGTGACAACTGCGCCGCTGCGCGCTGCAAATGGGCTAAAAAATCACGGCGTCACCGAGCAAAAAACGCTTTCTTACGCCTTTACTCAGAAATATTATAGATAAGCGCGCCAGAAAGTCGGCGTTCTTGTTATGCTTAAGCTTTTTGGCGTCCATCTCGCCACTTTCACGGCTTAATTTCTATGCGCGCACTCTCAGTTACCCTACTTCTCAGTAGCCATTTATTACTCAGCGCCAGCGCTTTTGCCAACATCGACTTAGATGAACTGCGCCAAGCTGTTCGCGCGCGTGATTTACCGCGACTGGCCCAAATCAGCGATGCCAATCAGGGCAAACCGCTAGAAATGTATCCCAACTACTATTGGCTCACATTGCAACTGAAACAAATCAGCGCAGACGATGCCAATCAGTTTTTAAATCGCTACGCCAATACGCCGCTGGCCAATCGCTTTCGTGATGACTGGATTAAAGAATTAGCCCGTCGCCAAGCTTGGTCATCGTTCGAACAAGAATATGCCAAGATCGATTCGCCTTCGGCTGAATTGCAATGCTTTAAAAGCCAAGCTGCGCAAGTGCGTAACGATAATTCAACCCTCAAAGCCAATAAGGCTCTGTGGTTTACCCCCAAACCACTCGCCGCCTCGTGCAATCCGATTTTTGATACTTTATTTGCCAATGGCAGCCTCAGTGAAAACGATGCTTGGTGGCGAATTCGCCAAGCTTTAGCGGCCAATCGGGCGGATTTTGCTCGGCAATTGACGAGCCGCGTGGGTAGCCCGAGCGAGTTTTCGGCCAAAAACCTGGCCGCAATCAATAGCGCACCCGACAAACAAATTAAACAACTCAATGCCGCTGGCCGCGCCAATCTTGAATTACAACTGTATGCTTTAGAGTTAATTGGCCGCAAAAGTCCAGAACAAGCCGCGCTGATTATTGAACAACTCAGTCCAAATTTATCCGCAGCAGATCAGCGTTTTGCTTGGCAACAACTGGGCCTAAGCGCTGCGCGGCGTCACCATCCCAATGCCTCATTTTGGCTGAGCAAAGCCGATATGAATGATTTGGAAGAAGAAGATCAAGCTTGGTTTATTCGCTCCGCACTACGCGCCGAAGATTGGAATGCCGTCGAGTCTCGTATTAAGGCACTTCCTGCTGAAACACAGGCCAAAAACACCTATCGCTATTGGCTAGCTCGCGCTTATGAGACGCAAAATAAAGCCAATGCTGCCAATGAAATTTATCTTCAATTGGCGGATGGCTTTGATTATTACGGCCTGTTAGCGCAAGAAAAACTCGGCACCATGCTGCAAGAATCCCGTGCGCCCTACACCAGCAAACCTGAAGAAATCAATGCCATTGCCGCCCTGCCCGGTGTCGTGCGTGCTTTGAGCCTAAATCAGCAAAACTGGCGGGTTGAAGCCAATCGCGAATGGAATTTCGCCATGCAAGGCTTAAGCGATACACAATTGCTGGCTGCGGCTGAATTAGCGCGTAAAAACAAAATGTATGACCGCAGTATTTATACCGCCGAGCGCACGCAAAAAATTCATGACTTTACCTTGCGCTACCCAATGCCCTATCGCGAAGAAGCCGAGCAAGCGGCCAAAGAGCAAGGTTTAGATCCAGCTTGGGTTTATGGCCTCATGCGCCAAGAAAGTCGTTTTATTAGTGATATTCGCTCCAGTGCTGGCGCAGCGGGCTTAATGCAATTGATGCCCAATACCGCCAAATGGGTCGCGGGTAAAATGAAAATCAGCGACTTCAGCTCCGCTGACATCACGGACGTCACCAGCAATTTGCAAATGGGTACTTATTATCTGGCCTACTGGGCAGAAAACTTTAACGGCAATGCGATTTTAGCCACTGCGGGTTATAACGCAGGCCCGGGCAATGCCAGAAAATGGCGTGCGGATCGCGAATTAGATCCGACAATTTACATTGAAACCATTCCGTTTAGCGAAACCCGTGACTACGTGAAAAAAGTACTCAGTAATGCCAGCCATTACGCGCATTACTTTAAAGGCAGCCCAACGCAATTAAGTCATCGCTTAGAAAAGGTGCCTGCCGCACAATAGAAATGTCGTGCCTATTACCGATACAGCTTGGCATTTCGCCGATAGGCACGATTTTAATTACTGCAGCACAGGCTTTAAGAAAACCGTTGTTACAAATCCCTGTTAGTCTGACCAACCACTAAGATTGAGGTGATTCATCATGCAAATTGTTATTGGTAACTTTCCTCCCGCCACGCGCAGCGAAGACGTTATCGCGCTCTTGGTCGAGCAATTGGGCGCACCGATTCCAGTTGAAATTACCACCAGCGAAGGTGCTGGGCGTAACGTCATCGCTTTAGTGCAATATCCAGCAGAAGCACCGCATACATTGGGCGATGTTTTGGTCAATAAATTAAATGGCTATCACTACCAAGGTTTTCACCTTAACGCCACCGTGACGCATAACTTTAAGGACTAAACCGATGCGGATCGCCGTCTTTGATAGCAAGCAATACGACAAGACCGCTATCAATGCGGCCAATGTCCAATTCGACCACGACATCGTTTTTTTTGATGATAGGCTCAACGCCAAAACCGTACCCTTAGCGCAAGGTTTTGACGTTGTTTGCCCCTTTGTGAATGATAAGCTCGATGCGTTTACCATTAACCAGCTGGCCCAGCTTGGCGTCAAACTCATCACATTGCGCTGCGCGGGTTTTAATGGCGTGGATTTAAAAGCGGCTGCCGCACATGGCATCACCGTTACACGAGTGCCGGCGTATTCTCCCGAAGCCGTAGCCGAGCATGTATTTGCACTGCTACTGACTTTGGTTCGCAAAACGCACCGTGCTTTTAACCGCATTCGTGATGGCAACTTTACCCTTGATGGCTTAGAAGGCTTTAACTTGCACGGCCGCACATTTGGTATTGTCGGTGCCGGTAAAATCGGTCTAGCCACCGCGCGCATTGCGCGTGGCTTTGGTTGCCAGATTCTCGCCTATGATCCTTATCCCCCCGCAGAATGCGATGTCGATTGTGAGTTTGTGTCCCAAGAAGATGTATTTAAACGCGCCGATATTATTTCCTTACATTCGCCGCTGTTTCCAACCACGCACCATATGATTAACGCGACCACGCTAGCGCAAATGAAACCGGGCGTTGTACTCATCAACACCAGTCGTGGCGGCCTAATTAATACACTAGCACTGATTAAATCGCTGAAGTCAGGTCATGTTGGTGGGGTTGGTCTTGATGTCTATGAGCATGAAGAAGGGGTGTTCTTTGAAGATCTTTCAGACAGCATGCTCAAAGATGATATCTTGGCGCGCTTAACGACGTTTCCGAATGTGGTGATTACCTCGCATCAAGGTTTTTTAACCACCGAAGCGCTCGACAATATTGCCCATTCTGTGTTGCAAAGCATCGATGATTTCATCCAACAACGTCCCCTTGGCAACGAGGTAAAAGCCAGTGCCTAAAAAGCAGTTCCGTGTCGAGGAGCCAACGATTTCCCGCTGGCTGCTCACCATTACCCCGTTTGCCGCCGCCTTGTTTGCCTTAGTCTTTGCCTTGTTTTTAATTCAAACTGCGCATAAAGAAGACCAAGCGATCACCAGCACCCTCGAGCAAGACCTGTTGTGGCAAAAGCAAGCGCTCAAAAACCGTCTGGAAAATCTACAGCATCAACTCGATGGTCTTGCCGACGTCATTGTCACTGATGGTTTAAGCTCGGCAGAGTTTAGTGGCCGCTATTTATCGATTTTGCAAGACTCGCCCGAAGTCATGAGTCTGGAATACATCGATGAAACCAATCAAGTTCGCTGGCAACATCCACTCAATCGTCCCGATTTGTTACCCCCACAGAACCATCGCAATTTGGTCGCAGCGCGCAGTGTGGTGTTGGTCAATAATGCGCCCCAATTTAGTACGGTGTTACAAGGGCAAAATCAAACGCCATTGCTGGCCTTTGTTACGCCAGTGCGCCTCAATTACCATGGTCGGCACACCTTAGTCGCCATTCTCAATCTCAACACCCTACTGCAACAGCAAGTACCGTGGTGGATTGCCCAGCGCTATCAAATTTCTTTGACTGAAAACGGCGCAACCATCGCCAGCAAATTTAATCGCAATCTAGATCCAACCGGCTTACATCAAGCAATCGACTTTGATTTGGCGCCCAATCAATTTCAGTTGCAAGCGACGGTATATCAGCAGCAACGCAGCTGGCAACAATACCTACTCACGCTCACGGTGATTGCGCTCTCTATCTTGATGCTCGCCTCCACGTGGGCGCTGCGGCGACACATTAAAGAGCGACACAATATCGAAGCACAATTGCGCCAAGAAACCGCCATGCGTGAAGCAATGGAGAACTCCTTAGTCACCGGCATTCGGGCGATGGATAAGGATGGCCACCTGATTTATATCAATCGGGCCTTTTGCGATATGGTGGGCTACAAAGCCGAAGACTTACTTGGCCAAAGCCAAACCATGCCGTATTGGCCGCCGGAAGATCTGGATCGCTGTACTGCCGTGTATCGAGCGATTTTATCCGGTCGCGCCGAACCCTCGGGCTATCAAATGCGCTTTATGCGTGCCAATGGCGAGCGCTTTGACGTGCGCCTTTACGCCGCCAAACTGATTGATGGCGACGGCCAGCATACCGGCTGGATTAGCTCGATTTACGACATTACCGAATTACAGCGCGAGCGAAATGCGCTGCAGGCATCCCATGAGCGTTTTGTGAATGTGCTCAATGGCCTAGAAGCCGCGGTTTCCGTGAGCGACGCGGCCAGCTGCGAGATGCTCCTCACCAACCGGCAGTTTGATCGGGCGTTTAATATCCCCGATTGGCATGGCCGCTATTGCGCCTTACCGTACACGCCGCGCCGCAAAGGTGCGCCTGTCGAAACCGAATGGTTCGACGCCTATCGTGGCCACTGGTATCAAATTAAAAGCCGCAGCAGTGTCTGGGTCGATGGTTCAGAGGTTTGGCTCGAAATCGCGACCGACATCACTGCGCTCAAAAATGCCCAAGAGCGCGAACGCCAGCAAAACGAGCAATTACAACAAACCACACGCTTAATTAGCATGGGTGAAATGGCATCCAGCTTAGCGCACGAGCTTAATCAGCCCTTGGCTGCCATTGCCAGCTATGCCACCGGTTGCCGCAATGTGCTGTCGCAAGCCGAGCCCAATATTGCTCAGCTAGATCAAGCCATCGAAAAAATGGCCGGCCAAGCCAAACGCGCCGGCAAAATTATTTCGGGGATTCGTGAATTTGTGCAACGCCGTGCACCACACCGCAAGCCCTGCGAGGTTGCCGACTTGGTTGATACCGTGCGCACGCTACTCGCCGCCGAAGTGGCCAAGCAGCAAGTCAAACTCAGTATCGGCGAAGTGAATAATTTACCGATTGTATATGCCGATGCGGTGATGCTGGAACAAGTCATGTTTAACCTGATGAAAAACGCAATTGAGGCCATGCACGACACGCCGATCGCCAATCGGACGCTCGATTTAAGTATTACGACCAATAAAGACTTTTTATCGGTCATTATTGCGGATCGCGGCACTGGTATTAATCCTGAACAAATGGAACAATTGTTTAAGCCCTTTTACACAACAAAAAATACCGGGATGGGAATGGGTTTAAATATTTGCCGCTCAATTATCGAGCACCACCAAGGCCGACTGTGGGTCGAGAGCAATCCAGGCGGCGGCAGCCGCTTTATCTTCACTTTGCCCTTACCACAAGAAAGTTTGGCTGGTGAACCCTAATCGCGACACAATTTTCAGTAATTTGTCATCGTTACTCACTGCAGGAGCATTCATTTTATGAACCTTGATCGCCCAAACACCCGAAAAATCGCCATTGTGGATGATGACGACGCGATTCGCGACGCGCTATCTTGGTTATTCTCTACCCGTAATCATCAAGTCAATACCTTTGCCAGCGCTGAAGACCTATTAGCCAGCTACCGCCCAGAAGATTACGGCAGCCTCGTGCTCGATGTACGGATGCCGGGCATGGGCGGCTTAGAGTTATTCAATAAGCTACAAGCGTTTAACTATTGCCCGCCGATTATTTTCCTTACTGGTCACGGCGATGTGCCAATGGCCGTTGCGGCACTCAAACAAGGCGCCGCCGACTTTATCGAAAAACCATTCTCGGATAACGATATCGTTGATTTAGTCGAAAGCTGCTTATCGCAAGATCAGCTCAGCCGCGAAGAATGGCAAACGCGGACGGCGGTTGATCAACGTTTGGCCTGCCTCACGCCGCGCGAGCGCGAAGTAATGAAATTGATACTCACTGGTCGCTTGAATAAACAAATCGCCGATGATTTGTCGATCTCGATGAAAACCGTCGAAGTGCATCGCGCGCGGATTTTAGAAAAAATGCAGGTTAAAACTGCAATGGAACTCGCGGCGCGCTTACGTGATGCCGGCGTAGAACCACATTAATACCGTATGACCCTGTAGCCCATATTTAATATGGGCTACAAATTAATACCTCAAGGATTTTGTTGTGCTAATGCTTATTTCTCCAGCAAAAACGCTGGATTACACTCGCCCCACGCCAGCGGGTTTGCCGCAGACGACGCCCGATTTTTTAGCGCAATCACAGCAATTGATCGACGTGTTGCGGCAAAAAACGCCCGCCGATATTGCCAAGCTGATGAAGCTGTCCGATCCCTTGGCAACGCTCAATTTTGGCCGTTATCATTCGTGGCAAGCCAACTTTAATCCCGATAACGCCAAAGCGGCGGTATTGGCTTTTATGGGCGATGTCTATACCGGTCTGGCTGCCGAGCAGCTTTCGATCGAGCAACATGCGTATCTGGCGCAACATCTGCGTATTTTGTCGGGTCTATACGGGCTATTGCGTCCCCATGATTTAATGCAAGCTTACCGCCTAGAAATGGGCACCAAGCTGAGTAATCCGCGCGGCAAAAATTTATATGATTTCTGGGGCGACACCATTACCGACGCGGTGAATGAGATTGAACAGCAAGAGATTGTTAATTTGGCCAGCGAAGAATATTTCAAAGTGATTCGCCCAGCAAAATTAAACGCGCCGGTGATTACGCCGATTTTTGAAGACTTTAAAAACGGCCAATACAAAATCATCAGCTTCTACGCCAAACGTGCGCGTGGCCTGATGGTGCGCTACGCCGCGCTCAATGCCATTACCCATGCCAATGATCTGAAGCACTTTGATTTGGATGGCTATGCTTTTGATGCCAGCAATAGCGAGCAACAGCGCTGGGTTTTCCGCCGCCAGGCAGAATAGGTATATCGCTGCGGAACTTATTCAACATTAGCCAGCGAGCAATACCCAAGCAATAAAAAACCGCACCCATTGACTGGTGCGGTTTTTTTCATTGCAACGAGTGGCGGTGATTTACTTGGCCACGTTACCGGCGATATTCAAAACATTCCATGTTCTGGCAAATGGCGGCGCGTAAATGAAATCCATAAAGCCCAGCTCTTCAACTGTGATGCCGCTATACACTGCGACTGCCAAAGCATCGACGCGATGTACTGCACCACCGAGATAAGCGCCACAAACTTGGCCACCGAGTAAACGGCGCGTGCTGCGCTCATAAATCAGTTTGACCCACATTTCGCTTTGCGCTGCCACGTAATCGGTGTGGTTTTTATCTTTAATCCAAACGGTGCCATAGTCGATATTTTGCTGCTGCGCTTCTTGCTCAGTAATCCCAGTACGGCCTGCTTCAATATCAAACACGCGAATGCCGCTAGAACCCAAAGTGCCAACAAATTGACTTGGCTGCCCAGCCATCACTTCACCCACAATACGGCCTAACTTATTGGCCGTCGTGGCCAATGGAATATAAGCCGTACCGCTGATGCGGTGCGGTACTGTCGCACAATCGCCGGCGGCGTAAACATCAGGCAAATTGGTTTGGCATTGGGCATCAATCACAATCGCCCCTTGCTCGGACAAGGTTAAACCACTGCTCGCTAAAAAGTCGGTATTGGGTTTAAACCCCGCCGCGACGATCACCATATCGGCGGGATATTGGCCTAGATTGCTCACCACCTGATGCACACGACCTTGTTCGCTCACGAGTTCGGTCACCATTTCGCTATTGCGTAAATTAACGCCATGGCGCTGGAGTGAGTCTTCTAAAATCGTGCTGATTTCAGCATCAAAAATCGTTTCAAGCACACGAGCTGATAAACCAATCAAAGTGACGTTTTTACCCTGCTCACGCAATGCTTCGCTGGCCTCAATACCAATAAAGCCATTGCCAATCACGACAACGTTTTGCACTTGCTCTAACTGATCAACAATCAACTGCGCATCGCGCTTAGAGTGCATGGTGAAGACGTTTTGTGTCTTTAAGCCTTTAATCGGTGGCTGCACGGGCGACGCGCCAACTGCAATCAACAACTTGTCATAGGTAAAGGTTTGCGTTTGCTGCTCGGCATTAACTGCGGTAACGGTTTTACTTGCCGCATCCAGCCCGGTCACCGTATGAAAACAGCGTACATCAATGCCAATTTTGGTGAATTCCGCCAAAGAGCGTGCCGTCATTTGCTCAATGTCTTTAAATTCGCCACCAACATAATACGGAATCCCGCAGGCGCCAAATGACACCACGTCGCTCTTTTCTAGCACCGTGATGTTGGCGGTTTTATCAAACTTTAAAATTCGTACTGCCGCCGACATCCCTGCTGCATTCGCACCCAAGATTAAATAATTCATTGTGTTACTCCATGGATTGCGAGCCATCGGCTCTCATTTCAATTAATACACTCATCGGCGTGACCGATTGAGCGCTAAAAACAATTCGAGCGGCAAGGTCGCATCGATACTCGATATCCCCATGCCGCTCCATTTAGCTCAATTTAACTTAAGCTTCTTCGCTATCTAGACCCGCATTTGGATCATTAAATACCTTCATATCCATCAGGCCCATTTCGCGATCCGTAGCAACGGCAGCGGTCATGGTGCCAGATACATTGGCCAAAGTGCGTGCCATATCGATCACCGGATCAATTGCCAACACCATACCAATCAGTGCGAAATGCTCACCCATGCCCATACCCGACAAGGCAATCGTTGCGGCTACGGTGGCCGTACCTGGAATACCGGCGATACCAATTGAACCAATCGTCACCACAATCAACATCATGATGTAGAACTGCATATTGGTTTCAATCCCCACCATATGCGCCACCATCACCACGATCATCGCTGGGAAGAAACCGGCACAACCATTCATACCAATCGTACTACCTAATGAGCCCACCAAGTTAGATGTGCCACTATTCACACCCATACGATTAGTCAGCGTTGAAATCGTCATCGGCAAAGTGCCCACTGAAGAACGACTCGTGAACGCCATCAACCAAGTGCCGATTGATTTTTTAACAAACATCGTTGGTGAAACGCCATGCAGCGCAACAATGAAGATGTGCAGCAACATAATCGCAGCCATCGCAATATATACAGCAGCAACAAAACTAGAGACTTCTAAAATCGCAGGAATACCATTGCTGACAATTGTGCGGGCCAACAAAGCCACAACAGCGTACGGCATAAATTTAATCACCGTCATCGCCACCGACATCACGATTTTATGCAAACCGAAAATCAAGGTTTTAAACGCGCCAATCACTTCTGGATTTTTCTTTTCCATCCGAGTTGCAGCAATACCTAGCAAGGCAGAGAAAATCACTAAGCCAACAATGTTTTCACCGTGCATCGCAACGACGATATTACTTGGAATCAAGCGAACAATCGTATCAACCAAATTGGTGTATTGCTTGATTTCAGCGGTACCGGTCGCAGCACTCACGCCATGGCCCAAACCAAAAGCATTAGCCAAAACGATACCCAGTACACAGGCCAAAGCGGTAGTAAACAGCAACCAGAAAATCCCACGGAAAGCGATTTTTGGTAAGTCTTCTTTACCCGAGAAATCCAGAATCACTTTGACGATAGAAACAAAAATCAAAGGAATAACCAGCATACGGATGAAGGCAATAAATGCACGACCCGCTAAGCCATACCATGTTGCGGTTTCTTGCATCCATGTATTGGCTTGCATTGGAAACCCAACCGACGCTTGCACTAGCAAACCCAAACCTGAGCCCAGTATTAAACTCACCAACATGCGCTTGGAGAAATCAATTTTTTTGTTTTGTAATTGTTTTAATACCCAGAACGACGCCAACAACAGCGCAATTGCAATCAGTGTTTGATAGTGGGTGATTGATAAGAAATTCTCAAAAAAAACCCCATGAAATATGGCGTGGCTTGTGTCATGCATTGTTAGTGCCTCTTTTTACAAAAATTAAAGCGTTTTTTAATTCATCATTATCTGAATGTCGGAAATCGAGCATGTTGTTTATGGCAAGGCATTGAGTCTATGAGGCTTTCATTACCCAACCAAACAATCTTTAGCACCATGTAATTTTGTGGTTTACATGCCCCCAATCAGTTCCCTAGCATCAAGATAAAGGGATTGGCGCGGTATTCACTTGACCCAAATCAAGTCTAGGTCCGTTTCTGAAAAAAAACATTCATGACGATAATTTATTATTACACCAGATCGTGGACTTGAGTATCGCGATATCATCTCACTAATAGAGCAGGGAAAACCATTGATTTCTAGGTAAAAAAGCAGCAATTCGCCTTAACTCAAAGCAAAAATCACAAAGAGCAAGTAACTCAAAGACATTGTTTTGATTGGTTTTTTATTAAAAAGATTGTTAGAATCTTAACAAGATAAATTTCATTTAGTCACTTACGCCATGAAAATACAGATTGATGCCGAGTTACTGGTTAACTTCATTGCCGGTGTTTTAGGTGAAGACTCTGAGGTCGTCGTGCATGACCTTTCCAATATCAACGCCTCCTTGGCGGCGATTAGCAACGGCCATCTCTCAGGGCGTCAAGTTGGTGCGCCCGCCACCGATCTCGCTTTACGTATGGTGCAAGAGTATCGCCAATCAGACGGCGTTAGCTATAAGCTCAATTACCGTAGCAAAACCCATCGTGGCGTATTACTGCGATCTTCAACACTGATCATTAATGGTGAAGACGGAGAACCCGCCGCGATGCTGTGCATCAATACCGACGATAAAAGATTGCTCGACTTACAAGAATCAATCCGTAAATTGCTTCCCAATGAGCCAGAACAAACTCATCAAGAATCACTCTCGATGTCGGTCGATGATGTTGGTCAAGATATTTTGCAAAGCGTACTGGAGCAATATCCAATCGCCCCAGCAAGGATGTCTGCCGAAGAAAAATCGCAGGTGGTTAAAGATTTAGAGCAGCGAGGTTTGTTTTCGATTCGCGGTTTTGTTGCCAAAACCGCCCAGATCCTCGAAATTTCCGAACCGACTTTGTATCGCTATTTGAAAAACAGTTAAAACCTGAGCGTCTATTGGATGCTCAATCGAGCCCTAGCTCATCGTGGATGGCTCGGGCCAAGCTAAGGCGCGCTGACTACTAAACTGCCGCGCCTCCCCCGTAACAGGGTCGATAAATTCAATCGTTCTGGCCAACAATTGCAGCGGCGACGAGAAATCGTTGCCTTTATCGGGCATCAGCTCGGGATACCACGCATCATTGACAATCGGAATCCCCAAACCCGCCAGATGCACCCGCAACTGATGTTTGCGCCCAGTATGGGGTGCAAGGCGGTAATGCGCATATTCGCCACGTTGTTCAATCAGCTCAATTGCCGTTTCACTATTAGGCGCGCCCGCCACTTCCTGCACAGTAAACGCATCATCGCGATTTTCGATGCGGCTGTGATGCACGTAGGGCAAAACTAAATCACGGCGAAATCCAGCAATGGCTTCATAGGTTTTTTGCACTTGCCGCGATTCAAATAGCGCGTGATAAGCATGGCGATGCGCGGGCTGTTGGCAAAACAAAATTACGCCAGCGGTTTCTTTATCCAGCCGATGCAACGTCGTAATTTCAGGATTATCCAAACGCTGGCGCAAGCGCGTTTGCAGATTTTCTAGCGCGTAGCGCCCAACCGGCGTCACGGGCAGAAAGTGCGGCTTATCAACCACCAGTAAAATCTCGTCTTGATACAAAATCGTCTCAGTAAACGGCACAGTGAGCGGTTCGGGCTGCGGGCGGTAATACCACAGCACCGTACCGGCGCGGTACGGTGAGTCGACAGCATACGGCGTGCCAGCTTCATCGACGACTTCGCCGCGCAGCAAACGACCACGAATATCCGCCGCCGCAACATGGGGAAAACGCACAATCAAAAAGTCCAGCACCAGCGGCCAGTCGCCTTGTGGCAAACCAACAAAACTCGGCGCGATGCCGTCTTTATGCGGAATCGGGGCGATAGGTTTAGCCATTGATTGGCCTCGCATTGAAAATTCGCCGCAGAGACGCAGAGGCGCGGAGCAAGACAGACATACCAATGTCATATGGAATAGACCAGACAATGCAGAAACACATACCCAGCTGGCTTTTGCTCTGCGTCTCTGCGCCTCTACGGCGCAAGATTTCTTTCTGCAGCATTAGCGCACCTTATTCGGGCCACGACGGCCGCGTTGTTTCGGTTTGCCTGCCGGTTTAGGTGTTGGCATATGAACAGCAGGCACGCTCATTTCTACCCACTGGCCCAATTCAATATTATCAAGGGTATAAGCCCCTATCGCATAACGAATAAGACGCAGCGTTGGATACCCTACTTTCGCAGTCATCCGCCGTACTTGACGATTTTTTCCTTCTGAAATTTTAATTTCTAGCCACGACGTCGGAATTGCGGCGCGCTCACGAATCGGCGGCACGCGCGGCCAGATGATTTCGGGTTGCTCGATCAGACGTGCCTCGGCAGGGAGTGTTTTGAAATCTCCCAAATCCAAACCACCCGCGCGCAATGCCGCCAGTGCAGCATCATCGGGGATGCCTTCAACTTGCACCCAATAGGTTTTGACGAGTTTATGCTTCGGGTCGGTAATTTTGTGCTGTAAAGCACCATCTCCCGTAAGCAACAGCAATCCTTCTGAGTCGGTATCTAAACGACCTGCAGGATAGACAGCTTTCACGGAAACATAATCAGCCAAACATTGATGTGGTGGGCTCGGTGAAAACTGGCAAATAACACCGTAAGGCTTGTTAAATAAAATCAATTTAGGCATGGCAACAATTGTCTAGTAAATCTTGGCAGAATGGCGATAAACCTGTGATAATAGTTCGGTTTTTACCGCGACAAAAATTTTAATAAGCTTGCGGTGAACGTTTTCAACCACTGAATTCACAGGTGTGCCCGATGAGTCTAATCAAAGTCCCACAAGGGGGCGAAAAGATCGTTCCTAACCTAGCAACGCCAAACAATCCTATCATCCCATTTATCGAAGGTGATGGTATTGGCGTGGATATCACCCCAGTAATGATCGATGTTGTCGATGCCGCTGTGAAAAAGTGCTACGGCGACGACCGTAAAATCCACTGGATGGAAATCTATTGCGGCGAGAAAGCCTCTAAATTGTACGCTGATGGCTCATATCTGCCACAAGAAACCCTCGATGCATTAAAAGAATACGTGGTTTCAATTAAAGGCCCATTGGCAACACCAGTTGGCGGCGGCATCCGTTCATTGAACGTGGCATTGCGTCAAAACTTGGATCTTTACGTTTGCTTACGCCCAGTGCGCTACTTCCAAGGCGTACCATCGCCAGTGAAACACCCAGAACGCGTTGATATGACCATCTTCCGTGAAAACACCGAAGACATCTACGCCGGTATCGAATGGGATGCTGAATCTGAAGGCGCGAAAAAAGTTATCGAATTCTTACAAAAAGAAATGGGCGTAACTAAAATCCGTTTCCCAGAAACTTCATCGATCGGTATCAAACCGGTATCGAAAGAAGGTACTGAGCGTCTAGTTCGCAAAGCAATCCAATACGCTATCGACAACAACCGTCGCAGTGTTACCTTGGTTCACAAAGGTAACATCATGAAGTTTACCGAAGGCATGTTCCGTACTTGGGGCTATGAATTAGCGCGCAATGAATTCGGCGCTGTTGAGATCGACGGTGGCCCATGGATGCAACTACCAAACGGCATCGTCATCAAAGACGTGATCGCTGATGCATTCTTGCAACAAATCTTGTTGCGTCCAGCAGATTACGATGTGATTGCCACATTGAATCTAAACGGCGACTACATTTCTGATGCCTTGGCAGCAGAAGTTGGCGGTATCGGTATCGCACCAGGCGCAAACTTGTCTGACAACATCGCTTGCTTTGAAGCCACTCACGGCACGGCACCAAAATACGCAGGCCAAGATAAAGTGAACCCAGGTTCAATCATCTTGTCGGCTGAAATGATGTTGCGTCATATGGGCTGGACTGAAGCTGCTGACAAAATCATCGAAGCAATGGGCAAAGCCATTGCCGACAAGCAAGTAACTTATGACTTCGCTCGTTTGATGGACGATGCAGAAGAAGTATCTTGCTCAGCTTTTGGTAAAGCCATGATCGCTCGCATGTAAAAACAATGCGTGTTTGACATTCAAACCCCTGCCAATGGCAGGGGTTTTTTACGTTTATGCATCATATTTTAGTATCACCACAACAAAAAACCCGCCGAGGCGGGTTTTTGTTTTTCACTTAAAGCGAAAATTAAGCAGCTTGGATGTTACCAGCTTGCTTGCCTTTCTGACCTTGAGTGATATCGAAAGAGACACGTTGGCCTTCTTTCAATGTTTTGAAGCCTGGCATGTTGATCGCAGAGAAGTGAGCGAAAAGATCTTCGCCGCCTTCGTCTGGAGTAATAAAGCCAAAGCCTTTAGAATCATTGAACCACTTAACAGTACCTAATGCCATGTTGAGGACATCCTGAATAACAAAAATAAAATAAATTGCCGATCGTACTAAAGTACAAAACCGGTAAACCGGTTTGTCGTGGGCATCCCAAAACAAACATGTATAACTTTTTACGCCACTTTGACATATAAGGTCAAGCATAAATAATAGATACGCGGCACACTGTGGTATTGCATTCACGCTTGAAAAAATCGTGGTGAGCGCCAAAATAAAGATTGAATAGGGACTAAGATAAAACAATGGCGATCCAGCATCAGAACGATACCGAACTCAAAGACGCAGCAGTTCGAACTGCACCACCACCGATGTGGCAAGTGGTGTTGCTCAATGACGATTACACTCCAATGGATTTCGTGATTGATGTGTTACAGCATTTTTTTGCAATGCCAAGCGAAAAGGCCAATCAAATAATGCTGAAAGTCCACACTGAGGGTCGTGGTATTTGTGGGGTTTATCCTCAAGATATCGCGGCAACGAAAGTAGCTGAAGTTACACAGTATGCTCGGGCGCATCAGCATCCGTTGCAATGCATTATGGAGGTGAGTCAATGATCGCCCAAGAACTTGAAGTTAGTCTGCACATGGCGTTTATGGATGCCAGACAAAAGCGCCACGAGTACATTACTGTGGAGCATTTATTGCTAGCTCTACTCGACAATCCTTCAGCCATTGACGTTATTAAAGCGTGTGGCGCCAACCTAGAAGAACTACGCCGCCAGCTTGGGGATTTTGTCACTGAGCATACGCCCGTGGTCTCAGGCAGTAATGAAGTTGAAACCCAGCCCACAATCGGCTTTCAACGTGTGATTCAGCGCGCTATTTTGCACGTTCAATCCTCAGGCAAAAAAGAAGTCACTGGTGCAAATGTGCTAGTGGCTATTTTTGGCGAAAAAGACAGTCACGCGGTGTATTTTTTACATCAGCAAGGCATTACGCGGCTTGATGTGGTCAATTACATCGCCCATGGCATTAGTAAATCAGCCAGTAGCCAACCAGCAACCCCTCGCGCCGAGCCCAATGAGGATGGAGAAACAGAGGCCACGCCTGGCGGCGCATTAGAAAGCTACACCCAGAATATGAATGAGCAGGCTCTGGCTGGAAAAATAGATCCGCTCATTGGTCGCGATGCTGAGCTTGAACGAGTGATTCAAACTTTATGCCGTCGCCGCAAAAATAACCCACTCTTAGTCGGCGAAGCGGGTGTAGGAAAAACCGCTATTGCCGATGGCTTGGCGCGTTGTATCGTCGAAGGACAAGTCCCGGATATTCTGGCTGATGCCACTGTATATACGCTGGATATGGGGGCACTCTTAGCAGGCACAAAATATCGTGGTGATTTTGAGCAACGCCTCAAAGCCGTGATTAAACAATTGGCTGACGAGCGCAATGCCATTTTATTTATTGATGAAATTCATACGCTGGTTGGTGCTGGAGCGGCTTCTGGTGGCACACTTGACGCCTCAAACCTACTGAAACCGGCGTTATCCAATGGCACTTTAAAATGCATTGGCGCCACCACCTACAACGAATATCGCGGTATTTTTGAAAAAGATAATGCGCTATCGCGTCGCTTCCAAAAAATCGATGTGGTTGAACCGAGTATTGAGCAAACCATTGAAATTTTAAAAGGTTTGAAAGATAAATTTGAACAGCACCATGGCGTGAAATACACCCAAGCGGCGCTCAGCACTGCGGCAGAATTGTCTGCAAAATACATCAATGATCGTCATTTGCCGGATAAAGCCATTGATGTGATTGATGAGGCAGGCGCTGCGCAAAAAATATTGCCGCGTTCAAAACAAAAGAAAACCATTGGCAAAGGTGAAATCGAAGACATTATTGCTAAAATTGCCCGAATTCCGCCTAAATCAGTCTCAAGCAATGATAAAGACACGCTGAAAACGCTCGAGCGTGATTTACGTAATGTCGTTTTTGGCCAAGAAAAAGCGATTGAAGTGCTCGCCACATCAATCAAAATGGCCAGAGCTGGCTTAGGTAATCCGCTAAAACCCATCGGCTCATTCTTATTTTCTGGACCAACCGGCGTTGGTAAGACTGAGGTTGCCCGTCAATTGGCCTATACGATGGGCATCGAGCTGATTCGTTTTGACATGTCTGAATATATGGAACGGCACGCCGTTAGCCGTTTAATCGGCGCGCCACCGGGATATGTTGGCTATGAGCAAGGTGGTTTACTCACCGAGGCCGTGAATAAACATCCATACTCGATCTTATTGCTGGATGAAATCGAAAAAGCGCATCCGGATATTTATAACGTTTTATTGCAAGTGATGGATCATGGCACGCTCACCGACAATAATGGTCGTAAAGCCGATTTTCGGAATGTCGTCATTATTATGACCACCAATGCCGGTGCCGAAATGTTGGGTAAATCAACGATTGGCTTTACCAATAAAAAAGAAGCTGGCGATGAAATGCAGGAAATAAAGCGCCTATTTACGCCAGAGTTCCGGAATCGTATTGATGCCATCATTCCTTTTGCTTCATTAACGCATAGCATTATTTTGCAAGTTGTCGACAAATTTCTCATGCAACTCGAAGCACAATTGCACGAGAAAAAAGTCGAAGCGCATTTCACCGATGCTCTTAAAGACTATCTAGCCAAACACGGTTTTGACCCGCAAATGGGCGCCCGCCCAATGGCTAGGTTGATTCAAGATACCATTCGCAAAGCGCTTGCAGATGAGTTGTTATTTGGACGTTTAGCTGGCGGTGGCGAAGTCACCATCGATATTGATAATGAAGGTAAGGTATTGCTCAATCTACCAGAGCTAGAAAAGGTTTCGGCTTAATACCCTACCCTCATGCAATAAAAACCCCGCAGAATTAAAGTCTGCGGGGTTTTTTATTATGTCGTAGCAAAATGTTTTATTGTGCCGTATTTTCTTTTTGTTGAACTACCACCAGATGCGATGGCGTCGGCGCTGGGAATGTCGCTAAGGTATCTAAAATCGCCTTATTCGCTTGGAAGTAAACTTGCCAGTAATGATCATTATGGCAATATGGGCGCACGGCAAGAACTGGGCCAACCAATTGAAACTCAAGCACTTCAACCTCAACACCTGGCTCAACCATTACATTCGGAATCTTCGCAATCGCCTCTTTCAGTAAGGCAATTGCTTTTTCAGCATCAGCGGCACCAGAAAGCTGGGCTTTTAAATCAACTCGGCGATATTTAGTTGCGGTGTAGTTCTGAATATTATCCGTAAAGATTTTATTATTACCAACAAAAGTCAGCACATTATCTGGTGTCATAATCGTTGAGGAAAATAGCCCAACTTCATGTACTACCCCCGTTACCCCACCGGCAGTGATCATGTCTCCAACTTTAAAAGGCCGCAATACAATTAAAAATGCACCGCCAGCAAAGTTAGCCAACAACCCAGACCACGCCATACCTACAGCAAGACCCACAGCAGCAAGCAAAGCCGCAAAAGTCGTGGTTTGAATGCCGAAGTAACCCAAAATGCCAATCACTAACAACACATTCAACAACACGGTCACTGCAGAACCCACATAGCGTAAAACCGTCGCATCGACTTTCTGCCGGACTAAACCAGCTTGAATAAACCGCACCACCATGCCAATAAGCCAACGACCGATAACCCAAAAAGCAATACCGGCGATAATTTTTACACCAAACTCAGCAACATATCCCATGATGATATCTTGATATTTGCTAATCAAGCTTGTATCCATTTTAATCTCCAATGTAAGTGCCATTGAGTGGCAACATCAAAAGATTATCTGATATGCATAAAATATTAAATCATTTACCCTCTTGGGTGGTTAGTTTGATGCAATGTTTTCAATCTGGTTGACGCAACCTGCGTGTAAATTTGAGTTGTAGTTATGTCAGAATGGCCCAGTAACATTTGTACCACCCGCAAATCAGCGCCATGGTTAAGTAAATGAGTCGCAAATGCGTGCCTTAAAACATGCGGACTGAGCAACTCTGCCGGAATATTTGCCTGCACTGCATACTGTTTAATAATAAACCAGCAACCTTGTCGAGTGAGTGGCTCTCCACGTTGATTTAAAAACAACGTGGCTTGCGCGGCATTTTTGAGCAGTAGTAAACGCGCCTCTGTAAGGTAACGGCTGAGCCATTGTGCCGCCCACTCGCCAATGGGCACTAAGCGCTGTTTTCCGCCTTTACCATTCATAACCCGAATGTATTTCTCACGTAGGAAAAGATGATTTACCGATAACTCAACCAGCTCAGTTACACGTAATCCAGTGGCATACATTAACTCCAGCATGGCTCGATCACGCAAACCGGCGGCAAGATTGATGTCTGGCGCTGCCAATAACGCGGTAATACTCGCCTCAGGTAAGGCTTTAGGTAACGGTCGAACTCGACGTGGCGAGGTTAATTCAGCGGTGGGGTCGACTGTAATTTGCCCATTGAGCAAGGCTTGCCGATAAAACTTACGCAAACTGGCCATTCGCCGCGCTAAGGTCGAGGCCTTCATATCGCGAGATTGCCGAGCTAAAAATGCCTGCATCGCATCTCGATCAGCAATTAATAGTTGTTGTTCACGCTCACTAGCGAGCCATTCAGCCCAAATCAGTAAATCACGACGATAACTTTCAATGGTGTTGCTCGCCAAACCATCTCCGAGCCAAATAGCGTCCAAAAATTGATTGATCAACGCCATCTCACTGTCGGCAATCATTGGCAAAGGCGCTTTATTGGCCATCAATAACCCCTTCATGTTGTAATAACCAGCGCTTGATCGGCAACCAATCAAGTCCATTTCGGTTGGCATTAAAACCGCCAAGTCCATGCATCGCTACCACGCGATGACAAGGAATCACCAATGGAATCGGGTTACGCCCGCAGGCGCCACCAATCGCCCGTGGGCTTGAGCTGCAACGCCGAGCAATCTCGGCATAAGTCAGCACTTCACCCGCAGGAATCTGTGCGATGGCTTGCCATACTTTCAGTTGATGTGGCGTTCCATTAAGTTGATAAGGCAAATCAAAAACAAATTTAGGCTCATTAAAATACGCCAAAATCTGCCGCTGCGCCTCTTGCAATAAGGGGTGATGATTTGCTTGTAATGGCGTGTCAGCAACCAGAAAATCCACGGCACTTAAATATTCGTCTTGCAAGCTCAAACCAATTCGCCCAAAAGGCGTCGCAATCACGGCATCAGACGGTATGCCAAGCATAATCATCACTCCATAGGTATATGATGCAAAACCATACAAAACAATGGCTACATCAATATACTACCAATCAATCTTGTAGGTTTTGCCACAATACAT
This sequence comes from Deefgea piscis, assembly GCF_013284055.1. Lineage (NCBI taxonomy): Bacteria > Pseudomonadati > Pseudomonadota > Betaproteobacteria > Neisseriales > Chitinibacteraceae > Deefgea > Deefgea piscis. The sequence continues at coordinate 1,623,761 of NZ_CP054143.1, read as the reverse complement.
CCAATAAGACGTTACTTTGATCTTCAGTGTATTCCCAAAACATAGCGCCAGCTAAGCCGCGCTGTTTCACATATTGTCCTTTCAGCGCTATCGACTCAACATCTTCATAACTAATAAACTCATCACCATCAAACAACCATGGTGCCTTTGCTGATTCGTCCCAATGCCGAGTAAAACGACCACTAGGAATAAGCTCATTCGCAATTTTGTAATAACTATGCGTACCATTCGATTGCGCTCGACCCTCGGCGCCTAAACCTGGACTCGCCACACCCAATAAACTCCGGCCATAAAATGGACAACCCAACACCATTTTTTCTGCCGCGACACCATGATCAAGAAAAAGCTGTACACCTCGGTCTGCACTATCGCCACTAGGATCATGCGCGGCGGTCAATAAATTAGCATGATGCCCTGCGCAAGTTGCCCAACCATTATAAAAATCGTACGTCATCAAATTAATAAAGTCGCACTGCGCCGCGACTTTTTCTAGCTCAACGCCCTCTAAATAGTATGTACCTACCCCTGCAGCAATGGTTAACAAATATGGGGTTTTACGTTCCATTTGAGCAGAAGCCTCATCGAGATGAATCCGTAATGAGCTCAACATTAAAGTGAAATTTTGCCGATCTTCTGGTCGCGCTTTAATGCCTGCCATCGCATTGCTTGGATACTCCCAATCCAAATCAACACCATCAAACTGATATTTCTGCATAAAGCGTAGTGTCGAACGGCTAAACTGCTCACGTGATGCCTCGGTTAATGCAGCATCAGAAAAGCCATCTGCCCCCCAACCGCCAATCGATATCAAGATTTTGAGTGCTGGATTTCTAAGTTTTAATTGCTGCAATTGCGCACATAATTTCTGACAATACGCTTCATTACTAAGCAGTGGATCACCAGATTCTTGCTCAATCACTTCGCCATCGACAACTTTGGCGAAGGCATAGCAAAGATGCGTTAATTTTTCTACCGGCAAAGCACTGATATCGCATTGCTGCCAACTTGCTAAGTACGCCAACATAACTCGAGACATCTGCAACCTCGTTAGACAATGAAAGACCCGAATCACACTACCTAATTGTTAACTTACATTCTATGCACAATAACCAATTTAGAGCGCGGCGATCACCGTCATTTCTACCTTGTAACGGGGATCAGCCAACTTAGCTTGAACGGTTGCTCGGGCTGGCGTATGCCCTTGAGGGACCCATTCACCCCAAGCTAAATTCATCGCATCAAAATCAGCCATATCAGTGATAAAAATTGTAACCTGCAAAATTTTTGTCTTATCTGAACCTACTTCTGCCAACAAGCGATCAATACACGCCAAAACTTCTACAGTTTGTCCCAAGGCATCTTTGTCTAAATCTTCAGCAATTTGCCCTGCCAAATAAACGGTGTTGTTATGCACTACGGTTTCACAAAGACGAGGGCCAACATGGTAACGCTGAATAGATGACATTGTTTTATTCTCCAAAATAAATATAAAAAGGCGAACCTAAGGTTCGCCTTCAATTAATGATGACACTATTTTAAAACTTTTTTCTTAAGCAATCGCACGTAAACGCAAAGAAAATTCACGTAAAGATTGAATACCGCTATTTTCTGCGCGTGTGCACCAATCTTGTAACTGCAAAACTAATTCATGTCGATTCAACGTTGATCGCTCCCAAATACGCGTTAATTCTTGTCGCATTTGATATACCTGCTCCAGCACCTTACTTTGCGTCAAAATTAATTCCAAATGGATTTTATCGCTAGCCGAAGTATCTTTTGCATCTTGCTTTAACCAAAGCTTCATGCGTTTTGCAATATCAAAACTCATTGAAGGCAAAGCAGCCGTTGCCGATAAGTGCTCAATCTCTGCGGCAACAGTTTGTTTTAAGGTGCGAGCATAATGCGCGGCAATTGCGTATCGATTTGCAATAATCGCTTGTAAGACCTGCTCATCGAGCTCGGGACGAATAGTTGTAACTTTTAATTTAGGTGCGACTTTACGAATTTTTGCTAAACCCAAAATAGCCATCGTGCGGATATACAACCAACCAATATCAAATTCAAACCACTTATAAGATAATTTCGCTGATGTACCAAATGTATGATGATTATTATGTAATTCTTCTCCACCAATCAAAATTCCCCAAGGCAACAAATTCGTAGACGCATCTTCTGTTTCAAAATTACGATAGCCCCAGTAATGCGCAAATCCATTGATAATCCCTGCTGCAGTGACTGGAATCCATAACATTTGCACGGCCCAAATCCAAATACCATTTACCCCAAATAGTAATAGGTCAATCACCGCCATTAAAGTCGGTCCCCACGATGCATGGCGCGAATACAAATTACGCTCTAAAAAATCATCCGGAGTGCCATGCCCATATTTTTGCAATGTTTCTACATTCGCAGCTTCTGCCCGATACAACTCCCAACCCTGCCAAAATACTTTGCCAATACCCAATATCTGTGGGCTATGTGGATCATCGACGCTCTCACATTTAGCATGATGCTTGCGATGAATTGCTGCCCACTCCTTAGTTACTTGCGCCGTGGTTAACCACAACCAGAAACGAAAAAAATGGCTTATCAATGGGTGTAAATCAAGCGCACGATGCGCTTGATGCCGATGCAGGTAAATCGTTACCGATGCAATCGTAATATGCGTTAGCGTGAGGACGACCAGTACATAGCCCCACCACGGTAAAACAACCATTCCATTAAGCCATTCCATTCCATCTTCCTTGTGCAAGGTTTATGCCATTGCGATTAAAAATAATCGAACGCTGATTTTACTCAGCATTACTCAAAAACAACAGCATTACACATTTGAATTAGGTAAAACTGATCCAGGTAAAATCGTAATATCACGCCGAGGGTAAGGAATCTCAATATTATTTGCTTTAAATGCCCGCCAGATTTTCATATTTAAGTCAGATTTCAAACCCAACTGTCCATTTTCTGGATCCGCTAGCCAAAACCCTAACGTCAAGTTAATACCACTATCGGCAAATGCTGTAACAAATGCCCCTGGAGCCGGTTCTTTCAAAATACGCGATTCATCTTTAGTAATCTCTGTCATGAGACGCATAACTTGATCTAAATCTGAGTTATATGCCACCTGAATAGGCAGACCAACCCAGACCGAACGATCGTTATAAGACTGATTCACGACGGTTTGAGAAATTAAAGTGTCATTTGGTACCAAAGCTTCAGTGCCATCAGGCGCTTTTAAAACAATATAACGAGAAGTTAAGCCACTAATAATGCCTTGGCGATTATCAACTGAAATCAAATCGCCTAATTTAATCGAGCGATCCAACAGAATAATAAATCCAGAAACATAATTAGAAGCAATTTTTTGTAAGCCAAAACCCAAGCCGACACCTAAGGCTCCACCAAAGACCGACAGGACCGTTAAATCAATACCAACCATTGATAAAGACGCAAGCACCGCCAAAACAACCAATAGCGAACGCATTACCTTAACTAGCACAACACGAACGTTCATATCCATAACATCTGTAGACATTAAACGCTGCTCGATTAAGCGTCCAATCCACATTGCAATCAGTAGCGTCGCACCAACCGACAATAAACCCTGAATTACGGTAAGTATAGATATATGAACTTTTCCAGCATCGAAACTAATCGTATCTAATGCCTCTAAAATCTGCGGCAAAATACCTACAACATGCAATACATAACCAATCCAAATGACTACAGCAATATATCGCTCCCAACGCTGCACCCAAGTTGCACCTTCAAAAGTTCTTCGAATAATATAAACAAGAATACGAATATTAACCAAGCCAACCATCAGTAGATTAGCAAGACGCAATAAAGAGCTGGTTTGTCCTTCAAACACTTGGTATGTAATATTGCCTAGAGTAACTAAAATCAGTGCTAACACAGGAAATAATAAACGCTGCACACCATCATTAGCTAATTGCCAACGGAAATTTTTTGCTGCGACACGCCTCTTTGAACGGTTTACAATTAAAAAAGCTAAACCCCAGCATGACAATAAAACAGCAATTTGTAATAAAAAGTCCGTACTAAAAAAACCTAAATGTTTAACATCCTTAACGACATTGAATAAAACATTCTCTGTATTTGAACTCATTCATCACCTCTTATTTTCTTCAATGTCTGGGTCGTAGAAGTATCAAATAAAAATGGAATCGAATGTACAACCCCGCCTCTAGCTAAAACTTCTCGACTGCCGACGATCTGCTCTAATTGCCAGTCGCCGCCTTTAACAAGAATTTCCGGCTGGACACAATCAATTAAATTAAAAGGCGTATCTTCATGAAACCAAGTCACAAGATCAACCGCAGCTAAACTCGCGATCACTGCAGCACGGTTAGCCAGTGGATTAATTGGCCGATCATCGCCTTTACCCAAACGACGCACCGACTCGTCCGTATTCAATGCAACGATCAGACTCGCCCCCAGCGCACGAGCCTGCGCCAAATAAGTTACATGACCACGATGTAAAATGTCAAAACAGCCATTAGTAAAAACCAAGGGGCGTGCTAGTAATTGAATTTTCTCTGCCAATAACTCTGGCGGGCAGATTTTACTTTCGAATTCAGGCATAGAATAAATAGGTAGAGCGTTTTGCATTAAAGCCCCTTTGATTTAAATATTAATTTGGCCGTTAAGTTCTGAATACTAACCTAAGTTAAAGTTATCACACCAATAAAATGAGAACGATGAACTACATATTGAAATGTAGTTAACATCAAATTTATTTGATAGTGTGCTCGTAAAAGTAAAGAACAGCAAAAAGCCCGACTCTTTCGAATCGGGCTTTCTGGTATGGGAAGTCTGGCAATGACCTACTTTCACACGGGCAATCCGCACTATCATCGGCGCTGAGGTGTTTCACTGTCCTGTTCGGGATGGGAAGGAGTGGGACCACCTCGCTATGGTCGCCAGACATTAAACTGTCTGGTGCAACTCTTTCGAGCTACACGAGAGTTATCGCATTCAGCCGCTATCTTTTCAGACCGCAACCTACAACGCTAACTCGTAAAATCAATAGAAGAAGTAATTATACTACACACCAATCAACACCATTTAAGTATTTTTTGTAGTTCAGCGCTTTCACACCGTCCTACTTTGGGTCAATTATATCCATCGTCGCACTACGCGCTTCAGGTTATAGGATCAAGCCTCACGAGCAATTAGTATTGGTTAGCTTAACGCATTACTGCGCTTCCACACCCAACCTATCAACGTCCTGGTCTCGAACGACTCTTTAGAGGATTTAAAACCCTAGGGAAATCTCATCTTGAGGCAAGTTTCGCGCTTAGATGCTTTCAGCGCTTATCTCTTCCCGACTTAGCTACCCGGCAATGCCACTGGCGTGACAACCGGTACACCAGAGGTCAGTCCACTCCGGTCCTCTCGTACTAGGAGCAGCCCCTCTCAAATTTCCAACGCCCACTGCAGATAGGGACCAAACTGTCTCACGACGTTTTGAACCCAGCTCACGTACCACTTTAAATGGCGAACAGCCATACCCTTGGGACCGGCTACAGCCCCAGGATGTGATGAGCCGACATCGAGGTGCCAAACTCCGCCGTCGATGTGAACTCTTGGGCGGAATCAGCCTGTTATCCCCGGAGTACCTTTTATCCGTTGAGCGATGGCCCTTCCATACAGAACCACCGGATCACTATGTCCTGCTTTCGCACCTGCTCGACTTGTCGGTCTCGCAGTTAAGCCGCCTTTTGCCATTACACTATCAGTACGATGTCCGACCGTACCTAGGCGACCTTCGAGCTCCTCCGTTACAATTTGGGAGGAGACCGCCCCAGTCAAACTGCCTACCATGCACGGTCCCCGATCCGGATAACGGACCAAGGTTAGAACCTCAAAGGGGTCAGGGTGGTATTTCAAGGACGGCTCCACAGAAACTAGCGTCTCTGCTTCAAAGCCTCCCACCTATCCTACACAAACCACTTCAAAGTCCAATGCAAAGCTACAGTAAAGGTTCACGGGGTCTTTCCGTCTAGCAGCGGGGAGATTGCATCTTCACAAACACTTCAACTTCGCTGAGTCTCGGGAGGAGACAGTAGGGCCATCGTTACGCCATTCGTGCGGGTCGGAACTTACCCGACAAGGAATTTCGCTACCTTAGGACCGTTATAGTTACGGCCGCCGTTTACTGGGGCTTCGATCAAGAGCTTGCACCCCATCAATTAACCTTCCAGCACCGGGCAGGCGTCACACCCTATACATCCACTTTCGTGTTGGCAGAGTGCTGTGTTTTTGATAAACAGTCGCAGCCCCCATTTCTCTGCGGCCTTATATAGCTCCAAACGCAAGGTTCTTCACCTATAAGGCACACCTTCTCCCGAAGTTACGGTGTTAATTTGCCGAGTTCCTTCTCCCGAGTTCTCTCAAGCACCTTAGAATACTCTTCCTACCCACCTGTGTCGGTTTGCGGTACGGTTCAATATAAGCTGAAGCTTAGTGGCTTTTCTTGGAAGCAGGGTATCAGTTACTTCATCACCTAAGTGAATCGTCATCATGCCTCAGCGTTAACAGCGTCCCGGATTTGCCTAAGACACCCGCCTACACACTTAAACCAACTATTCCAACAGTTGGCTAACCTAACCTTCTCCGTCCCCACATCGCACTTATATCAAGTACAGGAATATTAACCTGTTTCCCATCGACTACGCATTTCTGCCTCGCCTTAGGGGCCGACTCACCCTGCGCCGATGAACGTTGCGCAGGAAACCTTGGGTTTTCGGTGAGGGAGCTTTTCACTCCCTTTATCGCTACTCATGTCAGCATTCGCACTTCTGATACCTCCAGCATCCTTCTCAAGACACCTTCACAGGCTTACAGAACGCTCCTCTACCATATGCCATAAATGGTCATATCCGCGTCTTCGGTTATCAATTTGAGCCCCGTTACATCTTCCGCGCAGGACGACTCGACCAGTGAGCTATTACGCTTTCTTTAAATGATGGCTGCTTCTAAGCCAACATCCTGGCTGTCTGTGCCTTCCCACCTCGTTTTCCACTTAATTGATCATTTGGGACCTTAGACGGCGGTCTGGGTTGTTTCCCTCTTGACCCAGGACGTTAGCACCCCAGGTCTGTCTCCCATGCTCGCACTTGACGGTATTCAGAGTTTGCCATGGTTTGGTAAGTCGCGATGACCCCCTAGCCATAACAGTGCTTTACCCCCGTCAGTGATACATGAGGCACTACCTAAATAGTTTTCGAGGAGAACCAGCTATTTCCAAGTTTGTTTAGCCTTTCACCCCTATCCACAGCTCATCCCCTAACTTTGCAACGTTAGTGGGTTCGGACCTCCAGTGCGTGTTACCGCACCTTCATCCTGGCCATGGATAGATCACTTGGTTTCGGGTCTACGCCCAGCAACTATGCGCCCTATTCGGACTCGGTTTCCCTACGCCTCCCCTATTCGGTTAAGCTCGCTACTGAACGTAAGTCGCTGACCCATTATACAAAAGGTACGCAGTCACCCCATTTTTCAAGGGCTCCCACTGTTTGTATGCATCCGGTTTCAGGTTCTATTTCACTCCCCTCCCGGGGTTCTTTTCGCCTTTCCCTCACGGTACTGGTTCACTATCGGTCGATGATGAGTATTTAGCCTTGGAGGATGGTCCCCCCATCTTCAAACAGGATTTCTCGTGTCCCGCCCTACTTCTCGTACGCTTAGTACCACAATTGACTTTTCATATACGGGACTATCACCCACTATGGTTGGACTTTCCATTCCATTCTATTAAGTCTACTGCTATCACGTACAGGCTCTTCCCATTTCGCTCGCCACTACTTTGGGAATCTCGGTTGATTTCTTTTCCTCCGGTTACTTAGATGTTTCAGTTCACCGGGTTCGCTTCGCTAGACCTATGTATTCAGTCTAGGATGACCCAAAAGGGCCGGGTTTCCCCATTCGGAAATCGTGGGATCAAAGCACTTTGCCAGCTCCCCCACGCTTATCGCAGGCTATCACGTCCTTCGTCGCCTATCATCGCCAAGGCATCCACCAGATGCACTTATTCGCTTGATCCTATAACCTCAAACACGTAAAACGTATCTCAGATTACTGAAATCGTATTTGCGACTTGCAAGTGAGTTCTCATTTCACTTGCGGTTCAGTTACACTGGCATGAGACCAGCACAACTGAACAGATACAATCAACCCAATATTTTTACTTTGAAACTAAACTCAATAACAACTGCAAGCAGTTATTCTCAAATCTAATTCCATTACAATGTTTATTGGAATTAATTACTTCTTCTATTTTGTTAAAGAGCGATATTTAATTAATCATTAAATGACTAATCATTCTAATTTTAGAAACCAGAATAAAATACACTGCACATAACAACGTGCAATACATAGAATTCTATTTTCTACAGCAGATAATGGTGGAGGTTAACGGACTCGAACCGTTCACCCCCTGCTTGCAAAGCAGGTGCTCTACCAGATGAGCTAAACCCCCGTGATACTGGTGGGTCAGATAGGAATCGAACCTATGACCCCCGCGTTATCAACACGGTGCTCTAACCAACTGAGCTACTGACCCATATCGTTTCTTTCAAATCTACAGCCGATGAGTGTGAGTACTTAATCTACCAATCTTTCTCTTGAAAGGAGGTGATCCAGCCGCAGGTTCCCCTACGGCTACCTTGTTACGACTTCACCCCAGTCATGAATCCTACCGTGGTAACCGGACTCCCGAAGGTTATCCTAGCTACTTCTGGTAAAACCCACTCCCATGGTGTGACGGGCGGTGTGTACAAGGCCCGGGAACGTATTCACCGCGACATGCTGATCCGCGATTACTAGCGATTCCGACTTCATGCACTCGAGTTGCAGAGTGCAATCCGGACTACGATCGGTTTTGTGAGATTAGCTCCCCCTCGCGGGTTGGCGACCCTCTGTACCGACCATTGTATGACGTGTGAAGCCCTGGTCATAAGGGCCATGAGGACTTGACGTCATCCCCACCTTCCTCCGGTTTGTCACCGGCAGTCCCATTAAAGTGCTCAACTAAATGTTAGCAACTAATGGCAAGGGTTGCGCTCGTTGCGGGACTTAACCCAACATCTCACGACACGAGCTGACGACAGCCATGCAGCACCTGTGTTACGGTTCCCGAAGGCACTCCTCTATCTCTAAAGGATTCCGTACATGTCAAGACCAGGTAAGGTTTTTCGCGTTGCATCGAATTAATCCACATCATCCACCGCTTGTGCGGGCCCCCGTCAATTCCTTTGAGTTTTAGTCTTGCGACCGTACTCCCCAGGCGGTCTACTTCACGCGTTAGCTGCGTTACTAAGCTCCGAAAAGCCCAACAACTAGTAGACATCGTTTAGGGCGTGGACTACCAGGGTATCTAATCCTGTTTGCTCCCCACGCTTTCGTCCATGAGTGTCAGTATTAGGCCAGGGGGTTGCCTTCGCCATCGGTGTTCCTCCACATCTCTACGCATTTCACTGCTACACGTGGAATTCCACCCCCCTCTCCCATACTCTAGCGAGACAGTCATAAACGCAATTCCTAGGTTGAGCCCAGGGATTTCACGTCTATCTTATCAAGCCACCTGCGGACGCTTTACGCCCAGTAATTCCGATTAACGCTTGGACCCTACGTATTACCGCGGCTGCTGGCACGTAGTTAGCCGGTCCTTATTCTTCGGGTACTGTCATCCCCAGCAGTTATTAACCACTAGGATTTCCTCCCCGACAAAAGCGCTTTACAACCCGAAGGCCTTCTTCACGCACGCGGCATTGCTGGATCAGGCTTTCGCCCATTGTCCAAGATTCCCCACTGCTGCCTCCCGTAGGAGTCTGGACCGTGTCTCAGTTCCAGTGTGGCGGATCGTCCTCTAAGACCCGCTACTGATCGTTGCCTTGGTAGGCCTTTACCCTACCAACTAGCTAATCAGCCATCGGCTGCTCCAATAACGTGAGGCCTTGCGGTCCCCCACTTTCCCCCTCAGGGCGTATGCGGTATTAGCACTCCTTTCGAAGCGTTATCCCCCATTACTGGGTACATTCCGATGTATTACTCACCCGTTCGCCACTCGTCAGCGGTGCAAGCACCCTGTTACCGTTCGACTTGCATGTGTAAAGCATGCCGCCAGCGTTCAATCTGAGCCAGGATCAAACTCTTTCGTTTAATCTAGCTGAATTTACATACTTGGCTTAGTACTCATTACTCAAAGAAACACTTGGTTAAAAACCAAGATTTCTTTTAAATCTTGAGTGTAAGCACTTGTTTGACTGGCAAACCAAGCACTCACACTCATCGGCTGTATTTTGTTAAAGATCAGTGGCTTAGACACCGAAACCAGCTGGAAAACCGCTTGTTTCGCTTACTGTGTCAGCAGCAGAGAGGCCGAACTATACCCACCCACCTAAAGTCCGTCAACACCTAGTTGCAAAGAAAACCGAGGCAAGGTGATAAGCCGTTGATTTATATAGAATCAAATTTAAAGCATTTTAACTATTTAAAGCTAGAGTGCTCATCACTATTAAATTTAGTCACTTATATATTATTGAGATGAGCATCAAAACTACGCAAATGACATGCAAGCGGAGCAATTAAGTTATATGTCATGCATTTTAATCATGAAAAAACCATTCTAGATCTTGTTTCCGCTTCATTTGCCCCTATGTTCTTAACAAGATTAAATAAGCGATATACCGTTTGAGGAATAAATTGATGGCGAAAGTAACAATGTATAGCACCGGTACTTGCCCATACTGCGACCGCGCTGAGCGCTTATTACAGCATAAAGGGATTACTGATTTAGTTAAGATCCGGGTGGATCTCGACCCAAGCCAAAGACAAGTCATGGTAGAGCGTGGTCAGCGCACTGTGCCGCAAATTTATATCGACGATTTTCATGTGGGCGGCTTTGATGACCTCGCTGCGCTAGATCGCGCCGGTAAGCTCGACCCATTACTGAATAAATAGTATCGTCTCGATGGCATCGGCATCGCAAACTATGCGATGATTTCCATTGAAGCATCGTAAAATTCTTTTTTATATAATACGCAACCGTTTTTAAGGGATGATCATGAGCGAAGAAACTCAAGAAGTACAACAACCGATTTTTGCCGTACAAAAACTTTATGTAAAAGATATCTCTCTTGAATCTCCAAGTGCACCGAATGCATTTATGGAACAAGAACAGCCAGAATTTAACATTCAGTTCCGCAATCAAGCGCGTAGCTTTGACAATGGCTTTTTTGAAGCCAGCTTAACAGTGACCGCCACTGCAACCGCTGAAGATCGGACTATTTTCTTGGTTGAGATTACTCAAGCCGGTTTATTCCAAATCGAAAACGTGCCAGAAACTGAACTTGATCCATTACTCGGTATTGGCTGCCCAAGTATTTTATTCCCTTACCTACGTGAAGCCGTTTCTGACTTAACGACTCGTGCAGGCTTCCCACCACTGCTTTTACAGCCAATCAACTTTGAAGGCATTTATATGCAACAACGCCAACAAGCTGAAGCTGCAGCACAAGAAGCCAATGAACAAATCACACATTAATTTGGTAACGCGATCTGCGTTATTAAATCGAGTGTGCGTCATGAGCCTACTTGCCGTTTTGGCAAGTGGCGCTCAGGCGGTTGATTACCGATCAACCGCACGCCACGGCGTCATTGTTTATGATGCCCCTGCCGACACAGCCAGCAAACGTTTTATTCTCAGCGCTAACATTCCACTCGAAATGCTCAGCGAGCAAGGCGACTGGATTCGCGTTCGTGATCGTGATGGCACGCTAAGCTGGATTAAAAAATCCGATGTAGTCGCCCGTCGCTACGTCCAAGTCAGCCGAATGAGTGCCGTTCACCAAGCGGCGAATAAATCATCGGCGACCATCTATAAAGTAGAACGTAATGTACTACTTGAACTACTCGACTCTGCGGGCTCAGGCTGGCTAAAAGTCAAACATCGCGACGGTCCAATTGGCTTCATTCGTATTGAAGATGTTTGGGGCGCTTAAGGCGTCGATTCTCCGCGCAATCAAGAGGAATACCCATTGAAACTAGCTGTTTTAGGCGCTGGCGCTTGGGGCACCGCCCTTGCCATTCGATTTGCTGACCGCCAAACCGTCAGCCTGTGGTCGCGTGAGGCCGAACAAGTAACACAAATGCAGGCAGAACGCTGCAATCAGCGCTACCTCGCCGACGCCCCCTTCCCTGACAATCTCAGCGTGACCGCAACACTCGCCGACGCCATTGCTGATGCTGGCTTGATCCTCATCGTGACGCCGATGTCAGGATTACGCAGCACGCTCAAAGCGCTGCGCGAACTGGGCAGCACTGCGCCGGTACTGTGGGCGTGTAAAGGCCTTGAAGCCGGAACCATGAAATTACCGCATCAAGTTGCGCAGGAAGAAATGGACGATACCATTCCACGCGGCATGTTATCTGGCCCTAGTTTTGCGCAAGAAGTTGCCAAAGGTCTGCCAGCCGCAGTCACTATCGCCTCGAGTGATGCCGCTTTTGCTCAACAAGTGGTGCAAGACTTAAATACCAGCGTGCTGCGCCTCTATGCCAGCGACGATTTAATCGGCGTTGAAATCGGCGCCGCAGTTAAAAACGTGATGGCGATTGCCGCTGGTGTTGCCGATGGTTTGAACCTGGGCCTGAATGCCCGAGCCGCACTACTCACTCGCGGTCTAGCGGAAATGGCGCGTTTCTCCACCGCACTGGGCGGCAAGGCCGAAACGATGATGGGCTTGGCCGGGATTGGCGATTTGATGCTGACCGCAACGGGTGATTTATCGCGTAACCGCCGTGTTGGACTGTTGTTGGCGCAAGGCTTGAATTTAGACGAAGTGTTAAAAAACCTTGGTCACGTCGCCGAAGGTGTACCGACTGCGCGTGAAGTAGTGAGCCAAGCTGCGGCGCTAAATATCGAAATGCCCATCAGCCGCGCCGTTTGCCAAGTGCTGTTTGAAAACGTGCCAGTCAGTGAAATCATTACCGACCTAATGGGCCGCAGCCCGAAAATGGAAACGCTACAATAGGGGTATTTAACGCTAGTCATTTACAGATAATGGCTGCATAACAATACCCACGAAAAAGCCACTCGATTGAGTGGCTTTTTTTAATTCAACGATAAACGCACACCAAAGCAAGCATTTTTGTAGGTTGGCGCTGAGCTTGCGAAGCCCAACATTCGCGGTAAACGTTGGGCTGCACTTCGTTTAGCCCAACCTACCGTACTGGCTAGGTATACGATAAATAACAGAGTTGTATTTCCGTGTTACACAGCGATCAACAATTACCCCATTCAGTGACTTAGCGATGAGGCGGCTCGGATGATTGTCTATTGCAACAGGATAAATGAAACTTGTAACACCCATGTCCTGCGAAGCCCATTGCGCAATTAAGCCCACCGCTTCACGACCAAATCCTTGCAGATGACGATCCTCTCTAATCCATATTCCCAGCTCTGGAGTAATGCTTCGTAAGTGATGGAGGCCAACCAAACCCAGGAAACTACAGTCACTGATATGACGTATCGCGAAAACATAGTCAGTTCCATCATCGATAGCTGTTAACCAAGAGCACCAAACCAAGTCAAAATCATCTCGGCTATCGGGAGGATCCCATGACATAAAACGAGTAAGCGTGGGTGTAATGCAAGCAAAGACCTCGTCAGCATCACTGGCGGAAAAAGGTTTAATCAAAAGCCGAGTCGATTCAATATGAACTTTGCTTTTTATCTGATCCATTTCCCTTCCTTAAATATCAACGAATTAGCCGACTTCAGCCTAACTCAGTCGATTCAGAAGTGCATTATCGCTAAATGAAATGAAACATATATTCCACAATTTTACGCACCCTGTTTTGATGGCTTACTGAATAATCCCACCACCCAAGCAAACTTCATCTTTATACAGCACCATCGACTGCCCCGGCGTCATCGCCCATTGGGGTTCGTCGAACACCAGCTGCACGCCGCCGTCGACGTAGCTCAGCGTACACGCAGCGTCTTGTTGGCGATAACGGGTTTTAGCGGTGTAGCGACCCTCAAGCGGGGTTTCACCCAAAATCCATGAGCAATCTTTGGCGATCATGGTGGTATTCAGTAGCAGCGGATGATCGTGACCCTGCACCACTAGTAGCTCATTGGTCTCGAGATTTTTGCCCGCGACAAACCATGGCTCGGTATTGCCTTTGGTGCCGCCGATGCCCAGGCCGCCGCGCTGACCGAGCGTGTGGTACATCAGGCCTTGATGCTCGCCCATCACTTTGCCTTCCGGCGTGACCATTTTGCCCGGTGTTTTGGGCAGGTAGCGATTTAAAAACTCACGGAATGGCCGCTCGCCGATAAAGCAAATGCCGGTAGAGTCTTTTTTCTTAGCATTCGGCAAATTAATTTGCTCGGCAATCACGCGCACTTCAGTTTTTTGCAAATCGCCGAGCGGAAACACCGCGTGCGAGATCTGCTCTTGGCTTAGGCGATACAAGAAATACGTTTGATCTTTGCTTTGATCGGCTGCGCGCAGCATTTCGGTACGGCCGTCGGATCGCAAACGAGTCTTTGCGTAGTGGCCGGTAGCCAATTTTGCGCCGCCGAGTTTGATGGCAAATTCTAAAAACGATTTAAATTTGATTTCGCTATTACACAAAATATCGGGATTCGGCGTGCGGCCTGCTGAGTATTCAGCCAAGAAATGCGCAAATACGCGGTCTTTGTATTCCGCGGCAAAATTGACTAGCTCGATATCGATGCCGAGCAAATCGGCCACCGCAATCGCATCCATGCTGTCTTCTTTGATCGAGCAATATTCGTCGCTATTGTCGTCTTCCCAGTTTTGCATAAACACGCCGTGCACTTCATGCCCCGCCGCTTTGAGTAAATGCGCCGCCACCGACGAATCCACGCCGCCGGATAATCCAATCACAATTTTTGTCATTTCGCTAACCTATCAAAATCTTTCAGTACCGCCAGCGGGTACGACTGCCCCGCCAAATAATCATCAACACACGCCAATAATAACGGGCTGCGATGCTGATCGGCTCGCGCCACAATCTCGTCACGCGTCAACCACAGCGCCGCTTCAATGCCGTCATCGAGCGACAGCGTCGAATCGCATTCGCCCAAAACGCCTGTAAACGCAAAGCGCAAATAGGTTCGCTCACTGCCCGGCACCGTCCATTGATAGAGGCCCTGAAACGCGGTTGGCGTGAATGTATATGCGGTTTCTTCACGTGTCTCACGCTGGCAAGCGGCGACAATCGATTCACCAAATTCAATATGGCCCGCCGGTTGATTGAGTTTTAACTCACCCTCAATGCGCTCTTCAACCAGCAAAAATCGACCGTCTTTTTCGATCACCGCGCAAACGGTGGCATTGGGTTTCCACATGGCTGTCTTGTTCACGTCAAATAATGTTCGATTTTACCTGAAGCCTGCCATCGACGGGGTAAGCGACTATCGGTCGCATTACACACGCGGCTTAAGCGCGTGCCAAAACTTGCTTGCCCCAACGAATGCCGCGCAATTCAATCGCGTGATAGCTCCAGCGTGACAGCCATAACACCAAGGCCAAAATCGCCAAGCCGATTAAATTATCGCCCCAAGCACTGCCGCTACTGAGATACACCAAGCCATTGCCCACGCGTAACCATTGCGAGAGAAAGGTTTCAAATCCGGCTTGAATCAAATGCACCACGGCGTAATGCGTGAGGTAAATTGAAAACGACCATTTACCCAGATTCACCCACCACGCTTGCCGCAGGACGCGAGAAATCATACCGCTTTCAAACGCAAAACCGATGATGGCCACAGCAAATGCCCACGCAGCAAAAAAGCTCTTCATTGGGTATTGCGCGGTAATGACCACATACAAAGCGATTAAGAGCAATACCTCAATCACACTGCCCAGAACACGGCCAATATACCAACGATGGATCACATCAAAGCCGTGATACGCCAAAGCGCCTAAGAAAAAACACGTGATACCGCGAAACCCGCCGCTGCCAACAAAATCGGCTTGCAAATACACACACGCCGAGCAGCCGAGCAGCACCAGCGCAAAAGCCCAACGCTGAAAACGACCGCTAGCCCAGAGTATCAGCCCGAACAGCACATAGAGATAGAACTCCACGCTGATACTCCATGCCGGGCCATTAAAGGCAAACGGATCTGCCGTTGGCAACCACGCTTGCAGCAAGACAATTTGGTACAGCCACTGCCCAGTCATCGCCCATGCGTTATGGCCCACTTGCAGCAACAGCAACACGGTAAACAGCAGCAACATCACCAGATGCAGCGGATAAATCCGAAAAAACCGGCTCACCATATAGCGCGCAAACCCACGGCCATTCATCGCTTCTTGCTGATAGCGATAAGCCAGCACAAAGCCACTGAGGGTAAAGAAAAACTCCACCATTAAGCCGGCCGAGCGAAAAAAGTCCCATTCGCTAAAGCCTTGCCATAAATGCAGATGAAACACGACCACACTCAAGGCACAAAGGCCACGAAAGCTATCTAAAACAATGAAACGATGTTTATGCCTAGGGCTGGGATGCGTCATACGATTACACAAAAAATCGCCGGCGATTGCCGGCGTTAGCATTAAAAAAACAAGTCAGCGCGCAAAAATCAAACCCGCGCCTTGCCCCGCGATCAGCGCCGCAGCTTACTGTAAAGCGCGCAAAATAGCTTGGGTATTGTATTCAAATAAGCCCATCCAGCTATTGGCTGGCGCTTGTTTGGCCAAAGCATCAGAGTAAATTGCCGGCCCGACTTTAGCGCCAGTTTCGCGGGCGATTTGCTCAATCAATTTTGGGTTACTGATATTTTCGGCAAACACCGCTTTGATTTGGCTTTTGCGCATTTGGCGAATTAACACCGCCATTTCTTTGGCGCTTGGCTCAGCTTCGGTTGAAATGCCCTGCAAAGGGAAAAACTCAATGGCGTAACGATGGCCTAAATAGCCCAAGGCATCGTGGGAGGTGACCACTTTCTTTTTGCCACTTGGAATCGCCGCAAACGCCGCTGCGGTACGTTGATCCAACTGCGTGATTTTGGCTTTAAACGCCGCCGCATTGGCTTGATAAGCCGCCGCATGGCTGGCGTCGGCCGCTTGCAACGCAGCGCTAATTTGATCGACCATCAGCAATACGGCGCGCGGATCATGCCAAGCATGTGGATCGGTTTTGCCATGACTGTGTCCATGATCATCCTCCAGTGCCAAGGGTTTAAAACCTTTGGTCACCGTAATGACTTTACCTTTGTAGGCCGCAGCTTGTTCAACGCGTTTTAGCCAGCCTTCAAAACCCAGCCCATTAACAAAAAACAGCGAAGCGCCCGACAGTTTTTTCAGATCGGCGGGTTTGGCCTGCCACACATGCGCATCCTCGCCCGGCCCAACCAGCGTAGTCACTTGCACGTGATCCCCACCCACTTCTTGCACTAGATTGCCCAAAATACTAAAGCTGGCAACGACTTTAAGCGGCGCGGCAAAGCTGAGCGAACTCAGCAACAAACACATCACAGCAAAGATTGAGCGCATAACATTTCCATTTAATCAGCGTGTCCATAGACACCCACGTTAAGCAACAAAGCACATCGACGTGCTGCATTTTGAACTAGAGATCAGTGCCGCCGATGACGACACAAAAAAAACTGATGATGTTCAGATTGCGTGTTGATGATATTTAAGTGCCTACGGCACATTGTTTTACAGTCGCAGTCCGCGACGGGGACCCCATTTTCTTTGACTCGCCAAAGAAAATGGGGGAAAAGAAAGGCGACCCGAGCGCGCCCAGCTCCGCTGTGCCCTCGATTGTCGTGAGCCAAACGATAAAACCGTTTGTCTCTCTCCGCACTCGGTGCGCTTGGACGGGATTTTAAGCCCCAGCTCAACGATAGCGGCACTGCATCAACACCAAATCTGAACATCATCAAAAACTCGATGTATATGCAGCAAGCGCTTAACCAAAAAAGCTTATCACTCTATACCCACACATCGAGCTCGCATGGCATTACCATTAAATCGCATGATGACGGCGCGCTTTACGGCGCTGCGCCCACAAACCAAACGGCGCAAAGACTAAAGAAAAACAATACAAGCCGCCCGCCACCAGCACAATCGCCGGCCCGGAAGGCAAATCCCATTGATACGACGCCATCAAGCCAAACAGACACGACGCAAGAGCCACAATCCACGCGGCCACAAACAACATCGACAAACGCTCAGCCCATAAACGCGCCGTTGCTGCGGGTAACATCATCAAGCCCACTGCCATTAAGGTGCCCATGGCTTGAAACGCGGCGACAAAATTCAGTACCGCGATAATGACAAAGCCAATATGAAACCGCGCCCCATTGCCGGTGGTTGCCGCAATAAAACCTGAATCCGCGCATTCGAGCACAATGCCGCGGTATTCCAGTGCCAGCCAAATCAAGGTAATCGACGCCACTGAACTCACAATCAACAGCGATGGATCATCAATCGCCAGCACCGAGCCAAATAGCAAATGAATCAAATCAACGCTACTACCCCATTTCGAGACGATCAGTACACCGATGGCCAAGGCCAGTAAATAAAATCCAGCAAAACTCGCGTCTTCATTGAGCCGCGTTTTGCGCGCCGCAAAGCCAGCGGCCAGCGCCACCAGCAAACCAGCGACCAAACCACCGCCCGCGAGCCACGGCAAAGACAAGCCGCCAAGCAAAAAACCAATCGCCGCACCGGGCAATACCGCATGGGAGAGTGCGTCGCCAAACAAGGACATCCGCCGCAGTAAGAGCAATACCCCCACTGGCGCACAACCCACTGCCAAAGCCAAGCTACCCACCAAGGCGCGGCGCATAAAAGCAAATTCGCCTAAGGCGTTAAATAATTCAATATCGGGAATTAGCATGACTCGCCCATTTTAAAAGCGACCACAGAGGCGCAGAGACACCGAGGAAAAACAACAGGCACACGAGTCAGGGACTCAAGCTCAGCGCGGGTCTCTGTGCTTCTGTGCCTCTGAGGTGAAAGTTTTTGATTTAACACTCTTGGCACCATGTCGCATCATTGCGCCAATGTTGCGCTCGGCGATTGGCTTCTTGTAGATTTTCCGGCGTTAATACTTCTGGGGTATCGCCCCACGCCAAAGCCGACTGCGCCAACAATAAAGTTTGTGGATAGTGCGCGCGCACTTGGCTCATATCGTGCAATACGGTAATTTGCGTTTTTCCGGCCCGATGCCAATCGTCTTGCACCGCCAATAAATTGGCGATGGTTTCGGTATCCACATTGGCAAAAGGCTCGTCGAGCAGCAACACATCGGCGTCTTCAACAATCAAACGGGCAAAACGGGCGCGCTGTAATTGTCCGCCGGATAAATTACTAATCGGTGCTTGAGTAAAATCACTCAAGCCCACCCGATCCAACGCCGCATCAGCACGCAAGCAATCCGCTTTAGCTAACCCGCGCCATGCGCCGCGCCGCTGCCATGTTCCTGCCAAGGCCAATTCGCGCACCGTGAGTGGAAACTGCTTGTCCAACGTCGAGAGCTGCGCCAAATAGGCAATCGCGCCATGCCGATGAATATGCCCTTCATCAGGCTGCTTGACGCCAGCGAGCGCCGCCAAAAGCGTGGACTTACCTGCGCCATTGGGGCCGACCACGGCGGTATGGCTACCCGCTACAAAACGCCCCGTCAACGCATGCACTGCAGCGCGATCGCGGTAGCATAAAGTCAGGTGTTCTACTTCGATCACGATTGCATCGCCCAAAAAGTAAACGCCCACAACGCGGCCAATAGCGGCGCGATACACAATAATCGCTGCCAACCGGCCATGGCAAAAAAGCCAAATAGATTAAATCGAGACAACAAACGCTTCAAAACACCACTCCACGCAGGCCAAAGTCGCTGCAATTAGCGGCAAGGATATACAAAAAACCGCCCTTGGTGCAAGTCAGTTGCATTTGGCGACAAAAAAAAAGCCACGATACCGTAGCCTCAGCGATTTAACTTGCTGCCCAGTCCGCCACCCAATCGGGCAAGATTAAGTCGAGCTCAATGCAAATCGCCGCTGAGTTTTGCGATAAATCTCTGCCAACTGCAGCGCACGCCCCGAAGTGGGATCCAGCGCCTGAACTCGAATTAATAACTCCCCCGCTTGCTGCAAATAGCCCGCGTGACCACCGAGCTGATTCACCAAGGCCAACAAAGCATTGACGGTATTGAGTAAGATTTGCAAATTATTTGGCATGTCTTGCAAGGCGGCTAAAAATCGCTCCGCTGCCGCAGTTAAATCACCTGCTTGTGCCAACGCCACCGCTTCATTATTAAGCTGCACAATATCCGCCGCCGTGGCTTCGATTAAACGCAGTGCTTCCGCTTCTTGGCCTTGTGATTTAAATACCCGCGCCACTTGCGCCGCAAGCTTAGGGTCATCGTGCCGATTTTGTAGCACGGCACGGGTTAATGTTTGCGCCTCGGCCATGCGATTGAGCCCCAAACAAGACTGCGCCAAAGCCAAACCCAGCGTCGCGGAAGGTGCGCTACTAGCGGCCTTAAGTGCCGTATCGAGCAAAGTGCGGGCTTTGCTGGTCTCGCCCAGCTTTAATGCGACGTTCGATTCCAATACATCGGCCAAGATGCGGTCATCGCTACGAGGGAAATCTTGGCGAATTTGCCCAGCGGTTTGCCGTGCGGCAGCTACATCACCACGGCGTAGCTGCACTTCGGCCAGCGCAGCGTAATCGCTCACCTGTGGCACAAATGAAAAGCGCGCCATCCGAATGCTGTCACTCAACGCGGTCTCAGCCAAAGGCCAATCTTCGGCGGCAATCGCCACCTCACCCAGCTCTCGTCGCCGCGCCAGCATCGGCGAGCGCTCACAAGCGGCTTGCAAGGTTTGTTTGGCGGCAGCTAAATCATGCGTGGCACTAAAGGTTTGCGCCAAGCCATCGTAGGCCGCCAAAATCAGCGGATATTGATTGATCAGCTGCTGAAAAATCTGCTGCGCTTCGGTATATTCTTTTAACTGCAATAGCGCCTTGCCCAAGGCCATTTTAAGCCAAGGCCAATCGTGCTCAACTAGCTCGGTGCGCGCTAAATCACGTACGGTTTTCCAATCGCCAATCCGCAATAAAAGATGCACTTTCATACGCAGAAAATCGATGGCTTGAGCTGGGTTTTCTTTGCTCGCAAACTCACACAATTGAATTGCACGTAAAAAATCATTGGCAATATACGCCGCATCAATCGGCTGAAACGGTGATTTTTTATGCAAGGCTCGCTCAATCCGCGCGTAGAGTACTTCACCGGTAAAGGGCTTGAGCAAAATCGCATCGGGCGCTAATTCAGCAGCGCCAATCACTTTGCCACTTTGCCGCTCGGCGGTGAGCAAGATAAACACGCTACTGGCTTTTAACGCGCCATAGCGACGCGCGGCTTCAAATACATACAGACCATCAAAACCATGGCCCAAATCATAAGCACACAAAATAATATCGTAAGCACAGCCACGCATTTGCGCTAACGCCTCATCGCTGCGGCTGGCGTATTCAATCTCTTTGGCGCCAAATTGTCCGAGCATCATGCCCAACGTCATCCGCATTGCGCTGACGTGATCAATCACCAAAATTTTATATTGCGAAAAATCACGAACACCGCTCGTCGCCACCGGTTCATCGATAGCCGCTCGCTGAGTAAACGAATAAGGACGAACTTTGCTCATGCTGACTCTTTACGATAGGTATTTATAGGAAGCACTTACTGAACAATAGCTGCAGCGCAATACCATCACACAACTTTCAATTTAGCGTAGGCAACCGCCAACCATTTACTGCCATGCAGGGCAAAGTTCACCTGCACATTTCCCGTCGCCCCGCCTTCGTGATCCGTCACCACGCCAAGACCAAATTTAGGATGCTCCACCTTGCAACCAATCGCCAAGCCATGCTCGGGGGTGGCTTTTTTAGGCGCAGCCACCGGTTTTGCTGCCGCTGCCGAGTTAAAACTACTCGGCGCAGCCGAACTATAGCTACTGGGCGCATAACCACGATTTAAATATTTTAATAAAGTCTGTGGAATCTCATCCAAAAAGCGGCTGGCAACACCGTAGCGCGTTTGCCCATGCAGCATGCGGCTTTGCGCTAACGTCAGATATAAGCGCTGGCGAGCGCGAGTAATCGCCACATACATTAAGCGCCGCTCTTCTTCGACGCTGGCCTGATCTTTACTGCTGTTTTCATGTGGAAACAAGCCTTCTTCAAGGCCAGACAAAAACACCGCGTTAAACTCCAAGCCTTTGGCCGCATGCACCGTCATCAATTGCAGCGCGTCTTCATGCGCCCCCGCTTGATGGTCGCCCGCTTCTAAACTGGCGTGCGATAAAAAGGCGATCAGATTGTTTTCATCTTCACTAATAAACGTCGCAGCGGCATTGACCAGCTCTTCCAAGTTGGCAACCCGCTCTTCGCCATCTTTGTCTTTTTGGTAATGCGCCAGCAGGCCAGACAACTCAAGCATGACTCGCACTACGTCGGTCATTGCCAAACCGGCCATCCGATTTTGCATGCCATCAATGATCTGAACAAACTGGCCTAAAGCCGCCGCACCACGCCCTGAAGCGCCCATACACGCGGCCTGCCACAGTGAGCAACCTTCTAAACGCGCTTTTTCTATCAACGCCTCAACGCTGCGTGCGCCAATTCCGCGAGTGGGGAAATTAATCACCCGCAGCAAGGCATTGTCATCGCTAGGATTGGCCATTAAGCGCAAATACGCCAAAGCGTGTTTAATTTCTTGTCGCTCAAAAAAGCGTAAACCGCCATACACGCGATAAGCCACACCCGCTGAAAACAGTGCATGCTCAATAATCCGCGATTGTGCATTACTACGATATAAAATCGCAATTTCGCTAGCCGCCATGCCATCGCGAATTAAGGCCTGTGCTTCTTCAACAATAAATTGCGATTCTTCAAAGTCCGAGCTGGCCTCAAAAACGCGAATCAATTCACCGGCACTGGCCTGAGTCCATAATTCTTTCCCCAAGCGCTGGGTATTATGGCTAATCACCGCATTGGCGGCGTCAAGGATATTGCCGTGGCTGCGATAGTTTTGCTCTAAACGAATCACATGTTTGACTAAAAAATCAGATTGAAAATCAATCATATTGCCCACATTCGCACCGCGAAATGCATAAATAGATTGATCATCATCGCCAACAGCAAAAATAGCTGAATTTTGCCCAGCTAATAATTTAAGCCAAGCGTATTGCAATCGATTCGTGTCTTGAAACTCATCGACTAAAATATGCGAAAAACGCTGTTGGTAATGCGCTCGAATTTCGGGTTTATAAGACAACAATTCATAACACCGAAGGAGTAGCTCGGAAAAGTCAGCCACACCTTCTCGATTGCATTGTTTTTCGTATTCTTCATACGCCAATTTCAATTGGCGAGAATAATCATCCCACGCCTCAACGTCAGCAGCACGACGACCATTTTCTTTATGGCCATTAATGTAATGCTGCACGGTACGCGGTGGATATTTATCGTCATCTAAAGTCAGTAATTTTAATACACGCTTAATCGCGCCCAATTGCTCAGATTGATCCAAAATCGCAAAAGCTTCGGGCAAGCCTGCATCACGGTGATGCAAACGTAACATTCGATTACATAAACCATGAAATGTGCCCACCCATAATCCACGCGGATTTAATGGCAACATTGCAGTAATTCGCGACAACATTTCTTTGGCTGATTTATTGGTAAATGTCACCGCTAATAAACCTGATGGGCTTATTTGTCCGGTAGATAATAGCCATGCAATTCGTGTGGTTAATACACTGGTTTTACCACTGCCTGCCCCAGCTAAAATTAAAGCGTGTTCAGCAGGTAATTCAACCGCAGCCGCTTGTTGAGGATTTAATTTAGCAGTTAAAGCATGGGACATAGCTTGGCTCGACAATAATCAATGGTAAATAATTACAACTTCAGAAATAAAAACAGGGCGACCATGCGCCCTGTTTTATTTACTTTACATACAAATCAATACTTAGATTTTTAATGTGTCCAATGTTGCGCCATTAGCGATTGCATCGTGAACCCATTGTGGTTTACGACCACGGCCAGACCAAGTTTGGCTAGCATCAGCTGGATTGATATAAGCAGCTGCTGCTGGCGCTTTCTTTGCGCCTTTTTTGCCAGATACTTCACCCAATAATTCAGCAATAGTAAAACCGCTAGCCGCAGCTGCGCTTTGCAATTGGCTCAAAATACGGCTTTTTTCTTGTTCTTTACGACGAACTAATTCACCATCAAGTTGTGCACGTAACTCAACTAATTCTTGGTAACCTAAAGTTGATAAATCCATTTGTTACTCCTCGTATAATGCTATGTTTGATCAATACCAATTGATTATGCGGCCTCAATTCTAATAATTCAAGGCGAATATTGCATTCAATATTTATTGGACCAACCATTGATTTACTGCATACAACTGTTTTTCATCTAAATCACCAACAACGGCAGCGAGCTGCAATCTAGTGTAAAGATAGGTATATCGGGCAACGGTTAATGCATAACGCGTATTATAAAGTTTTTGTTCTGCATTCAAAACATCCACTGTTGTTCTTACGCCAACATCACGGCCTAATTTACTCGAAGCTAATAAACTCTGGCTCGACTTTAATACCTGTTCCAAAGCATTAATTTGTGCCGCACCGGCATTAACCCCTAAAAAGGCTTGCGTGGTGGATTGTTCGGTACTGCGCCGAGTCGCTTCTAATGTTTGTCTTTGTTCTGATTCTTTGGCCGCTGCTTCGCGTAATTCAGATGAACGACGACCACCGGTATAGAGTGGAATAGATAGCTGTAACGTAATTGCGCCTTTGTTGGTTTGATCTAAGCCGCCAGATCGAGATATACCGCTTGCCTCCCAATTCTGTCCATAATTAGCCACTAAATTAACTTGCGGGCTGCTTTCAAATCGATATTTATCGACTTCACGCTTGGCAATATCTAATTGCAATAATTGGCTACCAATATTCAAACTGGTATCACTCGATTTTTTCAACCAGACCGAAATATCATTGGGCTCAGCTAAAGTCGGTGCGATATTTTCCCGTAAACGTGCAATCGATTGGGCATTTAGACCGGTCAGTAAAGTAAATGCATTTTGCTTTACCACTAAGTCATTTTTTGCGACGACTTCTTCGGCCAAGATACTGTCATAACTCGCTTGCGCTTCATCGGTGTCAGCAATGGTTGCTACGCCGACTTCAAACGCTTTTTTAGCAAATGCCAATTGTTCACCAATGGCTTTTTTTTCTGCTATCGCTAAAGCGACTTTTTCATCGGCGGCCAAAACCTCAAAATACGTTTTAGCCACGCGTAAAATCAGATCTTGTTCGGCCGCTTTAAATGCCACATCAGCCAATTTAGCTTGCGTTTTTAATTGATCTGCCGAAGCAAAGGCATCAACACGATAAATCGGCTGAGTTGCCGTGACACCATAGTTATATCCATGGCCACTTTGGGTACTCGAAATACTAGAATTGGCATTGCCGGGTAAATATTCATTGTCCGAATGCGCTACATTGGCGCCGAGTGTCACTGTTGGCAACAATAAAGATTGGCCCTGCTGCTTTTTTTCACTACCCGCAATCTGCGCATAACGTGCAGCAGAAAAACTCGGGTCATATTGCTGAGCGGCCCGCCAAGCTGCCAATAAATCAGCGGCAAAACTGGGCGTACTGAATAAAGCAAGGCTCAATATCAATACGTTTTTTTTCATTTTTAATCCAATTATCAATTCGTAAACAGGGTCTGTTAACGCAGGGTTTGCGCCGCGATAAAGACAATTTCGCGGCACAATGAACGAGTACAGCAATACATAACGTATTAAGTGCAACTTTGGATGACGTTATACCGATTGAGCGGGCTTTAATTTAAACCACGCGGCATATAGCGCAGGTAAAAACAGCAGCGTTAAAATCGTGGCGACAAACAATCCGCCCATAATCGCAATCGCCATCGGCCCCCAAAATGTATCGCGAGTCAGTGGAATCATCGCCAAAATCGCCGCCAGCGCAGTGAGCATAATCGGCCTAAAACGCCGCACTGCCGAATCAATCACCGCATCCCATGGGGCACTACCGTGATGAATATCTTGCTCAATCTGGTCCATTAAAATCACCGAATTGCGCATAATCATCCCCGAAAGCGCGATCACCCCCAAGGTCGCAACAAAGCCAAATGGCGCTTGGAATAATAACAACGCAATCGTTACCCCAATCATCCCCAATGGCGCGGTCAGCAACACCATAATCATTCTTTGAATGCTTTGCAGTTGGATCATTAATAAGGTCATGACCACAATCAGCATTAAAGGCATCACTGCTGCAATGGAGTCTTGCGATATTTTCGACGCTTCTACCGTGCCACCGGCTTCGATATGGTAACCCACCGGTAGTTTGGCTTGAATCTCTTGCATTTTTGGCCACAAAGCATTGGAAACATCAGGCGCTTGTGCTTTGCCAATCACATCAGCCCGCACCGTTAACGCCGGTACGCGGTTGCGATGCCAGATAATACTCTCTTCGCTTTCTAACTTGATTTTTGCCAGCTGCGACAAGGGCACGCTTGACCCTGATGGCAAAGGAATCGGCAAGTTGGCCAAGTAATCGAGCCGTGTGCGCTCATCGGGTGCCAAACGACTAATGACTTCAATTTGCAGGTTATCTTCACGCAGCGCCGTTGCGGTGACGCCGGAAACGGCCATCTGCAGTGATTGCGCCAATTGCTGCGACGTTAATCCCGCCGCTCGCAATTTATCTTGATTCACATCCAAACGCAGCACTTTAACTTGCTCGCCCCAATCGGTGTGCACTTGGCGCAGATTTGGATTCTGCCGCATGAGATGAGCAACGTCATTGGCAATCTTTTTCAGCTCGCGCTGATCAGCACCAATCACCCGAAACTGCACCGGATAACCCACTGGCGGGCCGTTTTCTAAACGAGTGACTCGACCACGAACATTGGGAAAATCAGTGTCAAATAACTGCTTCACGCGCTTATAGACATTCTCGCGCACGTGCTCGTCTTTGGTCATCACCGTTAGCTGGCCAAAATTTAAGTTGGGCATTTGCTCATCAAGCGGCATGTAATAACGCGGCGAGCCGACGCCCACATAGCTAGTCACGCTAGCGACATCGGGGTCTTGCATTAAAATCGCTTCGATTTTTTTGACTTCTTGCTCAGTGGCGTTAAATGACGCGGTATACGGCAGCCATAAATCCACCATCAATTCTGGCCGACTTGAAGCCGGGAAAAACTGCTTAGGTACGGCAATGGCAAATAAAATCACCGATAGCACAAACGCACCTAAAGTCAGCGCAATCGTGGTCTTGCGCCAAGTGATACACCAGGTCACCCAGCGGCGAAACGCGGTGTAAAACTTGCCACCATGCGCATCATGCGGATGCTCTTTGAGGTTTTCTGGCAACAAGTGATAGCCCATATACGGCGTAAACAGCACCGCAACAATCCACGACATAATCAATGCAATGCCAACCACAGCAAAAATCGAGAAGGTATATTCACCGGCATTCGATTTAGCAAGGCCTACCGGCAAAAACCCCGCTGCGGTAATTAAAGTACCGGTCAGCATTGGAAACGCTGTCGAGCTATAGGCAAAAGTAGCGGCACTAAAGCGATCCCAGCCTTGTTCTAATTTCAACGCCATCATTTCAACCGCAATAATCGCGTCGTCAACCAATAGCCCGAGGGCAATCACTAGCGCCCCCAGCGAGATGCGCTGTAATTCCAAATTAAAGATTTTCATGCATAAAAAGGTCAGCGCCAGCACCAGCGGAATCGACAGAGCCACCACAATCCCCATCCGAAACCCCAGCGCCAAAAAGCTCACCGCCAGCACAATCACCACCGCTTCAAGCAAGGATTTCATAAAGATATGTACCGCGGATTTCACCACAGCGGGCTGATCAGAAACCGCTTGTATTTCGATACCGACCGGTAAATTTTGCTTGGCTTGATGCAGTACAGCGTCAATTTGCTCGCCCATTTTGAGCACATTGCCGCCTTTACGCATTGAAATCCCTAAGCCAATCGCCGGCTGACCTTGGTAATACATCCGCGTTTCCGCCGGATTGAGCGAAGCGCGATAGACATCCGCCACATCATTCACACGAAAGGTTTTGCCATTGACGGTAATTGGCGTGGCTTTAATCGCGGCGATGGCGTCAAACTCGCCACTCACGCGTAAAAACACTCGCTCCTCAGCCCCTTCAACCACCCCTGCCGGCGTCACCGTATTGGTCGCGGCCAGCACTTGATTAATTTGCAAGGGGGTAATGCCGAGCGTGGCCAACTTGGCGCTGCGATATTCAACGTAGATTTTTTCGTCTTGCGGAGCGATTAACGTGGCTTTATTAATGTCCGGAATCCGCAGCAACTCGGTTCGAACATTCTCGACGTATTTTTTTAACTCCGCATCGCTAAAACCGTCGCGAGTAAAGGCGTACAAACTACCGTAGGTTTCACCAAATTCATCATTAAAAAATGGCCCCACCACGCCGGGTGGCATTTTGCCCTTGGCGTCGTTAATGCGCTTACGGACTTGATACCACACGTCGTTGACTTCTTTGCCACGAATGCTTTCTTTGAGCATCACGGTAATGAGTGCCTCACCCGAGCGCGAATAGCTCTTGGTAAAGTCGACCTCAGGAATACCTTGCAGTGCTTCCTCCAGTTTATCCGTCACTTGCTGCTCAACCTCGGCGGCAGAAGCGCCAGGCCAAAAACTGCGCACCACCATCGCTTTAAAGGTAAATTCTGGGTCTTCTTTTTGCCCTAGCTGGGTATATGCCAGAATACCAGCTACAGAAAGGATCACTATCAGATACAGCACTAAAGACTGATGCGTGAGCGCCCACGCAGATAGATTAAACGACTGTCGTTGTTCGTTCATTGCTGCGCTCCTTGCGTTGATGGCAAGACTTTGATTTTTTGCCCTTCACGCAATAAATGCACCCCAGCAGTCACCACGATCGATTTGGCTGGAATACCTTGAATTCGAACTTGCTGACCTTGATGACCCAACACGGTAATGGCTTGGCTATGCACGGTGTTTTTATCATCAACTAACCACACTCGCATCATTTGCTCTTTACCAAACACCGCCGACATGGGTACCGATATTTCATTAGGTATCTCTTTAGAGGCAAATACTTGACTCACCTGTATCGTCATACCCAGTGCTGCGGCATTTTTTTCTGGTAGCGCGACCTTAACTCGAAACGTGCGGGTTTTACTATCGGCCGCGGGTGCGACTTCGCTCACCGTACCGACCAATTCACGGTTGGCATCGGCCCACAGCTGCACCGCCACTTTTTGCCCTGGCTGCCACGCTTGAACGCGATTTTCTGGCACATCAATCACCGCCTCATACTGCCCAGCTTTAGCCAACATCAGCACCGATTGCCCAGCAGCCACCACCGCCCCCGGTTCGGCCAAGGTTTGCGTAATCACGCCATCACCATCGGCAGTGAGCTGGGTATAGCTCGCCTGATTATTCGCCAAATCCACTTGCGCCTTGGCTTGCTCAGTAAGTTTTTGCGCTGAAATCAGTGCCGTTTGTCGCTTATCCACCTCGGCCTGGCTAACAAAATTCTGTGCGTGCAAATCTTGCGAGCGCTGATAATCGAGCTTGGCTTGCGCTAACTGCGCCTGTGCTGAAGACAAAGCCGCGCGCGCCGCCGTGGCGTTGAGCGCCACATCGCCAGCATCGAGTTGCGCTAACACCTGACCTTTTTTCACCGTATCGCCCACGCTCACCGCGCGAGAAATTATTTTGCCGGGAATGCGAAATCCCAACGGGACTTCATGCTGCGCTTTCACCTCGCCGCTATACACCTCAGCCGCCGCAGGTAAGGCCCCACCCACCACCATGGTGCGCACCGGACGAATTTCTTCGACCGGTTTTTGTTCTGATTTACAACCGGCTAAAACTAGCATCGCAGCAAGTAGTGTCACTGACCATTTATTAAGCATGAGAGGCATCCATAGGACGGGCCAGAAGGCCGGTTAAAAATAAATCCACCGTGCATTGCACGTAACGCTGGGCTGAAAAATCAGCGGGTAAACAATATAAAGGGGTGTTTTGCAGCAGCATGGCCATGACCATCGGACTAGATAAAATATGCGCAGCGTAGTCGATATCGTTAACCACAAATTCGCCACGTGCCACGCCCAGCGCTAGCACATGCCGCAACATTGCCTGTCCCGGCGCAATCACTTCTTCATTGTAAAGCTGCATCACCTCAGGGAAATTACCCCCTTCAGCAATCATCAATTTGGGCAATGCCGATAGCGATGTAGCGCCAACATTACGCCACCACAAATGAAATAGCTCTTGCAGCAAATCCCGGGCATTGCCTTGCCAGTCTTGTAATAGCGTTGCACCAATCGCCAGTTGCGGTAACAGCAAGGAACGAATCACCGATTTGAAGATTTCTTCTTTATTGGCAAAGTACAAATAAGGCGTGCCACGGGTTACGCCGGCGGCACGGGCAATGTCTTCGATCTTGGTGGCGGCATAGCCTTTTTCGACAAACAAGGCTAAAGCCGCCTCGAGAATTTCCTGTGGCCGCGCTTCTTTCCGTCGCGACCAACATTTGATGGGGCACATGACATTTCGCTAATAAATGAACGTTCATTTATTATCTACACTCCCAATTTCAACGTCAATCATTCAAGGTGATTCATCTACTATTTATTTTGCGACACAATCCACCCCCAGATTTCTGACGAATACGGTACAATCGCGGCAATTTAGTCCCGCCTATCCTGGAGACCGCCGTGCCTGAAATAACCCCACAAATCAAAGCTGAAATTCTTTCTGAAGCCCTGCCATATATCCAACGCTTCTTAGATAAAACCATCGTGATCAAATACGGTGGCAACGCAATGATTGATGAAGAGCTCAAAGATGGGTTTGCATCAGATGTGGTGTTACTCAAGCTAGTGGGCATGAATCCAGTAGTGGTTCACGGCGGTGGCCCACAAATTAATGATTTACTCGATCGCATCGGTAAAAAAGGCGAATTCATCCAAGGCATGCGCGTCACCGACGCCGAAACCATGGATGTGGTTGAAATGGTCTTAGGTGGTCACGTCAATAAAGAAATCGTGTCGTTGATTAATAAACACGGCGGCAAAGCGGTCGGTTTAACCGGTCAAGACGGCCACTTTATCCGCGCGCGTAAAATGATGCTCAAAGACAATATGGGCGAAAACAATATCGACATCGGCCAAGTGGGCGAAATTCAAAGCATCGACCCATCGATTGTGCTGCATTTAGACGCCGCCGACTTTATTCCAGTGATTGCGCCAATCGGTGTTGATGCCACTGGCGAGAGCCTGAATATCAATGCCGACCTAGTCGCTGGCAAATTGGCGGAAGTGCTCAAGGCCGAAAAACTCATCTTAATGACCAATACCCCCGGCGTTTTGGATAAAGAAGGCACACTGCTAACCAAACTCACGGCACGCCGGATTGATGAATTATTTGCCGATGGCACTATCTCTGGCGGCATGTTGCCGAAAATTGCTTCGGCACTGGATGCAGCCAAAAGCGGCGTTAATGCAGTGCATATTATTGATGGCCGAGTTAAACATGCCTTACTGCTCGAAGTATTGACCGAGCAAGGCGTGGGCACGATGATTCGCGCGAAATAAACCGCTAGCAATATGATAAAAAGGGCGACTGAAGTCGCCCTTTTTTCTTGCATGTTAAACCCTGTCAGCTACAGTAAAAACACTGCTTAGCCAAGGGAAAACCAACAATGACAACCGCACGTCAAATGCTCGCCGCCAAAAACAAACACGAGACCATCGCAGTCTCTCCAAATGCAACAGTCTATCAAGCCTTACAAATGATGGCCGATGCCAATATCGGTGCCATTTTAGTGATGGAAAACGACAAACTCGTCGGGATTTTCTCCGAGCGAGATTACGCGCGCAAAGTCGTTCTGATGGGAAAAACCTCATCTGGCACACCGGTTGCCGAAATCATGACGCATAAATTACTGTGCGTTCCCCCCAATGCCACTACCAATGAATGTATGGGGCTCATGACTGAAAAACGTATTCGTCACCTACCGGTACTGGACGGCGATACCGTACTGGGCGTGTTATCGATCGGTGATTTGGTGCATGAAAAAATGGCCGAGCAAGAATTCACCATTGAGCAACTTGAGCAATATATTTACAGCTAAACACATTGTTTATCTTGAATAAACTCGACACAATGGCCGATCTCATCGGCCATTTTCTCTGCTATGCCCCAACCCACTTGGATTTTTGATCTCGACAATACGCTGCATCACGCCAGTCGGCATGCATTTCCCGTTATCGATTCGGCAATGACCGCTTGGCTACAAAGTGAATTACAGCTGCAGCAATCGGCGGCCAATCAGCTGCGCCAAGATTATTGGCGGCGCTATGGGGCGACTTTATTAGGCTTAGTTCGCCACCATCCCCACCTAAACCCGCATCATTTTTTAGCTGCTTGCCACCCCTTGCCGCAACTACTGAGCCAAGTGCATCCAATGCCACAGCTTAAATCCACACTGGCCCGACTCAACGGCAACAAGATTTTATTTACCAATGGCCCCATTGCTTACGCCAGAGCCATGCTCGCGGCACTCGATATTGAGCGATATTTTATGGGTATAGCGGCCATCGATACGCTTAACCTTACCCCTAAGCCAATACCCAAGGCTTATCATCAAATGCTACGCCAATTTAAACTTCAAGCCAGCGATTGCATCATGGTTGAAGACAGCATCGACAATCTAATTACTGCCAAAAAATTAGGCATGCAAACGGTCTGGTTGCGCCACGGCAATAAAAATCATCCCGCAGCCGATCGCTGCATTACGCAACTGAAACAGTTATAAAAAAACGCAGCCCGTAGGCTGCGTTGATGTATAGGTCGATAAACCTTAATTCATAATGCTTGGAGCAATATACCTATAGCTCTACCTGCATCCCCATTTCAACCACACGGTTCGGTGGGATTTTAAAGAAGTTCGTTACCCGCGTTGCATTGCGACTCATCAAGCTAAACAAGCGGCGACGCCACCAGCTCATTGATGGATATTTCGCCTCAACAATCGTTTCACGCGACAAGAAGAACGAGGTATTCATTTCATCAAATACCAACTCCGGCTGCAACTGGGTCACTTGCAACAAAACAGCAGGAATATTGGGTTCTTCTTTAAAGCCAAACGTCGCCACAATTTGGTAAAAACTTTCCCCCAATCGCCGCACTGTGACGCGCTCTTTCAGTGGCACATAGGGAATATCATTGGTTTGCACCGTCAAAAACACCACTTGCTCATGCAGCACTTTATTGTGTTTTAAATTATGTAATAAAGCATGCGGCACCGTATCGGTATTGGCGGTCATAAAGATTGAAATCCCTTCCACGCGCTGCGGCGGATGCGCTTCAAGGCTTTCCACAAAGCCAGTTAATGGCATTTCACCTTCAAGCAATTTCGCCGAAAGCATCTTACGACCGCGTTTCCAAGTCGTCATCAAGATAAAGGCCACTAAACCAATCACCAATGGGAACCAGCCACCCTCATGGATTTTGAGCGAGTTTGAAGCAAACAACGCCAAATCAACGACTAAAAATAAGCTCAACATGGCATATAAGCCGTACTTTTTCCAACCGGCCAAACCACGTCCCAAGACCATAAACGCCAACAAAGTGGTCATCACCATGGTGCAGGTCACCGCAAAACCATACGCGGCCGCCAAATTACTCGATGTTTTAAAACCAATGACCAATAAAATCACCGAGGCCAATAAAAACCAATTAATCCCCGGCATATAAATCTGACCAATTTCACGCTCAGACGTATGCTGGATATCCATCCTCGGCACAAAGCCGAGCTGAATCGCTTGGCTAGTGACCGAATACGCCCCAGAAATCACCGCTTGCGAAGCAATAATCGACGCACAAGTGGCCAATACCACCAGCGGCATGACCATCCATCCCGGTGCCATCATATAAAATGGATTTTTAATCGCTTCGGGGGTGGTCAACAATAGCGCGCCCTGGCCGAGATAATTAAGCATCAAAGCAGGCAATACCAAGCCAAACCACGCATAGCGAATCGCCGGACGACCAAAGTGCCCCATATCGGCATATAAAGCCTCAGCACCGGTTAAAGCCAACACCACCGCACCGAGTAAAATAAAGGCAATTTTTGGACTGCCGATAAAAAACTCAATCGCATACAAAGGGTTAAGCGCTTTTAAAACTTCAGGCGCTTGAATAATTTGTGCAATGCCTAAGCCCGCCAATGCCAAAAACCAAGCAATGGTAATCGGGCCAAATAACTTGCCCATACTGGCCGTACCGCGCGCTTGAATCCAAAACAGCGCCACCATCACCGCAATAGCAATTGGAATAATGTAGGGATCAAAGGTATGCGAAACAATGCTAATCCCCTCTAATGCCGAAAGCACAGAAATCGCCGGGGTAATGATCGAGTCGCCATAAAACAAGGCTGCGCCAAATAGACCAATAATGGTAATCCACATGGCCTTGCGAGAACCAGGTGTGGCATTACGCGCGGCCAAGGCCATCAAGGCCAAAATGCCGCCTTCGCCGCGATTATCTGCGCGCATAATGAACATGATGTATTTCGTCGAAACGACGATCATCAGGCTCCAAAAAATCAGCGATAAAACCCCTAAAATATTCGCTGGATTTAAATCAAGGGCCACATGGCCGTTAAAACATTCTTTCAGAGTGTACAGCGGGCTAGTACCAATATCGCCATAGACCACACCAATCGCACCAACGATCAGTCCAGCCAGCTTTTTTGGATCCTGCGCTTGAGAAGTCGACATGTATATTTCTATCAAACCAAGTAGAGGTTGCGGATTATAGTCCTGCGATACACTGCAGGGGCATGAATAAACGACAATCGTTGCGGCAACGCAGCAGAAATATTAGCTTTGGCTGATGTTGCCAGTTTGGCGTAATTCCAAAATCGGCGCTGCAAGCGCATTCCAGTTAAAATAAGGCCCGGGATCGGTTTTTCTTTCCGGTGCAATCTCGCTATGCCCGAGTAAAAAAGCCAGCGGGTAGCGGCGCTGCAATGCTGCAGCTAGAGAATTTAACGCTGTATATTGCGCCGGCATAAAGGGCACAAAATCTGAGCCTTCCATTTCAATGCCAATCGAAAAATCATTACAACGCTCACGCGCTTGCCAGCGTGAAACGCCCGCATGCCAAGCGCGCAGCTCGCACGGTACAAATTGCAAGATTTCACCGCTGCGGCGAATCAAAAAATGCGCCGACACCCGCAATTGCGCCAACTCAGCATAACAAGCGTGATCCGCCACCTCCAGCGTATTGGTAAATAGCCGCTCAATATCCGAACCAGTAAATTCAAGCGCGCCAGCAGGTTGCGGTGGCAAATGAATATTGTGAATCACCAGCATATCGGGTGCTTGCCCTGCTGGGCGAGCATCACAATTGGGGCTAGGGATCCGCTTAGCCGCATTGCACCAGCCCAATTCATCAATTTCAAATTGCAGCATTGGCTCACTCGATTTGATTGTTGCGGATTCAAGCTGCTCAAGCGACTTACTCATCTTGCGTAATTCCCAATCTTTCTAAGCGATAGCGCAAACTACGAAAGGTCACACCGAGTAGTTTAGCGGCCTGCGTTCGATTAAAGCCGGTTTTATCCAAAGCGGCGATAATGGCGACTTTTTCGACTCGGTCCAGATAATCTTGCAATGGATAGGTGTCGCCTAAATTGGCCGCAACCGCTTCGGCTTTGTCACCAGAGGCATGCTGCAATTGCAGATCATCAATATCGATCTGCTGGCCATCGGCCAAAGCCATTGCGCGCTCAAGTAGGTTTTCTAATTCACGCACATTGCCAGGAAAATCATAACGACATAACGCATCTTTAGCAGCCGCGGTAAAAGCCAATACCGGCATACCATGTCGCGCGGCGATGTCTTCGACCAAAAACTGAGCGATTAATAGTACATCGTTGCCCATTTCGCGCAGCGCCGGCATTTTCAGCTCGATCACATTCAATCGATAATACAAATCTTGTCGAAAACGCCCAGCCTCAACGCAGCGGGATAGATTTTGATGCGTTGCCGAAATAATCCGCACATCCACGTCTTCTTCTTGCACGCCGCCCACTTTGCGTACTTTGCGCTCTTGAATGGCGCGCAGCAATTTAACTTGCATCAGCAAGGGCAAATCGGCAACTTCATCCAAAAATAGCGTACCGCCATGCGCGGCTTGAAAAAAACCTTCGCGATCTTCTTGCGCGCCGGTAAATGCCCCTTTGCGGTAACCAAAAAACTCACTTTCCATTAAGTTTTCTGGAATCGCACCACAGTTCACCGCAATAAATGGCTGATCCGCACGGCTAGAACAGCTATGAATCGTTCGCGCCGCCCGCTCTTTACCCGAGCCCGATTCTCCGGTGACATACACAGGCGCTTGATTGCGCGCTAGTTTTTCAATTAACACCAAAGCGTGTTGCAAAGCTGGCGAATCGCCCAACAACGGACGATCTCGTCGCGCGGCTTTTACCGCTGGCGTAGCTTCAATTTTCAGTGCCGATTTGACTAAAGCCCGCAATTGCTCCAACGCCACGGGCTTGGCCAGATAATCAAACGCGCCCGCTTTTAGTGCCGCTACGGCATTCTCGGTATTGCCATATGCCGTAATCACCGCAATCGGTAAATCTAAACCTTTACTTTGGATATACCGAACTAGATCCAAGCCCTCACCATCGGGCATACGCATATCGGTTAAACACAAATCAAAATGCTGCTTATCAATCAAAGCTTTCGCGGCAATCACCCCATTGGCGGTTTCAACCGCCAGCCCCATTTTGAGCAAAGTTAATTCGAGTAAATCGGCCAAATCAGGCTCATCATCCACCACCAAAACTCGGGGTAATACTTTAGATTTTTTCGCCATCGGTATATCCAAATAAAATTCGAAAACAAGCGCCGCTCTCAGGCGGGGATTGATACTCCAGTAAAGCGGCATTGGCGGCGCAAATCTCCCGCGCAATATACAAACCTAAACCGGTGCCTTTACTTTCAGTGGTAAAAAAAGGCTCAAACAGCTGGCTCTGCGCGTCGCTCGGTACCCTAGGTCCATCGTTAATGACACTGAGCATCCAGCCAGAGCGAAATTCACTCACGGTAAAACGCAGACTATGATCTTGCTTTAAGCAATAGCGCCAACCATTGCGCGATAAATTCCATAGCACTTGATGCAAATGCCCCACATCAAACCGTACCGTCGCATCCGGCGGGCAAATAATAGCGAGCTGCACCGGTATTTTTTCTTGCTGGCGAAATTCATCGACAAAATTGGCCAGCCAATCGGCCAAGTGAATATCGATACGCTCAACACGATCACGACGATTAAGCTCTAAAACGTCTTTCACCATTCGCTCAAGGCGTTGGCTATTGTCGTTAATAATTCGCGTCAATTTTTGCAATAAGGGATCATCATTCGCTTCTTCACGCATCAGCTCAGCCGCATGGCTAATTGCACCTAAAGGATTGCGAATCTCATGCGCCAGATTGGCGGTTAAACGCCCCAGCGCTGCGAGTTTTAATTGCTGTGATTCTCGGCGTAAGCGCGCCATATCTTCGAGATAAATCAGCACATTCCCGCTCGAATCATGCGTTAAAGACACAAAACGCGCTCGTAAAGTATTGCGCCCACCCGCCGTTTGCACTAATTCACTACTGCCCAGCTCTGGAAACTCGCGCCAGCGGTGTAACGGCGCCGCCAATTCAGGAAAATCCGCCGCCAATGGGCTACCTAAATCAGTACGAACCCCGGTGACTCGAACGGCTTGCTCATTAAATTGCTGAATTAAATTACGGCTATCCACCACCAGCACACCGTCAGACACGTCTTGTAAAATCCGCGTATTGAGCTGACCTAAATTTGCAATATCGACACTACGTCGCTCCGCTAATTCGCGGTTTTCTTCGGCATACCGAGAGAGGCGGTATGCTAGCCAAGCCACCGCAAATGAAGCGATACAGAGAAATACCGTCGACATTGGTATCGTTGACTCTAAATCACCGTGAATCGCGCTCCACAGCATTTCAGCCAGTAAAGCAATGCTGGCAATCGCCGCATGAAAGATCGTCATTCGCCCACGGGCAATCAAACCGGCGCCAGCTAAATACGGCAATAATAAAATCCCAAATCCGCTTTTAATCCCGCCACCGAGATGCATCAACGCCACAATAAAAATCACATCAATCAACACATGAATCGACAATTGCACGTCAAAACGCGGCCATTTTTTGGCAATGCCAAAGGCAAAAATAATCCCGCACAGGGTGTAACACCCTAAAATCCAAATCACCACCCAAAAATGATCGCGCTCTAACAAGCTCTCACCGGTGAGTAAAAACGCCCCCACCATCAAGCCGATCACGATTAATAGCCGGAAAATATTAAATAGGGATAGCGATTGCCATAGATGCTCACTCGATGAGCGATTGAAATCGGACATAAGATCCAAATAAAAAAACGGGCGACCCAAGCCGCCCGTTCTAATGCTGTTTTAGTTGACGACTGAAGGCGGATGTTGACCAATCAATCGCGCTAACTCACCCAAAGCTGCTTCATATACGCCACGTTTGAAATCAATCACTGCCTCAAGCGGCGACCAATATTCATTCCAGCGCCATGCATCAAACTCGGGATGCGTGGTTTTACGCAAGCAAACGTCAGAATCTTTCCCGACTAGCCTGAGCATAAACCAAATTTGTTTTTGTCCTCTATAAGTACCGCGCCATTCACGGCGCACCCAATTGGTCGGCACATCATATTTCATCCAGTCCCGCGTGCGGCCCACAATTTCTACATGTTCCGGCAGCAGACCAACTTCTTCGGCCAGCTCTCGAAACATCGCCTGCTCAGGAGTTTCCCCCTGCTTAATGCCGCCTTGCGGAAACTGCCACGAATGCTCTCGCACGCGTTTCCCCCAAAACACTTGGTTCTGTTGATTAATGATAATGATGCCGACGTTTGGCCGATAGCCATCACGATCGAGCATAAGTACGACCTATTTAAGATTTCGTTGATTACCCTGATTTTTTCACATTCGCGAGCACTTGAAAACCTTTATTCGTATGGGGAGTCGGGAGTCGGGATTGGGGTGTAGTCAAAACACCATATCGCACCGCTTTGACTCCCTACTCCCCATTCCCCATTCCCCGCCCTAATCAGAGAAACAAACGTCGATCGTTATGTGGATTCATTCGCGCTAAATCACTGACAAATTCATTAAATTCAAGACCATACTCAGCTTCGAGTTTTTTGGCTTTATCGGCTAATCGCTCCCACTGCGGATTGTTTTGTCCACGCATAAAAGCAAAAGCGATGACATTGCCTTTTTGTCTTGCTGGCAAACAAATTAAACGGCCATCAAATACGCTCGCCAATTGCTCACAATACTGCTCGAACCGGCGATCAATACTCCATAAATTCACCGCCAAAACGCCATCATCGGTCAGCTTATGTTTGCACGCGGTAAAAAAGTCGGTACTCGCCAATGGCGCAGCAATGCCGGTTGCCGAATATGCGTCCATCATAATCATATCGACCGATTCGTCGGCCATATTGTAAACATGCGCCGCGCCATCGCCGGTAATCACCTCCAAACGCTCATCATCTGGTGGCAAAAAAAACATCGAGCGCGCCACATTCACCACCTGCTGAAATAGCTCAACGCACGTCAAATGCGTCGTCGGCAAATACTCATGCACCCATTTGGCAATCGAGCCGCCGCCCAAACCAATCAACAACATTTTTTGCGGCGG
Source organism: Deefgea piscis (assembly GCF_013284055.1). Taxonomy (NCBI): domain Bacteria; kingdom Pseudomonadati; phylum Pseudomonadota; class Betaproteobacteria; order Neisseriales; family Chitinibacteraceae; genus Deefgea; species Deefgea piscis. Next base: position 1,583,829 of record NZ_CP054143.1, on the reverse strand, counting down.
TTCTAAAAACAATAAGCTGGCAAAAACACACCGCGAATACGCCAGTAGCAATTCATTGGGCGCATTGATCTTCATGGCGCTTTGCGTGTCATCACTACCAAAGTGCAGCTTACGAACACCGCCCTCCTCTGAGACATCGATCATCAGCTCATCATCAAAATTTCTCGGGCGACGCCGCGTGCGAGATAACATCATGACGCATCTCCACACGCGCTCGCCGCAGGCTTGCTCGACAAAATCGAAATCCGGCTCGGATCGCTAAACGTTTCACGATCAAACGCTTTATCACCATCGGCGCGTGGTGTGCCATCGGCCTTAGCGTTCACGAAATCATAGCGTTTTGGATCAGCCAAATGTGATGGCACCACATTACACATCGCGGTAAACATCGTTTCCAAACGACCAGGGAAACGTTTATCCCAATCACGCAACATATCGCCAATCACTTGGCGCTGTAAATTGGGCTGCGAGCCGCATAAATTACACGGAATAATCGGAAATTCACGCGCGGCGCTGTATTTTTCAATGTCTTTTTCACGGCAATACGCCAACGGGCGAATCACCATATGTTTGCCATCGTCCGATACCAATTTGGGTGGCATGCCTTTGAGCTTGCCACCGTAAAACATATTCAAAAACAGCGTTTCTAAAATGTCATCCCGATGATGACCCAACGCAATCTTGGTCGCGCCCAATTCATCCGCCACGCGGTACAAAATGCCACGACGCAAACGGCTGCACAAACCACAGGTGGTTTTGCCCTCTTCGATCACTCGCGTCACAATCGAATAAGTATCTTCTTCGATAATTCGGTGTTCAACGCCGATTTCGGCCAGATACGTTGGCAAAATATGCTCAGGAAAACCTGGTTGTTTTTGGTCCAAATTCACCGCAACAATCGAAAAATTAATCGGCGCTGATTTTTGCAAACTCAGCAAAATATCCAGCATGGTGTAACTGTCTTTGCCGCCTGACAAACACACCATCACCCGATCGCCATCTTCGATCATATTAAAATCGTTAATCGCGTCGCCCACGTTATGGCGCAAGCGTTTCACCAACTTATTGAAATTATATTTCTGCTTTTGTTCCGCCTCGGTCAGTTGCGGTTTCTCTTGCGGCTGTTCGGTCATTGCGTTCATAGAATAAATACGGGACGCCCAAAGGACGCCCCGCTATAGGTAATTGAATTGGCAGTGATTTTACCTGAAAAACCCCTACTCGTACGCACAAAGCCATTTGCCAACAACAACACGCTGCTGAGCGTTTGATTTTTCACCGCAATCTCATACCGCAATCGGCAGCCAAACCCGCATGACAAATAGGTGTCACTTTTAGTAAAAGTAAGCGAAAAGCAACATTCAAACAGCATATCTTGCTTAAAATACATAAATTAAAAAATCAGTAGAAAGAAAACACTGATTTGCTTGTAAATAAATCGTAAAAGGCAAGACAAAATGCACTCAACCCCTCGCAAAGCCCTTATTCATCTGGCCATTGTCGGCGCAATCGCCAGCACACTCACCGCCTGCGGCGGCGGCGGCCCTGGCGGTGCCGATCTGATTGCGGGAGGTAGTGGTGGTGGCAGCGGCGGAGGTGGCGCAACGCCAACGCCAATTCCTGCGGTTGCTAAAATCGTTCTGACACCAACGCAAGCCAGCCTTGCCCTTGGCGAAACCATTCAAGTCACTGCGTTGGTCGTCGATGCCAATAACAGCCCGATTGCTGGCGCGGTAGTGAATTTTACAACCGATACAACATTAGGTTTACTAAGCCCGAATGCCGGTCTAACTAACTCCGCTGGTCAAATGACGACCACACTCAGTGTGGCCAATATCAGCGCTAGTGGCAAAGTGGGTGAACTCATTGCCAGCGCCAAATATAAAGACGCTAGCGGCACCGATCAAACCATTACCAATTCGATGGCGTATCAAATTGGCTCTTCCACATTAAAAATTGATAGCATGCAAGCAGGCTTAGCCAGTATCAGTGCCAATGCCAATACCAGCGTAGAAGTGCAGGTCAGCGCCAATGGCAAGCCAATTTCCGGACAAACCGTTAATTTTTCATCACAATGCGCGCAAGCCGGCAAAGCCACCATCGACGCAACAGCGCTCACCAATGCCAGCGGTAAAGCGATTGCTTCATTTACCGATAAAGGCTGCGCCAACACCGACACGATTACTGCAACACTATCGAACGGACAAAGCCAAAACGTTCAAGTTACCATTGCGCCGCCCACCGCTGCCTCACTCTCATTTAATGCAATTACCCCGACCGATGGCGTAATCACCCTCAAAGGCTATGCCAGCGCAACCCGCCCTGATACTGCCCAAGTACAATTCAAAGTGGTGGATGCCACCGGCGCGCCAATTCCCGGTCAAGCGGTCACTTTTAGCTTAAACACAGCCGTCGGTGGCGTTACTTTACTCAATGCGGTATCAGGTAAAGTCACCGTAACCACCGATAACAATGGCGTTGCAAATGCCACGGTGATTTCTGGCAATCAACCAGCCTCAATCCTCGTGACTGCCGCATCTGGAGCATTAAGCAGTACTTCTCGAAAACTGGCGATTAGTTCTGGCTTCCCTGACCAAGATTCGACTTCATTGGCTGCGGATAAATACAATATCAATGGCTGGAACTATGATGGCACCGAAGCCAAAATTACCATGCGCTTTGCCGACCACTTTAATAACCCAGTACCCGATGGCACCGCGATTAACTTTATTACCGACGGTGGCCGTATTGGCACGGGAACCCAAGGTAGTTGCACTACGGTGGATAGCAGCTGCCAAATCACTTTAACTTCGCAAAACCCACGCCCAAGCAATGGTCGAGTTCATGTACTGGCTTATGCCCTTGGTGAAGAAAGCTTTGTTGATAAAAATAATAATATTATTGCTGATCAGAATAGCGAACTCGTCGACATTAACGGTAATGTCGGCGGCGGCGGTGGCGGTGAGCCAATTGATAAAACGTGTACCACCAAAGCGGGTAGTGGTTGTATCGGCGTAGGCAGTGACATTGGCGAAGCTTTCAACGATACAAATGAAAATGGTTTTTATGATCAAGGCGTCGATCATCTGATCGACTTTAACAGCGACGGTAAGTATAACGGCCCCGATGGGCTTTATAGCGGTACATTGTGCGCAACTGGATTTGCCAAATGCTCAACCAACAGAACGCTTAATATTTTCCAACAAGCAACATTTATTTTCTCCAGTGACGATCCTAAAACCCCATTAATTACACCTGCATTACCCACATCACTCGTGGGCACCTGCGGTACATTGCGTGATTTCACTGCTTACATACCCGATATAAAAGGCAACATTCTGCCAGCAGGAACCAAAATTAGTGTTGCAAGCACCAACGGAACAGGTTCGGTTGTTACAGGAGCAAGCCAAACAATCGGCTCTGCAACTCCGCTTGTTGGTGCGCAAGTTCTGAACCAAACACTATTCCAATTCCAGTTCCAGTTTGGTGCCGCAGCAACGCCTTGCCCAGCAGCCAGCACAGGGGTCTTGACAATTACCGTAGACACCCCAGCAGGGGGCGGCCAAGCAGCCAAGAAAACATCCTTTAATTACAACTACAATATTAATTAACACTCAATACCGCTCAAAAAACCGCCCTATATGTGAACTGCACCCCCAAAATTGGACACCCGTCCATATTTTTGGGGTGCAGTTCATATGTGGCAGTTTTTTTATACCAACCAAGCCTGAATTTCTCGCCCGATCTAATTACTAAAATCAGATAATTACTTAAGTTAACGAAGTTAACTTAAGTAATTATCCATCAGTGAATTTCCATATCGCCATGCAAACCATCCACCTCCACCCACTCGCTCCCGCCAAACCCACTATGGGTGCGGTGTGTAATGGTTGCGGGGTGTGTTGTGCGGCGGAGCCTTGTCCGGTGGGGGTGTTGATTAGTCGCAAACGGCGCGGGCGGTGTGTGGCTTTGGTTTGGGATGAGGGGCAAAATCGGTATTGGTGCGGCATGCTACTGGAACCCGCTCGCTATTTACCAATCAATTGGCCTTGGCTTAATCGACGCATTAGCCGCTGGGCGCAGCGCTCAATTGCGGCTGGGCTAGGCTGTGATTCGGATAGTGTTGTTGCCACTGAGCATGATGCGTGAACGCTGTTGGCCAACGAGGAGCTGGTATTGTCTTCGCCAGCAAACGCCATCTGGCACGCTTTAACCAAGGGCCTATCAAAAAATAAAGCGAGATATCTTCATACCAATACAGCTTTAAAAATCAAAACCTAACGCAAAGATGCCAAGAAATAACGAGTCAATGCAACGGATTTTTAAACCGAGGTCATCTGAAATAACTGTTTTTGCTTTTCTCTGCGTCTCTGCGTCAAAAGTTTTTTAATCAATGAGATGGGTATATTAATACAGACTTTATGATGCAAGGCCTACATAAATATACCTATAAAAAACAACTCAAGCACAGCTAACCAAGACTAAATCGGTGCAATGTCTACTGCGCCTTCAGTCGCCCGATAACGCGTGATCGATTTGCTTGGCCACCACTGCGGCTTGCCCTTGGGTGAGTAAAATATTGGGATAAGTTGGGCCAGTCATATCGCCCAGAATAAACACATCGCGGCTGATTTGCTGCTCTGGCCCATACAACACCGGAAAGTCCGTGACGACTGTTGATGGCTGATAGCCATAATACACCGCGGCATAATCGTAAGACTCGCCGAATAATTCGATCCCGCTGGCGCTGACATTCAAAGGCAAAGCATCGCCATACACTCGAAAATCAATCTGCGAGGCGCGCAATTGCTGCGCTAATACCGACGATGCGCGTAATGCGTGCCGTACCAGCATCACCACCGAGCAGCCCATCTCTTGCAATATCAGCGCGTGCTCTGCGGCATTATCGCCACCGCCTAACACCAACACCCGATCTCCGGTTTGTAGATGGGCAATTTTTTGTAATCCCGGCCCAACAATCACCCGCTCAGCCGGAGCAAACGGCGAAACCGGCGCTGCGCCACAGGCAAACACCAGCTTTTTGGCCACCATAGCGCGCCCATTACTGAGCTGACAGCGCCAAGCTGGATCAATCTGATTTCGCTGAATCTGCGTTAATTCACAAGCAAGCTCGCAATGCGCCGTCTCAATCCCCGCCACAATGGCGGCCATATAGTCGCGCCCCGACACTGCGGGCCAGCCCGGAATCCATTTCAAAACATATTGGCTGTGCGCCAAGGGGCCGCCCAAATAAGCTTCGCGCTCAACAATGCGCCAACTGCGCCCCAGCCCAGTGAGCCATTGCGCCAACGTTAGCCCGCCAACGCCGCCACCAATAATCAATACATCTACGCAGTGATCAGTCATCACGGTTTAAATTTTTCTCCATGTGCTTATGCTTTTATTAACGGCCATTCATGCCCACACTAGCGCTGTTTCGTGCCGACGATTGCCTCGGTACGCCATGCAGCAACAATGCTAAAATTGGCGACACCTTTCTATTTGATCGACTTCGCCATGAATCAATTGCAATTACCCGTGCCATCGAGCGACGCGCTCGAAGCCAGCCAAGCCTTGTGTCAGCATATTGCCGAAGCGATTAACGCCCACGGCGGCTGGATTTCTTTTGCCGACTTTATGCGCTTGGCGATGTACACCCCGGCGCTGGGTTATTACAGCGGCGGCGCGACCAAATTTGGTGGCGCCGGCGACTTTGTCACCGCACCGGAAATTTCGCCTTTTTTTGGCGCCACGGTGGCGGCGACTTTGGCGCATGTGCTCGATGAACTCGGCCAAGAGTCCGCCAGTATTTTGGAAGTCGGCGCTGGCACCGGCCAACTGGCCGGCCAAATTTTGCAAGAACTCGAGCGCCGCAACGCCTTACCCGTACACTATGCCATCTTGGAGCTTTCTGGCCAATTACGCGAGCGTCAGCGTCAAACTTTGCTTACTTTAGTACCACATTTAATCGATCGCGTGCAGTGGCTTGATGCGCTGCCCGAGGATTTTGTTGGCGTGATGATCGGCAATGAGGTGCTCGACGCCATGCCATGCGAGCTAGTGCAACTGGCCGATGGGCAATGGCAACAACGCGGCGTCATCCTCGGCGAGCAAGGCTTTGCCATGCAAAATCGGCCGATTCAATCCGCGCAGCTGGCCGCCGCTTGCGAGCCTTTGCCCACCATTGCCAACTACACCAGCGAAATTCACCTCGAAGCGCAAGGCTTTATCGCCGCACTCGGGCAAAGCTTACAGCGCGGTATGATCATATTGATTGATTATGGGTTCCCGCAGCGCGAGTATTACCATCCAGAACGCAGTATGGGCACGCTGATTGGCCATTATCGCCACCACACCATTCACGACCCGTTCTTTTACCCTGGCCTCACCGACATTACCTGTCATATTGATTTTACTGCTATGTATACCGCTGCAGATGCTAGCGGGCTTAGCCTAGAGGGCTATACCACTCAGGCTAGCTATTTGCTCGACGCAGGCATTCTCGACTTCGCCCAACAACTGCCCACCACCAGCATCGACTATATGAAAAGCGTCGCAGCGATTCAAAAACTCACCACCCATGCCGAAATGGGCGAGATTTTTAAAGTCATCGCTTTTTCTAAAGGCCTCACTGGCGACACCGCCCCCGGTTTACGCGGGCGCGATCGCTCTGGCGAGCTATAAAAATCCGCACGCCCCACCGCAGCGTGGGGCGTAGCTTGCGGCGCTTGCTATCGCTAAACCGCAGCCAAAACCATACACAAAATCAGATAAATCCGCTTTACTCCCCAGCACAATACTGAATCTCACGCAGTTGGTGTATGTTGATGCCCGCGTAAGCAATACGCGCCGCAAACACCAATGCCACGCCAATTGAACAAGGGTAAGTCGTGATGAGAACTTGGTTGAGAATCCATCGATTGCAGCAATTTGTCCGGCATGTGATTTACGGCATGCTGCTGGTGCGCTTTCAGTTTCCTCGGCTCAATCACGCGGCGCGGCTGAATAAAACCCAAGTTTGGTCGCAACAATTAGCGCAAAAACTCGGCTTCACCATCAAAGTCTTTGGCCAAGCCACCCCGCTACACCCGGCTAATCATCTACTGCTGGCCAATCACATTTCATGGTTTGATATTTTTGCCATCAATAGCATTACCGTCGCCCGCTTTGTCGCCCGCGCCGACGTACAAACTTGGCCAGTCATCGGCATGTTGTGCCAAGGCGCTGGCACGGTGTTTATTGATCGCAGCAAAACCCGCGACACGCAACGCGTCAACGCCAGCATCAGCACCGCGCTCAATAATCAAGAATGCATCGCTTTTTTCCCCGAAGGCACCACCAGCGACGGCCAAGCAATCCGCCCATTCAAAGCCTCGCTCATCCAAAGCGCTTTTGAAACCAACGCTACCATCCAACCGATCTACCTGCGCTACACCAACGCCGCCGGCCAATACGTCAGCGATGCGGCGTATATCGACGACATGAGCATCGCCGACTCGCTGTGGCAAATCACCGGCGCGCAGCACCTCTGTATCGAACTCCATTTTCTAGCGCCATTAAAGCCCGAAGGACGAGACCGACGCAGCCTCAATAAAGAAGTCGAAGCCATGATCCGCGCTAAACATGACAGCTTGCAGGCGACTGGCGCTTTGCAGCAACCCGCCTGCGCGCAAGGTGTGGATGAGGCGGTGACCTCGACGATGTGAGGGATAGTTAGGTAATGTTCAGATTACGTGTTGATGATTTTAAGTGCCTGCGGCACATTGTTTTACAGTCGCAGTCCGCGACGGGGACCCCATTTTCTTTGACTCGCCAAAGAAAATGGGGGAAAAGAAAGGCGACCGGTATGGTTCACACTCATAGGTAACACATTAGTTCAAAGACATAGGTAACACTTCTCTGGTTTGTGATACGCGCAACCGGAGCACGCTATGCCGTGGAATGAGGTGAAACCGATGGACGAAAAAGTAAAATTTATCGCCGATTACTTGCGTGGCGAGCTGGCGTTCAAGGCCTTGTGTGCTCTGTATGGGATTAGCCGCAAGACGGGTTACAAATGGGTACGGCGTTATCACGCGATGGGGCTCGAAGGTTTGCAAGCGCAAAGTCGTCGTCCGCATGATTCGGCTGTCACCCCCTATGTCGTGCGGCAGGCGATACTGGAATTGCGTAATCACAAGGGCGATGTGCTGGGGCCAAAGAAAATCCAGCCGCTGCTGGCTGCGCGATTTATCGAGTCGCTGATTCCGTCGCAAACGACGATTTACAATATTTTGAAAGCGGCGGGTTGCGTAAAAAGTCGAAGGCGGATTAATCGCACGCTGCGTTCGATTCAACCGCTCAAGACAGCAACACAGGTCAATCAGCTGTGGAGTGTGGATTACAAAGGGCAGTTCAAGTTAGGTAATGGGCAGTGGTGCTATCCGTTAACGATCATGGATCACGCCAGTCGTTATTTGCTGAGTTGCCAAGGGTTTAGCGGTACGACAGGGGCAGAGGCCAAGGCGGTGTTTGAGCAATTGTTTCGCCAATATGGTTTGCCGGAGCGGATTAGGAGCGACAACGGCACACCATTTGCCAGTGTGGGTGTCGGAGGGTTATCGAAACTATCGATTTGGTGGATTCGGCTAGGGATTATTCCAGAGCGAATTACGCCAGGGCAACCACAGCAAAATGGTCGACATGAACGGATGCATCGGACGTTGAAATTACGCATTGGTCAGCCCGGTGCGGCCGACTTAACGCAGCAACAAGTGATTTTGGATGAGTTCTTGCGCCACTATAACGAGGATCGTTTGCATGAGAGTTTGGGGCAGTGTGTGCCTAAATCGGTGTATCAGAGCTCATCGCGCCGCTATCCAGAGTCGCTGCCAGAGTTGGTTTACCCTGACTACTTTGAGCGTGGACGAGTCTGTCAAAGTGGACTGATTTATTGGCGTAGTTTACGAGTTTACATTGGCTATTTATTGCGTGGCGAATGGGTCGGTTTGGAGTTGGTCGGTGAGGGTATTTGGGACGTTTATTTTGGTCCGATTCGACTAGGCTCGTTGGACGAGCGAGAAGTGAAAGGGACCAAAAACGATTATTTAACGCTAAAAGTGTCACCCATGTCGTTGAATTAAAGTGTTACCTATGTCCTTGATCTTTCAACCCGAGCGCGCCCAGCTCCGCTGTGCCCTCGATTGTCGTGAGCCAAACGATAAAACCGTTTGTCTCTCTCCTCACTCGGTGCGCTTAAACGGGTTTTTAAGCCCCAGACCGACGAGCGCGGCACAGCATCAACACCAAATCTGAACATTGCCGATAGTTGTTGGGTATGGCTGGCGGGGCTTTTTAGATCAGGGGCTGCAAGCAAATACACCACCATCATCGGGCGGGTTAGCCTTTAGGCATAACCGCCAATTTGAATCAGTCGCGATAAAATTAGCAGCCCCATTCCCTTTCGTGTGCAAAAATTTACGCACAGCGGTAGGGTGAAATAAACGAAGTGCATTCCACCTAGGCCACAACGATCCGGTGGAATGCGCAGAGCTTATTCCACCACACAAAGACAACGTATTTAATTGCAGCCCACAAGCTACATACCGTTACAGGCAATACCCATACCCACATGATTCAGATATTGCGCCTTGTTTTTTCTGCAAAAAAAAAGCCCCGACGCTGCGGGGCTATTTCTGCATTTGCTGGCGAGATTAATCGCGCTGGCTGTCTAAATCCATTTTTTCATACGTGATAAATTGCGTTTTGTTTTTGTAGCGATAGCTAAGCCAAATCAACAAAAACAGTGGAATACCGATATAAGTAGCAACTACACTACCCCAATCAATGGTGCCGGCCATAAAGGCTTGGTAGTTTTGACCGAGCATAATCACCATACACAAGGCAAAAGCAAACATCGGGCCAAAGGGGTAAAACTTCGAGCGATATGGCAAATCGTTGATGTCACGGCCTTGCAAGATATACGCTTTACGGAAGCGATAATGGCAAATCGCAATCCCGAGCCAAGCAATAAAGCCGGTCATCCCTGAGGTGCTCAATAGCCATAAATACACGGTTTTTTCACCGAATACCGAGGCAAAAAAGCACAACATGGCCACCAAAGTCGTCGCGTATAAAGCATTGCGTGGCACGCCATTGCTCGACAATTTAGCGAACATTTTTGGCGCTTTGCCTTCCGAAGCCAATGAATACAACATGCGGCTTGAGGCATACATGCCTGAGTTACCGGCCGATAAAATCGCCGTTAAAATCACCGCATTCATCACGCTAGCAGCAAAGGCAATGCCGGCATTTTGAAACACCAAGGTAAATGGGCTAACGCCAACATTGGCCAAATCGCTTTTAAGCAAATTCGGATCAGTGTAGGGAATCAACATGCCGATGACGAAAATCGCCAATACATAAAACAACAGAATGCGCCAAAACACTTGCTTGATCGCACGCGGAATGTTTTTTTGCGGGTTTTCTGATTCGCCAGCGGCAATACCAACTAATTCAGTGCCTTGGAATGAGAACCCGGCAATCATCGCCACCCCGAGCATGGCGGGGAAACCACCGACAAAAGGACCGTCGCCCATAGTGAAGTTTTCAAAACCAACGCTGTGCGTGCCGCTTAAGATGCCAAAAATCATCAACACACCGGTGACAATAAAAATCACCACGGTGACGACTTTAATCAGCGAGAACCAAAATTCCGCCTCACCAAAGCCTTTTACCGAGAGGTAATTGAGCGAAAACATCAGCGCCAAAAATAAGGCACTCCACATCAGGCCTGAGCTTTCTGGAAACCAAAATTTCATCACCATGCTGGCGGCGGCCAATTCAACGGCGATGGTCACCGCCCAGTTGTACCAGTAGTTCCAACCAAGGGCAAAGCCAAAACCGGGCTCAACAAATTTAGCCCCGTAAGTTGAAAACGAACCTGAAACCGGCATATAGGCAGCCATTTCGGCCAAGCTGGTCATCAAAAAATACACCATCAACCCAATCACGGCGTAAGCAGCCAAAGCGCCACCAGCGCCCGCTTGGGCCACCGTCGCGCCCGAGGCAACAAATAATCCAGTTCCAATCGAGCCACCAATGGCAATCATGGAAAGATGACGAACACGCAAATTGCGTTTGAGGTGGGGTGCCGTCTGTGCTTCCTCTGCGATCATGCTAAATCCTTTGAACATAAAACGGGGGAGCAAAACCAATCTTCACCCCCAAGGGGACAAGATGGTATCAGTTCAGATCGATTCCTAATACCCATAAAATCCCATATACGCAATCAAGCGAAACATCAATTAATGATTTATCTCTAAACAATTACCCTCATCTACAGGTAAAGTGGCATCTTTTTGACCAAGTTTTTACTTATGAATGCCGTTTTAATTGCAGTAACACTGATGCTCGCGCTCTCATTGAGCCGCATTCATGTGGTGGTCAGTATCCTAATCAGTGCTGTGGTCGGGGGTTTGGTTGGCGGTTTAGAGCTGAGTAAAACCATCGCCGCATTCAATAGTGGCCTCGGTGGTGGCGCAGGGATTGCGCTGTCTTACGCGCTGTTGGGCGCTTTTGCCTTGGCGCTGGCCGAATCAGGTTTACCACACGCGATGGCCGATGGCTTGGCCAAATTAAGTGCCAAGAGCAGCAATACCCAGCGTGTTAAATGGGGCATTGTGCTGGCTGTTTTGGCGCTGGCAATTTCGTCGCAAAATATTTTACCGATTCATATCGCGTTTATTCCTTTGGTAATTCCGCCGCTGCTCTTTACGCTGGCGACATTTAAAGTCGACCGCCGTTTATTGGCATGCGTGATGACTTTTGGTTTGATTACGCCGTATATGTTGTTCCCTGTTGGCTTTGGTGAGATTTTCTTAACTCAAATTTTATTGGGCAGCATTACCAAATCAGGCTTAGATGTCACCCACGTGAATGTGATGCACGCGATGGCGCTGCCCGCACTCGGGATGTTGTTTGGTTTGCTCACTGCCGTGTTTGTCACTTACCGTAAACCGCGCCAATACAATATGGACGTACTCAAAGCCGTTGAGCGCGAAGACAGTCGCTACACGCGTCGCTCATTGAGCGTGGCGCTGCTGGCAATGGTGACGACCTTTATCGTGCAACTGTGTGTTGATTCGATGCTGCTCGGCGCGCTGGCAGGCTTTACCGTCTGTGTACTCGGTGGCGCAGTGCCTTGGCGACAAGCTGATAGTGTCTTTAGCGAAGGCATGAAAATGATGGCCGGCATTGGCCTGATTATGATTGCGGCTTCGGGCATGGCCGAAGTCCTGAAAGCTACGGGCGATGTGGCCAGCTTGGTGACGCAATCGGCGGATTTAATCGGCAATAGCAAAGCACTGGCAGCGTTTTTGATGTTGTTGGTCGGTTTGATCGTGACCTTGGGCATCGGTTCTTCATTCTCGACGGTACCTATCCTCGCCACCATCTACGTACCACTCGCGATGCAGCTCGGCTTTAGCCCAGAAGCAATTGTTTGCTTAGTCGGTACAGCAGGCGCATTGGGTGACGCTGGTTCGCCTGCATCAGATTCAACGCTAGGCCCGACCGCCGGTTTGAATGTGGATGGTCAGCACAACCATATTTGGGATACTTCAGTACCGACTTTCTTGCATTTCAACCTGCCATTAATGGCTTTTGGTTGGGTTGCGGTGATGGTTTTATAAATATTTTGCGTTTTATCTGATTATTTATAAAAAAGGGCTTGCCAAGATTAAATTCATCGGTGATAATAGCGCCCTCTCTTGGCTATGTAGCTCAGTTGGTTAGAGCACAGCACTCATAATGCTGGGGTCGCAGGTTCGAGTCCCGCCATAGCCACCAGTTATCATTCTCTGGCTAGCACAGAGAATTCAAAAGCCCCGTCAATCTTAGGATTACGGGGTTTTTTGTTGTCTGCTCGATATTGATTACCGATGTATTGCCAGCCAAACCAATATAAAAGCTGATTGCAGCCATATACCTGCAGCCAAGTCCAGATTAAACACTGTACTTGGCCTCGCGCTCGGACCAAGACTTGCAAATCACGCCAAGCACAGCAAACCCCACATTGATCGCTTGCCAAACGAATTAGCGAAAAATCCATTCACTCATAGCCAGCTTAGAGCTTGAATACATTCGCTCTGAACTATCGCTCGGCATTTCGTGCATCCAACATTCAAATCTATCTCAAACCTCTGGACTCTGATGCTGCGACAGCCAAGCCCTTGGCGACAAACCAATTCGTTGCGCAAAAACCCGTGACAGCGCCGACGAATTGGCATAACCCAAATTGGATGCAATCAATTTCACCGCATAGCCTTGCCGCAGCTGCTTCTTTGCCAGCGCCATGCGCCAGTCAGTGAGGTATTCAGCTGGCGCCACCCCGACAACCCTTTTAAAGCGACTGGCAAATGCACTGCGAGACAAGCTGGCTCGCTCAGCCAGCTCTGCTAGCGTCCAAGGCAACTGTGGATTTTCATGAATGGCAGTGAGTGCGTACGCCAATTGTGGATCGGCCAAGCCCGATGCCAAACCAATCGCCACACCCCCTTCTTCACCATGATCGAGTAGCCAGCGCAGCAACTGCAGCAGCACAACGTCAAATAGACGATCTGCAATCAATTTCTGCCCGCACCGCACTTGATCGACCTCCTGAAACAATAGCTCGAGCGCCCCAGCCAAACTCGGCACCTTGGATAGCGGTAGCACAATGAGTGCTGGCAATGCCCGCACCAAAGGATGCGTCACTCCACCCTCAAAAGACACTGTCGCGCAGGTGAAATCAGCGCCATCTTGCGGCGCATTGTGAAACTGATGCGCCAATGGCTGAGGATAAAACAGCAGCGTAGGTTCAACAATCTCAATGCGCGATTGCACTCCTGAATTTTTGTGGTGCGTCACCACCACGCCACCTTTGCGCAGCACATGAAAAAAACCTCGCCCAGTCTGCGCCTCAAAACGATGAACGCCACACAGCATTCCGGTATGAAAAAGGCTAGCAGAAACCTGAAAACGCTCCAGCAGCGAGGACAGTCGATCTAAAGTGGGTCGTGAATCAATCGGCATGTGTACGAATAGATATATTGTTGATACGGTTAGATACCAATAGTACACGGTAACGGAGCAAACTGCCCTCAGTGCATCTTTGCACCGTTTGACGAACTAGCAGACACGTGGCCCCTCAACTAAGCACAAGCGGATCAGGCCAATTATTAGCTCGTCGATATCAATTGATTCTCGATTTACGAAAAGGAAATCATCATGCCCCGTGTACAACTTATTAACGCCGCCGAAACCACCGCCAACCGCCAAGTTTTGTTAGCGCAGATTCAGCAGGCTTTTGGTGCCACACCCAATATGTTTAAAGCCGTTGCCAACTCGCCCGCAGCACTCACCAGTATGTGGGGTTCATTTGCGGCCTTAGGGGCCGGTGTATTGGGAGCAAAACTCGGCGAGCAGATTGCCGTCGCGATTGCCAACCAGAATCGTTGTGAATACTGCTTAGCGGCGCATACGGTATTGGGCAAAAACGCCGGCGTGAGCGCCGATGAATTACGGGCCGCCCAAGCTGGCCAATCAAGCGACCCGAAAACCGCAGCGGCATTGGCGTTTGCCTTAAAGGTCGTCAAAAACCGAGCGCAGGTGTCTAATCAAGATATCAGCGAATTACGTGCAGTGGGTTTTGACGATGAACATATCGTCGAAATCCTCGCGCATATTGCGCTGAATATTTTCACTAATTATGTAAATGTCGCTTTTGAGGTGCCGGTGGACTTCCCGCTAGTGGCGTTAAATCCTATCGATTGATCGATGCGAGGCGTTTGGTGCAACACGACCCAACGCCTCGCAAGCATTAGCGAATGCGCGATACTGGGTAATGAGCATCAACAACAGTGCACTAGCAACAAGCGAGCGGAGCATCCTATGCAATGTATTGCCATACGACACCTGCAGTTTGAAGACCTTGGCATCTTTGCTGAGGTTTTAATCGAGCAAGGTTTTGACATCACATACATCGACGCGGGAATGGCGCAATTTGATCTCAGCACATGCCATGCCGCAGACCTCGTGATTATCTTAGGCGGACCAATTGGCGTCTATGAGGCCTCAATATATCCGTGGCTCACCACCGAAATTGAGTATGTAGCGCAGCGAATACGCCAGAACTTGCCGGTGCTTGGTATTTGCTTGGGCGCGCAAATCATTGCCGCAGCACTTGGGGCGGCGGTTTATCCCGGCAAAGCGAAAGAAATTGCTTGGTCGCCATTGCAATTGGCTCAGGCGGCAGAAAATTCATTTCTGAGCGCGTTAGCGCACGTCGATGTGCTGCATTGGCACGGCGACACCTTTGATTTGCCCCTTGGCGCCACCTTGCTGGCGTCAACAGCGCTCACACCGCATCAGGCGTTTTCTTATGGCGCGCATACCTTGGCATTGCAATTTCATGCTGAAGCGCATGGCGATAAAATGGAGCCATGGCTCATTGGCCATACCGTCGAGCTACACCTTGCTGGCGTTGATATTCCAAAGTTACGTGCAAATGGAAAACACAATGCACTCAGCAAAGCCTCCGCCGGAAAAAACATGCTCCGCCAATGGTTGCGCCAGATTGGGTTGACTGAATAAACCAGCCAACCCGATTCACGCATTGGCTAAAGCTCAGAACAAAATCGCGCAAGTTTGAGTGGTTTGAGCGTGCGAACAGCTTGCTCTGCTTTCTCACAATCTTAGTGTATTACCAGCTATCGCTTTTAAATAAAAGCCTACAGCCATATACCATTAAGTAAGCAACGACTATTGGCAAAGCATTTACACCGCAAACCGTGCCCGCCACACCACTAAGTCAAACAGCCATACCAGCAAGTTTTACCAGCTAACTTTCATCTGCCCATAAAAAAACGAGGCGCTTGGCCTCGTTTTTTACGTCATTTTAATCTCGCGATTAATGCCCGCTGCGAATCAGGTGATCAAACGCTGATAACGAGGCTTTGGCGCCTTCGCCCATGGCGATAATGATTTGTTTAAACGGCACGGTGGTCACATCACCGGCGGCAAACACCCCTGGCACCGAAGTCTGGCCGCGCGCATCAACGATGATTTCACCGCTAGGGCTTAAATCGACCACACCTTTTAACCAATCGGTATTAGGCAACAAACCAATCTGTACAAAGATACCTTCCAACTCAATGCTACGCGCTTCACCAGACGCACGATCGGTGTAATTGAGCGCAGTGACTTTTTCGCCATTGCCGATCACGGCCGTGGTTTGCGCTTGCGTCAAAATCGTTACATTCGGCAGGCTACGCAATTTGTTTTGCAATACCGCATCAGCACGCATTTGCTCGCCAAACTCAAGCAAGGTCACATGACTCACAATCCCCGCCAAATCAATCGCCGCTTCGACGCCGGAATTGCCGCCACCAATAACGGCAACGCGCTTGCCTTTAAACAATGGGCCATCGCAATGCGGGCAGTACGCCACACCACGACCACGGTATTCTTGTTCGCCCGGCACGTTCATTTCACGCCAGCGCGCACCTGTCGACAAAATCACGCTGCGACTTTGCAATTTTGCGCCGTTGGCCAATTCAATCTCAATCAAATCGCCTGGGGTTAATTTGCTAGCGCGTTGCAAATTCATAATGTCCACTTCGTATTCGCGAACATGGTTTTCTAAGGCGCTGGCCAATTTCGGGCCTTCGGTGGCTTTAACCGAAATAAAATTCTCAATGCCCATGGTATCGAGCACTTGACCGCCAAAACGCTCAGCAACCACGCCAGTACGAATCCCTTTACGGGCGGCGTACACTGCAGCAGAAGCACCCGCTGGGCCACCACCCACGACCAACACATCAAATGGTGCTTTGGCGTTGATGTCTTGCGCGGCACGCTCACCACTGCCGGTATCGAGCTTGGCCACGATTTCTTCAACCGTCATCCGACCTTGACCAAAAGGCTGATCGTTCAGCAACACGGTTGGTACCGCCATCACGCGCTGCTCAGCAACATAATCTTGATACAAAGCACCATCGACCATGGTGTGGGTAATCGCCGGGTTGAGCACCGCCATTAAATTCAAGGCTTGCACAACATCAGGGCAGTTGTGGCAAGACAAAGAAATAAACGACACAAAATTCAATGGACCTGGCAATGATTTGATCGATGCAATCGTTGCCTCATCTACCCGTGGCGGATGGCCTCCGACCTGCAATAAAGCCAAGACCAAAGAAGTAAATTCATGCCCCAATGGAATACCGGCAAAATGCACCCGCGGCGCATCGCCAAGGCGAGCAATGGCAAACGATGGGCGCAATGCGGCAACGCCATCCATACGAACAGTAACTTTAGAATTTAATGCCGCAATTTCTTGCAACAAAGTGGCCATTTCATTGGCAGCAGCAGTTTGATCTAATGAAGCAATCAATTCGATCGGATATTGTAGTTTTTCGAGATAGCCCTGCAATTGGGCGCTAATTTGAGCATCGAGCATGGGGATTCTCCGGTTGAATTTCACTGATCAAGTGAAGCTTGATCACTGAAATCCATGCCGCCAGTGGCGGCACGGATTAACAGACTGATCTAAATACTTAGATCGCTAAAGCAGAGGGTTTACAGCGCAGGACTTAGATCTTGCCAACCAAATCCAAAGACGGCTTCAAAGTGTCTTCGCCTGGTGTCCATTTAGCTGGGCAAACTTCACCCGGATGGCTGGCAACGTATTGCGCTGCTTGTACTTTGCGGAGCAATTCTTTGGCATCACGACCGATACCCAAGTCATGAATTTCAGCCACTTTGATCTCGCCTTCTGGGTTGATCACGAAAGTACCGCGCAATGCCAAGCCTTCTTCTTCGATCATCACGTCAAAGTTACGAGTAATCGTACCTGTTGGATCACCGATCATTGGGTAGTTGATTTTTTTGATGGTGTCAGACGCATCGTGCCAAGCTTTGTGAGTGAAGTGGGTATCAGTAGATACTGAGTACACTTCAACACCCATTTTTTGGAATTCTGGGTATACATCAGCCAAATCGCCTAACTCAGTTGGGCAAACAAAAGTAAAGTCAGCTGGGTAAAAGAAAACCACTGACCACTTACCTTTTAGCGCTTCATCGCTAACAGGAACAAATTTGCCTTCGTGGTAAGCAGTTGCTTTGAAAGGTTTGATAACAGTATTGATAATGGCCATGGTGTAACTCCTTGTGAACAGCGTTGTGTGTAATTGACAGGAGCTATTCTAGCCACAATGCATCGATAGTTAAAATGAAATATTTACATCGACTCGTTAGTTTTTTTATATCGAAAATCAATTTCAGCCGCCCGGTAAAGCAATCCAACATATGGAAAGCCAAGCAAAAACTGTCTATTTCATTGCTAATTTTGTATGCTTAATGACGACAATTTGTTTGGAAACAAGTCAACATGCGCAAAATATTACTGGCATTGCTACTTGGCATGAGTTACCTCACAACCAGCCACGCCGATGATTGCAATGGCATCAAGACCACCAATTACACCTTTCCAATTAATGCACCCGACTTTCACGGTGTCGCAATTGAATTACCGGGGATTTTAGAAAACAGTAAAACCGGGCCTTTCCCTGAGCTCATCGCCGTCATCAATCAGTTTTATCCTGCTGGCAAGATCAAATTTAGCCTTGAGCCAGTCAAGCGAGTTTATCTCGACATTAATAACAAAAATGCCGATTTTCGCTTTCCAACGATGAAGATCAAAGATGGCGCAAAAAATGCAGCGCCCTATCAATATTCCAAAGAAATGCTCGGTAAAGTCACCTTCGTGCTTTACACCAACAAAAAACAAATTGTCACCAAACAGCAAGTCATTCAAGCCAGCCCAGACACCAGCACGCTGATTGAAGCGCCACCGGCTGATTGGGGCTTTCCAACTCGCAGCGTCATCAATCTTGAGCAGTCACTCAAAAAGCTCAATGCGGGCCGAATTGCTGGCGTGCTGTGGGCACAAGAAGAAAGCGACTATCTGATCAAAAAATTAAAACTACACCAAATCCACCGCGCGCACTTTGACGACTACCCCGATGTCTTGTTTTTTTCTTGCAATGAACGCGGCGATTTCGTGAATGACGCCATCAGCAAAGCCATCAAAGCTGCCCGCGAAAGCGGTGAGCTTGAAAAAGCCTACGCCAAAGTCCATAAACCCTACCAAGATTGGCAGCCTTAAGAGGCGTCAATACAGAAAAACTAAATCACCAAGCGTGTACTACCACGAGGAATTATTTCATAACCAACATCGACAATATCCCCTTGATAATCAATATCACGATTCATTCTCAGCATCATTTTTCCAGTAGTTTCTGCGATGCAAGGCGCGTTGATATTGATCGTACTTAGACTGGCAGGTGCAAGATGCGCGCTAATCGGAAAATCACCAAACCCGAGCACACTAAGCTTATCTGGCACTGCGATTCCCTTGTCTGCAGCTTCAATTAATAGCGCGGCTCCAATTCCATCATTGGACGCAACAATGCCATCAAGCCCACGTTCTTTAATCATGGTCTTCAACAGCAAAGGACGTGTTGCCGTATATATATTGTCCGACTGCGGAACATTAACCACGATCGGCAACTGATCTTGTTCGGCTACTGCCTTTAGATAGCCGGTGTAGCGCTTCCCTGCTCGTACATCTTCTTCAAATCGCGTCGTAAAAAACGCCACTTTCTGACAGCCCGTTTCATATAAATAGCGTGTGGCATGATAGCCAATCGAGAAATGATCAACCCCCACTTGAGCCGGGAATCGTTGCCCCTCCACCTGCCACATCTGCACGACAGGTACACCACTTTGCTGCAGCATCTTTATGGTTGCATCCGTATGCTCTGGACCAGCCAAAGCAATCGCTGCGGGCGACCATTCCAAAAACGACCGAACCTGTGCTTCTTCTTTTTCAAGACTGTGGTTATGCGAAGCAATCAATAACTGAAAACCTTCTTCGCTAACAATTTTTTCAA
This sequence comes from Deefgea piscis, assembly GCF_013284055.1. Classification (NCBI taxonomy): domain Bacteria; kingdom Pseudomonadati; phylum Pseudomonadota; class Betaproteobacteria; order Neisseriales; family Chitinibacteraceae; genus Deefgea; species Deefgea piscis. The sequence goes on along the minus strand of NZ_CP054143.1, from coordinate 1,563,859 downwards.
TTAACTGAACTGCCTCACCAAAAATAATATTCGCCACCGACGGCACAATAACGGCCATCGACAAGCGAGCGCCGCCAGTAAATTGGCTGGCAATTTTATTTCGCACATAGCCCAATTCTTCAATTGCGCGGCTGATTTTCTCTGCCGATTTCGCCGAAACCTTATCTGGATGTCGCATATATAACGATACGGTTGACGGTGAAACGCCAGAATGTGCCGCCACATCATCGAGCTTTACTGCCGGTTTAAAACGTGAGCGCATAAGCAACATTTCCTAGTGAGTCATTAAAGATACAAATCACACTCTTGAGAATTCACCTTCTTTCAATAAGATGACTCAAACAAATCAAGCCATAAAAAATCTACGTCAGCAAGAAATTAAACAATACTCAACTCAATGTAACATTAACCCATTTTAGCAAAAAATTGCAGCGCTGCAACAGCCTACACAACAATAAAAACCGTTCATATACACCACAAAAATCCACTGCGCACAAAAATGTAGTGTTAAAAATACTGTTTCAATCGTAGCGCTACGATTGTAGAGTAATTGCCATCAACTACACATTTGAAACCACAGGCTGGAATCCATGTTTAACAAAGAAAACTTAAATCGGCTTGATGTAACAGCGCTACGAAGTCAGCGCTGGTATGCCCCAGATACCATTCGGGCTTTTGCCCATCGCCAACGCACTCAGCAAATGGGCTTAAACCGTGAAGAATTCATGGGCAAACCTGTTATTGGCATCATCAATACTTGGAGCGAAATGAGTGCCTGCCATATTCATTTACGCGATCGAGCAGAAGCCGTAAAGCGGGCGGTATGGGCAGCTGGTGGTTATCCAGTCGAGCTACCAGCGCTATCGGTTGGTGAAGTCATGGTGAAGCCAACGACGATGCTTTACCGCAATTTTTTAGCGATGGAAGCCGAAGAGTTGCTACGCCAACACCCAATCGATGGCGCAGTGCTTTTAGGCGGGTGTGACAAGTCGACCCCAGCGCTATTGATGGGTGCATTGAGCATGGACATCCCAATGATTTTTTGTCCGGCGGGCCCGATGTCAACTGGCAAATGGCGCGGTCAAGTTACCGGCGCGGGCACCCATACCAAAAAATACTGGGATTTAGTTCGCGTTGGCACCATTAAAGAGCATGACTGGGTTGAACTAGAAGGCGCAATGACGCGCTCAATTGGGACTTGCAATACGATGGGAACGGCGTCGACCATGACTTCAATCGCCGATGCCATTGGCTTTACATTACCGGGTGCCAGCTCAATCCCTGCTGCAGATTCTCGCCATACGCAAATGGCCGCGCAATGCGGTAAAACCATTGTCGACATGGTTTGGTATGACCACAAACCGTCAAAATGGCTAAAACGCGAAAACTTCCTCAATGGCATTGTGGCGTATATGGCGCTCGGTGGATCAACCAATGCCGCCATCCATTTAATCGCAATGGCCAATCGCGCCAACATCAAAATTACGCTGGATGACATGGCTGAAATCGCCCGCCAAGTGCCAGTACTCGCCAATTTATTCCCATCTGGCGATCAACTGATGGACGAGTTTTTCTTTGCCGGCGGCTTGATGGCACTACTCAAAAAAGTCGAGCCCTTCCTTCACACGCAAAGCATTGGCGTCACCAATCAAATGGTTGCTCACTGGATTAAGCATGCCGATTGCTACGACGACAACGTGATTCGAAATATGGACAACCCCGTTATTGCACTCGAGCAAGGATGTGCTTTAGCCGTGTTGCGCGGCAATTTATGTCCGAATGGCGCAGTGATGAAATCATCAGCAGCCAAACCTGAACTACATCGACATTGCGGCCCTGCGGTGGTTTTTGATTCGGCCCAAGCGCTATCTGAACAGATCGATGATCCTGCACTCGATATTCATAAAGACTCGGTCATTGTCCTGCGTAACGCCGGGCCGGTTGGCGCACCGGGCATGCCTGAATGGGGCAATTTGCCCATCCCGAAAAAGTTGCTCAAAGAAGGCGTGACCGACATGGTACGAATTTCTGACGCTCGAATGTCAGGAACTCATTACGGGGCCTGCGTTTTGCACGTTGCTCCAGAAGCGGCAGTCGGCGGCCCACTTGCGCTAGTCAAAACCGGCGACATGATCGAGCTCGATATCGCCGCAGGCACGCTCAATATGTTGGTGTCTGACGAGGAGCTCGCTACGCGCCGAGCCGCACTACAACCTAGCCATCGCGTTTATCAGCGTTCATTTGCCGCACTGTATCAACAGCACGTAACTCAAGCTGATGAAGGCTGCGATTTTGACTTTCTCCAAGCAGGCAGCGACGTGCCTGAACCGGCAATCTGTTAAGGACATCATAATGAATCACTTTAAAACAGCCATTCAAAGCGGAAAAACTCAATTAGGTACATGGATGATGACGGGCAGCGAAACCGTTGCCGAAGCCATGGCTGGCGTTGGTTTTGATTTTTTAGTTCTCGATCAAGAGCATGTTGCAGTCGACACGCTGGATGCGATTCGGATTGATCGGGCGATTCGTTCTGTAGGCCGTTCTGTTACGCCGTTATATCGCCTAGCTTGGAATGACACCGTACTCATCAAGCGAGCGCTCGACGGCGGCGCAACAAGTGTCATGGTGCCATTTATTGAGAACGCAGACCAAGCGCAAAAAGCTGTTGAAGCCGCCTACTACCCTCCGTTGGGTAAGCGCGGGTTTGCCGCGGTCCATCGTGCAAGCCAATACGGACACCACACTGATTTTATTCGCGCCGCACGAGAAGATCTGTGCTTAATTTTGCAGCTCGAAACCCCAGAAGCCATTGATCAAATCGAGGCGATTGCCGCCGTCGAAGGTATTTCTGGATTATTTATCGGTCCTGGTGATTTGTCTGCCGCAATGGGCCACATTGGCAATCCATCCCACCCCGAAGTTCAAGCCAAAATCAAACAAGGCTTAGCGCAATGCCAAGCGCTGGGCATACCTTGCGGCATTGTGGGTGGCAATCCTGATTTGGTGAATAAATATCAGCAATGGGGCTTTAGTTTTGTCGCGCTCGGTTCTGATATGAGCATGTTGATGGCCAGAGCCAAAGAACAACTGGCAGCAATTCGTGGCGAAAACATCACAGTCAGTGGCGGTGAGGTGTACTGATGCTGACGCTAATAAGCAAACAATGCGGTGATTTGCAATTGATACTAGTCCCCCAATTGGGGGGGGCAATTGCCGCTTTGAAATACCAGGGTTTTGATATCTTGCGACCAATGCCATACGGTATGGCTTCACAAGCGAATCAATGTGGTTCTTTCCCGCTAATACCCTATTCAAATAGGATTGAAAACGGACAGTTCTCATTTGCAGGTCAGCACTACACGCTGGCAAAAAACTTTGGCGATCATCCGCATTCCATTCATGGCAATGGCTGGCAGTCAATTTGGCACGTTGCTGAAACTTCGACGCAGCAAATCGTTTTGCAGTTAAACCACGATGCGCAAGGCGAACAAACAGCCCATTGGCCTTGGCCATATCGTGCAAAACAAGTGTTTTCACTGACAGAAAACAGTCTGAAAATTGAATTGAGTTATCTCAATGACGCCGCACATGCTGTGCCTGTTGGACTTGGCTTTCACCCGTATTTTGCCAATGCCGATCAAGCGCAACTGCAATTTTGTGCGCAAAACGTCTTAATCAACGACAGCAATATGCTGCCTTCGGCACGAACAGCGATTCCGCCCCAGTGGGATTTCAGACAAGTACGTCCGGTTGAGCCCAATTCAATCGACAATTGTTTTCTCGGCTGGGATGGCTCAGCTCAAATTCACTGGCCAACACAAAAACTACACGTCGAAATCACTTCACCCGACGCCGGCAATGCCATCGTTTTTGTACCTTCGACAGAGAAAAACTTCCTCGCTTTTGAACCTGTGAGCCATAGCAATAACGCCATCAATCAAGATCATGGCGCCGCAATGTATCTCTTAGCAAGCGGTGAAACGCACTCAATTTCAATGACCATGAGGATTGTTGGTGATGCATAAAGTTGAAGTGTTATTTGACTATATCGGTGAGCTTCCTGAGAGCCCCGTCTGGTGCAGCAAAACGACGAGTCTCTACTGGACCGATATCTTGCAAAAAGAACTGCATTGTTTGCAGATTGAAACGAAAACCCATCGGGTGTTAGCGATGCCAGAAGAAGTCGGTTGCTTTGCCCTACGTGAACAAGGCGGCTTTATTTTAGCCATGCGCAGCGGTGTTTATCTGGCAACTGCAGATGGGCAGATCGAGAAAAAGGTGTGTGACAACCCAAACAACCCAGCGCTAGCCCGCTTCAATGATGGCGGCGTTGATCCGGAAGGGCGTTTTTATGCCGGAACGTATTGGTCGCCGCGCGACTACAACGGCGCCTTACTGTGTCAAGTTGATGCCGATTTAAAAACACAGGTCATGCAATGCGACATCCTCGGAGCCAACGGTTTGGCATTTAGTCCAGATGGGCAATGGATGTATACCACCGACACCCCCAACCACCGTTTATATCGCACCCCTAGAACGCCTCAAAGTGGCCAATTGGGTCTCAGAGAAACGCTAAAAATATTCCCCACTGGCCATGGTCGCCCCGATGGCGCGGCGATGGATGTCGAAGGCTGCTACTGGACCGCGCTGTTTGATGGCCACCGCATTGCACGCCTGTCGCCGACCGGCGAGGTGCTAGCTGAATACCCTCTCCCTGTTCGCTGCCCAACGATGCCGTGTTTTGGCGGCGCGGATATGAAAACGCTGTTTATCACCACCACTCGCGAAAACATGAGTGAAGAAGAACGAGCAGAACGTCCACTTTCTGGCGCTTTGTTTTACCTGCGAACTGACGTTGCAGGCTTAGTTAAACCTACTTTTAAAGAGAATTAATCATGAAAACTATCGGTTTTATCGGTCTTGGTCTTATGGGCTCGGCAATGTCAAAAAACATTATCGACAAATTTAATGGCGACGTACTGGTGTATGACATCAATGCCGAGGCCGTGGCCAAGCTGGTCGCCAGCGGCGCAACTGCCGCGCATTCAATCGCACAAATCGCCAAAGACGCCGATGTCATTATCACCATGGTGCCAAAGTCTGAGCATGTAGAAGCGGTCTACCTAGAGTTATTGCCACATTTGCATCAAGGGCAAATCACGATCGACATGTCAACGATTGATCCTGCCGTTTCTCAGCGCTTGGCCAAACAAGTTCAAGCCACGGGTGCCAGCATGCTTGATGCACCCGTCGTGAAATCAGTACCAGCTGCGATCAATGCTGAACTCGGCATTTATGTTGGTGGTGACAGCGCTGCGCATGAGCAAGTTCGTTCCGTGCTGGCCATGATGGGCTGCAATCAAATCCACCTTGGTGACAATGGCTCAGGCTTGGTCATGAAGATGCTGCACAACGTTTTAGTTGCCGGCATTCAAAACAGTGTCAACGAAATGTTGGCATCTGCAGCAGCCTATGGCATTGCCAAACCACAATTTAATGAAGCCATCTCGTTTGGCGGCGGCGGGAATTTTTATCTCAGCAGCAAAATTAAAAGCCTCACTGAAGAGAATTACAACGCGGCATTCTCACTGCAAAACATGGCAAAAGACGTCAACATCATGCTGGGCATGATGCAAGAAAAAAACCTCCGCCTTCCTGGTGTTGAGCTGGTCAACCAAGTCTATCAACAAGGTTTAGCCACCGGACTGGGTGGTGAAGATTTTTGTGCCACTTACAAGATTGTGCAATCAAATAGCCAAGCGAACTGAAGTGATTTTTTATTTTCCTTAAGGAGTAAGTCATGAATTATCAAGAACACGTTGTCTATGCCTCTTTGAAAGATAAAGTTGCCGTCATTACTGGTGGCGCTTCAGGAATCGGTGAAGAACTGGTTCGTGCTTATGTCAACCAAGGAGCCAAGGTTGCTTTTCTCGATTTCAATACCGAGGCCGGTGAACAATTAGCACAAGAATTAGGCTGTATGTTTTTATTCTGCGACGTTAGCAATCTGGCGGCGTTCCAAGAAAGCTTTAAACAAATCGAAGCTCAACTTGGCAGTATTGATATTTTGATCAACAACGCCGGTAGTGATGATCACCACAATATCGAAAGCATTACTGAAGCCTATTTTGAAAATCGTATCAACGTTAATTTACGTCACCAAATTTTTGCCATTCAATCGGTCATTGATGGCATGGCCAAAAAAGGTGGTGGTTCGATTATCAATATGGGCTCCATTAACTGGATGCGTGGCCGTCCTGGCCGTGTGTTGTATTCGTTGTCAAAAGCAGCCATCCATGGCTTCACTCGTACCTTGGCGCAAGAGCTCGGCGCACGAAATATTCGCGTTAATAGTTTAGTGCCTGGTGCGATTCGTACAGCAAAACAAGATGCCATGTGGGCCAAAATGGACCCTGCAGCGGTCAATCAGTTTGTTGAATTACAAGCATTGAAATTCCGTCTCGACGGCACACACTGCGCACGCTTAGCTCTCTTTTTAGGCTCCGACGAATCATGTGGCTGTACTGGACAAGACTTCGTCGTCGATGCTGGATTATCACTAAATTAGGGAGCTAATCAGCATGGACTTTTTTAATCTAAATACCCCAGATGGGGAGCAACTCTCGCCGGCAACCATTATTTCGGTAGTGCTGTTGATGTTTATGTACACCTTTGTCGGCATTTGCGCTGGCTTTGGTGGTGGACTAACCACAATGCCGCTGGTTTCAATGCTGATTCCAGTCAAAATGGCGGCACCAATGTCGGTCATTGTCGGTACGGCGACCGCTTTGTATGCCACTTGGCTCTCACGAAAAGAAACCGATTGGAAATCCGCCGCGGTATTGATTGGATTTTCCTTGCTCGGGATTCCGTTTGGTCTTTACGCACTCTCGAATCTACCTGATGCAACGATGAAAATCGGTTTGGGAACGTTCCTCTTGGTTTACTCGTTCTACAGCCTGTTTATCCCTCGCTTGCCAGTGTATGACAAACGTTGGATTGCCGCGCCAATGGGCACGATTGCTGGTGCACTGGGCGCAGCCTTTTCAACCAATGGACCACCGGTAGTGATTTACGGCATGTTGCGAAATTTAGGTCCTGCAGCTTTTCGCGGCACACTCAATGCATTTTTTACCGCCAGCAATATATCGATCATCGTCGGCCTAACCAGCAGCGGCATCATGACGGTTTCAACAGTAAAACTCGTACTTTTTGCGATTCCAACCATGATTTTAGGTTCACTGGTTGGTCAATGGGTGCACAAGCGTTTGCCAGTGGCTCTATTTCGCAAATTGGTATTTATTTTGCTGATTGCCTCAGGCGGCATGCTCATTAAAGGTGCAACAGGTTGGCCAGCTTATGCGGTACTCGGCCCTGTCTTTGCATTATTGGGTTTATTACAGTTGATCTTTGGTAAAAAAATCGCTGCAATCCGTGCTGAGCAAACTGCTTAAATAATTAGATTTCAAGCGTATCAAGGCAGATTTTAGAGTGCCTAGATTGAATCAAACACCTCTAATCTGCCTTCTCAACTTCAGTAACAGTAACAATTTATTGATTGGAAGTGAGGAATGGTCATGGCAATGAATGATAAAACGACCTCTCAAAGTAAAGAGATTCGCAAAGTAGTTTCTGGAAGTTTTGCTGGTGCTTTGTTGGAATGGTATGACTTTTTTATTTATGGCATGGCCTCTGGCCTACTCTTTGGACAATTATTTTTTCCTGATGCCGATCCAATGATTGGCATGCTCGGTGCTTTTGCATCATTTGCTGTTGGTTTTTGGGCCCGCCCCATTGGTGGCATTGTTTTTGGGCATTTTGGTGATCGCTTTGGCAGAAAAGCCACATTGCTATGGACCATTATGATTGTTGGTATTTCGACCGTATTAATTGGTTGTTTGCCGACTTATGCGCAAGTGGGCATCTGGGCACCAATTTTATTAACCGTGCTCAGATTAATTCAAGGATTTGGCTTAGGTGGCGAATATGCCGGCGCAGCATTGATGGCCATTGAATCGGCGCCAAAATCACGCCGCGGCTTTATCGGCTCTTTGCCTCAAGCAGCAGCATCAGCAGGCTTGGTGTTAGCAACTGCTGTTTTTGCCCTATGCAATGCAACTTTAAGTAATGAACAATTCATCACATGGGGATGGCGGATTCCCTTCTTGCTGTCAGCCTTATTATTACTCGTTGGCCTATATATCCGATTTAACGTAAAAGAAACCAGTGATTTTGTGCGTGCCGCACAGCCTGCACCAACGACCCCTTGCGGTGATAGCAGTCATCGCTTTCCACTCATTACGCTATTACGCACACAAAAACGCAATCTCCTTTTGGCCATGGGTGCAAGATTGATTGAAACCGTGATGTTTAATATCGTCTATGCATTTGCCATTGTGTATATGACGCAATCGCTCAATATGGATCGACAACTACCCTTAATGGCGCTCCTTTGTGCTGCAGCGATTGGGATCATCACTTGCCCTGTCGCGGGCTGGCTTTCTGATCGTTATGGGCAAAAATCAATTTACCTATTTGGCGCCGCATTTTGTGTTTTATTTGCGTTCCCATTTTACTTTTTACTTGGCACTCAAAATACCACGCTTGTTTTTATTGCGATGATTTTGGGCTACAACCTTGGGCCGACTTTGATTTTCGCCGTACAAGCTACGATGTTTTCACAAATTTTTGATGTTCGCGTTCGCTATACCGGTCTATCTGTGGCGTATCAAGTTTCAGCGATTGCCGGGGGCATGACTCCCGTCACTGCGATCCTGCTGCTGATGGCCAATGATGGTCAGCCTTGGTATGTCGCAATTGCCACCGCCATCATTGGGATTATTTCATTTGCTTGTGTACGACTCATTCATCAAGGCGAGCCTGTTAACCATAAAACAACGGCCCCCCTCGCTTTGCCTCTGCATGTATTACAAGCTAAATAGGCTGCTCGTTACAGACAATCCAACAGGCATTGATTTCATGGCGATGGGGTGAGTTAAAATCTGCTATAATTGCGCCCACTTGTTGCTATATTTTGAGCTGGGTTTCACTCGATAGCACCTAGGCGAGCTGACTTATTTCTCTCGTTTAGCTCTCCCAGTCATCAAGCTAAAAGTCCGCTTCGCAAGAAGTGGGCTTTTTGTTTGCTAGTTCACAAGATCACCCTCTTCACAATGAGGATACTGGATGTCTTTACATGATCACTATGCTCGGCTTGGCGTTCAGCCTAATGCCAGCATCGAGCAGATAAAATCGGCCTACCGCAGAAATGCGACTAAATTTCATCCCGATAGAAATCCGGCCCCTGATGCCGCTGCGCGATTTAGAGAAATCCAAGTCGCCTATGAAGTGCTTTCCGATAGCGAAAAACGTAAAGCTTACGATGATTATCGTCAGCGCAGCTTAATTGATGATCCTTTGGCTGTTGCCCAAGAGATTACTGCCAAATATCTACAAGGTTTGTTTCAGTGAATATATCGCCCTTTTTTGCCGAATTAATGCCCGTTTATGACGCGGAACTTGATGACTTAATGACCGATTCAGAAGGTCGCCCAGCGCTAAAAAAACGCCTGAATGAAAAACGCCAACAATTTGCGCATCTATTGCCGATGATTGAATTCAGCCCTGAAATGGTGGCGGTGGTTTTCTACAATGCATTTAGCTTTACTTCGCCCGCAATGATGAAAGCACTGATCGCCAGCGAGCCCGATGGCGATGATTTTATCTCTTGGGATCAATTGCAAGACAACCTCAATATTGCCGATTGGGCGCAGCAATACACGACAGCAGCCATTGATGCCGATGGTGGTGAGCAATTTTTAGTCATTGCCGCTGCGCTTGAATATTTGCGAATCAAAGGCGGCCACTACAGCAGCGCGCCAGAGAGCCATGCCGAGTCTGAATCCATTGACGATGATCATGATGTTTACAATTCAGACGACGATGGTGGACAGATGGGTGATTTAGACGCATCAGGTGCATCTTGGTTATCAGAACAAGGTTTTGAATCGCACGAATCAGAGAGTAAATAAGTGGCCGCGATGGGTACCGACGAGAGTCGGTTGACCATTGGCTCTTACTACCGAAATTCAACGCTGCAAAAGGACTGATCATGCATCCAGCAATTATCAATGCCTCACAACTTATTTTGGTCGGCGATATTTTAGGCGCCGAAAAAGTGCTGTCCGATATTGCCGATCAACACGGCGATACGGCGCTGATGCAAATTCTAGGGGATGTTGCGCCCAAAGATTTGCTGGCGATTATGCGCGAATATGATTCATCCAAAGAATCTTTACTGAGCATGATGGTCACCCCCGAGCAATTTGCCCGCGCAGTGGTGCTTGATAAGCAATATGGCGAGCGCAATAAAGACAAAATGCGCGGCATGATTAATGCGGTGATCTATAAAAATCCCGATTTAACCAGCGAATATCTCGAGCCGATCTTTAAAGAAGCCGGTGGCGTTGAGACGATGGCGGATTATTTTTATGGCCGTTTAGAAGATGTGCTCAATTTTGTGATGCACGCCAGCAATACCACGACACCGCTGCCATTTTTGTCGGATGATGGCGATAGCACCAGCGATGAAATTCGCGAGTTCTTTAATGTGTTTCATTCCTTGGAACATATTTTGGATAAAACCAACTGGAGCTATACCCGCTCAGAAGTCGCAGACAACGACTGGAAAGAAACCATTTGGTTGCTATTTCACGAGCTACCCGATGAATTTGAATTACTCATCGGCGAATTACAAGGCCGTGTTTTGATGCAAGCGATGCACAATGAGCGCCGCAGCAAACCGATTAGTGATAGCGCACTCGAAAGCCTGATGCAGGCAATTAGCAAAACGGATGATGCTGAGGAATCGGCAATTTAATATGACAATAAGCACGACCCTCACCGCGTTTGACTCGCGCCGCTTTTTTGATAAAGCCTTTGTGTATGGCGTTCAGCACGGCATCATCAGTGCTGAACGGCAAACGACGATTCAAACCGATTTAGCCAAAGGCATGGTGCAGATTGCCAATTATTTTGGCACTGCTTACCTGCGCCCCGATCTAGAGCTAGCGATTATCCGCATCACCAATTTAATCAGCATTTACCTCGAAGACCATGCTCAAGGTGATGTACAAATTGGCGCGCAGTCGTTGCAAAATAACTCGCTTCTTTCGCACTCGAAACAAGGCGCCGATATGCTGCGCCGCCTACACGCCATGCCCAAAGAGACCTTGCTATTGCAGCATGGCCCAGCGTCTAGCGACGAGCAGCAATCATTTTTAAATGAAATGAGCGGTGAAACGCAAATTTCATGGCCTGACTACCAAGCTCAATTAGCGCGTGGGCAAGCGATTCAAAACCTGCTGGATTTAGGCTTTTGGCTAGCCAAGAAACTGCAATTAGCTAGCGAAGAAATTTGCGATGCCGAGCAACTGATCAACACCGCGATGCTGTTGATTTTAGCGCCTAAAGCCGCGATTAAACTGCCCAAACGCAGTGAGTTTGATGCTTTGATTAAGGCGGTCAAACCGAAAAAAGTCAGCGAAAATCCTGAGCGTTTTGCATTATTTTTTAGCGATGCACCGAAAAAAATCGAGCAAATCGCCCAAAAAGAAATGGCGCGATTTATCGCCCAAGAATGGCCAAAAATTCGCAATAATAGTTTCAATCTTGCCCATTATTATTTGAAAGGCGGCATTGATGCGATTAGCGAATACGATGAAGCCATTGCCAAAAACTGGCAGCGCATTAGCCATAACGATGACAATAGCGTGATTGCCACGTTGTTTTTATTGGTCGCCACTGGTCAACCAGTTAAATCTGCCATGCTCAAACGCGAAGCCAGCGCCATGGTGCAAGCGCTGCGTGAGCATGGCCTGAACGACGCCGCGGTGATTGAATTTATCGAGCACCATGTGCCGGTTGAATTACGTGAAGAACTGACTGATTTTTGGCTCAACGATTTAAAAGAAGACGCAGACACCGCTCTTGCTAATAAAGACCCAGAGTTTCCGGATCTCTATATGGAACGGGCATTTAAATATCTGCAAAACAACTGCAACACCACTTGGAAAGGCCGCAGCTAAATACCATTAGGGCGATGTCCAGATTACGTGTTGATGATTTTAAGTGCCTGCGGCACATTGTTTTACAGTCGCAGTCCGCGACGGGGACCCCATTTTCTTTGACTCGCCAAAGAAAATGGGGGAAAAGAAAGGCGACCCGAGCGCGCCCAGCTCCGCTGTGCCCTCGATTGTCGTGAGCCAAACGATAAAACCGTTTGTCTCTCTCCGCACTCGGTGCGCTTAAACGGGATTTTAAGCCCCAGCTCGACGAGCGCGGCACAGCATCAACACCAAATCTGAATATTACCAGTCTTAGAAGGGTATCTGACTACAGCCTTTATGCAAAAAAAGCCCCATAGCAATACCCTATAGTCTGCAGGTCTTGGCGTGCCTTTTGGTGTTGGTAGTTCAGGCAAGCCCAGGCCAACAGCGCCTCAGGAGATAAAAAATGTCTTTGCAGATTTGGTTGGCTTTTATTGCCACCACTTGTTTTATCTCGGCAACGCCCGGGCCAAATATGTTGCTGATGATTAGCCATGGCGCTCGCTATGGCTGGCGAGCGACAACAGCGACGATGGCAGGCACCATTGTCGGTTTGGCCTTGCTACTGGGGGCTTCGGCGATGGGCGTCAGCACGATTTTAGCGACTTCAGCGCTGCTATTTACTGCGCTAAAAATCATCGGTGCCTTGTATTTACTGTATTTAGGCTATCAATGCTGGAATGCTGGCAGCCAACTGTCGCTACCGAGTGCCAACGCCGATACGCCGCGTGCCCGCTTTCGCACCGGCCTGACTATCGCCTTATCTAACCCCAAAGCCATTTTATTTGCCGGTGCTTTTTTGCCGCAATTTATTAACCCCAGTTTGCCGCAAGCCCCACAATGGCTGATTTTACTCAGTAGCTTTTTTGTGATTGAGCTCAGTTGGCAACTGATTTATGCCTTGGGTGGCATGTCGCTGGCTCGCTGGTTAGCCAGCGGCCAAAGAATTAAAGCGTTTAATCGCAGCTGCGCACTGGCTTTTTTTGCTGTAGGTGGTGCTTTAGCATTCGCCAAACGCTAATTATTGATCCACTTTTTGATTCCAAAACGATGACCACAGAACTCATTATCGAAGACCTCGTCGTCGGCGATGGCAAGGCCGCAGTCAAAGGCGCGTTGATTACCACCCATTACACCGGCACTTTGCTTGACGGCACGGTGTTTGATTCTTCACACCTTAAAGGTCGGCCATTTCAATGCGTTATTGGCACAGGCCGAGTCATTAAAGGCTGGGATCAAGGGCTGATGGGGATGCAAGTCGGTGGCAAGCGAAAGTTATTCGTCCCCGCGCATTTGGCCTATGGCGAGCGGCAAATTGGCGAGCATATCAAACCCAATTCGGATTTGTATTTTGAAATTGAATTATTAGAAGTATTAACCCGCGACTAAGTCGCGTTGGCGACAGCGCGTTAATATGGTCCAGTGGCCAGCCAGCGCTCAAGTTGCGGCAAACGATCATTGCCCCAAAAGCGCTCGCCCCCCACCATAAAAAATGGCGAGCCAAATACGCCGCGCGCCTCAGCCATATCGACTTCAGCCTTCACCCGAGCACGGCTACTTGGATTACTGCAAGCCTCGTGGAATTCTTCTGCAGAGATATCCACTTGGCTTGCCAGCGCTTGCAGCTCTTCTAAGATGGCGATGTTTTTGTTTTCAACAAAATAAGCCTTCAGCACCAAGCTAGCAAAAGCGGTGCCTTGCTGCGGATCTCGATCGTGTATGGTATGAAACAGCCGTGCTGCTTGCTCAGTATTCACGCCGACTAAAGAAGGGGTGTGATAAGCAATGCCATAATAAGCCGCCAAACGCTGGGCATCGCGCTTAATATAATCGGTTCGCATCATATTACCGGCCATTTTCATTCGCTCAAGCGATTGAAAATTATCATTTAAGACAATCGCATGCCAATGACTAGAGCGGCCATATTTTTCAGCGAGGGGATCGATCAATTGCGAAGCGATATAACCGTACGGCGAAGAAAAATCAAAATAAAAATCAATGGCCAGCGACATCTTTAGTGTTCCCAGGGTCTGTTGACGTTTGGTTTTCCGCCGCTGCTTACGCGATTTTCGCGGCGAGTCAAGGCGTAGTAAGCGATGCATAGTCATTCTATGTGAGCTTGCTACAACGCGGAGTCGCCGCGAAAAGCGCCCAGCCCGCAGGGTTTGCCGGCTTTTGGCCTGATGCTGCGTTACAAAGCGCTGGCGTAGAATGACTACGCTGCACGCTTTGTGCCTTGCCTCAGGCCAAAATCCGCGTAAACGCGGCTGGTAAACCAAATGTCAACAGACCCTAGTATTGGCGCGTCAGCGGGTAAACTCATGGCATTAGTTTAGATGCAGAATCTCAATTCGGTAAGCTTTCGCTCGCATTTTCATCATCATCAACACATCGGTGCGGTAAATCAGTGCCCATAAAAAAACCCGCAACTTCGCGGGTTTAGTTTTGCGGCGTTAATGCCCTTACTTCAGCAAGTCCAAAATATCTTTTGCGCCCCAATGCGGGAAATGTTTGCGAACTAGCACATTCAAATCCGCTTCAAAGGCACGTAAGCGCGTCAATTCATCGACTTCTTCACCTACCGCTGCCGTTGCTGGCGCGTGGATCATGCCGGCGGCGGAAGTTGCATTGGTCAAACGATCGATAATGATCAAATTACCGGTACCACGGCATTCACGGTAGGTGTCGAATGCAATCGGCGCGGTCAAATCAATACGCACCAAACCAATCTCATTGAGTTTCAGTTCTTGCACATTCAGATGATCAAGGCTATTCACGTCGATACGATACTGGATGGAGGTAACACGCCCGAAGCATTGTTTACCGCCAAGCTTAACCATATACTCCTTGCCAACCACCAACGGCGCCTCGTTCATCCACACCAAATGCGCGTCGAAGGCACTGCCAACATGCGGCTGCGCGTCTTGGGCGCGAACAATCATATCGCCACGGGAAATGTCGATTTCGTCTTCCAGCGTGAGCGTAATCGCTTGGCCTGAATATGCAGCCGGCTGCTCGCCTTCATACGTGACAATCGCTTTAACTTTCGATTTTTTGCCTGATGGCAGCGCAATGATTTCGTCACCCGGCAACACATGGCCCGCGGCAATCGTGCCGCAGAAGCCACGAAAATCCAGATTCGGGCGATTGACGTATTGCACTGGCAAACGGAACGCGTCGAGCTTGGCGTGTTTATTGATTTGCACGCTTTCCAGCAAGCCCATCAAAGTTTGCCCTTCGTACCATGGCGTTTTGTCTGATTCATTGACAACGTTATCGCCGCGCAAAGCTGACAATGGCACGAACTCGATGTCTTCAATCGCCAAATCTTTAGCAAAATCGAGATACTGCGCACGGATTTCGTTGTAACGCGCCTCACTGAAATCAACCAAGTCCATCTTATTCACCGCAACGATGACTTGTTTAATACCGAGCAGTGACACAATAAAGCTGTGGCGACGCGTTTGCGTTTGCACGCCGTAACGCGCATCGATCAAGATAATCGCCAGATCAGACGTTGAAGCACCCGTTGCCATATTGCGCGTGTATTGCTCGTGGCCTGGGCAATCGGCGATGATGAATTTGCGTTTTTCAGTCGAGAAATAACGGTAAGCCACATCAATGGTAATGCCCTGCTCACGCTCAGCTTGCAGACCGTCAACCAGCAACGCCAAGTCGATTTCTTGGTCAGTGGTGTTAAATTTTTGACTGTCTTTTTGAATCGCCGCGAGGTGATCTTCAAAAATCAGTTTTGAGTCATGCAGCAAACGACCGATCAAAGTCGATTTACCGTCATCCACATTGCCGCAAGTAATAAAACGCAGCATGTCTTTGTTTTCGTGTTGCTTCAAATACGCCAAGATATCGCTGGCGATCAGTTCTGATTGATTTGACATGTTTAAAACCTTAAATCTTTTGAACCACAGAGACGCAGAGGCACAGAGAAAACCTCTTTAATCACTTTCCAACCACCTGAAGCACTTGACTTAAAACTCTGTGTCTCTGTGCCTCTGTGGTGACGATTTTAAAAGTAGCCTTCCATTTTTTTCTTTTCCATCGAGCCACTCGAATCATGGTCAATGGCGCGGCCTTGGCGCTCGGAGGTGGTCGCCAGCAACATTTCCTGAATCACCTCAGGCAACGTCGTTGCACGCGATTCCACGGCACCGGTCAATGGATAACAGCCCAGCGTACGGAAACGCACCCATTTCTTGCTGATCGTCGCTTTTTGCTCTGGCGTCAGATATTGCAAAATGCGCTCGTCATCGATCATGATCAGCGAGCCATTGTATTCAACCACTTCACGCTCTTCCGACAAATACAGCGGCACGATCTCGATGTTTTCCATGAAGATGTATTGCCAGATGTCGAGCTCAGTCCAGTTCGAAATCGGGAATACGCGAATCGATTCGCCTTTGTCGACCTTCGAGTTGTAGATATTCCACAGCTCTGGACGTTGATTTTTTGGATCCCAACGATGGTTTTTATCGCGGAATGAATACACACGCTCTTTAGCGCGAGATTTTTCTTCATCACGACGTGCGCCGCCAAAAGCCGCGTCAAAACCGTATTTGTTCAAAGCTTGCTTTAAACCTTCGGTTTTCATTACGTCGGTATGTTTCGCTGAGCCAGCAGTAAACGGATTAATCCCCGCAGCGACGCCATCTTCGTTCACGTGGCGAATCAAATTCCAACCATCAGCGATTTGTTTATCGCGCAGCTTATACATTTCTTGGAATTTCCACGTGGTGTCCACATGCATCAATGGAAACGGTGGTTTGCCCGGCGCAAAGGCTTTTTTAGCTAAATGCAGCATCACGGCAGAATCTTTGCCAATGGAATACAGCATGACGGGATTTTCAAATTCAGCGGCCACTTCACGAATGATGTGGATCGATTCGGCTTCAAGCTGCTTTAAGTGCGTCAGCCTTGCTTCGGACAAAGTATTCATAGCGCCTACAATCAAGATGATCTGGGAATGGATGAACTGTACGGAATATTAAGCGAATAAAAAAGATCATTTGCTTATATAGATATAATGCCGGATCAGCATCAATGGCATAACTCAATTTCGCGCAGCATCGTTCGCTAAGTCGTACTGAATGTACGGCCTACAGCGGCGACACTTTCTGATCAAACTTTTGCGCAGAGTCGGCCTGCGTCTGAACCACGCAGGCGAAAAAAAAGGCGAGTCCAGCAAAGCTGAAACTCACCTTATGCAGTGATTAAACTGCTGACCAAGCTTTACCCATTGGGTTAAAGGTTGGTTTTTGACCACCCCATAATTGCTCAAGGTCATAATAATCACGAACTGCAGGCAACATCACATGCACAATCAAACTACCGGCATCAACCAATACCCAATCGCCAGTCTCTTCACCTTCGGTGCTGAGGATTTCATAGCCTTTGGCTTTCAGTTCAACGGCCACATTATTGGCCAATGCACGAACTTGACGGTTTGATTCACCGGTAGCAACAATCATGCAATCGAATAAATCAGTTAGTGTGGTGGTATCCAAAACTTGGATTTCTTTACCTTTAATATCTTCAAGCGCCAAAACGGCGATATCACGCATTGCGTCGACGTATTCTGTCATTGTATTTCCTTGTAAAAGCTTCATCGCCACCGCCGAAGCTGATTTTTAACCAAATCAACCACTTACGGCGCAGCATTATAATTTAACGATAAAGCCCACTTTGATCTAACAGGTCGAACACGGGGGTGAGCGCTGAAACATCTTCCCCACGTGATAATAAATCACGCACTTGCGTCGACGAGATAGGCATAAGCGGGCTGGATAATAAACTGATTTTACCCCGAGACAGTGTATCGGTGTTGGCTATTACGTGCCGACTGGCAAATTCTTCTGCTAAATCAGGGCTTAAGCGTGAATTTTCCACGTCAATATCAAACTCAGGCCGCGCTGCGATCAGTAAATGCCCCAAATCCAATAATTCACGCCAAGCATGCCACGTTGGTAAATGCTGCCAAGAATCAGCCCCAATCAACCAAACCAGCAAGGCTTGCGGGTTTTCTGCTTGGATTTCGCGCAACGTATCAAAAGTGTAACAGTAGCCTGCTCGGCGAACTTCTCGATCATCGGCCAGCAAACCGGCTTCACCAGCAATCGCCGCCCGCACCCACGCCAAACGCTGCGCGGGTGACACGGGTGATATCGGACGATGCGGCGGTAAACCTGTGGGGATTAAACGTACTTCATTGAGCTGCAATTGATCGCGCATACAGCGCGCCAAAGCCAAGTGCCCATAATGAATGGGATCAAACGTACCGCCAAAAATGCCGATTTTTTGCATACTTAAATTCAATCAGCACTGCTGATGCTGGATAACGACTTCATCCAAAATCAAACGCTGAAATCGCAGCGCCCAGTCGGGATCAAGGCCTGTTTCGCTCGCCAAACGCTGTATTTTTTGCAATTGCGCTGATTCGCGTGCCAAGTCTTGCGCCGGAAGTTGGAATTGTTTTTTCAATTCCCCGACCTGTGCGGTAACTTGAAAACGCTCGGCCAGCAGCACAAACAATTGCTGGTCGAGCGCGTCGATTTGCTCGCGCAGTGCGATTAGCTCAGCGGGCACGCTCATCCTTTAAACTCGAATCTCGCCATCGCCAAACACAATCCATTTTTCGCTGGTCAGCCCTTCTAAACCGACTGGACCACGGGCGTGGATTTTGTCGGTTGAGATGCCAATTTCAGCGCCTAAACCATATTCAAAACCATCGGCAAAGCGCGTTGACGCGTTAATCATCACGGATGCCGAATCAACTTCACGCAAAAATTGGCGTGATTTAGTGTAATTTTCGGTCACGATGGCGTCGGTATGATGGCTGCCATAGGTATTGATGTGATCCATCGCCTGATCCAGATCGTCAACAATCCGAATGGCAATAATCGGTGCTAAATATTCGGTACGCCAATCGGCTTCTGTCGCCGCCAAAGCATCTGGCAAAATGGCTTGTGTTGCTAAGCAACCGCGCATTTCTACGCCTTTTTCGCGATAAATCGCCGCAATTTGCGGCAAAATCGTCGCCGCAATGGCTGCATTCACCAGCAGCGTTTCCATGGTATTGCATGGTGCATAACGATGCGTTTTGGCATTGTCAGCGATACGAACCGCTTTGACTGGATCGGCTTCATTGTCGATATACACATGGCAAATACCGTCCAAATGCTTAATCACCGGCACACGGGCATCACGGCTAATGCGCTCAATTAAGCCTTTGCCGCCGCGCGGGATAATCACGTCGACAAATTCATTCATTGTAATCAACTCGCCAACCGCAGCGCGATCTGGCGTTTCGATAATTTGCACCGCGCTGGCTGGCAAACCTGCCGCAGATAAACCTTCTTTAACACAGGCCGCAATGGCTTGATTACAGTTAAATGCCTCACGGCCACCGCGCAAAATCGTCGCATTACCCGATTTGATACACAGGCCCGCCGCATCTGCAGTCACATTCGGACGAGCTTCATAAATAATGCCGATCACACCCAGTGGTACGCGCATTTTGCCGACCTGAATCCCGCTCGGACGGTATTTAAAATCACCCATATTGCCGATTGGATCTGGCAAGGCCACCATTTCACGCAAGCCTTGCGCCATTGTGGCGATGGTTTTTGGCGTGAGTTGCAAGCGATCGAGCATCGCCGCATCTAAACCATCGGCCTGCGCTTGATCCATATCTTGTTGGTTGGCGGCGAGTAAAAGCGCGGCATCACGCTCGATGGCATCAGCAATCGCATTCAATGCGGCATTTTTGGCACCGGTATTGGCTTTGGCCATTAAGCGGCTGGCCGCACGCGCGGCGCGGCCAACGTCTTGCATATATTGTTGGATATCCATCGATGACTCCATTAAAGATTTACTGCAATTGTAGCGGAAAGGCCCTAGTCGCAGGAAATCTCACACCACACCCGCTGGCAAGTGCGCCAATTGTGGTCAAGGCGATCGGTTTGCAGCCAGCTGGCTGAGGCGTTGATGACCAAACAAAGCGATGACGTTTAGTTAAAATAATGGGTATATAGTCGTAAACCATATTAAATAATACTTGCTGCTATATACCTACATTCTATTTTAAACCACCCGCAGTGCTAAATGACCTGAAAGCACTTACAGCGCAGGCAACTGTAAAACGCTCACGCCAACATTGTCCGCTTGTTGGCGATTAAACCAATCGGGGGCCGAGCTTTGTACGCCGATCAAGAGCGGGCCGTTGTTGGTCGTTAACCAAATCGGCGATCCAGAGTCACCCGATAAGGTGTCGCAACGATGAAACAAGGTATTGTTTTGCCGAAATTTAGTTAAGCTGCAACCCAAATGCGCGGTGAGTAATTGATCGTGATCTTCAGCAAAACCACCTTGATTGAGCTGCATGTTCGCCGTTTTAAACGCCAGCTCTAAAGCCGCCCGTTCGCCTTTAAACAAGGGCATCGGCGCGGGTGCCACACCTTCAACCAGCTTTACTTTTAACCAAGCAATATCGTATTCAGCGGCTTGCGGCAAGATATACACATCATTGCCTTTGTATTGCAAACCGCGTTTAAACGCTGGGTGAAACACTTGATCGAGCACTTGGTATTTGGCTTGATATTCGCCCTGATGAAAACCGGCTTTAAACCATAAACCGGCATCCGGTTTCCGTGCTTCCATCATAAAACAATGCGCCGCGGTCACCGCTAAATCGGGGGCGACCAAGGTGGCGGTACAGTTGTAATCATTTTTGGTGGTGAGCTGGCCAATGGCAGCAAACGGCGCGGGATACGGCGCGGGAATCACCAAACGATCATCCGTACCAAAAAATAGAATTTGCTGCTGCCGAGAGAGTTCAGGATTTTGTTTGTCTGGCATGCTCGCCGCACGAACAAATGAGGCCACCGGCACGCTCGGTTTGGCGCTATGAATTCGCGGTGGATTAAATGCCAGCGCCAAGGCACCGATGAGGGTGAAGGCACTTAAAGTTAAGCCTAATGCTACGGCGATTTTTTCTTCAATTTTCATCTTGATCCAATCCACAATGCAAAAAGGGACGCTAGCGCGTCCCCTTTCTTTACAACGATGCGGCTAATTATTTAGCAGCAACAGTTGAAGCTTTAGAAGCTACAGCAGAGGCTTTTTTAGATTGTGCTTTTTGAGCAGCAGAAGCTTTAGAAGCTACGGCAGAAGCTTTTTTAGATTGTGCTTTTTGAGCAGCAGATGCTTTAGAAGCTACAGCAGAAGCTTTTTTAGATTGTGCTTTTTGAGCAGCAGATGCTTTAGAAGCTACAGCAGAAGCTTTTTTAGATTGTGCTTTTTGAGCTGCAGAAGCTTTAGAAGCTACAGCAGAAGCTTTTTTAGATTGTGCTTTTTGAGCAGCAGAAGCTACAGAAGCGCCAGAAGCTTTTTTAGCTTGTGCTTTTTGAGCAGCAGAAGCTACAGAAGCGCTAGAAGCTTTTTTAGCTTGTGCTTTTTGTGCAGCAGAAGCTACAGAAGCGCCAGAAGCTTTTTTAGCTTGTGCTTTTTGTGCAGCAGAAGCTACAGAAGCGCTAGAAGCTTTTTTAGCTTGGGCTTTTTGTACAGTCGATGCTTTTTGTGCAGTCGAAGCTTTCTTAGCGTGTTTCTCAACTTTCACTTCTTTTACTGCAGAAGCAGAAGAAGCTGGCGCAGCAGCGATAGCAACAGTAGAAGACAAAACAGCAGCTGCAATGATAGCGAGGAATTTGTTCATTTTGATCATCTCTTAAAATTGGGGTTAGCTGGAATTTGTATCACAGCTTTGACGGAACGGATTATGCGTTGGGCGTACCAAAGAGAGAAGTGGACCTTGGTTGCGTCTTGTAACTGAAAGTACGTAGTTAAATTACAATGCTTACATTTACACACGCAAAGGACTTGGCCACGCCAAAATAATCCGGGCCCCGCCCGCTGGCGAACTCTCTATCGTCACTTGCCCACCATGACCACGCAAAATCATTGCCACAATCGCCAGCCCCAAACCAAAACCGCCAGTGGCTTTGTTACGGCTGCCTTCCATTCGCGTAAACGGTTGCAATAAACGACTGCGTTGTTCCTCTGGAATCCCCTCGCCATTATCATCAATCAATAATTGCGCCATGCCTTCATGCCACTTCAGCGTCATTACAATGGTATCGCCACCATAGCGGCGGGCATTACTTAACACATTGCTCACCGCACGGCCAAAGTAATAACTATCCATCTCCAGATACGGATCAATTGCATCAATCTGATTGACGATCTGCGGGGCTTTGCCACTCAAGCTTAACTCTGCAGCGATTTTACCCAACCAAGGCAACATCGCTTGCGGCTGGATATTCATCTGCATTTGCGGGCTATCCAAGCTCGACATCGTTAGCCATTCTTCGATCAAGGCATCAATCTGCCCTAAATCACGCTCTAACGCCGCCACTTGCGGGCCACTGTCGGCGCCCGATTTAATCGCCTCTAAGCGATAACGCATCCGCGCTAACGGCGTGCGCAAATCATGCGAGACCGCATCAATCATGGCGCGCCGTGAAGTCGTTAGCTGCTCAACGTCTTGCGCCATACTATTAAAGGTCACGCCCAAAGACGCCAAGGCCGAGCTTTCATCGAGTTTGACTCGGGCGGCAAAATCGCCCTGCCCTACGCGGCGGCTTTGTTGAATGATTTGCAATAAATCACGCCAAAATGGCCGCAACCAGAGCCAAGTTGGCAAACCCAGCGCCGCCCCCATCATCAATAAGGCCAGAAAATCGAGCCAAGAAATATTATCCAAATCAGTCAAAAATGGAATCGGCCCCAACACCACCATTTGATCGGTTTTGTGAATCCGGTGGATATAAAGCCCTTTATCGAGCAATAAAATAATATCGCCCTTTTCTAAGGACTTTTGATTCTCGGCGCTTAAGCTGTATTCGCCGAGCTTTTCAATTTGCACCGGCACCGGCAATTTACCGCGCAAACGTGATGCTTCGTCATGCCATAAAGACGGCGGTAAATCGCCGAGTTCTTCTTCGATAATCGACACCGTCGATTTAAAAATATCGGTGAGGTAACGCTGATTAGTGCGCTCGATGAGCTGCTTATAAATGCCGCCAATGAGTAAAGACGTGGCCAAAAAACACACGACGACGGTCAAATAAAATCGCAAAAAAACTTGGCGCATGAAAATCCATGGAGCGGAGTAATAAATAGGGCAGCAAAAGCCTTACCACAGAGGCACAAAGACACAGAGAAAACCATTAAATTGGGGGCAGTAGAGACACCAAAACTGATTTTGTTCAAAGATGTCTTTTGTTTTTCCTCTGTGTCTCTGTGCCTCTGTGGTGAATCGTTTTTTTTACGACCTCTTTTATAACAAAGGTATATACCTACTCGTCTTGCCAGATGTCGCTCGCAAACAAATACCCTTTGTTACGGATAGTTTTGATTTTGCGGGGATCAATCGGATCATCGTCGAGTTTTTTACGTAAGCGCGAAATCGCCACATCCATACTGCGATCCAGGCCATCGTATTCAATACCGCGCAGTTTTTTCAGCAAATGATCACGGCTTAAAATCTCGCCGGCGTGGCTGGCCAATTCCCACAGCAAATCAAAATCGCTGCTCGACAAACCCATTTGCTCGCCGCGATACACCGCGCTGCGATTGCGGGCATCAATTTGTAAACGACCAAAGTTAAGCCGTGATTGATCTTGCACCGGCACTGCCGCCAGCAAACTGCCACTACCGGCGTGGCGTAAATGGGAACGAATCCGCGCTAAAAGCACCGAAGGCGGCGTGGTTTTAACCACGTAATCAGTCGCGCCGATTTCAAAGCCCAAAATCTGATTCATATCGCTATTGAGCGAGGTGAGCAGCACAATCGGCCCAGTATAAAATTCACGCAGTTCGCGGCAAATGGTCAAACCATCTTTGCCGGGCAACATAATATCGAGCAAAATCAAATCTGGGGGATTGGCTTTCACATTGTCATTCACCCCTAAACCATCGCCGAGTACTTCGACGGTAAACTCAAACGAGCGCAAAAAACCGCCAATCAATTCAGCCAATTCAGCGTCGTCTTCAACAAATAATACTCGGGTACTCATTGTTTATCCTTTGTCTTACCTTGGGCAGTTATGCCCGAATCACAGCATCAATCGCCGCGCGCAGCGCAGCCAGATCGAAACGATCGCAATGCAAAATATGCCGTTCTAGCTGTCCATTACGGCGCAAATCACAGCCAGCCCAATCAACACCAATCAATTCACACCCCTCGGGTAGCAGGGTACTCTGAATCAGTGCGGACTCATCGGCCAAACTCAGCTGTGCTGCAGTCTCCCATTCATCCCCTTCGATCCAACCCATTTTGCCAAATCCGGCGATATAGCGCGCACGGCGCGGCCATAAACGCCAAACCGAAAAATCAGCCATTGCTAAATAGCTCGCTAATTGCGGATTTTGCCGCGCCAAGCGCGCCAGCAGCAATGGATCATCCGGCACCGGCTGTAAATCACCCAAAATCGTCAACCGAGCACCGGATAAGGTGGCGCTTGGCTCGTGGACTAAAAAGCTGACTTTTTCATCCAATAACACATTCTGCGTATGCTCGGCCAAACGGCTCATCACCAGCACAATGCGGCCCGCCTCATCCAAGACCAACGGTAGCCATGAAGCATGTGGATAGCCGGGCAGCACCAGCGACTGTGTCGCCAATACCCCATGCTGGGTTTGCCGTAACAAGGCGAGCGCCGCTGAAAACAAGGCCGATGATTGGGTCATAATAAGATGTGCGCTCGATGGGGATTCATCGGCAACGATTTTATACTAAAAAAAGCCGCAATTTAAAAAGCTGCGGTATTCAACGCCAGCATTCCCCAAAAAAACAAAAGGGTATTTAACGCTAGGCTTATTAAAATAAGGTCTAACGTTAAATACCCTGAATTATTGTATATACAAAGCGATGCAATACGGTGAGTCAAATTCCAAATTCTTTGTTTTAAGACAATTTAATCAAAGTCGATTTCAACTCGGTGTATTTTTCTAATGCGTGTAGCGATTTATCGCGGCCATTGCCCGATTGCTTATAGCCACCAAAAGGCAGATTCATATCCCCGCCTTCGTCGTAGCAATTAATCCATACCGTTCCGGCACGCAATTGTTTAGCCATGCGGTGTGCGGTATTTAAGTCTCGCGTCCATACTGCGGCTGCCAAACCATATTCACTCTCATTGGCAATGGCAATCGCTTCATCTGGCGTATCAAACACAATCACCGTACAAACTGGGCCAAAGATTTCTTCGCGCGCAATGCGCGCTGAGGGACTGGCTTTAAAAATGGCCGGGGTAATAAACCAACCCGTTGCCACATGTGCCGCTTCGCCACCACCTAACCACTCGGCCTCTTGCTTACCAATATCAATCCAAGCCAACACTTTTTGGTACTGGATCTGATCAACGATGGCGCCCATTTTGCTGGCTGGGTCGAGTGGATTGGTTGGGGCGTAGTCCTTAGCGGCGGCTTGCAAGGCCGCCATAAACTCGGAATAAATCGCCCTTTGCACCAACACCCGCGAGCCTGCGGAGCACATTTCGCCTTGGTTATAAAAAATCCCACCCGCTGCGGCCGCGGCGGCAGCGCTCACATCGGCGCAATCGGCCAAAATAATATTCGCTGACTTACCACCCAACTCGAGCCAAACGCGCTTTAAATTACTCTGTGCTGCCGCCTGCATAATGGCTTTACCCACCGCCGTTGAACCGGTGAAAGTGATGCAATCCACGTCAAGATGCTCAGCCAATAAGCGCCCCGTTTCAGCCGCGCCCGGTAGCACTTGCAACACGCCATCGGGCAGTCCTGCTGTTTTGGCTAAAGCCGCAATATAAATCGCCGTTAGTGGCGATTTTTCGGATGGTTTTAAAATCACCGAATTGCCCATGGCCAAAGCCGGGGCGATTTTCCAACTGCTCATCAAAAGTGGAAAATTCCAAGGTACCACCGCAGCGACCACGCCCACTGGCTCTCGCGTCACCATACCCAGCATATTGCCCGCCACAGGCACCACCTCACCCGCGACTTTATCAATCGCCTCGGCAAACCACTGCATGCAATAGGCACTGCCAGCAATATCCACCGCTAACGCGTCCGAAATCGGCTTGCCGGTGTCGAGGGTTTCCAGCAGCGCCAACGTATCGGCGTGCTCACGAATCAACGCGGCCAAGCGCAGCAAAATACTTTTACGCGCGGCAGGCGCCAAACCCGCCCAACGCTGATCATTAAACGCCGCGCGTGCCGCACGCACCGCCGTATTCACTTCAATGTCCGTACAAAGGCTCACGGCGGCCAAAACCTGCTGCGTGGCTGGATTAATACAAGGAAAAGTATTCGCGGTTTGGCAATACGCACCATCAATAAAAGCGCGGCCTTCAAACTGTAACTGCGCTGCAAGCGCCGACCAATCTTGTTGAGTTTTTGCCATGATTTAATCTCTTTGAAGTGGCTGAAGCAACGCGGCAGTGCGGCGGTGCCAGCGTGATTTAGAGCTAGCCGCGCTGCCGAGTGAGCTCGCGTTATTTTCATTGCTTATCAAGCAAATATTGCATCTATCTACCGGGTAAAACCAAAGCTAGCTGACTTTTAGCATACACCATACCTAGAAACCGACCTTGGAAAAGGCAATTACCTAGCTACACTCTAAGTAAGCTCGTTAAAAATACTCAACGCCATTGCGCGCCAAGGTGAATCAGATGTTGATCGGCATTCCGAAAGAAATTAAAAATCACGAATATCGTGTTGGCCTCACCCCAAGCGGGGTCAAAGAACTCGTCAAACACGGCCACCAAGTGTTAATTCAACAATATGCTGGCGACGCGGTGGGTTTTACCGCCCACCATTACATCGGCGCAGGCGCGCAGATCGTCGATTCGGCGCAAGAAATTTTCCAGCGCGCCGAGATGATTATCAAAGTTAAAGAGCCGCAAGCCAGTGAAATTGCCCAACTGCGGCCCGGGCAAATCCTGTTTACTTATCTGCACCTCGCCGCCGATCCGGAACAAACCCAAGGCTTGTTGGCCAGCGAATGCATTGCCATTGCCTATGAAACGGTCACCGATGCACGTGGTGGTTTGCCATTATTGGCGCCGATGTCCGAAGTCGCGGGGCGAATGTCGATCCAAGCTGGCGCACATTGCCTAGAAAAAACCCAAGGTGGCTCGGGGATTTTGCTCAGCGGCGTACCCGGCGTTGCGCCGGCAAATGTAGTCGTCTTAGGCGGTGGCGTGGTTGGTATCAATGCCGCCAGAATGGCGCTGGGTTTAGGCGCCAACGTGTCGCTATTTGATGTGTCTTTAGCGCGCCTTAAAGAGCTCGACGCTCAATTTGGCCCACAACTGACCACGCTGTTTTCAACCACCGACGCCATCGAAGTGGCACTGGCCAGTGCCGATTTAGTCATTGGTGCGGTGCTCATCCCTGGCGCTGCGGCACCAAAACTAATCTCGCGGCAAATGCTTAAGCTCATGAAACCGGGCTCGGTGTTAGTCGACGTGGCGATCGATCAAGGCGGCTGCTTTGAAACCTCACACGCCACCACGCATGAGTCACCAACGTATGTGATCGACAATGTGATTCATTACTGCGTGGCCAATATGCCCGGCGGCGTAGCGCGGACCGCCACCTTGGCGCTGACCAATGCCACCTTACCGTTTGCGCTGGCTTTGGCCAATAAAGGTTGGCAGCGCGCCTTGCAAGATGATTCGCATTTACGCAATGGCCTCAATATCTGCCGTGGCAAGCTCACTTATGCCGCGGTAGCGCGTGATTTGGAGCTGGATTACACCCCGAGTGAACAGCTCTTAGCCACATTGATTTAAATATAAAGAGATCATTATGGGTCTGCCCATCATTGGTATTGTTTGCTGTCGTTGGCGCTTAGAAAGTGGCCATTTTTATCATCTAGTCGGTGAAAAATATCTCGCCGCCATTGCCGGAACAGGTGGGCTGCCGCTGTTGATTCCCGCCTTAGGCGCTCGCGATCACGCGCAAATTTTGGCGCTCGTCGATGGGCTGCTGTTTACCGGTAGCAATAGCAATATTGAACCCGAGCATTATGGCGGCACGCCCTTAGCCGATGATTTTAATGACGCAGCACGCGACGCCACCACCCTGCCCTTTATTCGCGCCGCGATTGCGGCCCATATCCCCATTTTGGGCTTATGCCGTGGGGCGCAAGAAATGAATGTCGCTTTCGGTGGCAGCCTGCATCAACAAATTCAAACCCTGGATCAAATGCTCGATCACCGCGAACCCGAAGGTGATATCGACACCATGTATGGTTTTGCTCACCCCATCGAGCTGGTGCCTAGCGGCTTACTGCACCGCCTATATGGCCAGCAACAGGCGATGGTCAACTCGCTGCATCAACAAGGCGTCAAACAACTAGGGCATGGTTTAGTCGCCGAAGCGATTGCGCCAGACGGCTTAATCGAAGCATTTCGCTTGGCCGACGCGCCAAGCTTTAATCTGGCCGTGCAGTGGCATCCGGAATGGCAATACGCCGATAACCCCCTCTCGATGGCGATCTTTAACGCTTTTGCTGCCGCCTGCCAAGCGCATTACCAACATAAACATTTCGCTTAAGCGGGCAAGACCATCCGCGCTCACCCAAGCGCAGCACTTTTGTTTGAAGGAATGACGATGAGCTTAATTAGCGAATGGCTGCGTGAGCGGCGAATCACCGAAGTGGAATGCGTAACCCCTGACTTCACGGGCATTGCCCGTGGCAAAATCGTGCCGCGCGAAAAATTTAACGAAGACGACGGCATGCGCTTGCCGCAAGTGGTGCTGGTGCAAACGGTAACTGGTGAATACGCCGATGGCATCACCCCCAGTACCGATCCCGATATGGTACTGATTCCCGACCCCAACACCATTCGCCTAGTGCCTTGGGCCAAAGACCCAGTGGCGCAAGTGATTCATGATTGTTTTCATTTTGACGGTACCCCCGTTGAGCTATCGCCCCGCTATGTATTACGGCGGGTATTAAAGCTTTATGAAGAGCGCGGCTGGGAGCCGGTGGTTGCCCCCGAAATGGAATTTTATTTGGTCGATATCAATCGCGACCCCGATCTGCCCTTGCAACCACCGCTCGGGCGAACAGGCCGCCCCGAAACCGGACGCAAAGCGTATTCGATTGATGCGGTGAATGAATATGATGATTTATTCGAAGACGTGTATGACTATTGCGATGCACAAGGTTTGCAAATCGACACCTTGATTCACGAAGTCGGCGCTTGCCAAATGGAGATCAATTTCTTGCATGGCAACGCCTTAGAATTAGCCGATCAGATTTTCTTATTTAAACGCACGGTACGCGAAGCGGCGATTCGCCATCAAATGTATGCCACCTTTATGGCCAAACCAATGGAGCATGAGCCCGGCTCGGCCATGCATATTCATATGAGTGTGGTGGATAAAACCAGCGGTAAAAATATTTACTCCAATGACGATGGCCAACCGAGCACGGTGTTTTATCAATCCATCGCGGGCATGCAAAAATACTTTCCGGCAGTGATTTCGCTATTTGCGCCGTTTGTGAATAGCTATCGTCGGCTCACACGCTACTATGCCGCCCCGATTAATGTGCAATGGGGTTTTGATAACCGCACTTGCGGCATTCGCATTCCATATTCCACCCCTGCTGCACGGCGAATTGAAAACCGCGTGCCGGGGGTCGATTGCAATCCCTATTTGGCATTAGCGGCTACTTTGGCCTGCGCTTATTTGGGCATTGTCGAACAACTCGAACCGACTGAACCGCTCACGGGCGATGCATATAGTCTGCCGTTTGCATTTGCCCGAGAACTAGAGGGCGCGATCAACCAATTGGCAGAATGCGCACCGATTGCCGAGGTGCTCGGTGAAAAATTCATTACCGCGTATTGCGCGGTCAAACAATCGGAATACATCGAATACGCCAAAGTGATCAGCCCTTGGGAGCGTAAACATTTGCTACTGCATGTTTAATGTTTTGCCAACGGATACCCTATGAGTCAACTCAAGCACGCCGCCTCTTATTACGCCGCCAGCGCCCATCCACAGCCAGCAAGGCCTGAGCTCAACCGCGATTTAGACGTGGATATCTGCATTATTGGCGCCGGATTTACTGGGCTATCGGCCGGTCTATTTTTGGCTGAGGCGGGTTATAACGTGGTGATTTTGGAGCAAGCACAAATCGCTTGGGGGGCTTCGGGGCGCAATGGCGGGCAAATCGTGAATTCGTATTCGCGCGATATGGATGTGATTGAACGGCAATATGGCAAAGCCACCGCCGACGCTTTGGGCGCAATGGCGTTTACTGGCAATCAAATTATTCGCCAAAGAATCGCGCATTATCAAATCGATTGCGACCTTAAAAATGGCGGCCTGTTTGCCGCGCTCAGCCACAAACAACTGGGGCATCTGGTGGCACAAAAGGCGCTATGGGAGCGCTACGGCCATACCCAGCTAGAAATGCTAGATAAAGCCGCCATTGGCCAAGCCGTTGCCAGTGAGCGTTATGTTGGTGGCTTAGTCGACCATAGTGCTGGGCATATTCACCCGCTCAATCTGGCGCTCGGTGAAGCGGCGGCATTTGAATCCTTGGGCGGACAAATTTTTGAGCAATCGGCGGTCACGCAGATACAACGCGGGCCACGCCCTTGCGTACAAACAGCGCAGGGCTCGGTGCGGTGCCAATTTGTGATTGTGGCTTGCAATGCCTATTTGGGCGATTTAGTCCCTGAGCTGGCCGCCAAAACCATGCCTTGTGGCAGCCAAGTGGTTGCCACCGAGCCGCTGGGCGCACTGGCTGAGCAACTGATTCCCAGCAATTATTGCGTCGAAGATTGTAATTTTTTGCTGGATTATTATCGCTTAAGTGCCGATCGGCGCTTGATTTACGGCGGTGGCGTGACCTATGGCGCGCGCGACTTAGCGCATATTGAAGCGGTGATTGTGCCGAATTTACGCCAGACTTTTCCGCAGCTCAGCCATATTCAAATCGATTATGCGTGGACCGGTAATTTTTGTTTAACGCTTTCGCGCTTACCGCAAATGGGGCGACTAGACAGCAATCTGTATTACTCACAAGGCTGTAGCGGCCACGGCGTGACTTATACGCATTTGGCTGGGCGCTTATTGGCGCAAGCCATACAAGGCCATAACAGCCAATTTGATGCTTTTGCCAAACTGCCGCACCACCCTTTTCCTGGCGGGCGCTTATTGCGCGTACCGCTCACCGCACTGGGTGCTTGGTATTACGCTTTACGCGACCAACTCGGCATTTAGTAGCAGCAAAAATACTTAAACGCTCAAAAACAATAGCTAACACACAAAATAGAGCGTTTAAGGATAAAATCAGAGCTTTGCTGAACCGTCACTCTTTAAGATGCTGGGTATGATGGCTTTTCAACGACACGGAGAGCAATCATGAAACTCATTCGCACCGCTTTATTTATGGCCTTTAGTCTGCACACCGCCTTTGCCGCTGAGTTCCAACTCACTAGCCAAGACATCCAAGCCAATGCGCCGATGACTCAAAAGCAAGAATTCAATGGTTTTGGTTGCAGCGGTGCCAATATTTCACCGCAACTAAGCTGGAAAAATGCCCCAGCAGGCACCAAAAGCTTTGCCATTACCGTGTTTGATCCAGACGCACCAACGGGTAGCGGCTGGTGGCATTGGAATGTGGTCAATATCCCTGCCCAAGTGCAATCGATTGCCAGCGGCGCAGTACCTGCCGGCGCACTAGAAACGCGTACCGACTTTGGTCAAAGCGGCTACGGCGGCGCTTGCCCTCCGGTTGGCGATAAAGCCCACCGCTATATCTATACCGTCTGGGCGTTAGATACCGAAAAACTCCCAGTCGACGCCAATGCCAGCGGTGCTTTAGTGGGCTTTATGCTTAACCAACATCAACTGGCAAAAGCGCAACTGACTGCGACCTATCAGCGCAGCAAATAATCCACGCGGCAGCCTTGCCGCCAGCACATAAGAGCCAGCGGCAATGCCAGCATTCCAAACCAAGCAAATCAAATTGAGCCAAATCCAAGCCAAATCAA
Source organism: Deefgea piscis (assembly GCF_013284055.1). Taxonomy (NCBI): domain Bacteria; kingdom Pseudomonadati; phylum Pseudomonadota; class Betaproteobacteria; order Neisseriales; family Chitinibacteraceae; genus Deefgea; species Deefgea piscis. The sequence continues at coordinate 1,531,674 of NZ_CP054143.1, read as the reverse complement.
CGCAATCTCTGCGCCAAATTTGCTGCTTGCAGCCGATGCTGATGCGCGTTCGCCAAGGTGAAAAACATCTTTTTATTGGCGAACAGCATTTCATTGCCCGTGTGGGGGATTTGGTGATTGCGCCCGCCGGGCTAGAGCTAACCTTGCGCAATCAAGCCGATCATTCTGGCTATGCCTGTGATGTGGTATTGCTCGACCCGCAGCTGATTGCCAGCTGCCGGCAGCAATACCCTGAAGTTTTGCGGGCCGCCCTGCAGCAGCCCGCGCAGCTTTGCGTCAAGCTTGATCCGTGGGTTGCGCTGCAATGGGATCAGTTATTTCAAGCCAGCGACATCGAACCGCCGGCATTGCTGCACCATCGTGCGGTGGGCTTACTGCTGGCGCTGGCCATGGCGGGGCAAGGACAAGCGATTTTTATCGATAAAGGCGATTCAATTAGCCAGCGCGTGCAGCAATTATTATTGCTACACACCAGTAAGCCGTGGACGGTTGAGCAAATGGCGCAGCAATTGCATTTAGGCGCGTCGACATTGCGCCGACAATTGATGCAAGAAGGCCATTCATTTCGGCGTTTACTGGAACAAGTGCGCTTAAATACCGCGCTAGGCATGATACAAACCACCTCGCACAGCATTGGCGATATCGCACAGCAATGTGGTTATGCCTCAGCATCCCGCTTTAGCAGCCGTTTTAGCCAGCAATTTGGTGTCAAACCACTACAACTGAGAGCCACCGTCGCCTCAGGCGCAGCGCTGACAGCCCGCCATTAAAATATCTAACATCTATGGGTATATCAACATAAACCATTAATAACAAAGCCTATATTCATATACCTACAAGAGAAGATAACTATTCTTTATTCGTGTTGATGCTATGCCGCGCTCGTCGAGCTGGGGCTTAAAACCCCGTTCAAGCGCACCGAGTGAGGAGGGAGACAAACCGCTTTATCGTTTGGCTCACGAGGATCGAAGGCATCGGGGACCGATGCGCGCCCGGGGCGCCTTTCTTTTCCCCTCTTTTCTTTGGCGAGACAAAGAAAAGAGGGTGCCGCCACTGACTGCGACTGTAAATAGTCGTGCCGCAGGCACTTAAAACCCTCAATTCGTCATCTAAACATCGCCACTAAAAAAGAGCCAATTTAAGGCAACCAACTCACTTGTTTACTTAATTTATTGGGAATTTGAATTTTCCAGTAGCTCGCCTGTGTTCGGCTAAACATCAAATGCCCATGGTTACTTTGGCGTATCGGTAACGATTGCTGGGGATTTTTTAAAATCGAACGCGCCATGCTGCCAGCCATTGCACCATGCTCAAAACCCGATAACACCATGCCGCCCGCTGCCGCCTTGCGACTAATGGCAAAATCCCAAAAACCAAAAATGGGCACCGGACTATGCGCACGCGTCCACGCCATGACTTCATCGGCATCCACATGTTTGGCATCGGCGCCAATTAACGCTTGATAAGTACCCAATACAATTGCATCGTATTGCAAATTGGCATTCATCACTTTGTTTTGCCAAAGCGAATAATTATTAACCAGCACCACATCAATATCATTGCGTTTTAAACGTTGAATATCCGTCTGTAAAAAATATGCCGATCGATCTTGATCTAATAACACCAAAATGCGTTTGGCATGCGGCAATAATTCGCGAATCAAATTAAAGTTTTGCTGGTACAGCGGTCGCTCAATCACCCCAGTGATATGTTCAGGTAATTTACCGCCAAAATACTGCGCTGGATCGGCATTAATGCCTAAAAATACCACCGGCATTTTCATTCTGGCCAATCTTGGCCCCAATAAAGCCAAGGCGGCATCATCACCCAATACCACTAAATCGGGTTTTTTTTGCTGAATTTCATAAAAGGCTAAATCAGCTTGTTCCAAATGCGCGCTGGTGGGTAATCGTTTGGTATCTAAAGCAATAAAATCCAGCTCAGCAACACCATCCAATTTACTGCGTAAACCATTTAAATACGCTTTATCCCAATCATTTTCTGGATGATAACTCTCCACCACAATCACTAAGGGATAAGCCATTACGGCGGAGGCAATAAAAAACAGCAGCAGCGCAACGTAACGTAAACGGGACATTAATCAGCCCACTCCACCATTAAATCATCGGCAATACATTCTAATTGGCGATGTACTTGGTCTAAATCGACGTCCAACGGCGCAGATAAGATTAATTGCGCATGAAACATCATTTCACCCGACATGGCGCCGCTCGATAGCCACGTTTCGAGTTTTTCAATATTCACCGCAAAGCGCGCCAAAATCGTTGCCACATCTTTGACAATCCCAACCCGATCATGGCCAATTAAACTTAATGCCACGCTTTGCGAGACAAGCGCCGTTTCTTCGCGCTCAACATCCAATACCCCACGAATATCCAGCCCGGCAATTTGCTGCAAAGCCAATAACACCTCTTCACCCGCACCAATAACCGCAACTTTAACAATTCCCGAAAACTGCCCGGCTAAACGAGAAAAAGACGATTCAAGCCAATTGCCATTTTTGGCCGCAATCGTTGCCGCCAATTGCTCAACCAAACCGGAACGATCTGGACCAATCACTGAAACAATCAATACATTATTCATGATCTACCCTTGCCAAATCACCATAGAGACTTAGCTTAGCCGATTTCTAAAGCCAAACTAACAATTACCCGAATTACGCAGCGAAATTCCCACAACAAACTGAATTCGGCGCACTACAGCCAGCATACCGCTGCAATATGACAATGCCACAATGAAGTAAATACATTAATTGACCCATTTTTAAATCCAGTAATTGGCCAGCCATGGCGATGAAATCCGCATTTAAATCACGAATAATCTAGCGACGCTTAAATTGACGCGTCTGCGCTTTAGCGTTAGCATCGCCCCTCCTCGCGGGAGAGAAAGGCAACAGCCTTCGCCGAAGACGCAAGCTCCCAGAATCGCTCAGGCCCATGTACCGCAGGAATTTTGATTCAGCCAATTGGAGAGCGGTTGCTTAGCGCAACCCACCGAAGGGGCAAGTGGCGCCAGCCACGCAACTCTCAGGTAAAAGGACAAAGGGAGAGGCTATTCCAACACTTGGAATTTACGCGAGGAGCCCGCCTTGTCCGCAATTAATCCGCAGCAAACTACCCCCAGCACCACACAGCGAGCTCGCCCATGCTCACATTAATTTATTTATTGGCCATTTCAGCCGAAGCCATGACTGGCGCCCTAGCCGCAGGCCGGCGCAATATGGATATTTTTGGCGTATCGGTGATCGCCTTTTTAACTGCTTTAGGCGGCGGCACGGTGCGCGATATTTTATTGGGCCGCTACCCCATCGCGTGGACGCAGCATCCTGAATACGTGGCTTTAGTCATCGCCAGCGGCATCGCCGCCGTCTTAATTAGCCGGCATATGAAACGCCTGAATCGGCTATTTATGTTCCTCGATGCCCTTGGCCTTATCGCCTTTACCATCATTGGCTGCGACGTGGCTTTGGCCATGAATTACCACCCGTTAATCGTTTTATTATCCGGCATGATTACGGGTATTGCCGGCGGCATCTTGCGCGACATGCTCTGCAATCGAGTACCCATTGTTTTTTTGCGCGAACTCTACGCCAGCGTCTCGATGCTCGTCGGCTTACTGTATATCGGCCTATTCACGCTCAAGATCGACCACGACCTCAACGTCGCCGCCTGCTTCGCCCTTGGCCTACTACTGCGACTCACCGCCCTCAAACGCGGCTGGCGACTCCCAGCATTTAATTATCGACACGATATGCATTGATCTCATTCGATCAAAATTAAAGGCCGCAAACCATTGTTTGCGGCCTTTTTGTTATTGGGCACATCAATATCGTAGGGCAGCTTAGCCTTTAGGCGTAAGCTGCCAATTTGATGCTGATAGCACCAAACTCAATCAGCAATGTAAGTTGGGCTAAGCCTGCGCAGCCCAACAATCGAGAGGCTAAGCAAACAGTTTGTGCCAAATTATTTGCAGGTATAGAGATGAAAGCTAGGCATATTGGAATCTATACCAATATACCTATTGAACTTGGCGAAGAAGAAAAGAAATCAAAGGGTTCAGACTCGATTGATTTTCTTGCTTGAGCAAATACCTAAGGCTGATTTCAGCTTTCTCGCCGAAACGGCAGATGCGTGCTCATTTCCAATTGGTATTGCTCGGTGGCGGCGGCTTCGCGGGCGATGAATTGGGCGACACTGTGGCGCATGCGGGGGTTGGCGATCCAATAGCTGCCCCAAGTCATCACCGGCTCAAAGCCGCGCGCTAGCTTGTGTTCGCCTTGTGCACCAGGCTCAAAAGTTCGCAGTCCATGTTCAATCGCGTAGGCGATGCCTCGGTAATAGCACAGCTCAAAATGCAGGCCGGGGCATTCAATATCCGCACCCCAATGGCGGCCAAACAGTGTCGTGTCGCTGCGATAGCAAATCGCCGACGCGACCAGATCATCGCCTTGGTAGGCGACAAACACCACCATTGCACGGCCAATTTGCGCGGCGAGTTGCTGGAAAAATTCGAGTGAAAATGCCGGATGATTGCCATAGCGGCGGAAGGTGTCGGCGTATTGCCGATAAATGGCTTGCCAACTCGCCGCGTCGATTTCGTCACCATGCAAAGTCGCTAAACGTAAACCCGCATCGCTGACATAACGGCGTTCGCGCTTGAGTTTTTTGCGCTTCATCGCGGTGAACGTCGCCAAAAAATCGTCAAAATCGGCGTAATTTCGATTTTGCCAATGAAATTGCACGCCGCCACGCAGCAACATCCCCGCATTTTCTAGCGCGGCGCGATCGCTCTCTTGCACAAACAAGCATTGCCATGACGAGGCTTTGAGCTCTTGCGCGACATGAATCGCTGCTGCAATTAGCTCATCTCTCGTGGATTCAGGCGCGCCTTGCGCCAAGACACAGCGCGGCCCCGGCGATGGTGTAAATGGAATTGCCGACACCAATTTGGGATAGTAGGCCAGCCCTGCGGATTGCCAAGCTTGATCCCATTGCCAATCGCGCGAAAAATCACCAAAGGAATGCTGGCGCAAATACAGTGGCAAAACAGCGCGCGGTGATTCGTCTGCCGCTTGCAGCACGACATGCACAGGCTGCCACGCTAAATCAGCGCTGGCCGCGCCAGTGCTTTCGGCAAGCCCCAAGAATTCTCGACTCAAAAATGGATCATTGCCGCGTGCCAACTGCGCCCATTGTGCGGGGCTGAGATCGTTGGCGGTATTGAGTAGGGCAATACGGGTCATGACATCACTTGCCAGATTGAATAGAGAATGATGCTAGCACAATAGATTGCCGCGTTCGTTTGGATTTGGCAGTCATACCTGTTATTTGAAAATCAAAGGAGTCAGACTCGATTGATTCCACGGAAAACTAGAAATCAATAGAGTCTGACCCCATTGATTTCCCCGCCCTACTTATTAACAATCTATATCACTTATCGTTTAACGATTGTTTTTGTAGCCGCTATCTTGCTATCGACATGCAGCACTACGTCTTTGATGACCAATTTTTGAATCGCTGATATAAATATCTCCATCGTAGCGTAATCTGGTTTATTGCCATTGGTAGGAAGGGAGACTTTATCCTTTTGTATTTTTTTATTGCTTATACTATCGCCCCAAGAGTATTGATGTCCTAAGCTTTTATTAAGACACGTTACTAAGTACAATTGATTCAATTTATTTTTTATATCTTCATTTTTTAGCCACAAAGTCAAGTTGTGACTATCATTAGAATAAAAATCACTGTCTTGATAAGTCACCACAAAGGTTTTTCCGCCAATAAATATGCATTTTCCTTTTTCCAAGTATTTATTATCATGGGAAATATACGAACTTACAGCGTTGTTTTCTGCACTTGCACACAAATATGGTATTTTTCCACTATTTTCAACAATATCTCTAGATAAAACATTGCTTGTATTTTTAACATGAAAAATATCAATTACGTTGAAAGGTTCAAAGAGCCGCTTCTCATAATCAATTAAAACCTGCTGTTCTTCGACTGTTAGTGTGTAATCCTTAAGACCCGTCGCCAACAAATACGCCTCCAGCTCTGCTAAACGTTCCGCCTCCAGCTTTGATATAAAATCTTCTATAAACGAAAAATCTATTCTCCAGTTTTTGGTAGGGAGTTGGATTTTCATATCTTTATATATTTGCAAACCAGGTTTTCGATTGTACGAAAATTGATACATCAACTTGAAAATTGCAATTGAAATAAAAACACCATTCTTTTCATTTAACCAATCAGCTTTAGCAGTTATAACTTGGCTAGCCCCAAATTCTCTTGGTTGGTATGATACCGCTGGTAACGTTACACCTAATACAATCCGGTTACCTGAAACAGGGGCTTCATTATGCTCAATCAACCATTGTTTATTGACAGTTCGTGAAACCATATTGTTAAACATTGATTGAACAATATAAGGCACACCATTTTCTGTGTCATCTATCGGTATTTCTCTTTGAGATTTTGCTTGTTTTATAGCCTCAAAAACGAACAAATCTCCTAATTTAAACTCACCCCACTCAACATTTTGTAGTTGCTCGCTGAGCAGGGTATCTACTTTCCCAGACTTTCTCCTATTTTACTTTGTTGCTTAAGGATGTTGCTTACTTCCCAAGCTAGGTAATCACCCACCGTTCTTTTAAAATCTTGCAACGAGGGCTTGGTGTCGATAGGTGCGGTTTGATTCCAATCGGCACCATTTTTGGGGTCGATTGTTCCCTCATAGTATTCTTGATTGCTCAATATACTGAGTTTGCTTTTACCGAAACGCACCAAATTGACCAATTCTTCATAACGCTCTTTGGCTTGGTCGGTGTCTTTAAGGTTGTTACTGGCTTTTTTTCGATTGGTACGGGTATAGCCATCGTGAGTAAAATCAATAAACTTCACCACGTCGTCTTTATGATGCGCTTCAGCCACCTTAAAAACATAAATATGAGTCTGGACGCTCGACTTACCAATAAAAAGATCTATGGGCATTTTAATACTGGCAATCAGCGTATTTTTTTTCAAAATTCTTTGATTAAAGTCTTTGGCTTTACCAGAACCAGCGGAGTTTTGAATGATAATTGCGGCATAGCCTTTACTCATCATGCTAAGGGCTTTTTCTACAAAATTCATGCCATTACCATTGGCTGAATAAGGCGGATTAAGAATAAAGGCGTCGGCAGGAAAATTACTACCCGTATTTCCAAAGCCATATTTCCCATCGAAATCGATCAATGAATCTTTGTTGAGGATATTAGAGCTGCCATCACCCATCATAATCATATTGAGAATAGCCAACATATATACACTGGAAAGCAATTCCAGTCCCAGCAATTGCTCGGATTTAATTTTTATTTCTTTTTGGTTGAGTTCTTCAGGTGAATTAATGGTGTTTTTGGCATCAATCAGCATTTCATTCATGGCTGCTACCAATAAACCCGCAGAACCTGTGGCAAAGTCCCAAACAAATGAGTCTTTATTTACTCTTGCCAATTTAACCAATAATGTTGCTACATAAGAAGGTGTAAGCACTACATCGTTGAGCTTGTCTTGTGAAAAACCAAGCCAACCGTACATCTCATTAAATAGCTTTCCTGTAAAATCGGTGGTCAAGCCGATTTTGTAATAGATACCAAGGTCATCAACAATTTTCGTAAAAACCCGTTTGAGTTGGCTCTCACCATTCTCTACCTTATTGATGTTTTCAGTCAGCAGGGTATTGGAAAGAGTGCGAATGATGAGTTCTTTTTTTTCTGTAGGTAGATTTTTCTTGCCTAAAAAAGCAGTAATTCTTTGGATTAAAATATCCCCATCTCGCCCACCTACATAAGTGTGCGATTTGAGCTCATCTTTTTCCAGAACGGGGACTTCATTAGGAATGCCTAGTGTGGCAATGATTGCGGCAGCTACAAGGTACACACGGTCGTTTTCACCCAAGCCTTTTTCGTTTTGATAAATGTCGTTATTGAGTTTAACAAGACTTGCATCTATTTCTTTTTCACGTTGTTCTTTGAGCTTATCGATTTCCGCTTGCGTCAGGCTAAGCGTTTTTACCTTATCGACAAAAGCTTCAAAGTTAGCCGATGCTAGAAATGAAAAATCAGAATAGTCGCCTACTCGTTGTCCAACGCCAAAATTGCTTTTTGAAACAAAATAGACGCCTATTTCATGCTGTATTTTTCCAGCTTCGTCTTTGTAGCCGGTCATACCAATTGCAATAATGTCGGTGTAGCTGGTGTGATGCAATACCGCATTCGCGTAATGTACAGCCCCATTCACTGCAAATCCGTTAATATTTTTAAAATTTGGCTCACTCTTAGCATTTCGATTGTCAACTTGTCCATTAGCATCAAGTTTAACCAGCTTGTCTTTATAACCTTTATATTCAATTAGAATCGGGTAATAATTTTGATTCTTGTCTTTTAGGAGTAATTTGGCATCTGGTCGATTTGCTCCTACTCCCCCATTTTTTGTAAAGTAATCAGACAGGGCTTTGTCAATCTCGATATTTAAAGGCTCTTGTTCTAATTTGTAATCTAATTTATATGATTTAAGCCATCCATTGGCCAAATCAGCAATATTTGGTTCGATTGATTTTGACACCTAATTTCCTCCGAAATAAATTTATTTTCATGGATTTTACCAAAGCTAGGGCAAACTTGTGCCCTTATATGTGCGCTAATTCAGTCTTATAGGGTGTGTGCAAATCTTGATTTGCGCACGCGGCTCGGGCGCCAGCAAATGATCACGTTCGTTTTTTGGTGCGCAAATCCCACTGGGATTTTCACGCCCTACTTGCCCTATTTTTGACGGGTATTACCTTGTCGCCATCAACAAATAAGCTTTGCATACCAATACCCAAGAAAACAAAAAGCCACCGCATGCGGTGGCTTTTTGGTACTGACAAAAAATTTTCTTTTAAACGTCCAGATTACGCGCTACGAGGGCGTTTTGTTCGATGAATTGACGGCGGGGTTCGACTTGGTCGCCCATTAATGTGGTGAATACTTCATCCGCAGTAATCGCGTCTTCGATGTTCACGCGCAGCAAACGGCGAACGGTGACGTCCATCGTGGTTTCCCATAATTGTTCTGGATTCATTTCACCCAGACCTTTATAGCGCTGAATGCTCATATTGCGGCGCACTTCGGCGAGTAACCAATCGAGGGCTTCTTTAAAGCTTTTCACTGGCTGCTCGGCGGCACCACGGCGAATTACGGCATCGGCGTGGATGAGGCCCATTAAGGCATCGGCCATGCGGGTAATTTGCGCGTAATCGCCAGACAATAAGAAGTCGCTGTCGATGTATTGCATCGTTACCACGCCATGCAAGCGGCGCTCGATGCGAATCTGCCAACCGGCGTCGACCAGTTCAGCGGCAAAGTGAAATGCCGGATGATTCACTGCGGCGCTGAGGCGCGCAATGCTGTCGTTGGCGCTGGCTTCGTCATCCAACACCAGGGCTTTAATTTTGAGCAAGGCGTTCAAAATCATTGGATCGAGGAAACGGCTTTCACGCTCAATCACGGCTTCAGTCAAGAAGAACTGTTTTGCGAGGGTTTCCAGTGCTTCACCGCTAATCGTTGCTTGATCAACGCCAGTAGATAATTGCGCGCCATTCATTGCCGCGCGCAGCAAGTGCTGTTTGAGCTCTTGTTCGTCTTTGAGGTAAGTTTCGTTTTTACCTTGTTTGACTTTAAATAGCGGCGGTTGCGCAATGTAGATATAGCCACGCTCAACTAGTTCTGGCAGTTGACGATAGAAGAAGGTCAACAGCAAGGTACGGATATGCGAGCCATCCACGTCCGCGTCGGTCATGATAATGATGCGGTGGTAGCGCAGTTTTTCGATATTAAAGTCGTCTTTACCAATGCCACAACCGAGCGCCATGATTAGCGTGCCAATCTCTTGGCTGGCGAGCATACGATCAAAACGAGCGCGTTCAACGTTGAGGATTTTACCTTTGAGTGGCAAAATCGCTTGGAATTTACGATCTCGCCCTTGCTTGGCTGAGCCACCCGCGGAATCACCCTCGACGAGGTAGATTTCTGACATTGCTGGGTCTTTTTCTTGGCAATCGGCCAATTTACCCGGCAAGCCCAAGCCATCCAATACGCCTTTACGACGGGTGATTTCACGCGCTTTACGCGCGGCTTCACGCGCACGCGCTGCATCGACGATTTTGCCGCAAATGATTTTGGCGTCGACGGGGTTTTCCATCAAAAAGTCGGCCAAAGCACCGCTTAAGACTTCACTGACCACCGGGCCGATTTCGCTCGACACCAATTTATCTTTGGTTTGGCTAGAGAATTTTGGATCTGGCATTTTGACAGACAGTACGCAGGTCAAACCTTCGCGCATATCGTCACCGCCGGTTTCTACTTTGGCTTTTTTGGCAAAGTCATGGCTGTCGATATATTGATTGAGCGTACGCGTCATGACTTGGCGCAGTGCCGTCATATGGCTACCGCCATCGCGCTGCGGAATATTATTGGTAAAGCATTGCACTGATTCTTGGTAAGAATCATTCCATTGCATCGCCACTTCCACACTCATGCCGTCTTTTTCGCCGATGGCGTAAAAAATATGTGGGTGTAATACCGATTTGGTGCGGTTAACGTATTCAACAAAACCACTGACACCACCGGTGTAGTTAAAGATTTCTTCTTTGCCGCTACGACGATCCAATAGCTGAATGTTGACGCCATTGTTCAAGAATGACAGTTCGCGAATCCGCTTGGCTAGAATTTCAAAATGATATTCCACCACGCCAAAGGTTTCGACCGAGGCCATAAAATGCACTTCAGTACCACGGCGCTCGGTGTCGCCCACTTCTTTTAGTGGCGAAACGGCTTCACCATGGCGAAATTCCATGGTGTTTTTCTTACCATCACGACGAATCGTTAGGCGCAACCAGTCTGACAGCGCGTTAACAACCGATACCCCCACCCCATGCAAACCGCCGGAGACTTTATAGCTATTCTGGTCAAACTTACCGCCAGCGTGCAATTCAGTCATAACGATTTCAGCGGCAGAGCGCTTAAATTCGTCGTCTTCTTTAATTTGCGTTGGAATACCGCGACCATTGTCTTCAACACTCACCGAGCTATCGGCGTGAATGATGACGCGAATGGTGTCGCAATGCCCAGCCAATGCTTCGTCAATCGCATTGTCGAGCACCTCAAAGACCATATGATGCAGACCGGTGCCATCTTGGGTGTCACCGATATACATACCGGGACGTTTACGAACGGCTTCGAGACCTTTTAGGATACGAATACTATCTGCACCGTAGTCGGCTGACTGGGCGCTCTCTGGGGCTTGCGGGAGGTTTTTTTCTTCGTTCATGGCTTTTTTGAGTATGGGGATTAGGAAGTGGGGATTAGGGAGTGAGGCGCAGAAAACCGGGGCGAATGCCCCATTCCCTACTCCCTACTCACCGCAGCCTAGATACGCATTGGCATCACAATGTATTTAAAGTGTTCGTTATCTGGAATCGTCACCAGCACACTCGAATTGACGTCGCCAAAATAGCAATGCAAGTTTTCAACCGACAGATTGGTCAATACGTCGAGCAAGTACTGAATGTTAAATCCAATATCCAGCGTTTCGCCGCTATAACCCACTTCAACTTCTTCTTGAGCTTCTTCTTGCTCATTGTTATTGCACAAAATCTTTAAGGTACTATCGGTGAGCACTAAGCGCACGCCACGGAATTTTTCATTCGACAAAATCGCCGCACGTTGCATCGACGACAATAAAGCCTGACGATCAACCGTTAATAGCTTGTCGTTATTTTGTGGGATCACGCGGTTGTAATCTGGGAATTTCCCGTCAACCACTTTGCTGTGAATCACAATTTTGCCAAAGCTGAACTTCACTTGATTGCTGGCGATATCAATGGTGACTTCGTCATCCACATCTGACAGCAATTTAAATAATTCCAAAATCGTTTTGCGCGGCAAGATGACTTCGTTTTTTTCAAACGACGTGCTCAATTCTGTAGACACAAAACCTAAACGATGGCCATCCGTTGCCACCAGTTTGAGTAAATTACCATCCGTAACCATAAACAGGCCATTGAGGTAATAACGAATATCTTGGTGTGCCATCGCAAATTGCACACGGCCGAGCAAGGCTTTAAGCTGGCCTTGTGGCAAGCGAATGGTAGCGCGCAGATTGGTATCAACGGCTAATTCAGGAAAATCAGCCGCCGGCAAAGTTTGCAGCGCAAAGCGGCTTTTGCCCGCTTTAATGGTTAAGCGGCCTTCGGCCTCTTCGAGCGTAACCACCGTTTTATCGGGAATCGCTCGCAAAATGTCCGACATTTTTTTTGCCGCAACAGTAATCGCAAAATCGCTACCAGAAAAGCCTTCGGTTTGTTGGCTACTGATTTGGATTTCAAGATCGGTACCGGTAAAAGACAAGGCATCGCCGTCTTTTTTAATCAGTACATTCGACAAAATAGGCAAGGTGTGTCGACGTTCGACAATACCCGTTACAGTGGCCAGTGGTTTTAGGAGCGAATCGCGTTCAGCCTGCAGCAGTTGCATTTACTCTCACCCAAGTTGTGTATTAGTTTATCGGTAGCATCCGCGATTCTACCTCAAATCGAGGCCAAAATCAGGAATGCGAAAGCTTTGCAGCATTGGCGATGCGGCTTCAAGGTATAAATACACTCAAAGCAAAATAGCGTCGGTCATATAACAAGGGTATGCGCCTGTTAGCAATTTTGCTAAAGGCTCACATTCACATACCCCATCAAATAGATATATTTGTTATAAATATGCCGCCAGCATCAAGAACGCAACATTTGCAGCAGCACGCTGTATTGATGCGCCATCTCGCTGTCATTTTTGCGGAATTCTTCAATCGTGCGGCAAGCATGCAGCACCGTCGTATGGTCGCGACCACCAAATGCATCACCAATCGCTGGCAAACTCATTTGGGTTAATTCTTTAGTCAGCGTCATCGCCATTTGTCGTGGCCGCGCAATATCTCGCGTGCGCTTTTTGCTGTGCATATCGGCGACTTTGATTTTGTAAAAATCAGCGACCGTTTTTTGAATATTTTCCACCGAAACTTGGCGGTTACCCGAGGCTAAAATATCGCGTAGCGCTTCTTTGGCCGATTCAACGGTGATCGGTTGATTGGTAAAGCGCACATACGCCAGCACACGTTTGAGTGCGCCTTCGAGTTCTCGCACGTTAGAGCGAATGTTTTTTGCCATAAAAAAGGCGACATTGGCATCGAGCTTGAAATGCTCGGCTTCGGCTTTTTTCAGCAAAATCGCCACGCGCATTTCGGTTTCTGGCGGCTCGATCGGTACGATCAAACCCCAAGAAAAACGGCTGGTTAAACGCTCTTGCAAACCATCAATCTCACGCGGGATTTTGTCCGAGGTGAGGATAATTTGTTTGCCACTTTCAAGTAGCGCATTAAATAGATAGAAGAACTCTTCTTGCGTGCGGTCTTTACCAACAAAAAACTGAATATCATCGACCAGCAGCAAATCCAGCGAATGGTAATAGCGCTTAAATTCATCAAACGATTTATGTTGATACGCTTTCACCACGTCTTGCACGTATTTTTCGGCATGAATATAGCGAATCTTGGCCTGCGGATTATGCTGGTGAACAAAATTACCAATGGCTTGAATCAAATGCGTTTTACCCAAGCCCACGCCGCCGTATACAAATAGCGGGTTGTAGCTCACACCGGGGTTTTCGGCCACTTGCATAGCTGCAGCGCGCGCCACCTGATTGGCTTTACCCGTTACCAGCGTCTCAAAACTATGCGAGGGATTAAGCCGTGTGGTTTCATGGCTAGCGCCACCGGCGTCAAAGCGTTTGCCAGTTTTAACTGGCGCAGCCGCTGCCGCAGGTGCCGCCTCATCACTGGCGGCATTGGCGGAGCGCGCGGCAACGCGTGGCGCAGGCGCGCTCATCTGGCCGACTTTCAGCTCAATCGGCGGCGGAACGCCGGCACACAACTTCGCTGCGGCCATTTCGATCATGCCCAGATAGCGATCACGGATAAATTGCAGAAAAATCTGATTGGGCACTGCAATGACTAAAGTGTCGTCAATCATCTGCGCCGACAAGGGCTTAATCCAGATATTAAATTGACTGGCACCTAAATTTTGTTGCAATTCATTTAGGCAATGCGGCCAAAGTGTTTCTATTTGCATAGGAATAAATTACCACGGCTTAGGGTCAGCGGGCACCAGATCAAGGCCAAACTCGGCGATGTTATTTTATTTATTGGCATGGAATTTGAGGCACACCGCGCAAAGCCTTGAATATTAAGCCAAGTTTCGCACGGCCATTTTGGCCACTGAGAGTTACCGAGAAGTAGGGCATTGTACTCGCAAGTGCAATACTTATCCACAAGCACAGTAGGCAATCGATCCACGGTTAATTACGACTCTCACTTGACAAGCTACTAGCAGTACTGATTAAATCGCGTGTTTACTGCCCAATTAGCACTTAGGATTTAGTCATGAAACGTACTTTCCAACCTTCTGTAATCAAACGTAAACGTACTCACGGTTTCCGTGCTCGCATGGCAACTGTTGGTGGCGTTCGCGTTTTAAACGCTCGCCGTGCCAAAGGCCGCAAAGTTTTATCGGCTTAAGCTGTTGCGAACCAACGCCCCTGCTTGCGGAGTACTCGGCATGCAGAGCGAAAAACGCTACCGCTTTGCGCGTGATGCACGCTTACTAAAAACGGATGATTTTTCATCCGTTTTTAGTTTGCGTGCTTCAGTGAGCAATGATTACTTCCAAGTTTTAGGTAAACCCAATCTAAGCCAGCATGCTCGCTTAGGGTTGGTGGTCGGCAAAAAAACCGATAAACGTGCCGTAGGTCGTAATTATATTAAGCGCACTGTCCGCGAGCTGTTTCGTCAAAATACTGAATTGCTACTCGGTCTGGATGTGGTCGTTAGATCGCGAAAACCGTTTGCACGTCAGGACGGGGCCGCTGCGCGTGCCGCGTTATTGAGTTTATTTAAACGAATCAAGCAATGTCGCGCTTTATCATCACGCTGCTGAAACTTTATCAGTTGATGATCAGTCCACTGCTAGGTCCTCGTTGCCGCTTCACGCCGACTTGTTCACAATACGGTATTGAAGCGGTGAGCCGATACGGGCCAATAAAAGGCAGTTGGCTCACGACAAAACGTCTGTGTCGATGCCACCCCTGGGGCGGCTGTGGACATGATCCTGTTCCGTAAATAACCCACCGAGTTGGGAGCTCTTCCGTTCAAATGGATACTAAGAGACTAATCCTCTTTATTGCGCTGTCTTTCAGCATTCTGTTTTTCTGGCAAAAATACATGGAGCAGCGTTATCCGCAGCCCAAAGTAACGGCCAGTGCCACAGCCAGTGCCGCTTCGGCTAGCGCAACAACGACCAGCAACACCACCACCAACACTACGCCAGAAAGCAATGTCGCCAAAGGACAGCGGATTACCGTCGTTACCGACTTATTCCGCGCTGAAATCGACGCCAACGGTGGCGATTTACGCCATGTTGAGCTGCTTAAAGTCGGTGCCACTGATGATCCAAGCAAACCTTTTGTCTTATTACAAGATGAAGGCGAGCATGTTTACATCGCGCAAACCGGTTTACTTGGCGAAGGCATGCCAACGCATAAAAGCGTTTTCACCGCGGCACAAAGCAACTACACCTTGGCTGAAGGCCAAAATGAAGTTGTCGTTCGCTTAGAAGCGCCCGGCCCGAACGGCGTCAAAATTGCCAAAATCTACACTTTCAAACGCGACAAATACTTAGTCGATGTGAAGTACCAAATCGTCAATGCGGGCACTGCACCGCTAACGACCAGTGCTTACTATCGCTTGGTTCGTGACGGCAAAGTAGAAAACCCTGGCATGTTTGGTACGCACACCTTCACCGGTCCTGCGGTTTATACCGAAGAAGCTAAATTCCAAAAAGTGGATTTCGATAAGATCCGTAAAGGTGAAGCGAAATACATCCCTTGGGCTAAAGACGGCTGGATTGCGATGATTCAGCACTACTTTGTTTCGGCTTGGATTTTCACGCCAGAAACAGGTGGTGATGCTTGCACGCCAAATGCCTGCCAAATTGAAATGAAAGCCTTGCCGGATAATTTATTCTCTGTCGGTGCCATCGTTCAATTGCCAAGCATTGCGGCTGGCCAAACGTTTGAAAAATCGGTACCTATCTTTATTGGTCCACAAGAAAGCAAACGTTTAGACACCGTGGCACAAGGTTTTGATCTGGTTAAAGATTACGGGATGTTTACTATCTTCTCGAAACCTTTATTCGCAGTCTTGCAATTTATCCATGGTCTTGTTGGCAACTGGGGCTGGTCGATTATCATCGTGACCATCTTGCTTAAAGCCGCGTTCTATCCATTAGCGAGCGCCAGCTACCGCTCAATGGCGAAAATGCGCTTGTTAGCACCACGCATGGAAGAGCTGAAAAAACGTCACGGCGAAGACCGCGTGAAATTCCAGCAATCTGTAATGGAAATGTACAAAACGGAAAAAGTGAATCCGCTCGGGGGTTGTTTACCGATGCTGGTGCAAATTCCGGTGTTCATTGGCTTTTACTGGATGTTGTTGGCCGCAGTTGAATTGCGCCAAGCGCCGTGGGAATTCTGGATCCATGACTTATCGGTGAAAGATCCACTCTACATCTTGCCACTGATTATGGCGGTATCGATGTATGTGCAAACGACCTTGTCGCCACCACCGCCGGATCCGATGCAAGCGAAGATGATGAAGTTTATGCCATTGATTTTCTCGGTGTTCTTCTTCTTCTTCCCAGCCGGTTTGGTACTGTACTGGGTCGTGAACAATATCTTGTCGATCATTCAGCAATATGTGATTACCAAGCAAATTGAAAATGCCGCACAAAAAGCCAAAAATAGTTAGCAAGGCTTAAAATAAAAACGCCGCCTTCGGGCGGCGTTTTGCTATCTTTACTGAAAGCCAATTCAAAACGATGTATCGAGCGACAGCGCTTGTTTTACAATAATTAGCAGCCAATACCCTAAGAGAATTCACCATGCTTTATACCCCCGATACCATTGCCGCCATTGCTACCGCACCGGGTCGAGGTGGCGTTGGTGTGATTCGTATTTCTGGCAAAGACATCCAAAGCGTCATTAGCGGCCTGATTGCCCGTCCACTCAAACCGCGCTTTGCCCACTTTGCCCACTTCCAAGCTCTTGATGGCAGCACCATTGACGAAGGCATTGCCCTGTTCTTCCCTAATCCGGCCTCATTCACCGGTGAAGACGTATTAGAGCTACAAGGCCACGGCGGGCCAGTGGTGATGAATATGCTGCTCAAACGCTGTATTGAACTCGGTGCCCGCCACGCCGAGCCGGGTGAATTTACCAAGCGCGCCTTTTTAAATGGCAAACTCGATTTAGCCCAAGCCGAAGCCGTTGCCGACATTATCGACGCGCAATCAGAGGCCGCGGCCAAATCCGCCATCAAATCACTGGATGGCGCATTCTCACGGGAAGTGCATACGCTAGTCGACGCATTGATTAATCTACGCATGCTGGTTGAAGCCACGCTGGATTTTCCTGAAGAAGACATCGACTTTCTAGAAGCTGCCGATGCGCGCGGTAAATTACACACCATTAGCGCCCAACTCGCGCGCGTCATGGATACCGCCACGCAAGGCAAATTACTGCGTGAAGGCATGCACGTGGTGCTGATTGGCCAACCCAACGTCGGCAAATCTAGCCTAATGAACGCGCTGGCTGGCGAAGACGTAGCCATTGTCACCGACATTGCTGGCACCACCCGCGACACCGTCCGTGAGCTGATTCAGCTCGATGGTATTCCGCTACACATTATCGACACCGCGGGCCTGCGCGACACCAATGACACCGTGGAAAAAATCGGTATCGAGCGCACTTGGGCGGCCGTAGAAAAAGCCGATCTAGCACTCTTACTGCTCGATAGCCGCGAAGGCATTACCGAGCACGATCAACAAATTTTAGCCAAACTACCCGATTCATTAGCGGTATTGCGGGTGTTTAATAAAATCGATCTCACTGGCGATCAAGCCGGCGAAATCGCTGACGATGAAATCCACGTCTCTGCCAAACAGGGTATTGGGCTGCAAGAGTTAAAGCATAAGCTATTGAAGAAGATAGGTTGGCAAGGTATGAACGACGGAGTGTTTATCGCTCGCGAGCGTCACCTCGCCGCGATTCGCGTAGCCCGTGAGCACCTCAACACAGCGGACGCCTGCTATTTGCAAATCGAGATCTTGGCCGAAGAACTGCGCCTAGCTCAACAAAGCCTCAACGAAATCACCGGCGAATTCACCTCTGACGATCTACTCGGGGTGATCTTTAGCCGTTTTTGTATTGGTAAATAACCATGCCCCGCCACGCGCCATTGTATTGCTTAAGCCTGCTTTGCTACCTTAGCCCGAGCATGGCCAAAGAACTGATTTTGCGAGCCAATGTAGTTGGACAATGCCAAACTCAATGGCAAAGCGCCAGTGAGCAAATGCCGCCCAAGATCAAAGTCAGTTGCCGCTCAACGCAAGTTATGGCAACCCGAATCCATCAGGACAAAACTGCGTCATGGCCAAATACAACTTACGATTTTTAGCCGCACTCAGCATGGCGCTCGTGCTGAGTACGCCCAGCTTCGCTTCATCCGGCGGCAGTATGCGAATTCGTATTTTTGTTGAATCCGCATGTAAATTCACCAATGCCAACGCCATTAATATGGACTTTGGCGATTTAGCCCACGGCAATAAAAGCATCAATGCCAGTACACAAATTAATTGCGTGAGTGGCACCGCATTTAAATTGCAATTAAACAATGGTTTATACGCAGCAGGTACACAGCGACGAATGAAGCATGCTACCCAAGCCGCATGGCTGCCGTATGGACTCAGCGTCAGTCCGAGCGCGGGAACGGGAAATGGGCAAAATATCAACGTTACCTTGACTGCCACAGTACAAGAAAGCGACTATCAAAATCAAATCGTTGGTCGCTACAATGACGTCGTAATACTTACAATAACACCGTAAGATTAAAAAAAGATTGAAATTAAATGCATTAAACCATCTAAAATTAATTACAATTATCTTTCAATAAAAATTCATTTCAACTAATTAAATACACTTTCGTCACCATTTTAAAAATAAGTCTTTGTAACTACTGGTATTTTTACAAAGCCTTCAACATGACATTCCATTTAAAATACATAAATCAATGAGATTAACCTTAAAAACGATTTATTTATTTCATCAGGAATTACCATGAATAAAAAGCTAACTCAAAGCCTTGCTATTGCACTCGCACTATTAAGCAGCGCCAGTTTTGCCGAGAAAAAAAACGTTATTATCAATGCAAACGTCGTTGGCACTTGTGCTTTTGCTGACGCAAACCCAATTACAATTGATTTTGACAGTTTACAAGCTGGCACAGCGCCTACCGACAAAACTGGAATCGCTAAATTTTGGTGCAGTAACGGCACGAGCTATACGCTGACGGCCAATAATGGTAGCAATACCACGGACACTCAGAAATACTTAATCTCGGGCGTCAACAAAATCCCTTACTCTTTAGTTTTAGATAATAAAGCCACCGGAACAGGTGCAGGGGTAGGCACCCCCATTAACGTTGTTTTAACCGCAAGCATTACTGAAGCGGCGCTTGATGACGCCCCCGTTGCCAACAACTACACCGATACTGTGACCTTAACGCTTAATCCATAAATAGCGTGGTTGTCCTCTCTTGCACCTTGCGATCAAGAGAGGATGCTGATCAGAAAATGACCACCTATACTCTATAATTATAATTTTCTAATGAAGTAGAAATAATGCAATGGATTCTGACTCTAGTCATCGCCTTGACCAGCACATTACTTTCTGCCGGTGAGTTTTCGATTAGCCCGATTCGACTCGATTTCACCAGCCAAACCAAAAGCCAAGCGATTACCGTCAGCAATAATGGCAATACGCCATTACGCATTGCGCTGGTACTGAAACGCTGGACGCAAGATGCCGCGGCCAATGATGTTTATTTAGATGCCCAGCAAGATTTAATTTACTTCCCGCGCCAATTTGAATTGCAACCCCAGCAAAAACAAGTGGTGCGCATTGCGCGTAAATCCGCCAGCCAAGAACAAGAATCCGCCTACCGCTTGTATTTTAATGAGCAGCCAAATAGCGCTGCCGACTCAGCGCAAAGTGGCAATGTGGCGATGGTGGTGAGTTTTGGCGTGCCAATTTTTATTGAAGCTAACCCACAAAAAATCGGCCTCGAAGCTAGCCCGATGCACGTCGAGCAACAGACACTCAATTTCACCCTTAGTAACACCGGGAATGTAACGCAAAAAATGCGCCAAATCCAAATCGGCACGCAAGGCGCCACCATTCAACAATTTGATAATTGGTATCTATTGCCCGGCGCAACTCGGCAATACCATTTGCCTTTGCCGCCCAATGCCTGCAGCGATCAAGCGCAAGTTATTAAAATTGAAACCGATCATTCCAATATTGAACAATCACTCAACATCCCTCTGCGCGCGTGCAAGTCTTAAACACTTTATTTTTTATTGCGCTGATCAGCCCTGCCCTTGCTGCCGATCCATTGATTGTGGCGTTAACACTCAATGGCGTCGCACAAGGTGATGTACCTGCGCTGTATGATAATAATGAGTATTGGATTGCAGGCAGTGCATTGCAGGGCTTAGAGGACGATACCCAGCATGCTATTTGGTTTGAAGGTGAGAATTACTACGCAATTAATTCGCTAAAAGGCCTACACAGCCGATTTGATCCGGCGCAATTAAGCCTAGAGCTCACTGCCGATGCCCGCCATTTTGGCGAAAATGAAATCACACTCAGCCACGACCCTAGCCAGCTATATGCCGCCCCAACGGCTTTATCGTGGTATCTGAATTACCAACTTTCGCTGCGCAAACAAAGCCAAACGCAAGGGGTGGATTTTCAATTTAATCCAACCCTCAACATCAATCATGGCTATTTAAACTTTCGTAGCGAACAAAGCTATAACCACCAGCCAGATCAATCAGAATGGCGGCGTATCAATACTTTGCTCACTTACGACGTGCCGCAATCCATGTTGCGCTTTAGCGTCGGCGACATCATGCCGACAACTGGGCCATTAGGTCATAGCCAAGCCATGGCCGGGATTGGTGTTGCGCGGGTGTTTGCCATGCAGCCCAATTTTAATGCCAGCCCTAGCGCTCAATTACAGGCGCCAGTTACCCAACCATCAACCGCCGATATTTACCTCAACGGCCAACAAATTTCGAGCCAAAACTTACAACCCGGCGTCTACAACTTTAATGACCTTAGCTACTACACCGGTTTACAGGATGTAGAGATTGTCATTCGCGATAGCAGTGGCCATACGCAGCGCTATCGCACGCCGTATTATTTTGATGACTCTTTACTCAAAGCTGGGCTGAGCGAATTTAATTACAATGTCGGCGTGGCGCGACAAAATGGCAGCTTTAATGATTACCAAGGGCTCACGTATTCTGGCTACCAACGCTTTGGCCTTACTGATTGGCTCACGCTCGGCGCGCAGGCTAGCGGCCAAAGCGATCAGCGCCGCGTAGGGGTGCTGGCCAATATTGGTCTCGGTACCTATGGCACACTGGGTAGTGCCGCATCATGGGCCAAGCATGACGGGCAAAGCAGTGGCTCGGCTCAAGTTTTACAGTATCGCTTTGTTGATCAAGCACTCAGCATCACGGCCAATGCACGGCGACAAAGTCGTGATTTTCTCGCAAATAAAGAGATCTTTGCCGATCTGACCGCGCCCGACTGGTCGGCCGATTTCGGCGTCAGCTGGGGAGCACCGGCGCTAGGTAATTTGAGCTTGAATATTGGCCGACAAATGGGCGCCAACGAGCAACAAACATTCACGCGCTACCAAGTCGGCTACTCGATTTCGCCGATTCGCTCAGTCGCCATTAGTACGCAACTGCAATTGCAGCAATTTGCCCAACAGCGCCAATTCAGTGGCTTTATCAATCTGTCGTGGTATTTTGATCAAGGCCGTAGCCTCTATCTGAGCAGCCGCATGCAAGATGGCCAGTATTTCACAAGTGGCAACTTAAGCCAAAGCACACCGCAAGGCCAAGGCTGGGGCTATAACATCGGCGTCCAACAGCAAGAACAAGGCACAGACTACAGCGCTTGGCTGCAAAATAAGCAGTCTTTAGGTCAAATCGAGTTGTCCTTCCTACAAAACAATCAACTCAACCAAAGCATCAATAATGGCCAAATCACTTGGTCGAGTGCGCTGGCGTATAGTGGTGGGCATTACGCGATCACTCGCCCCATCAACCAAAGTTTTGCCGTAGCGCAATTGGCTGACATTCCCGATGTATCGGTATTACAAAATGGCAATGCCATTGCCACCACCAATAGCGAGGGCATCGCTTTCTTACCGGATTTGGCTAACAATAGCTGGCAGCAAATTAGCGTTGATCAATCCCAAATTCCATTGCATTACAGCCTACCGCAACTGAGAAAAGACGTTTTAACCGGTAATTATAATGCGCAAAAAATCGTCTTTGCGGCGCGAGAAATTGCGGCGGTGACTGGCCAGTTGCAACAACAAGATGGTCAAGCGCTTGCCAATCGGCGCGTTACCATTGGCAATGCCAATCACCAAATTAAGGTGCAAACGGCCTTAGATGGTTATTTTTATACTGAAGATTTGCCAGCCGGAAAATATACATTTCATACCGACAACTGTACTGGCACGCTCGAAGTTCCCAAGAGCCAAGCCATCGTGAATGAAATTTCACCGAGTATTTGCAAGGAATTGCCATGAAACACTGGATATCCGCCTTGTTGTTCACAGCCCTTAGCGCCGCCAGTTGGGGCAGCAGCTGTAGCATGTCACTGCCCACAGGCGACTTGGGCGGCTATGAACCGTCAGTTAACGAAGCAGGCGTATCGATTCAGCAGGCATTTTGGGTGACTTGCCCCAAAGGCGTTCCACTGCAGATTACCGCTGGGCCCTCGCAAACCTCGGGCAGTATTCAAAATCGGCAAATGCGCGGCAACCTCTCCGGCACCTTACTTAACTATCAACTCTGCCACGACTATCCGGGCGCAGGCACTTGTGCACGCATCTTTGGCGACGGCCAAGTTGGCACGCCACTGACCGCAACGGGCACGGGCGCTCAGCAAGGTGTTTATTTCTGGACACATGTTTTTGGCAAGCAAATGATCGACGGTGGCGAGTACATTGATTACGTCGCCATTAGCATCAATCCCTAGGGTCTATTGACGTTTGGTTTGCCACGGCAAACAAAGCAAATGGAGCAGATCCTCAGCAAAAAAAAACGCCAAATCGGGCGATTTGGCGCGCAAAAAAACATAGGATGGAAACAATGCAATTGCATTGCTTATTAGCATGCAATCCAGCGCAATATTAGTCAACACTAATACTAAAGGTGTCTTGCTTTTGCCTAAAAATCACCTAGCGAGATGAGATAACTATCAAAGCGCAACGTTTTTTCGGTAAAATCGCGTGCTTTGCTCAAAGGGTAAGCCGCCATGATACAAGTCGGTGTAGTAATGGGTAGCAATAGCGATTGGGATGTCATGCAGCACGCGGCCAAACAGCTGCAAGCGTTTGGCATCCAATTTGAATGCCGCGTAGTCTCTGCACATCGCACACCTGACCTGCTATTTTCTTATGCCGAAACTGCAGCGGAACGTGGCTTAAGCTGCATTATTGCCGGTGCCGGTGGCGCTGCGCATTTACCCGGGATGTTGGCGGCTAAAACGGCGGTGCCTGTGCTTGGCGTTCCAGTGCCTTCCAAATATCTACGTGGCGAAGATTCTTTACTCTCCATCGTGCAAATGCCTAAAGGCATTCCAGTAGCAACGTTTGCCATTGGTGAAGCTGGCGCGGCCAATGCCGCCTTATTTGCCATTGCGATGCTGGCCAATGGCAACGCTGAATTAAGCGCCAAGCTCAACGCTTTCCGCGAAGCACAAAAGCAAACCGTCCTTGATATGCAATTACCCGCCATCGAGTAAGCACGATGACTGAGCGCCAAAAGGTCAACGCGGCCTCTTGGCGCTAAAATCAACACCCGCCACATTCAAACGTACTCGCAATACGGCAGCTTGATGTAAAATACGCTGTTCACCGTACCACCCCCATTCAATCGAGCTACAATATAAATCAGCGCTTTCGCTCTGAGGTAGAATGAAATCCAGTGCAAACATAGGCCCAATGCGATCATTTTGGTATTGGGTGTTATTCAGAGGCTGCCTACTCTGGGGCGGCCCTTGCTGTTTAATTTTGGCTGCTCTGCGCTATGCGAGCGGCCAAACTAGTTTTATGGCGGGGGTATTGAATGACATGCCTTTCAGCTTAATAGGTGGCGTCATATACGGTATGGGTGCCTACGGTTATAAATCGCATCAAGCAGCAAAGCACCGAATGAATACAAGGAATAATAAAGATGGCCAGTAAAGTAATTCTTCCCCCAGCAATGCTCGGTATTTTAGGCGGCGGTCAACTCGGGCGGATGTTTGCCAGCGCAGCGAAAAATATGGGGTATGGCGTAACTGTGCTTGATCCCGATTCGCATGCGCCAGCGGCCGACTTTGCCGATGTTCATTTGTGCCAATCTTTTACTGATCCGGCCGCTTTGCAATATATGGCCAGCCATTGCGCTGCCATTACCACCGAATTTGAAAACGTCAACGCCGATTCAATGCGCTGGCTGGCAAGCCAAGGGATTCCGGTATCACCTAGCGGCGATTGCTTGGCGATTGCTCAAGATCGAATTGCCGAAAAAACCTTTATTCGTGATGCCGGCTTAGACGTTGCACCGTTTTTAGCAGTGAAAAACGCCGGCTGTTTAGACGGTGATTTAAGCGCTTACTTACCCGGTATTTTAAAAACCGCACGCTTAGGCTACGACGGCAAAGGGCAAATTCGCGTTAAAACAGCCGAAGACGTGCGCTTTGCGCATGCTGAAATGAAACACCAACCGTGCGTGCTGGAAAAAATGCTGTCGCTGCACAGCGAAATTTCAGCGATTGTGACGCGCACTCGGGCCGGTGAAATTGCTTGCTTTCCGGTGGCCGAAAACGAACACGTGAATGGCATTTTAGATGTTTCTATCGTTCCAGCTCGCGTCAGTCCGGCTTTAGCGGAACGCGCTCGAACAATGGCAATGCAACTCGCTGAAAAACTCGATTACATTGGCGTGATGGCGGTGGAATTTTTTGTGCTCGACAACGAGCAATTGGTCATTAATGAAATGGCCCCACGCCCACATAACTCAGGCCATTACACCCTTAACGCCACGCTGACTACGCAGTTTGAGCAGCAAGTTCGGGCGATGTGTGGTTTATATCCAGGCAAAACCGATCTCCTGAGCCCTGCGGTAATGGTCAATTTATTGGGTGATGCATGGCAAGACGATGGCAGCGAACCCAATTGGGAAATCCTGATGACGGCGCCCAATACCAAGCTGCATCTTTACGGTAAAAAACTCGCTCGACCAGGGCGTAAAATGGGTCACTTTAACGTACTGGCTGCTAGCGCAGATGCGGCACTCGAGCAAGCCAACGCGATTAAAGAAACGTTGTAATGAGGCTCTGATGACTTTGGGTTTGCCACCGCGCTTGCACCCCCAACGTCAACAGACCCTAGCGTGCGATTTAGCGGCCTATCAGCAGCAGCTCAATCGCGCAGCAGATCCAATTCGGGCAGCGGGTATGTCCGCCTATATGCGGCATCAATTTAGCTTCATCGGCATACCAACACCTGTTCGTCGCAAACTGATTCAAGCCATCGAAATCTCTGCCGCACAGCAATATAGCGAAAGCGACTTGCTCAAGCTCGCTCAAGCGCTGTGGCAACAAGCTGAACGTGAATACCACTATTGCGCCATCGAGTTACTGATCCGCGGCCAAGCCAAGCTCAGTCTTGCAGCAATACCGGTCATCGAGCAATTGATTTGCTCCCAAAGCTGGTGGGATAGCGTCGATACGCTCGCCAGTAAAGTCGTTGGCGAACTCGCTCGCCATCAGCCAGAGCTACTTGCTCAGCTCGATCAATGGCCTACCTCACCGAATTTATGGCTACGCCGCACGGCGATTCTGTATCAGCTTAATTGGAAAACCAATACCGATACCGATCGGCTCTTTCACGCCTGCCGGGTTAACGCCGCTGACGCTGATTTTTTTATTCGCAAAGCCATTGGTTGGGCGCTAAGGCAATACGCCCGCACGGATTTGCTGGCAGTGCAGCAATTTGTCGCACAAACCGCGTTGTCGCCGCTATCGCGCCGCGAAGCACTCAAGCAACACCTTCAGAGTATCTAAGTAGAAAATCTCGTTACACTAACAAGCATCAGTTAACATCAATCTATTCTTTCGTTGCCATGGTGTAAATGATGCCCGAACCCACTCAATACACATTTCGCCGCGCAGCACTGGACGATCTACTTTTTGTCGTTTCATGGGCTCGATCAGCCGAAGAATTACGCTACGTTTTTCCACGCGCGGCGTGGCCTGCCGAAACACTGCAATTGGTCGAGCACTTAGCGAGTCACGAAGAAAGCTTTGTCGTTTGCGATCAAAACCGTGTGGTGGGCTTTGCCAATCTGTATAATCCGCGCGCACAAAAAACGTGGATTGGGCATTTCATCGTTCATCCCGATCACCGCCGCAGTGGTGTGGCGCATTTTTTGATCTGCGCCTTACAAACGATTGCCAAAGAGCGCTACCAATCGCACACCTTGGCCACGATTTGCTTTGAAAGCAATCCAATTGGGCTGGCATTTTATCAGCGCCTAGGCTTTACCATCGCCGGTTGGGAAACGCGTTTAGATCATCGCGCAGAAGGCGCGAAAGTTTTCCGTCTAGAAAAAATCCTCGACGAAATCGAAGCCAGCTCAGAAAGAACACTGCGCAGTCATGCAGAGCAGCACTAATTCAGGCAAAATAGCGGCCTCAATTTCTGAATCTTGGTCAGCCAACGACCAAGGCATCCGCTGCTTCTGGAGATCTGTATGTCCGGCCTTACTACGACCAACCTCACTAGCCTGAAAAAAATCTATTCTGGCAAAGTGCGTGACCTGTACGAAATCGACGACCAACGTATGTTAATGATCGCCACCGATCGTCTCTCGGCATTCGACGTTATTTTGGCCGAACCGATTCCAGAAAAAGGCAAAATTCTGACTGCGATTTCTAATTTTTGGTTTGAAAAACTCAAAGACGTGGTGCCTAGCCATTTCACTGGTGATCAGCCCGAAGACGTGGTTTCTGCCGAAGATCTACCGCAAGTCGTCGGCCGCGCCGTGGTGTGTAAACGCCTCAAACCCGTCCCAGTTGAAGCCATTGTACGTGGGTATATCGCTGGCAGCGGCTGGAAAGAATACCAACAGAGCAATACTATCTGTGGCATCCCTTTACCTGCCGGTTTACGTGAAGCCGATAAATTGCCAGAACCCATCTTCACCCCATCGACTAAGGCCGAATTGGGTGATCACGACGAAAACATCAGCTATGCCCGTTGCGAAGAAATCTTGGGCGCGGAACTCGCCGCTAAGGTGAGCGCCACCGCGATTTTGCTGTACAAAACCGCCAGCGAATACGCTGCTACGCGTGGCATTATCATTGGGGACACCAAATTTGAATTTGGCCTCGATGAAAACGGCACCTTATGCCTAATGGACGAGGCATTGACCCCTGACTCAAGCCGATTCTGGCCTGCAGACCAATACCAACCGGGCAGCAACCCGCCGAGCTACGATAAGCAATTCGTTCGCGACTGGCTAGAAACCACCGGTTGGGACAAAACCCCACCAGCACCAGCACTACCGCAAGCAGTAGCAGAAAAAACTGCCGCCAAATACCGCGAAGCGCTGGAAAAACTGACTAAATAAACTAACGCCCTTCGGGGCGTTTTTTGCAGGCTAAAGCCAACGCCTACTTACAGCCAGCATACTGTCACAGGCTGGACTAAAGTAATGACGCACAACCACCGCCAATCAATTTGAGGACCAGCACGATGATCATTCAAAGCACCAGCCACGACCTAGCAACGCCAACAGGGGTAATGCGCACTTACCTACACCAGCCCAGCGATGGCCGGCAATACCCTACGATTTTGTTTTATTCCGAGATTTTCCAGCAAACCGGCCCGATTGAACGCGCAGCGCGTTTGATTGCCGGCTATGGCTACAACGTATTGGTGCCCGAAGTGTTTCACGAGCTCAATCCCATTGGCACCGTATTGGCGTATGACGATGCCGGTCGCGATAAAGGCAATGCCGACAAAATGGCCAAGTCGATCGAAGGCTATGATTCGGACAATGCGGCACTGATTGCTTGGGCGAAAACCCTGCCGTGGAATAACGGTTTATTTGGCGCGATGGGGTTTTGTATTGGCGGCCATTTAGCATTTCGCGCCGCGCTACAGCCGGAAATCAAAGCCACCGCGTGTTTTTACGCTACTGATTTGCATACGCATGTGATTCCGAATCAAGCTGGCCAACACAGCATGGACAGGCTAGCAGAAATCAGCGGTGAATTATTAATGATTTGGGGCAAGCAAGACCCGCATATTCCAGCTCCAGGTCGCGCCCGCGTTTACCAAGGGTTGGTGGCGGCAGACAAAACCTTTACTTGGCATGAATTTAACGGCCCACACGCCTTTATGCGCGACGAAGGCGAGCGTTATGACCCACAACTAGCCGGCTTAGGTAATCAACTGGCACTCGACTTATTTAGCCGCCGCTTGCGCGCCTAAACTGCAGCGTGGCGAAGTGCTCCTCGCCACGTGCCATTCACGCACTACGGGCTGCATCGGTTCGCCGTGCGGCCATATTTTTACCTAATTGCGCCAAGCAATTGGCGTCGAGTAATTGCGCTGCCGCAGGATAAATATCAATTTCTTCTTTGGCGGCATGCGCCGGGTAAAGCTTGGCGAACGACTGCGCCAGCGCCAAATTCAAGCGGCTGGCATCCCCGGCAATCACCGCCAATAAAGCTTGGCGAACTTGATGCCAAAGCTGAGCGAGTTCTGCATGTTCAGCCATGACTTGCTCAATGTCTGCGCGCAATATGGGTGACGCATGCTCTAACAATGCCGGAAATAAATCCTCATCTTCATCTTGATGATGCAGCGGCGCAGCGATATCAAAGTAACGCAAAATCGACTGCGCGCCAGCCACAGCGGCCGCATCGGCGCCTTGCTGCTGCAGATGCAGCGCCAAGGTTTCGGTCAGCGCAGCATATTGGCGAACGCGATCATGGCAAGCAATCAGCATGGCGATCGGGGTTTCAAATGTCACTGTTTCAGTGGCGAATGGATTAAGCATCTTTAAATCCCAAGTGACGAAACGGTCTTAAACTTACGCCTGTTGTGAGGCTTTGCCAAGACAACAAATCCACATTCTCGCCACATAAAAAACCCCGCAGCACGCTACGGGGTTGATTGGCGATTCAATGGCGCTTACGCCGATTTAAAAATCTCGTTGTAGCGCGCTGAAACTGCAGCTTCAATTTGCACATTGCTTGGCGCTGTTGGGCTCATCAGCAAATTGCACAATACTTTTTCAGCTTCACGCAATAAATAGCGTTTTTGTTGGCGTTTAGTCAGACGTTTGATTTTTGCATTCATCATGCCTTCTCCTTGATTAAAGTGAGGCCAGTATAACGGCTTCGGGCGGGTCGTGCTTGTGGCATCCTGCCAATCAGTTACAGCGCGTGCGCCTGAAAAATATATTGCGCCACCGATTTGGCCTCTAAATCAGCCACCTGCATCAATTTGATATGCCGACGAAATTTACCACCACCTTCGAGCACGCCTGCGACGTCTTGCAAATCACAACCACGGCCAAACTCGAGCGAAACGTGATTTTTATACGCAAACACCCCGCAAAAATCGCTGGCGTCGCCAAACATCAAACCGCCATACATCACACGCTCGCTGGCCGTTGGCACTTGCGAATAAATCAGCGCTCTGGTGGCCTCAACAATCGCCAGTATGTCGCCATCGGCCAAAGCCAGATCATGCAATAACTGCGTTACTCTAGGGTCATTCATGACGAACTCCGCAAACAGCTTATTTCAACTGGTGTGCCACCGCTAACAAGGCCGTTAATACGCTCGCGCCAAACTGCTTAGATCGCTCACCATTCCAGCCAACTTCGGGCAGAGGATGGCTGGCGGTATCTTTAAACGGCATTTCCACCGTATACGCCAAGCAATCAAAGCTGTGACCCACCCAATTGGTACCCAACGTTAAGGTTTCTGGACCAAAATGGCTATCGGTATAGCCAAATTCAGTTTGAAAATCTGGGCTCGCCGCCAACCATGCGGCTTTGAACGTGGCTTGCAAATCGCGTTGTTTGCTAGAAAACGACGGGTTGTCTTCGCAACCGGCAACAAAGTTATGTGGAATCGCTTCATCACCATGAATATCTAAAAACGCATCGACGCCGATTTCTTGCATTTTCTCCCGCACCCAAAAGACTTCAGGGCTACGCGCCAAGCTCGGTGTACCCCATTCGCGATTCAAATTCGCCCCCATGGCATTGGTGCGTAAATTGCCGCGCACACTGCCATCGGGATTCATATTCGGGACGATATAAAACACACAATGCTCGAGCAAGCGGCGAGCGACGGCATTTTCTGGATCGAGCAAGGTTTCTAGCAAGCCCTCAACAAACCATTCAGCCATCGATTCGCCCGGATGCTGACGCGCAGTAATCCAGATGTTTTTCTTATGCCCGAGGGGTATGCCAACGCGCAGCATGTCTAAATCATGGTCGTCAGGCGTTACCCCAAGGGGTATTAGATCAACCCACGGCGCATAGCTTAAAGCACTGCCGATCAAGGCTTGATGGCGCTCCCAAGAATACGGCTCAAAATAAGCAAACCACACCGCATCAGTCATCGGCGTATGTTGAATGCTTAAAGTTTGCCCATCGTATTCGGTATCAACGCGAAACCAATTCTCGCGATCGTAACTGGCCACCGCCTGATAATCAGGCCAACCATCGGGATACGCGCTTTGCCCAGCGTTTTCAATACGCAAAGTACAATCCTGATCCCGCGCGCCGGTTAAGCGAAAGTGAAACCACTGCGAAAAGTCAGAGGCATTATCGGGGCGCAATTGCAGGCGAATATTCGCGGCATCGCTGGCGTCGATCACATCGATAGAACCTGAGTCAAACTGGCTGGAGATCCGAAGCATAGGGCCCTCTTATCCTCAAACGAGGAAAAAAATTACACCGCAGGCACAGCAAGGCGCAGAGCAATACCAAGCATAAAATTGCTTTTACTCTGAGTCTTAGTACCTCTGTGGTAAATGAGTTTTGATCAAAATTAATCCAACGGCGACCAATCGGTCACCGCGACAAAAGCCTCAGCATCTGGGCCTTTTTCAAACACGCTGCCAATCGGCGAATCGAGCAAGGCAATCACGCTGCTGTCGTAATTGGCGACGACGTTGACATCCAATTCGCTGTGATTTTTTGGATTGTTCAGAAACTTGTCATCTTCGCAGCCAGAGAAAAAACGCCAGCCGCTATCGCCAGCTTTGCTGGGCTTTTCTCGATACATCAACCCAACCGGATAGCCTTCAATCGTCACTTCATCACTGACCACACACAGGCCATGACCAGTAGCGACTTTCTTCATACGGCTTTCATCTAGTAAATAGTCTTTACTCATGTATCTCTCTCTATGCATTTATTGGAATGGCTTAGTATCAAATACCCAGTACAGCTTGCCGTGACTGCAGCGTCATCTGTAAAGCTGCGCGGGTTTTCGCGTGCGGTAAAATAGGGCTTTCTTGCTGCCCAGATCGCAGCAGCTCGCAAAAATGTGCGGTTTCGTAATTCAGGCCTGAGCCAATCGGCGCGCGTGCCAATTCTTCACGTTCGCCAGTCGCCGTGACCAAGGTTGCTCGTGCGGGATTCCACCATTTGTCGTGAAGCAATACATAGCCCTGCGTACCTGCAATCAGCGCTTCGCCACTGCCTGCCACATCCAGCCCGCAATACAGCTGGCTAATCCCATGCTGATGCTGGCTCTGCCAACTGGCAAAAGTATCCACGCCAGTGGCGCCAATTCGCCCTAAGCTTTGCACTTCGCTCGTCGCGCCCAGCCAATCTACCGCCAAAAACGCAGCATAAATGCCAATATCGAGCAAACCACCGCCCGCTTGCGCTGGATCGAGCACTGCGTGGCCAGCAGGCAGTGTCGGATTCGAAAAACCCGCCCGAATAAACTTGACCTCACCGATGGCGCCAGCAGCGATGCGTTCGCGAATCTCTCGGTATAAAGGAAAAAACGCCGGCTTCATCGCCTCCATATAAAGGCGCTGCGCCGCTTGCGCAGTGGCGATAACCTCATCCAACTCGGCCAAAGTAACCGCAGCGGGCTTTTCACACAACACCGCTTTGCCTGCTTTGAGCGCCGCGATACTCAGCGCGGCATGACTAGGATGTGGCGTGGCGATATACACCGCGTCGATGTCACTCGCGAGTAGTTCATCCAGCGTGGCATAAATTTGGGGTATTTGATTGGCGGCAGCAAACAGATTGGCTTTGCTGGTGGTACGGTTAAATACCGCCACCGCTTCAGCCTGCGGGACATGGGCTAAACCAGAGACAAAACGTTGCGCGATACTGCCGGTACCAATGATGCCAAAGCGTATCGCTTTCATGTTTTGCCTTTGAGGTATAGCCCTAAGAAGAAATAATTATCAATGACACGGGGCAATACACCTATCAAGTATTACCCTAGGGTCTGTTGACGTTTAGTTTGACTAAACTGCACCAGCGCCAAACTACCCAATAAATTAGGCAGAAAATTGACTGGTTCACCTTGATGCAACACCACTTGGCCATCCACTTGCATGCCTAATTTTGCGAGCAACTGGCTAAAGTCATTCACGGTACAAAAATGAATATTCGGCGTGTTATACCATTCATAAGGAATGGTTTCCGAGACTGGCATTTGCCCTTTAAGGATTTGCCAGCGGTTTTCCCAATAGCCAAAATTTGGAAAGGTCACAATCCCGCAGCGGCCAACGCGCAGCATTTCTTGCAAAATTAGCTCGACGTTATGCATCGATTGAATCGTCAGCGACAACACCACAAAGTCAAAACTGCCGTCTTCAAAATGCTGCAAACCGCTTTCCATATCGGCTTGAATCACGTTCAGATTTTTTTCAACGCAATGCACAATCGAATTCACATCGACATCAACGCCAATGCCGCGCACTTGTTTATTCGCTTGCAGCCAAGCCAATAACTCACCATCAGCGCAGCCCAAATCCAACACCCGAGATGCTGGCTTAATCAACTGCGCAATATGCTTTAAGTCAGGACGAAGATTTATGAGTTCAGCCATTACACCAGCTCCTTCGCCACATTGTTTAAATAGGCGCGCATCACATTCATATACGGCGCATCTTGCATTAAAAAGGCATCGTGCCCGTGCTGCGATTCAATCTCGGCGTATGAGACGGTTCGATCGGCGTCGAGCAAAGCTTTTACAATTTCACGCGAGCGCGCTGGGGCAAAACGCCAATCGGTGGTAAATGACACCACCAAAAACTTGGCTTTTGCCTGCCGCATCGCCTCTGCCAAACTGCCACCGTAATGCCGTGCCGGATCAAAATAATCCAATGCTTTGGTCATTAATAAATAGGTATTGGCATCAAACACATTGGCAAATTTATCGCCTTGATAACGTAAATACGATTCGATTTCGAATTCAACGTCAAAGCCATATTGGTATTCACCGGTACGCAATAAGCGACCAAATTTCTCGCCCATGCCACCATCAGACAAATAAGTAATATGCCCGAGCATGCGCGCTAAGCGCAGTCCACGCCGAGGCACGACGCCATGCTGGTAAAAGTCGCCGCCATGAAATTCAGGATCAGTCAATATAGCTTGGCGGGCCACATCATTAAACGCAATATTCTGCGTGGTTAACTTCGGTGCAGACGCAATGACTAAAGCATGACGTATACGCTCAGGATATGTGATTGACCAGCGTAGTGCCTGCATACCCCCCAAGCTGCCGCCAATAACTGCCGCAAATTGTTGGATCCCTAAACGATCGGCCAAGCGCGCTTGTGTCTCCACCCAATCACGCACCAAAACCACCGGAAAAGCCGAGCCATACGGCTCACCCGTCGCCGGATTAATACTCGAAGGACCAGTTGAGCCGTGACACCCCCCCAGATTATTCACGCCAATGACAAAAAAGCGATTGGTATCAATCGGCTTGCCCGGCCCAATCATACTGTCCCACCAACCCGGGGCTTTATCCTCCGCCGTGTGGTAACCCGCCACATGATGATGGCCCGACAAAGCGTGACAAATCAAAATCGCATTCGATTTATCGGCATTAAGCTCACCATAGGTTTCCACCATCAACTCATAGCGCGGTAATACGGCGCCCGATGACAGTGTGATCGGCTCCTCAAACACCCATTTTTGCGGGGTAACGATGCCAACTGAATCAGACACGATCCAACTCCTTTTTTGACTTGGCGATGAATGCTGACGCGGCCAGCAATAGCGCAAAAAACACCGAAAAAGTATTTCCTTCGGAAATATCCATCAGTAAAGAATTAAACAAACTACACACTGCGTACGACAGCGTCACACCCACCGCAACGGCAGCCCAAACGCGAGGCAGACCCAGCGCCATTTTGAGTGCACTCGCCAGTAAAGCCAGATACAAAGCCACGCCAAGCAATCCCAGTTGCATGCCTTGTAGCAAATATTCATTGTGCGGATTACTCATCTCCAGCGGGCCAATTTGCGTCTTAATCGCCCCAGTGCCCTTACCCAACAGAGGATATTCAGCAATTTGCTTGAGCGCCGTGAGATAAAAAACACTCCGTATGCCCATTGACGTTAAACACGCCTGATCTTGCTGTGGTGTATTGAGCGCCGCTTGGCAAGCGATGACTTCGGTTACGCCCAATTTTGCCCGTTGTTGCACAGGATTGTTGGTAAGCGCAATCACCAGCACGCCAAGGCTCAATAGCGCCACAAACCCATACCGCCAGCGATGCTGCAAAAACATCCAGCCCAAAGTCATCAGCAACACTAAACCAGCCAAATGCCCGGTGCGCTGCGGCGACATTAAATACACGCCAGCAAAACTAGCTGCGGCCAGCAAAAACCCCGCCCATTGCCGATAGCGAATCCCGATGGCGAACCACACTACGCCAGCAAAAGCCATTAAGAAGGTTTGCGCGATGGCATTTTTAGAAATCGCCGATGCGGCGACAAACGTCGTGCCAAACCATGTCGGCTGGCCTGTAAACCAGACCAAGCTTGATAGCAATAAAATCCCTAAATTGCCGACTAAAAAACCAGCAATCGCATACTGGATGGTTTTCTCTGGCCCTTTTAGAAAAAACAGCGCCAGCAAGGGAATAAACAGCAGTTTTTTATATTTAGCAAAATAAGCCCACGCTTCTGGCGCCGGAGAAAACACCGCACCTAGCCCCAATGCCAACCACAACAGTAAGGGCAATAAGGCGAATGGGTTGCTGCGAAAGAAATCAACAATTTGGCCACGCGCCCAATATAAGCCCAACAGACCACACAACGGCACCATGATATTGGTCAGCGCAGTGCTGCTTGGCAGCGCAAACCCGAGCAAAGCCGAGAACAATAACACCACCAATACTGCTTTTTGATTCGTCCACAACATTGCTAAATGACCTTGATAAAATGTTTTCTCCTTAGCTCAAAGCCAAAGATGAACTTGAATTCACGACGATTAGATCGCGAGATGCTAGGGTCTGTTGACGCTTGGTTTACCAGCCGCGTTTGTGCGGCTTTTAGCCTGAGGCAAGGCACGAAGCGTGCAGCGTAGTCACTCTACGCCAGCGTTTCGTAACGCAGCATCAGGCTAAAAGCCGCCAAACCCGAAGGGCTGGGCGCTTTTCGCGGCGACTCTGTGTTGTAGCAAGCTCACATAGAATGACTATGTATCGCTTACTACGCCTTGATTCGCCGCGAAAAGTACTCCAGCGCGGCGGGAAACCAAACGTCAACAGGCCCTAGAGTCGCAATTGATTTGCTCATTTTGTTCTCTCGGCAAAGATTCATCCACTCTCAATCCGCTAGCAATCGAGAACGGCGCAAAAAAAGCCAAAATCACGAAACTCCATCACTCGGAGCAATCGGTCAAGTCGCTAACTTACGGCCAACACTTTGCCCCAAGCGCCAAGCCGACTTGCCTGACGCCGCGAGAAGAGCGATTATAGCAGCCTGACTCAAGTAAAAACGAAACCCATGCCGACTATTGGCGTTGCCATCATTACTAAAAATGCCCAAGCTCATCTTGCAGACTGTCTTAATGCTGTCACTTGGTGCGATAAAATCGTTGTTTTAGATTCGGGTAGTACCGATCAAACTTTAAGCATTGCACAAGCTTACGGCGCTCATATTGAGCAAACCACCGATTGGCCCGGCTTTGGCATCCAAAAAAATCGCGCA
Organism: Deefgea piscis; assembly: GCF_013284055.1. NCBI lineage: Bacteria > Pseudomonadati > Pseudomonadota > Betaproteobacteria > Neisseriales > Chitinibacteraceae > Deefgea > Deefgea piscis. The sequence continues at coordinate 1,495,110 of NZ_CP054143.1, read as the reverse complement.
ATCGCCCTACTCGATACCGATTGGATTTTAGCGCTGGATGCCGATGAAGTTCTCGATGCCGAGCTGATGCAAAGCATTCAAGCCGCGATCAAAGCACCGACGGCCAGCGTGTATCAAATCAGTCGCCTATCCAATTACTGCGGCCGCTGGATTAATCATTCCGGCTGGAAACCCGATCATTTGCCACGCTTATTCCAACGTGGGCACGCGGCTTATTCCGAATCTTTAGTGCATGAAAAACTCAATTTTTCAGGCCAAGCGCCGCTATTAGCTGGCCAGCTTTTACATTACTCATTTGATCGCTTAGATGACGTACTCGATAAAGTGAATCGCTACTCCAGTGCTGGCGCAGAGCAACGTTTGCAGCGCGGCGAACGCTCGAGCTTAGGTAAAGCAATTTATAAAGGCTGGTGGACGTTTATTCGTACTTACGTTTTACAACGCGGCTTTTTAGATGGGCGAGAAGGCTTTATTTTGGCGGTATCTAATGCCGAAGGCGCGTACTATCGCCAACTCAAACTGATGTATCTGCAAGAAAAAAAATGAAAATTTCTATCATTGTCACCACCTACAATCGGCCTAAAGCACTCAATTTAGTCCTCGCTGGATTAGCCCGACAAAAAACAACCAGCCCTATCGAATGGGAAGTGCTTATTGCCGATGATGGCTCTAAAAATGATACTTTTGCATTAATCCAATCATGGCAAAGCCACTTTCCATGTGCATTGCACCATGTATGGCACGAAGATCTTGGCTTTCGCGCTGGCGCAATTCGTAATCGAGCAGCAGCCCAATCCAAAGGGGATTATCTGGTGTTTCTCGATGGCGATTGCGTGCCGATGCCCGATTTTTTGCAACAACATGCCATATTGGCAGAAACCGCCTGGTATGTGGCGGGCAATCGAATCCTGCTCTCGGAAGCATTCACCGCAACCTTACTCGAGCAACCAGACGCCATCAACATCATGGACTGGTCAATCTGGCAATGGTTTACCGCCAAATTATCCGGCAAAACCAATCGAGCTTGGCCTTGCCTACGCTTAAAAATCGCTGATGCACGCAAAAAACGGCGAACTCGTTGGGAAGTGGTGAAAAGTTGTAATTTAGGCGTTTGGAGAGCCGATTTCATCGCCATCAATGGCTTTGACGAAAGCTTTTCTGGCTGGGGGCATGAAGATTCGGATTTTGCAATCCGCTTGCTGCGCCTGGGCGTCGGCATCAAAGACGGCCGTTTTGCTGTGCCGGTGCTGCATCTTTGGCACCGTGAAAACGATCGCTCTAAACAAGCAGAAAACTGGAAAAAACTCGAAGAAACACTCAAAAGCACGCATATTGAAGCCAAAATTGGCTTAAAGTCACTGACTCAATAAACAATCAGCACGGCAATGCCGTGCTGATGCGTATTAGCGCGTCGCCACGGTGTTTTCCGCAAGTGAAAACTGTACCGCATGCATTTGCGTATACACGCCATCACGCTCAATGAGCTCTTGATGCGTACCGCTTTCAATGATTTTGCCTTGCTGCATCACCACAATGCGGTCAGCTTTTTCAATGGTGGATAAGCGATGCGCAATTACCAAGGTAGTACGCCCCACCATCAGGTTTTCTAGTGCTTCTTGCACTTTACGTTCTGACTCGGTATCAAGCGCACTGGTTGCTTCATCCAAAATCAAGATCGGTGCGTCTTTATAAATCGCCCTTGCAATCGCTAAGCGTTGTCGCTGGCCGCCCGATAAACGCACACCATTTTCACCGAGCATTTCCGCAAAGCCTTGTGGCATTTGTTCAATAAATTCAGTAGCAAATGCCGCATCGGCCGCCGCCCGCACCCGCGCCATATCGATTTCATCCACACCATACGCAATATTGGCGGCAACGCTGTCATTAAATAACACCATATCTTGCGACACTAAAGCGATTTGTGAACGTAAATTGGCCAAACGATAATCCGCCAGCAACTCGCCATCAAGACGAATTTCACCGGCGCTAGGCTCATAAAATCGCGGAATCAAATTGGCCAAGGTGGTTTTGCCACTGCCTGACTGGCCGACCAAAGCCACGCTTTCACCCGGTTTGATGTCTAAATCAATACCTGCTAACGCTTTCACGCCATCCACTTGATAGGCAAACTCCAGCTGGCTAATCGTGATATGTCCTTTCACGCGCTGCGGCGCCAATGTGCCGTGATCTGGCTCTAATGGCTGATCCAAAATACCAAACACCGAGTCTGCGGCGGCCAAACCGCGATGCAATGAATCGCTGAGCTTAGATAGATTTTTAATTGGCTGCTGTAACAGCATCATGGAACTCATAAACGTCACAAATGAGCCTGCGGTCATCGCGCCATCGGCTGCGCGTAAACCAGCAAAATAAATAATCGCCGCAATCGTTACCGCAATTAAAAACACCGTAAAGCCAGAGTTCAAACTCGCGGTGGCTGCGCGCTTTACGGTTAAACGCCGCACATTTTGATTGGCGGCACCAAAACGTTTCGCTTCATAGCTCGCTCCACCAAAAATCTTAATAATTCGCTGTCCACCCAAGCTCTCATCCAAGATCTGGCTCATTTCGCCCATGGTGTCTTGCGTTTGTTGCGATAATCTTCGCTGGCGTTTACTCACAATCCGAATCGATACTGCCGCACCGGGCAGCATAATCAAGCAAAACAAAGTCAGCTGCCAATCGGTCCACAGCATAATGCCAAGCAAAGCAATCGCCATCACCGAGTCTTTGACCAACACGGTGAGCACATTCAAGCCCGCATCCATAATCTGGTTAATATCAAACGTCACCCGCGACAATAAAACACCGACTGACGATTGATCAAAAAAGCGAATCGGCATGGCCATCATCCGCTCAAACACTTGCTGGCGTAAATTATGCATCACGCGTGACGACAACCAAGCACTGCCATATTCGTAGCCAAAGCTAGAAATCAAACGCACCAAGCCTAAGCCAAACAAAGCCAATGGCATCAACCATGCGGCCTGTGCTGCCGCCTGATTTTGCTTAAAGCTATCAATAATCACGCCGAGCATTTTGACCATCGCGGCATCGACACCGCCAGCCACCACCATGGCCAAAATCGACATCACGACGATGCCACGGTACGGGCCAAAGTAGGCAAGAATTCGGAAATACAGCTGTTTGCTATTCATGAGCTCAGTAGAAAAAAAGCAATAAAGTCAGATTATAACGGAGTCACGTCTCGCTCAGGACAGCAGCGCAACATTCACATCATTTACCGCAAAATAAAAAGCCTACGCAGGCGTAGGCTCATCATCTGGTATTCATCGCTGTCGGGGCAATTTAAACTGCAAGACGCGCTTTAAAAATCCCCATAACGCGATTGCAATAAGCCCGCAATCACCGGCGCAACACTTTCGGTGCGTAAAATCCTCGGCCCCAATAATACAGAGGTATAGCCCGCAGCAATTGCTAAATCATCTTCTTCAGACGAATACCCGCCCTCAGGGCCGATCAGTACACAAACGCTCGCAACTTTCTCGGGCAAACTAGCCCAGGCCACTGCGCCGGTTGGGCACAGCAATAATTTTAATTCGCCAGCATTTGGCTGAGCTAAAAATTGCGCCAACGTGAGGATGGGCCGAATTTCTAATAAGCGCGTTCGGCCACATTGCTCAGCGGCACTGGCAGCAATCGCTTGCCAATGCGCCAGTCGTTTTTCGGCGCGCTCGCCTGAATAGCGCTGCTGGCAATATTGCGAAATCACCGGCTGCAACACCGCAACGCCGAGCTCGGCGGCTTTTTGCACCGTGTAATCCATGCGATCAGCCGCCGAAATCGCCTGCACTAGGGTGATTTTCAACGGTGATTCACGATCTACATCGGCAAAAGACAACACATCGACACTAACGGTTTTTTTACCCATGGCCGCAATTTGCGCAGTAAATTCACCACCTTGGCCATTAAATAAAATAATTTCTTCGCTAGGCTGCAAACGCAATACTTGCACATGCCGCGCCACCGACTCGGGTAAGTCAAAACTTTGCCCAATTGAAAGTGGCAAATCAATATAAAAGCGCGGCATAAACCATCATGTCCTTGCAATAAAACACGCGTCAATCAAAGGGGGATTAAATCCCAAGCGGAGGGAGGTCATGAAACGACGATGGCACATCTTTAAGCCGATCAAAACTCACCATTTCATAATTACTTGGATCTGAAAGTAGCTCACGCAGCAATTTATTATTCATGGCGTGCCCCGATTTATAGCCAGAAAAAGCCGCAATCAAAGGGTGGCCTAAGATATATAAGTCGCCAATCGCATCGAGGACTTTATGGCGAACGAATTCATCTTCAAACCGCAAACCACCTTCATTCAGCACGCGAAACTCATCGATCACCACGGCATTATCCATATTGCCGCCGCGGGCCAAGCCGTTCATGCGTAAATATTCAACTTCATGAATAAAACCAAAGGTGCGCGCGCGGGCAATTTCACTGATGTAATTTGAATCAGCAAAATCCAACGTGATCGTTTGCGCAGATTTTTTAAAGGCGGGATGCTTGAAATCGATCGTGAGGGACACTTTGTAGCCGTTATGCGGCTCAAACTTGACCCATTTATCACCATCATGCACTTCGATCGGTTTGATGACTTTGACAAACTGCTTGGGGGCATCTAATTCGCGCACCCCAGCCGTTTGAATCAAATAAATAAAAGGCGCAGCAGAACCATCCATAATCGGCATTTCTGGCGCATCGACTTCGACAATCACATTGTCGATACCGAGCCCAGCAAATGCTGACATTAAATGCTCAATCGTGCCGACACGCACGCCGTCTTGCACCAGCGTTGAGGAGAGTCGCGTGTCGTTCACTAAATCGGGGCCGACTTTGAAAGGCGCCGACTCGGGTAAATCAGAGCGCTTAAAAACGATGCCAGTATCAGCAGCAGCCGGTCGCAAAGTGAGTTTTACTTTCTCACCCGAATGCAAACCAACCCCTGTCGCATGGATCGTCGAATCCAAAGTTCTTTGTAAAAACATGGCCATTCTGCCTAAACAATCAATTGCTTGATTTTACCAGTCCTAGGCAAAAGACTGGTTAAATCATTCCAATCACATTGATTGATTTCATTTATTACGCTAATCCAGCGAAACAATTAATCCGCTTGACGACGTAAAAATGCCGGAATATCCATATCGATATTACTCATTGCGGCCGGACGAGCTGGCGCTTCAGCGGCACGGCTACCACGATTATTGCGCCAAATTGCTGGCGTATCATAGGCATCGTCGTAAGCGGCATTATCGGTGCCAGTTTTTTGCATTGGGTTATTCACCACAGTCAGTGATGGCGTGCTAATCGCTTTGCCACCCAAACCAGTTGCCACTAAAGTCACGCGGATTTCGTCTTCACCCAGTGCTTCATCGTAAACCACACCGTGTTTTACCAATGCGCCTTCAGCAACGTGTGATTCGATAATTTCTAGCGCTTGGCGGGTTTCTGATTTTTTCAATTTGCCCGGTGCGGTCGAGAAATTCACCAACACGCCACGTGCGCCTTTAAAGCTAATATTGTCGAGCAATGGGCAACGGATGGCTTCTTCGGTGGCACGAATAGCACGATCTGGACCTGTGGCATGTGCCGAACCCATCATCGCCATACCCATTTCACGCATCACAGTTTTAACGTCAGCAAAGTCAACGTTAATCAAGCCTGGGTATTGAATGATTTCAACAATCGAACCCACTGCATTACGTAATACGTCATCAGCCGCACGGAAAGCTTCATCCACCGTGACATCATCGCCTAAAACTTCTTCAAGTTTTTGGTTAGAAACCACAATCAAAGAATCCACATAGCGCGACAATTCATCAATACCGACTTGTGCCACTTTTTGGCGACGGCCTTCATCTTGTCCAGGTGAAGTCACCACGCCGACAGTCAAAATACCTTTTTCACGCGCCACTTGTGCGATCACAGGTGCGGCACCAGTGCCGGTACCACCGCCCATACCGGCAGTGATAAATAATAAATCTGCGCCAGAAATCAATTCAGCAATGCGCTCGCGATCTTCTTCAGCAGCTTGTCGGCCAATATCAGGATCACACCCAGCGCCAAAGCCTTTGGTGAGTTCAGCGCCCAACTGAACCACATTGTCCGCCCGCGATTGCTTCAAAACCTGAGCATCGGTATTGGCGGAAATAAAATCAACGCCGTGCGACTGCATCGCATGCTCGATCATATTGTTGATTGCATTGCAGCCTGCGCCGCCAACGCCAATCACTTTGATATTCACGTGATGTGAAACCTCTGGTACTTCAATTAATAATGCCATTTTCACTCTCCTCTTGCCCGATTTTACTGCTTACCCGAATATTTCAGAAGTTATTTTGAAACCATGCCTTCATTCTGCTAAAAACATCACCCATGCCGCCTTCTTTCCCTCTGGCACCGGGCGCTTTTTGCATTTGTTGGCGCGCCAATAACAGCAAGCCAACTGCAGTGGAATAGCGTGGATTTTTAACCACTTCAGCCAATCCACCCACATAACGCGGCAAACCTAAGCGCACCGGCATATGGAAAATTTCTTCAGCCAAATCAGTCATACCCGGCATCAATGAAGCGCCACCGGTAATCACAATCCCGCTCGACAATCGATCTTCCAAACCGACACGGCGCAATTCGGCTTGCACAAAGCTATACAATTCTTCAACACGGGGCTCAATCACTTCAGCCAGCGTATGTCGGCTCATTTGCCGCGCACCGCGCTCACCCACGCCAGGCACTTCGATCATGGTTTGCGGATCGGTCATATGGCGTAATGCCACACCATGTTGGATTTTGATGTTTTCGGCTTCACCGGTTGGCGTACGCAATGCCATTGCCACGTCATTGGTAATTTGATCGCCAGCGATTGGAATCACTGCGGTATGGCGAATTGAACCACCAATAAATACCGCGATATCGGTAGTGCCACCACCGATGTCAACCAAACACACGCCAAGATCTTTTTCGTCTTCTGTGAGAACGGCGTAGCTGGAGGCCAATGGCTGCAACACCACTTCAGCAATCTCTAGCCCACAACGGCGCACGCACTTGGTGATGTTTTGTACTGCCGACACTGCGCCAGAAACAATATGCACCCGCACTTCTAAGCGCACGCCAGACATACCCAGCGGCTCTTTCACATCTTCTTGACCATCAATCACATACTCTTGCGACAAGATATGCAGGACTTGATGATCGGTTGGAATATTGACTGCGCTCGCCGTTTCAATCACTCGTTCAATATCTGCCGGGGTGACTTCTTTATCTTTAATCGCCACCATGCCATGCGAATTGAGGCTCTTGATGTGGCTACCGGCAATCCCGGTATACACTTCGCTGATTTTGCAATCGGCCATCAATTCTGCTTCACCCAATGCCGACTGAATCGCTGCAACGGTTTTTTCAATATCAACGACAACACCGCGCTTCAAGCCTTTCGATGCTGCGGACCCTAAGCCCACCACATTCAAAGAGCCATCTTCCTTCACATCAGCCACTACCGCGACCACTTTAGAAGTCCCGATATCTAGCCCAACGATGAGGTTTTTTGCATCCCTAGTCACTGACAGCCTCTTTTACAATTCTTAATGTTTAACTTTAAATACCCCAGCCAACTTATTGCTTTTTAAGTATTAAAAATACCAAAAGCATAAATCATGCCGAAGCTTTATTTGCCTTAGGTTTTACGACCGGCGGTAGCTTAACGCCCTGTTTGCCAGCCTCTACCGGCGTATACGATGGTAAATGCACGGCAAAACCATTCGGATAACGCAAATCCACATACTCAAATGGCTGCTGCAATAAAGCCAATGAATTAGGGTAAGCATTCACAAAACGCTTCACTCTATCCACCGCTTGATCACGCCCTACTTCTACGATCAATTGCTTATCTAATTCAAAGCGCCATGCCCGGCGATCCGATAACCACAAACGAGTTGGCGTTCGCTGTAAAGGCAATAACGCGGCTTGCAAAGCCTTAAACTCACTCACCATCAATTTTTCAGAGCCTTCAGGTCCTTCCAAAATGGGCAAAGGATCACTGGTTGCGGCATCAAACTTTTCACCGTACGAATTGAGCAACCCAGTCGTTCCCCAACGCGCCACTGCTTTGTGCTCTTCAATATTGACTTCTAAACGATCAGGCCAACGCCGACGCACTTCAACCTGACGTACCCACGGTAATTTTTCAAAATTCTGCCGCGTTTTATCCAAATCCAGCGTAAAAAACGTCCCTTTCAATTCATTTTTAATCACATAGCGTAATTGCTCGCGCGTTACATGCGCTAAATCCCCATCGACCTTAATCCGGCGAACCGGAAACAATGGCGAATGCACCGCCAAAAACAATAAGGAGTAAAACAATAACATCAATGCTAAAGCTGTCAGCAAGTTAGCAAGCCACATCAATAGCTGTGGCTTATCCCACATAACAACTCACTTTTAAGTGTCGATTTAAAGCCCGCTCAGGCATATTGATTGATTCCTAATTGGGCGCTTCAAACACCCATCTATCATGGGTATGCAAACGTAGCCAAATTATAACAATAGTTGCAAGGATATACCCTTACAAAGCGTAAAACCTATGAGATTGTTCCCAAAATTGTCAATACCAAGTCGTCATAGCTAATGCCTGCTTCACGCGCGCACATTGGAAATAGACTGTGTGTCGTCATACCAGGCGCCGTATTGGGCTCAAGCAAAAACATTTCGCCTTGCTCATTCATTAAAAAGTCGATTCGCGCCCAACCCGAAGCGCCGAGCACCCGATATGCTTGTTCACATAATTCACGCGCTTTTTGCTCTTGCTCACCCAATAATCCGGGGCAGTGATACACCGTGTCATCACGGATATATTTTGCTTCAAAGTCATAAAACTCAGTCGCAGGCTCAATCTTCACTGTGGCCAAGGCCTTGCCATCAAGCACCGCGCAAGAGTATTCACCGGCGTTAATTGAGCGTTCAGCCAAAACCAAAGCATCGTACTGTGCTGCCAAAGCGTAAGCCTGAGCAATTTGCGCAACGCTGCTACAACGCGTCACCCCCACGCTTGAGCCACCATTGGCGGGTTTTACATACAGCGGCAAATCTAACTGCTTGGCAACGGCAGCAAAATCACTGTTGGCATCGAGTAAAACATAATCAGGAATCGGCAAACCGGCCGCTTGCCACATCAGCTTGGTGCGCCATTTGTCCATACCAATGGCCGAAGCCATCACGCCACAGCCAGTGTAAGGAATTGACATAAATTCCAAAGCACCTTGGATCGTGCCATCCTCACCATAACCGCCGTGTAAGATCAAAAAGGCGCGCTCAAATCCTTCATCATGCAACGCTGACAATGGCTTTTCAGCCGGGTCAAAGCGATGCGCATCCACGCCTTGGCGAACTAAAGCCTCCAATACACCTGCACCGCTGAGCAAAGAAATTTCTCGCTCGCTCGAAGCACCACCCATTAATACTGCGACCTTACCCATCGCTTTCACATCAACACCGCTCATTTCACCATCTCACATAATAATTTCGGTGTATTCCCAATGGTGCCAGCACCCATCGTCACGACCACGTCACCCGCTTGCACTGCGGCAAAAATTGCCGTTGGCATGTCGGTAATTTGCGCCACAAACACCGGCTCAATTTTGCCGGCCACTCGCACAGCACGGGCTAAAGATCGGCCATCAGCAGCAACAATCGGCGTTTCACCGGCGGCATACACCTCGGCGAGCAACAAGCCATCGACCGTGTTAAGTACTTTGACAAAATCTTCAAAACAATCACGGGTTCGCGTATAGCGGTGCGGTTGAAACGCCAATAACAAGCGACGCCCCGGGAACGCGCCACGCGTCGCTGCCAGCGTTGCCGCCATCTCAACCGGATGATGACCATAATCATCGACCAAGGTAAACGTGCCACCGGCAGGTAAAGCGACTTCGCCATAGCGCTGGAAACGACGACCCACGCCTTGGAAACGCTCCAGTGCCGATACAATCGCGGCCTCATCAGCACCCACTTCAATCCCGATAGCAATCGCAGCGAGTGCATTGAGTACATTGTGCATACCCGGCATATTGAGCGTGACCGCCAAGCGACGTGATTCGCCGTTTTGCCAAACCGCATCAAAACGCATCATGCCGTTATCCGCCACAATGTTTTCTGCACGCAGCATCGCGTCGTCTGACACCCCATACGTGGTCACTGGGCTGGTCACTTTCGGCAAGATTGAGCGCACATGCGGATCATCAATACACAAAATCGCTCGGCCATAAAACGGCAAATGATGCAGAAAATCGATAAAAGCTTGCTTTAGTTTTTCAAAATCATGGCCATAAGTGTCCATATGGTCGGCATCGATATTGGTCACTACCGAAATCACCGGCGTGAGCAGCAAGAACGACGCATCGCTTTCATCGGCTTCGGCCACCAAAAAGTCGCCCTGTCCTAAGCGGGCATTCGAGCCTGCGGCGTGTAGCTTGCCGCCAATCACAAAGGTTGGGTCCAAGCCAGCAGCCTCGAGCACACTGGCGCTCAAGCTAGTTGTCGTGGTTTTGCCGTGCGTACCGGCAATGGCAATACCTTGCTTTAAGCGCATCAATTCAGCCAACATCATTGCGCGGGGTACCACGGGAATCTTGCGCTGGCGCGCGGCAATCACTTCTGGATTGTCGTCTTTCACCGCACTCGAAATCACTACCACGTCGGCATCGGCAACAAACTCTGCCGCATGCCCTTGAAATACTTGGGCGCCCGCATTCACTAAGCGTTGCGTTGTAGCGCTGACACCTAAATCCGAACCACTAATTTCAAAACCTAAATTGAGCAATACTTCGGCAATCCCACTCATGCCGACACCACCAATCCCAACAAAATGGATGCGTTTTACTTTATGTTTCATTGCGCTAATTCTTTAATCACTGCAACGACTGCGGCCGTTGCATTAGGTTGAGCTAAAGCACGCGCGGCCGTTGCCATCGTTAGGCAGCGTTCACGCGTCATTTCTTGAATCAATTGCGCCAGTTTTTCTGGGCTACTATTGCTTTGCGCTAATAAAATCCCCGCGCCAGCTTCACTTAAAAATTGCGCATTGCCGGTTTGATGGTCATCCACCGCATGCGGAAATGGCACCAAAATACTTGCCGCACCCACGCACGCGAGCTCGGCCACCGTTAGCGCACCGGAACGGCACAAAATCAAATCGGCATCGGCATACGCTTGCGCCATATCGGCAATAAACGCCACACAATCGGCCGTTACATTCGCCGCGGCATAATTCGCGCGCAATGTCTCTAAATGCTTTTCACCCGATTGATGCGTCACCAGCGGGCGATCAGCCGGTGAAATCAGCGCCAAGGCTTTCGGTAATTGTTCATTAAATACTTGCGCGCCTAAACTGCCGCCCACCACCAAAATCTTTAAAGGCCCAGTTCTGCCAGCAAAACGCATAGCAGGTTCGGCCACATGGGCGATTTCACTGCGTACTGGATTGCCCACACAATCGGCCTGATTAGGAAATGCCGACGGAAACGCAAACAACACTCGATTGGCAATTTTCGACAACACACGGTTGGTTAAACCCGCCACTGAGTTTTGCTCATGAATCACCAACGGCAACCAGCACAAACGCATCGCCAAACCGCCAGGAAAACCGGTAAACCCACCAAAACCAATCGCTACATCAGGACGACGACGGAAAATCAGATTCAATGCCGCCAATAACGCTTTGGTTTGCACCCACGGCTGGCTGAGTTTTTTTAACCAACCTTTACCACGTACGCCGGTAATTTTTAGCGTGACCAAATCGATACCTTGCTGCGGTACAACGCGGGTTTCCATCGCGCCGCTTGCGCCTAACCACACCACATCCCAACCCTCAAGACGCAATGCATTGGCCACGGCTAACGCGGGGAATATATGCCCACCTGTACCACCAGCCATCACCAACAACGTACGTTGTCCGCCTGTGGCTGCGGGTTCAATCCATTCGGCATCTTCTTTGCGCATTCGCCATCCGCTAACAATCAAAGCCAGCATGGCAACAATAAACAGTACCGAGAAAATAATCGTCATACCTTATAGCCTCGAATCATTTGACGATTTTCAAAATCAATCCGTAATAAAAAACCTAACGCTAATAAATTGGCCACAATCCCCGAGCCACCAAACGACAATAAAGGCAAGGTTAAACCTTTAGTGGGCATCACGCCCATATTTACGCCAATATTAATCACCGTTTGTACACCAATCCAAATACCAACGCCTTGCGCGGCTAATGATTGCCAATGCCGCTCTAATTTATTGGCCTGTACGCCAATCGAAAAAGCGCGAAAAACTAAAAATGCAAATAAGCTAATCACCACGGCAACGCCAATAAAGCCAAATTCTTCCGCAATAATCGCCATTAAAAAGTCGGTATGCGCTTCGGGTAAATAAGAGAGCTTTTCTACACTCAACCCCAAACCGACGCCGGTAAATTCACCTCGGCCAAAAGCGATTAAGGAATGACTTAATTGGTAACCTTTGCCATACGGATCTTGCCAAGGATCTAAAAAGCCCAAAACCCGCGCACGGCGATAAGGACTAGAAATAATTAAGGAAAAAAAAGCGCCGCCTAAAAAAATGATCAGGCCAGCAAAGATTCGCCAACTAAATCCAGCCAAAAATAATATGCCCATCGCAATCGCCGTTACGACAATTAACGCGCCCATATCAGGTTCGGCCAATAATAAGCCACCCACAATGGCCATTACAACGCCTAGCGGTAATAAGACCTTAGTTAAGCTATCAACAAAGGTTGAAGTCATACTGCTATTTTTACGCACGCTATAATCTGCGGCATACAGTACAGCAAAATATTTCACTAATTCGGAAGGCTGCAAATTAATCACAAACAAACTTAACCAGCGCCGACTACCATTCACCTCACGGCCGATCCCCGGAATCAACACTAAAATTAATAACACAATACCCAAAATAAATAACGCCGGAGCGTAACGACGCCATATTTCGGTTGGAATATTAAATGCAACGAATCCGGCCAATACGCCAACGACCAAATATGCCGAATGGCGCATCAAAAAATAACTCGAATTAAAGCCAGTATCTTTATCTACCTCAGCCATTGCAATGGATGAGGAATACACCATTACCAAGCCGATAGTCAGCAATAAAGTGACGCACCAAAATAAGCCTCGATCATATGCGCTCATTTTGGGCTTCATTCGCTGCATCGCTTGATAAAGAATTTGCCGCATTACTGCTCCAACTCTTTCACTGCGGCAATAAATACTTCGGCGCGATGATGATAATTACGGAACATATCTAAGCTAGCGCACGCCGGTGACAGCAAGACCACATCACCAGATTCGGCAAAATTACTCGCGACCGAGACCGCCATTTCTAGCGTCGGTAACATCATCACTGGCAAATAGTTATCATCGTCATCAGGCAAATACGCCGATTGCGCTTCATTTAATACGTCCGCCAAAGCGGGTGCATCTTTACCAATGAGTAACACCGCACGGCAAATTCGCTCACAGGCTTCAAGTAATGGTGAGAAATCTTGCCCTTTGCCCTCGCCACCCGCAATCAAGACCACAGGCCGCGTCATGCCTTTTAAAGCCGCTTCGGTCGCACCAACATTGGTGCCTTTTGAATCGTCGTAATACGCCACACCATTGATGTCGGCGACAAATTCAACGCGATGTGGCAAGCCTTTAAAATTTTTCAGAGCCTCAAGCAATGGTGCTAACGGCAAATCAGCAGCGCGGCACAAGGCAATCGAAGCCAGAGCGTTTACGGCATTATGCAAACCCGCAACAGGCAATTCCGATGCTTTGAGTAATTCAGTTGCGCCATAGCGAAGGCTAAAATCATGATCGATTTCAAGTAAACCATACTCGCCATCAGCAGGGGTATCTGCACCAAACCACACTATATTATGGTCTGGCTCGGCCATACCCTTACACCATTGATCTTCACGATTAAGAACTCGCACCCCTTGGCCATTAAAAATACTGGCTTTAGTCGCCGCATATTCTTTCATTCCGGCGTAGCGATCTAAATGGTCTTCCGAGACATTCAATACCGTCGCCGCAGTCGGCGCTAAAGAGTGCGTGGTTTCAAGTTGGAAACTGGATAATTCCAGCACCCAAAAATCGGGCCACTCGCCGCGCGCCTGCCATTGGGCTAATGCGGCCAACACCGGAACACCAATATTGCCAGCCATCACCGTGGTTTTTCCGGCGGCTTCACACATTTGCGCCACCATCGTGGTCACGGTGGATTTGCCATTTGATCCAGTAATCGCAATCACTTTGCCGGGCTGGCCTTGCAGGGCCAATGCCAATAATTCAATATCACCGATCACAGTAATGCCGCGAGCGATCGCTGCGGCCACTTCGGGTGTTGCCAGTGGCACACCCGGGCTGGTAATCAATAAATCAGCATCGGCAAACGTATCCACATTAAATGAGCCCAAGCGCAACGCGACCTGTGGCAACTCAACTTGAAGTTGCGCCAAATTAGGTGGCGTTGGGCGGCTATCGGCCACGGTCACTTGGGCGCCTTGTCCAACCAACCAACGTGCTGTTGCCAAGCCAGTTTCACCTAAACCGACGACGATGCAATGCTTTGCTTTGAGTTCCATCTTTGCTTACCGTAATTTCAAGGTGGCCAAGCCCACCAAGACCAAGAGCATGGTAATAATCCAGAAACGGACCACCACTTGAGTTTCTTTCCAGCCTTTTAATTCGTAATGATGGTGCAATGGCGCCATCCGAAACACGCGTTTTCCGCGGGTTTTAAAGCTGGCAACTTGAATCATCACCGACAGCGCTTCAACCACAAACACACCGCCCATAATCAACAGCACAATTTCTTGCCGCACAATCACCGCGACCATGCCCAAACCCGCGCCGAGCGCCAAAGCGCCAACGTCGCCCATAAAGACTTCAGCGGGATAGGCGTTAAACCACAAAAAGCCAAGCCCTGCACCGGCCATTGCCGCACAGAACACCACCAATTCGCCAGCACCAGGTACGTGCGGGACACCCAAATAAATCGCAAATTTTGCATTGCCCGCCACGTAGGCAAAAATACAAAACGCCCCCGCAATCAACACCGTCGGCATAATCGCCAAGCCATCTAAACCATCGGTGAGATTGACGGCATTACTGGTGCCAACAATGACAAAGTAAGTCAGAATACAAAAACCAATGGCGCCAAATGGGTACAAGATTTCTTTATAAAACGGCACAATAAAACCCGTTGTTGCCGCATCATTACCAAAATTCACCAGAAATAAACCGGCACCAATGGCAATCGCCGACTGCCAAAACATCTTGGCTTTGGCTGACAAGCCTTTCGGGTTTTTCAGCGCCACTTTTTTATAATCATCCACAAAACCAATAATGCCGGTAGCCAAAGTCACCACCAGCACCAGCCAAATGTATTTATTGCCTAAGTCACCCCACAATAAGGTGGTCAAACCAATCGACAGCAAAATCAAGGTGCCACCCATCGTCGGCGTACCGGCTTTGATTAAATGCGTTTGCGGGCCGTCATCACGAACCGCTTGGCCGACTTTCATTTCGGTCAATTTGCGAATCACCCATGGGCCTAAAGTCCATGAAATAGTCAGGGCGGTAATTGTCGCCAATACAGCGCGTAAAGTGAGGTAATTAAATACATTAAAGGCACGAACTGATTCGCCGAGCCATTGCATCAACATCAGCAACATGGCTGTGCTCCTTCTAATTCGTTAACAACGTCTTCCATGCGCATAAAGCGCGATCCTTTCACCAACACCATCGATTCGGGCGTCAATGCGGCACGCAAACTCGTCAACAATTGCGCTTTACTGGCAAAATGCTGACCGCGCTCACCAAAAGCGCCCACGGCATGCGCCATGTGTTCACCCACGGCGAATAAAGCGGCAATGCCTTGTTGCTGCGCATAAGCACCAATCAATGCATGCTGCTCAGCGGCATCAGCGCCCACTTCACCCATATCCCCCAACACCAAAATGGTATGTTTTGCCCCCATTGCCGCCAATACATCAATCGCCGCCCGCATCGAATCAGGGTTGGCGTTATAGCTATCGTCCAAAATTTGTGCGCCATTGGCGGCTTTTTTGGCTTGTAAACGCCCTTTTACCCCTTGCCATGCCGAAAGACCGGCAGCAATATCGGCCAAAGGGACTTGCATTGCCAGCGCCGTTGCCGCTGCGGCCAGCGCATTACGCACATTGTGTAAGCCCGGAACCGCCAGCTGCACTGATGCCGAGCCTAACGGGGTGAGTAATTGAAACTGACTGCCTAATGCGCCCAATTCAATCTGCTCGGCGGTGATTTCAGCGTCTTGCAGTCCAAATGACACACATTGATGCTCATCCGCTAATTGCCGCCACAAACCAGCAAACTCATCATCGTGATTAATGATGGCCACGCCATCGGCGACTAAACCGGCAAAAATTTCGCCTTTGGCTTGAGCCACGCCAGCTACTGAGCCCAAGGCTTCTAAATGGGCGGCGCCGGCATTATTGACGACCGCGACGTCAGGGCAGGCAATGCGCGTTAGGTAGTCAATCTCACCGAAATGATTCATTCCCATTTCAGCAACGACAAAACGATGCTGGGCATTGAGCCCTAGCACCGTTAATGGCAAGCCAATATGGTTGTTTAAATTGCCTTTGGTTGCGTGTACTTTGCTGGCGTCACCAACATGCTTAGCCAAAATACTGGCCAACATTTCTTTCAGGCTGGTTTTGCCATTACTGCCAGTAATGGCCGCTAGCTTAATGTCGGCGTGCTTTGCACGCCAATACCTTGCCAATTGTCCCAGCGCTTGTAAAGTGTCCGCCACCACAATCCGGTTACCCTCACCGTCTTTTTCAACGATGGCAGCGACGGCGCCTTGCGCCAAAGCCTGCTCAACAAAATCGTGTGCATCAAAGTGCTCGCCTTTTAAAGCGACAAATAAATCACCCGCGCGAATGTCACGACTATCGGTCGTCACACGGCTAAAGACCAATTCGGGGACACCCGAAAGTCGGCCATTGAGCGCTTGCGCAGTTTCCTGCAAATTCAACATCATGACTTCCTTATTGCTTTTTTGGCGAGCGCTTGGCTAGCCACTTCGACATCATCAAAATGTTGCCGCACGCCATCGATTTCTTGGTAGGTTTCATGCCCCTTACCGGCAACTAAAATCACATCGTTAGGACCGGCCATATCAATGGTGTCAGTAATGGCAAAACCACGATCCGACTCAATCGCATAATTGGCTTCGCCATTGCCCGGCACCCCTTCTACGCCAGCAATAATTTGCTGAATAATTGCCTGCGGTTTTTCGCTGCGCGGGTTATCACTGGTAATCACCACCGAGTCGGCCAAACGGCAAGCAATCTCACCCATTAACGGGCGTTTGCCATTGTCTCTATCGCCACCGCAACCAAAAACGCAAAATAAGCGCGCGCCTTGCGGCATCACTTCACGCAAAGTAAGTAGCGCTTTTTCTAAAGCATCTGGCGTATGCGCGTAATCGACCACCACCAAAGGCTTGCCCGATCCACCCAAGCATTGCATGCGACCTGGAGCCGAACGAATTTGGCCTAGCACTCGGCAGGCATCATCCAATGCCACGCCATCGGCCAGTAAGACGCCTAAGCAAGCCAGTAAATTGCTGACATTAAAGCGTCCTAATAGCGGCGAATTAATCGCACCAACACCAACCGGCGTATCGACTACCAAAGAGATACCGTCTAGCGAGGATTCAAAATGCTTAACGCGCAAATTACCGTGCTCAAAGCCATAGCTATACACTTTGGGCGCAGTGGTAAATTCAATCAGCTCACGGCCAAAAGCATCGTCAGCATTGATAACGGCCGCTTGCAAACCATCCCACTGAAATAATTTGGCTTTGGCTGTGGCATACGCGGCCATCGTGCCGTGATAGTCCAAGTGATCACGAGTTAGATTGGTAAAAACGGCGGTCTTAAACGGCACGCCATGTGCCCGCCCCTGATCTAAGCCGTGTGAAGAAACTTCCATCGCCACATGCGTTGCGCCATTGGCTTTAAACTTGGCTAACCAGCCTTGTAATGCCAAAGGATCTAAAGTGGTATGGGTTGAAGCGACTAAGTCGCTCACAAAACCATTGCCCAAAGTACCTAAAATGCCGGTTTTATTGCCCAATAAATCAAAAGCTTGTGCCAACCAATTCGCAATCGAGGTTTTGCCATTCGTTCCTGTGATACCGACGATAGGCATAAGTCCAGAATCGTTACCCAACAACGCACAGGCCACGATACCCGCTTGATAGCGTAGTGCTGGCACGGCTAAATTAGGTACATCCCAGGCTGGATTCCACACAAAATCGTCAGCTTCCCAAATCACCGCTGCGGCGCCTTTGGCTAGCGCATCGGCAATAAATTGTCGACCATCGACATATTCGCCACGAAAGGCCATAAATACATCGCCGGCTTGTACTTGGCGGCTATCGGCCACCAAAGGGCGAGCGGACTGTAATTCAATCAGCGCAGCTAAATCAAAAGCAGGCAATTCCCAACTCGCAGGCTTCATGTTTCTTCCTTTACTTCGGCTTCGGTATTGGGTAAGAAAATATTGGTCGTTGGCGCATCAGGTGGCACTCCCAATAAGCGCAAACTTCCAGCAACTACATTACTAAAAATCGGTGCGGCAACTAAACCACCGTAACGCATTGCAAATGATGGTTCGTCCACCATCACTGCCACGATCAAACGCGGATTTGAAATAGGTGCTAAACCGACAAAAGAACCCACACGCGCTGTATCGGAGTACTTACCATCCACTAATTTTTTCGCCGTACCCGTTTTACCGCCGACTCGATAGCCCACCACTTGCGCCCGAGTTGCCGTTCCGCCGGGCAACGTCACCATCTCCAGCATTTTGCGAACTTGTTCTGCCGTCTTGGCAGTAACCACTTGCTTGCCCGGTGCTGGCGCGACCAATTTAGTAAATGTCACCGGATGAATTTCACCATTGCCTGCAAACAGCTGATACGAGCGCGCCATTTGCATTAAGCTCACCGACATCCCATAACCAAAAGACATGGTGGCTTCTTCAATCGGGCGCCAGTTTTTCCAAGGTCGAATACGGCCAGCAGCTTCACCCGGAAACCCGGTATGCGGCGCTTCGCCAAAGCCAACGTCTTTATAAAAATTCCATTTCGACTCACGATCCATCATCAAAGCCATCTTCGCCACGCCGACGTTGGAAGACTTTTGCATAATGGTTTCCACCGTTGCCGCCCCCACCGCATGATCGTCCTTGACCATATTCGGGCCGATGGCCATCGTGCCACCACCGGTTTGAATAATGGTCTGCGGGGTGACTTTATCCGCATTCAGTGCCATTGCGACCGTCAGCGCTTTCATCGTTGAACCGGGCTCGTATAAGTCGGTTAAAGCACGATTGCGTTTATGCGCGGGGTCGATTTTGGCGCGACTATTGGGGTTGTAAGACGGCGCATTGGCCAATGCCAACACCTCACCCGTTCGCGCATCAAGTACCACAATCGCCCCACCCACTGCACCGGAGCTATCGACCATATTTTTCAGCTCGCGGTAGGCTAAATATTGAATTCGTCGATCAATCGACAACTGCAATGTTTGCCCTTCTTGCGGCGGTACGATGGTTGAAACGTCTTCAACAATGTAGCCACGTCGATCACGAATCACCGTACGAGAACCTGGCTTACCCGCCAGCATTTTTTCTCGTGTTAACTCAAAGCCTTCCTGCCCTTTGCCATCAATATCGGTAAAACCGACAATATGGGCCATCACTTCGCCTGCCGGGTAGTAACGGCGATATTCTGTTTGCGAATAGACTCCGGGGATTTTCATCGCCATCAGTTTTTTTGCATCTGCAGGTGAGATATGTCGTTTCACCCACAGAAAATCTGATTTTATTTCTTTGCCTTGCGAGTTTTTTCGTGATGCGGTCAATTTTGTTAACAGCTCTCCCGACTTCAATTGCAAATGCGTTTCTAATTTTTTAACTTCGTCGAGCGACAACGGCATCAGCTCATCGTCGTTCGCAGGCTTCCAATCTTCGGCACGCTGCTGCCCTGCTGGCAAAATCAGCATGCTGCGTGGGCTCATCCAAATCGACTGAACCGGTGTGGAAATCGCCAACGGCTCACCATTACGATCGGTGATCATGCCGCGATTGGCTTCTAGTTTTAACACCCGGCGATAGCGTGCATCGCCTTGGTCTTGTAAAAAACCTTCATTCCATACTTGCAAATACAAGGCACGACCGATTAAGGCGGCAAACAACACCATCAAACCGCCCAATACCGTCCAAACCCGCCAACGCTCTAACTTTGGGATTACGGCATACTTTGGTCGACGACGGCTAGCCGCCGTTTTTCCCGCTGTTATCATTACAGATCTTTAACCTCAGGTTGCTTCACGAGTTCACCGTGCTCCAAAATAACCTGAGTGCGATTCGATGGTGCCACTTGCATTTCCAAATTGTGTCCAGCTTCTTGCTCAATGCGAGAGTGCATCGCCCAAGTACTTTGCTCTAGTTGTAACTGTCCCCACTCAACATCGAGCTTACGAGTCAGTACGTCTTCTTTTTGCAATTCAATAAATAGTTTTCGCGACTTATGTCGACTGGTAATCACCGCTAAAGCGCAAATCACTAAAACTGCCAACAAAAACATATTTAAACGCGTCACAAAGGCCCCGCTGTACGTGCTGCAACCCGCAAAATCGCACTACGCGCACGCGGGTTGGCTTTAATTTCGATCTCTGAAGCTCGAATCGGTTTACCGAGAACCTGCAACGGCGCTGCGGCAATTTCGCTGGCACGCACCGGCAGACGCGAAGGCAAATGATCTCCCTTAGCGGCATCTTGAATAAACCGTTTGACGATGCGATCTTCCAGAGAGTGAAATGCAATCACGGACAAGCGTCCATCCGTTTTCAGCAAGCGCAATGCCTGAGGGAGTGTTAGCGACAGTTCCTCAAGCTCACGATTGATGTAAATCCGTATAGCTTGGAAGGTACGCGTCGCCGGGTTCTGGCCCGGCTCACGGGTGCGGACAGCCGTTGCCACGACCTCGGAAAGTTCTCCTGTTGTAGCAAAAGGTTTGCTTGCCCTACGCGTAACAATCGCTGCTGCAACCTGCCGAGCAAACCGTTCTTCGCCATAATCTTTTACCACCTCTGCAATATCTTTTTCTTCGGCAGAATTAAGCCATTCAGCCGCTGTTTGCCCTCGGGTCGTATCCATACGCATATCCAAGGGCGCATCAAATCTAAAGCTAAATCCGCGCGCGCCATCATCCAATTGTGGTGAGGACACGCCTAAATCCATCAATAAACCATCTATTTTTTCGATCCCGAGTCGGGCAAGAGATTCAGCCAACGTGACAAAGCCCTCGTGCACAATCGTGAAACGAGGATCGGTAATCGTTGCTGCTTCGGCAATCGCATATAAATCTTTATCAAATGCGATTAAGCGACCATTGGGTCCTAATTTGGACAAAATCAATCGAGAATGGCCACCACGGCCAAACGTGCAATCCACATAAGTGCCATCAGGCTGGATCGCTAACGCATCCACTGCCTCATTAAGCAATACCGTGCAATGCACGAAGTTTGTTCCAACCACTTCACTCAAAGCACGATTCCTTCCATATTATTTTCTAATTCATGCGGATCCATCGCCATCACAGAATCCGTCACGGCATTCCATTTAGCTTCATCCCACAATTCGAATTTATTTCCCATGCCAACCAAAGCAACCGCCTTATTCAGTTGCGCGCGTTGCCTTAAAGTCGCTGGGATTAAAATACGGCCCGCTGTATCCATTTCGATTTCTTCAGCGTGACCCACGATTAAACGACGCACAGACATCTTTGAGCCAGATAAAGTGTTTAGCTGATCTCGCACCGGTATCCATTGCGCCTCAGGGTAAATCAGCACACAGCCAGCCGGATCAATGGTAATCACCAGTCGCCCTTCAGCGCACAATAAAGCACGGTACTTAGCTGGCATCGCTAAGCGCCCTTTACTGTCCAATGAAAGAGATGACACACCACCCAACATGTATGCAGACGCCCCTGTTTGTTCGCTAACGAGATCAAAAAACCGCTCAATCTACGCGCGGTGCAATTTTAGCGAAAAAATGACTATAAAAATACACTTTTACCCACTTTACCCCACTGAAACCCACTATAGAGCAAAAAAAAAACTGGCACAAGTTGCGCCAGTTTTTTTATCTTTTGATACAATAACTTAGTTATAAATATTTTTAATTCATAAAAGTCTTAAAAATAAGTATGAAACAATCGAAATCTAAGGTAATACATTAAGTGTTGTAAGAATATACTACACAATTCAATCGCAACATCCCGACCACCGGACATCCCGTGTACTTTCATTCATGAGCAGCAAGCTCTTTTATCTATGCTTACTTTTGATCATTGCTCACTTTGCTTGGCGTGCCATTCATCCTGCGCACCGCAAAGAATTACATCGAATCAGTAAAATCAGCGCCGCAACACTGATTGCAGCCAGCATAATTGCCATCACTTGGCACTTTTTTCGCACATAAAATTGCAATACAAAACAGATTAATTCCAGCAATAAAAAAGAGCGCCCTAGGCGCTCATTTTTATTGCTGACTTGATTTAAACCGTAGCAGGCAACAAAGCTTGCTTCATTTTTTGCAATGCTTTGGTCTCGATCTGCCGAATTCGCTCGGCCGAAACTTTAAACTCTGCGGCTAAATCATGCAAAGTCAAAGACTCACCGTCATCGGTCAGCCAGCGCGCTTCAATAATGCGGCGACTACGCTCATCTAGGCCGTCTAAAGCTTCTGAAATACCGCTTGATTGCAAGCGATCAGTCGCAATTCTGGCCATCGCGGCAGTCGGTTCATTGTGGCTATCTGCTAACCAATCAATCGGCGCATAGCCATCATCATCACTATCATCAGCCACCAGTGCAATATCTTGACCGGTCATGCGCGTTTCCATCTCAAGGACTTCTTCGGGCTTAACGCCTAAATCATCCGCGATTTCTTGCGCTTGCTTATGCGTTAACGCAGCAAAGCTAGTTTTCATTGAGCGCAGATTAAAAAACAATTTACGTTGCGCTTTAGTCGTCGCAATCCGAACTAAGCGCCAATTGCGTAAAATATACTCATGGATTTCAGCTTTAATCCAATGCACAGCAAACGAATACAAGCGCACACCGCGTGTGGCTTCAAAGCGTTTAACCGCTTTCATTAAACCAATATTACCTTCTTGGATCAAATCAGCTTGTGGTAAACCATAGCCACTATAACCTCGCGCGATCGAAACAACGACGCGCAAGTGGGACATCACAAGCTGACGCGCGGCCTCCACGTCACCACTTTCTTGGTGTCGTGTCGCCAAATCGTGCTCTTCTTGAGGTGACAGCATAGGTACCGCATTAACGCGCTGAATATAACGTTCAATACTATCGCCAATCGATAATGTTGAAAGTGTCATCGCATTGCCCATCGCTTGAATCTCCTGTCG
Source organism: Deefgea piscis (assembly GCF_013284055.1). Classification (NCBI taxonomy): domain Bacteria; kingdom Pseudomonadati; phylum Pseudomonadota; class Betaproteobacteria; order Neisseriales; family Chitinibacteraceae; genus Deefgea; species Deefgea piscis. The sequence continues at coordinate 1,471,536 of NZ_CP054143.1, read as the reverse complement.
TAACAACAAAGCTGACTGTAGCATAAAATATTAGCACTCAAACGCTCAGAGTGCTAAATCGCTTCCAATCAGAATTCTATTCAATCACATGCAGATCGCATTGTGCACGGTAATTATTACTATTCAAGTCATAGCCTAAAGCAATCTGCTTAGCGGCATTTAGCGGAATTGATATAAATAACGCGACACCGCCAAACTAGCCCCTAGCAAGCACAAAAATGCACTCGCTAAACAAACCACCACCGTGGTTAGAAAATCGGGCGCCAATAAGCTCAGAGATTGCCCATAGGCACTCGCCAGCTCGACAACGGTTGGATTTACATACGCCACCAAGCCCCACACAATCAACACGGCAACCCCACCACCGAGCAATCCTTGTACCAAGGCAGCATGCATAAAGGGGCGACGAATAAATGAATCGGTCGCACCAATCAGTTTGGCGACTTCAATTTCATCACGGCGCGTTAGGATTTGCATCCGGATGGCATTACCCGTAATCAGCACCAAGGCCAAGGCCAATAAGCTCGCCAACACTTCAAAAATAGCTCGTCCTAAATCGGTAATCCGCGCCAAACGCTTGGCCCAATCAGAATCTAACTGCACTTCTTCGACGATCACAATCGACGAAAGTTCTTTCTTTAAAGCCTCTAAACCTGCCGGATCATTCTCTTTTGCTTGTAATACAAAAGCGTCGGGGAGTGGGTTTTCTGCTAATCCAGCGGTTAAATCCGTTGTTCCTAAACTGGCTTGCAAGGACGCCAATGCAGTGGCTTTGGGAATAAATTCAACTTTAGCCCAACGCGCATCGGCTTTTAATGTCGCTTGCAAGCCCTTTACGTCTTCAGCTGTGGCACTGTGCCGCAAAAAAATAGAAATTTGCGGTTCAACAGACACTTGATCGCTAATTTGCGAAACGCTCATAATCAAAGTCCATAGCGCCAGTGGCAGTGCCGTTGTAATCCCGATCACCAATAAATTCAGCAGGCTACCTAGCGGGTGGCGAAACAAGCTACCAATCGTGCGTGTTAGTGCCAACAGATGCAGGCGAAACCAATTTTTCATTATTTTTCCTTAGCTCAACTTTGCTGTGTTTAAGCGCAAAACTGCCCATGTTTTAAACGCAAAATACGTCGACCATAATCGGCCATCAACGATTCATCGTGCGCCGAAATCAAAATCGTTACACCGACTTGATGGAAGGATTTAAACAACTCCAAAATATCATGCGCATAATCACTATCCAGATTCGCCGTTGGCTCATCGGCCAACAAAATCGACGGCCGATGCACCACCGCACGCGCAATACATAGACGCTGCTGCTCACCGCCCGATAGCGAAATTGGATTGAGCTTTTCTTTACCCGCCAAACCCACTTTATCTAACGCAGCCAATACGCGGCGGCGACCTTCGGCATGGTCAAAGCCAATAATATCCAGCGGCAGACGCACATTATCAAACACATTGCGATCATACAAAATCTTATGATCTTGAAAAATCAGCCCAATATGTCGCCGCACAAACGGCAAAGAAGCACGACTCATCCGCGCTAAATTTTGCCCATTGAGCAATACCGCGCCGCTACTGGGTTTTTCGATCCCTGCCATTAATTTGAGTAAAGTCGATTTACCCGCCCCCGAATGTCCCGCCAAAAACACCAGCTCGCCATCGGGAACTTCAAAACTTAAATTACGAATGGCATCAAAGCCACCGGGATAGCTTTTACTAACTTGTTGAAATTGAATCATTAGAATCCTTCATTCTCAAAACGAGCCACCCAAGCGACTTGTGGCCACTGATTCATAGCCCGCCGATTGCCCGTTCTAAAACGAGCAATCGTCTACATGCATTCAGGGATGAAATCAAAGCGAGCGCCTCTGCATCAACGAAATTACAGAGAGCATGGGTATATGAATACAAAGCTTATTCAAAAAAGCCTCTAAACAAATACCCACTTATTCAAACAAGGCATCGATATAATCTTTTGCCACAAATGGGCGTAAATCATCAATCGATTCACCCACACCGATAAAGCGCAGCGGTACGGGGCGGTTTTTAGCAATCGCCGCAATGACGCCACCCTTGGCGGTGCCATCAAGCTTAGTCAGCACTAAACCGGTCAAACCCAAAGCGTCGTCAAACGATTTAACTTGTGCCAAAGCGTTTTGCCCCGTATTGGCGTCCAGCACCAGCAATACTTCATGTGGCCCAGTTGGATCTGCTTTTTGCACCACGCGTTTTACTTTTTTGATTTCTTCCATCAGGTGCAATTGCGTTGGTAAACGCCCTGCGGTATCGACAATCACCACATCAATACCACGCGCTTTAGCGGCGTTGACCGCATCAAACGCCACCGCGGCGGCATCGCCCGACGCTTGTGCAATCACTTGCACGCCGTTGCGCTCGCCCCAAACGACCAATTGCTCACGTGCCGCAGCGCGGAATGTATCCCCAGCCGCTAACAACACCGATAAATTTTGCGATTGAAAATATTTGGCTAACTTACCGATGCTGGTGGTTTTACCTGCGCCGTTCACGCCAGCCACCATCAAAATAAATGGCTTGTGGCCCGATACATCCAGCGGGATTTCTAGCGGTTTAATCAAATCAGTCAGGCTAAGTTTCAGCGCGTCTTTAAGTTCACCCGAGTCTTTTAAACCACGCAGTGACACGCGCTCTCGAACGTCTTTTAATAAATGCTGAGTCGCATCGACGCCCATATCGGCGGTCAACAATACGGTTTCTAGCTCTTCGTAAAGCTCGTCATCAATTTGGCCACCACCAAAAATACTGGCTAAGCTTTTGCCTAATTTATCGCGAGTTTTTGCCAAACCCATTTTTAAGCGTTCAGTCCAAGATAATTTAGGACGTTCTTGTGGCTGAGCTAAATCGGCGGGCGGTACAAACGCATCGGCATGCGCTACAGGCTCAGCTTCTTGGGCAATCAAAGGTTCAATCGCTGACTCAAGCGGCGCAACGGGTGCGGGCTTAATCTCAATTGCAGCAGCAACTGGCTCAACTGGCTCAATCGGTTCAATTTTTGCGATCGGTTCAGCGATGACGGGGGTTTCAGCGATAGCGACTGGAGCGAGCGGCTCAGTTTCAATCACCGTAACTGGGGTTTCTGGCGCAATTTCTGCGACAATTTGCGCCTCTGGCGGCTTCTTTTTCTTAAAAAAACTAAACATGACGTTGGCGGCTATCCTACAAATCGAGGAAAATGGTTGATTATTTAGATTTTAACGCGGAGCGGCAATGTCAGCACAGCATAAAAATCAGGTTCGTGTGATTGGTGGACAATATAAAAGCCGAATTTTAAAATTTCCGGACTCATTGGCGTTACGCCCGACACCTGATCGGGTTCGTGAAACGCTCTTTAACTGGTTAGGGCAAGATTGCACCGGGATGGTTTGTCTGGATCTTTTTTCTGGCAGCGGTGCGCTCGGTTTTGAAGCGGCTTCACGCTGGGCCAAAAAAGTAGTCATGATTGAAGCAGCAAGACCGGTGGTTGCGGCACTCAAAAGCAATCAAGCTTTACTCGCCGCCAATCAAATTGAGATTATTTGCAGTACTGCCGAGCAATACCTCAGCCGATGCCAAGAACAGTTTGATCTGATCTTACTGGATCCTCCATTTGCCAGCACTTTACTCGATGAAATTTTGCCGAAAATTGCCAAACACCTCAGCCCCACAGCGCGGGTGTATATCGAATGCGCCCAATGGCCAGAGCTCAGCGATTGGGAGATTTTGCGCGAAGGCAAAGCAGGCACGGTCAAATATGCATTATTGTGCCGTGCATCAGGCCAATAAGATACTTTTTCCCACTCAAAACACTTAGGGTTGTGACTTAGGCCCGAAAGTGGGAAAATCCCCACATATCGAATACTTGACTATTTTACTAAGGAATTGTCAATCATGGCACTTATTATTACCGACGAATGCATTAACTGTGATGTTTGTGAACCGGAATGCCCAAATAGCGCCATTTCACAAGGCGAAGAGATTTATGTCATCGACCCTAATCTCTGTACCGAATGTGTTGGCCATTACGATGAGCCACAATGCCAACAAGTTTGCCCAGTTGACTGTATCCCGCTCGATCCAGAACACAAAGAAAGCAAAGAAGAACTTCAAGCCAAATATTTGATTATTTCAGGTCAAGCTTAAGTAGTCATAATTTCAGATCAGCGGGCTTAGGCCCGCTTTTTATTTGCGATATGATGCGCAAAATTTCAGCGGATCAACCGCGCAGCAAATCATCACGTAAGACAATTTTTGCTTAACGATGCACAACCCTGTACTGATGCCGCAGCGGTTTTAGGCAGCAGGAGAACAGAGTGGGTTTTTATGATTTACGTGCCGAAATCGAGCAAATGCTACTCATTGCACGCGCTCTGGTGTATACCGACCCCGCCGAAACCCTTCGTTTAGCTCAATTTATTACTTTTCGCGCCCAAAGCATTAACGATGCTCGCGCTGAAACACAAGCCGCTTTACTTATTGCCTTAGCTTTTCGTGCAACACCCAGCGTCGCTGAAGGTGTACGCGAGCATATGGCCGAGGTTGCAACTCAGCTGGCACGCCACAATGCCGATGATGAAAGCTGGCTCGCCGCCATTGATTGCCATGCTGATGTTGCCTATGACATCGCCAACTACGCCAAAGCCATGGATTTATGGTTGCAGCTGTTAAAACGCTCATTAACCCAACAATGGCCTGAAGGCATGGCTCGAGCCTATATCGGGCTGGGTAAACTGTTTTTTATTAGTGAAGATTTAGCCAGTAGCCTCGCCACACACTTAAAAGTAGCACCGCTACTGACGCAAATTAGCGACAAAAACCTACATATTTGCCATCACATCAATGTCGCCGCAGCCCAATTACATTTGGGCCATGATGCCGCGGCTCAATCAGCACTAGATCGAGCCCAAGCGCTGTTAATTGAACTGCCATTTTGTGAATTTGAACCTGAACTACATTACTATCGTGCGCATTTATTACGCAAAGCAGGTCATCAAGACTTGGCGAAACGGCAATTAGAACGAGCACTCGCACTCAGCGCACGCAGTTGCAATCACTGGGGAAAAGTCGTCAATATGATTGCGCTCGGTGAGCTGCATTTAGAACAACAACAAACGCATGCCAGCCAATATTTTATGCAGCAAGCGCTCGATACCGCGACCGAAATCCCAGCAAAATATCTCGTCCAACTCGCGCATGCCGGTTTAGCCAAAAGCTACGCGGCCAGTGGCCAAACTGATTTGGAATTTACGCATTGGCAACAACACTTTGCCATTTACGAAGAAATAAAAAGCATCAACCTACGTCAGCAACTCAGCAGCGATAAGTTAAAGGCTTTGCTACTGCAGCTCGAGCAACTGGAAACGACCCCAAACTCAGGCAATTACAACACGCATCAATAGCAATAGCCTCGATCAGGCAGCGCTGCCAAGCAGCGCCACCGATCGTTAGGCGCGCTTTAATAGCGATAATGCGCGGATTTATACGGCCCTTCTTTCGGCACATTGATATACGCCGCCTGCTCATCGGTTAAAACAGTCAGTTTCGCACCAATTTTCTTCAAGTGTAAACGCGCGACCATTTCATCCAAATGCTTGGGCAATACATACACCCCAACTGGATATTGATCCAATTTGGTGAACAATTCGATTTGCGCCAAGATTTGATTGGCAAAAGAATTACTCATCACAAACGAAGGATGGCCAGTGCCACAGCCCAAATTCACCAAGCGGCCTTCGGCCAATAAGATGATGCGTTTGCCATCCGGAAACACCACATGATCCACTTGTGGCTTGATATTGTCCCATTCGTATTGCCGCAAACTCGCCACTTGAATTTCAGAATCAAAGTGGCCGATATTGCAAACAATGGCGTTGTGCCGCATGCGCAATAAATCGGCATGCGCAATGACACTGACATTCCCGGTCGTCGTAACAAAAATATCCACTTGATCCGCTACGTCATCCAAAGTCACCACGCGATAGCCTTCCATCGCGGCTTGTAGTGCACAAATGGGGTCAATCTCGGTAATCATCACCGTTGCCCCAAGGCCGCGCAGCGACTGCGCGCAACCTTTGCCCACATCGCCATAACCCAGCACCAAGGCCACTTTACCGGCCACCATCACATCCGTCGCGCGCTTGATTGAATCGACCAAGGATTCTCGGCAGCCATACAGATTATCAAATTTGGATTTGGTCACTGAGTCGTTGACATTGATCGCAGGAAAAGCCAATTTCCCTTGCTCATGCATTTGATACAAGCGATGCACGCCGGTGGTGGTTTCTTCAGTAACGCCGCGAATCGCCGCTAAACGCGTTGAATACCATTTGGGGTCTCGCTTAATTTTTTCTTTAATTGCGGTGTAGAGGACAGTTTCTTCAGCATTACTGGGCTGACTGACAACACTCAGGTCACTTTCGGCACGCGCCCCCAAATGCAATAACAAAGTGGCGTCACCACCATCATCCAAAATCATATTGGCGTATTGGGGCTGGCCATTAGCGTCGTTAGGCCAATCAAAAATTTCATGGGTAAATTGCCAATACTCACAGAGCGATTCACCTTTAAAAGCAAATACCGGCGTATCGGTCGCCGCAATAGCGGCTGCAGCATGGTCTTGGGTGGAAAAAATATTACAAGAGGCCCAGCGTACCTTGGCCCCCAATGCTTGCAAGGCTTCAATCAAGACGCCAGTTTGGATTGTCATATGCAAAGAGCCCGCAATTCGCGCCCCTTTGAGCGGTTGCTGAGCCCGATATTCATCTCGCACCGCCATTAAACCCGGCATTTCGGTTTCAGCAATGGTGAGCTCTTTACGGCCCCATGCTGCTAACGATAAATCGGCCACTTTAAAATCGGTAAACTGAGTCATTGGTTTTCCTTTTAAAAATAAAAGCAAATCCAAGGTATAGCTACGCAGCCTTTATGAATAAAGGTCTACATTGCTATACCATTACAGTATGTAAAGCTGCAGTAGCCGAACAACCGACGACCGACCTGCTTAGGCGAATAAGTACACCTCAATGGCAGCAGGTATGAAGGCGAGATGGCAATAGAAATACCAGACTATTTTGCAGCTCTATGTAAGATTTGCAATGCACAATCGCCAGTTTCGCGACTTGCTTTTAGTTCTAGCAGAAATTCAGGACATGTGATGCTGGGCTCGATAAAACCATGCTCAGCCAAGAGGGCGGTATCCACCGCTTGCGCCAGTGCCCAGCAAGCTTGATGGGCAATCCAGCGAGATGCATCTTGCATTAATAATGCGGGTGCTTCGGGATGATCGGCTTGTAAGCCATGTAATATTAACTCGCCACGCTCGTGGCTTAAGCGAACTAATCCGACAAAACGAGCATCGATTTCAGCCACCACCAATAAATCAGCCAAACTAGGCTCACCCAGTCGGGCGGTATCGGCATACGCTTTAACAGCAGCTAACTCAGCAGGACGAACTAAACGCGCAATAACGGTCATCGCTAAACTCCAAGCAAAAAAAAGAGGAAGCCGCACTCGCCCCAATGGGTAGAGTGCGAATTCCTCTTTGTATCACTTTAAGCCAGCTGCCGCTTTGAGCTGTTCGACCTTATCAGTACGTTCCCAAGAAAAATCAGGTTCGTCACGGCCAAAATGACCATACGCCGCAGTGCGGCTATAGATTGGACGCAGCAAATCGAGCATTTTGATAATGCCTTTCGGACGCAAATCAAAGTTTTCTTTGATAATGTCGACGATTTTATCGTTTGGAATCACACCGGTATCCCAAGTATCGACCATGATCGACACCGGTTGCGCCACACCAATGGCGTATGACACTTGCACCAAGCATTGCTTAGCAATACCAGCAGCGACGATATTTTTTGCCACATAGCGCATCGCATAAGCGGCCGAGCGATCCACTTTACTTGGATCTTTACCCGAGAAAGCACCACCACCGTGCGGCGCAGCGCCACCGTAGGTGTCGACAATGATCTTACGACCTGTCAAACCACAATCACCCATTGGGCCGCCAATCACAAAACGCCCAGTTGGGTTGACCAAGAATTTGGTATTGGCCGTCAGCCATTCTTTTGGCATGACTGGCTTGATGATTTCTTCAATCACCGCTTCGGTCAATTGCGCGTGTGATACATCGGGATGATGTTGCGTCGACAACACGATGGTGTCGATTTCTTTCACTTTGCCGGTTTCGCCATCGTAACGCAGCGTCACTTGTGATTTCGCATCCGGGCGCAACCATGGCAAACGGCCATCTTTACGAAGTTCAGCTTGGCGCTGCATCAAACGATGCGCGTAATAAATTGGCGCTGGCATCAATTGTGCTGTTTCATCGCAGGCATAACCAAACATCAAGCCTTGATCGCCGGCACCCATGTCTAAATCAAGGCCTTCGCCTTCATTCACACCTTGGGCAATATCCGGTGATTGCTTATCGTAGGCCACCAAAACCGCACATGTTTTGTAGTCAAAACCGATGTCCGAATGATCATAACCAATGCGCTTAATGGTATCGCGCGCTATTTGGATGTAATCGACATTGGCATGCGTAGTGATTTCACCCGCCAAAACCACTAAACCGGTATTGACTAAAGTCTCTGCCGCAACGCGAGCATGTTTGTCTTGAGTGAAAATGGCATCCAAGATTGCATCCGAAATTTGATCGGCAACTTTATCAGGATGGCCTTCTGAAACAGATTCAGAAGTAAATAAAAAGTCTTTCATTCGTGTATTACCCTCGGTTACATGACCCCAAATGAGCCAATCGCAGCTACAATCAGGCCTTAAATCACAGTTTTCATCGAATTATGCTGCTTACGTTCTGCAAATTATTGGCTAAATTGCCGCTGCCCTTACTGCAAGCGCTCGGTTGGTTGCTCGGCTGGCTTGTCTGGTGGGGCAGTGCCCACCATCGCAAAGTCCTACGTAGCAACCTCACGCAAAGTGCGATTGCGAAAAATAGTATGGATTATACCCGATTACTTCGCTCAAGTATTCCTGAGCACGGGATCGCGGCCACCGAACTGTTGGCGCATTGGATGCGACCGATTCCTGAGCTGCTCGCACTGGTGCACGAAAAAACCGGCTGGGAACACGTCGAAGCGGCGCTCAAAACCGAGCGACCGATTATTTTTGTTTCACCACATTTAGGCGCCCTAGAAATGGTTGGGGTATGTGTTGCTGGCTTAATCCCTAAAAAGCTTGCACCGTTATACCGCCCACCTAAACAAGCTTATCTTGAACCATTGATGATTTACTCACGCTCGCGTAGTGGTGCCGAACCTGCGCCAGCCAATGCCTCTGGCGTGCGTGTTTTGCTTAAAACCCTTAAGCAGGGTGGTGTGGCGTACTTATTACCCGATCAAGCGCCGGGTGGCGGTGAAGGCGTTTGGGCGCCATTTTTTGGTCGCCCTGCCTACACCATGACCTTGTTGTCTAAATTAGTAAAATCGAGCAATGCCATTATTTTGCCGTGTTATGTCGAACGCCTTGGCATTGGCAAAGGCTATCGTTTTCATGTGCAACCGTTTGTCGGCGAACTCAATGGTGATAATGAGCACGACGCCACAGTGCTCAACCAAAATCTGGAAGACCTGATCCGCCAAGTGCCAGCGCAATATTTCTGGAGTTACAGCCGTTACAAACACCCAGCAGGCGCACCCTTGCCGCCCGATGCTGTGTAACTTGCAATTGTCTAAATCCATCCACAACCCGCACCAGCACGGCAGTGCTCACCGCGCACTGGCAAAGACCGATGGGGATGGATTGTATTTTTCAGCGCGGCACCATCTACGCGCTGCTCGGAGTCATCATGAAACTTAAACTCACCATCGCCCTACTTTGGTTACTGCATTTATTGCCATTTCGTGTGATGCAATGGATTGCGATTCCATTGGGATCGCTACTCTTTTTCGTCGTCAGTGGCCGCCGCAAAGTCGGGCTCACCAATTTGCGTTTATGCTTTCCAGAATGGACAGAAAACCAGCGCCGTAGCGTGCTGCGCCAGCATTTTATTCAAATGACCAGTACATTGCTGGGCTACAGTATCTTGCTACACGGCAGTAAAAACAGGCTACGCAGACTGATACATATCGAGGACTTTGAAAACTTCACGGTAGTTCAAGATCGACCGATCATTATGTTAGTCCCGCATTTTTTAGGGCTCGATTTTGGCGGCATGGGTTTTATCATGGATCATCAAGGCAGTAGTATGTACGCCGAACAGCGCGGTGTATTTCATGAAATCAGCCTGAAAATCCGCTCGCGCTACAATAATCCACAACTAATTAAACGCAGCGCCGGCATCCGCTCGATTGTTCGCACTTTAAAATCAAAACTGCCATTTTATTATCTGCCCGACCAAGATATGGGGCCGCAGCAATCGATTTTCGCGCCATTCTTTGGCATCCCTACCGCCACCTTGCCGATGCTCGGTAAACTCGCCGAAATGACCGATGCCGCTGTCGTGCCCGTCATTACCACCATCGCCAAAGGCCATGTGGTTTCGCGCTACTACCCAGCTTGGGAGAACTTTCCGAGCGGCGATATGCTCGCCGACACCACGCGCATGAATCAATTTATCGAAGACATCGCCCGTGAACACCCAAGCCAATATTATTGGCTACACCGGCGCTTTAAAACGCGGCCTGAGGGCGAAGCGAGTTTTTATTAATTCTGCCTGCAATCCCCAACAAAAACGCATCAACGGTCAACCAAGGCCAATTTAATCCCAAATGAAATAAATAGCGCACCGATGAGTCGATTTAACCATTGACTCACTGCGCGACTCGCTTGCAAACGCTGGCTGGCCATGGCGGAAGTCACTGCAAGTAAATGGCACCACAGCATGCCATTTAAATTAAAAATACAGCCCAAAAGAATAAAGGCGAGGGCTTTATTTTCCGCTTGCGGGCTAATAAATTGTGGCACAAAAGCCAAAAAGAAAATCGCTACTTTAGGGTTAAATACATTAGTCAAAAATCCCTGCACATAAATACGCCGTAATGATAAAGGCGCTAATACGACGTCATCAACCGATGTTACTGCCGCTGATTTACTCAGTAATAAACCAATGCCGATATACAATAAATAAATCGCGCCGATATATTTCACAACTGAAAATGCAGTGGCCGAAGTCGCTAAAATCGCGGATAAACCTAAAGCCGCGGCAATAATATGAATCAATGTACCGCTACCGATTCCCAATGCGGCAGCCGATCCCGCGCGCCAGCCTTGCGCCGCACTACGCGTGACGATTAATAATGAATCCGGGCCTGGGGCCATATTGAGCAATAAACCCGAAATCATAAACAAGCCTAAATCATGAATCCCAAACATTCATTTACCTCGGTCTATTGTTAATCCAAGAGCAATACTGCAAATATGCAATATAAATTACCTCCCCATTAAAAACGACCATCTCGGCAAGGTCAATTTTTATAGCTAATCACGATCATTCAATCCAATTAAAATACAAATACAAATTTTTAGTGCAAAAAAAAATCCCGCGATAACCGCGGGATTTTTTAAATCAATGGCTTAAGCTAATTGGCCATGACAATGTTTGTATTTCTTACCAGATCCACATGGGCAAGAATCATTACGGCCAACGCCTGAGAATTGGATTTTTACCCCGCTATCTTCTTGCATCGCCGCCATCAAAGCTTGACGAATTTGTTCTTCGTCGCCACTAGCTAGAATTTCTTCTAATGCTTCGTGCGAAAATTGCATCGCTGATTCTGGCACTTCATGCTGCTGCACTTCTGGCACATCTTCTGGGCCACGAATTTGCACCGTCATAATCACTTTCAACACATTGCGCTTAATTGAATCGAGCAAGCTAGAGAACAATTCAAACGCTTCACGTTTGTATTCTTGCTTCGGATTTTTTTGTGCGTAACCGCGCAAATGAATCCCTTGACGCAAATGATCCAGCGCTGACAAATGATCACGCCATTGCTGATCAACGTGCTGCAACAACACTGAGCGTTCAAAATGACGGAAGTTGGTTTCACCCGCTTGTTCAACTTTGCTGTCATAAGCGGCTTTGGCAGCGGCCAAAACACGCGCTTTCATATCATCAATGGTCAAGGTGGTTTCATTGGCTACCCAGCCAGTGATATCCACTTCAATTTGCATTTCAGCCAAGGCCGCTTGCAAACCAGCCGCATCCCACAATTCATCCATCGAATTCGGTGGAATATGTTGATCAAACATATCCGCAATCGCGCTATCACGCATCGCGTTGATCGTTGCTGAGACTTCTTCGCTTTCTAGAATTTCATTGCGTTGGCCATAAATGGCTTTACGCTGTTCATTAGATACATCATCGTATTCCAGCAATTGTTTACGCATATCGAAGTTACGACCTTCGACTTTACGTTGCGCTGATTCAATGGCGCGTGACACCATGCCCGCTTCAATCGGCTCGCCTTCTGGCATTTTGAGCTTATCCATCACGTAGGCAACGCGATCACCGGCAAAAATACGCAATAACGTGTCTTCCAGCGACAAGTAGAAACGGCTTGAGCCAGGATCACCTTGACGACCAGAACGACCGCGCAATTGATTGTCGATACGACGTGAATCATGGCGTTCAGTACCAATGATGTGCAAACCACCCGCGGCCAGCACTGCATCGTGTTTAATTTGCCATTCAGCTTTCAAAGCAGCAATTTGCGCGGCTTTGGCTGCGGCATCGAGTGACTCATCGTGCTCGATTTCTTTAATTTCACGCTCAATACTACCGCCGAGCACAATATCAGTACCACGACCGGCCATATTGGTGGCAATCGTGACTTGGCCTGCGCTACCGGCTTGCGCCACAATTTGCGCTTCTTTGGCGTGGTGTTTGGCATTCAATACATTATGGGCAATGCCATCGGCCGTCAAAATACCCGAGAGTAATTCCGATTGCTCAATCGATGTGGTACCCACCAATGTCGGCTGACCGCGCTCTGCGCAGCCTTTAATATCGGCGATAATGGCTTTGTATTTTTCATTGGCGGTTTTAAACACTTGATCTTGTCGATCATCGCGCAGCATGGGTTTATTGGTTGGAATAATGACGGTTTCCAAACCATAAATTTGCTGGAATTCATACGCTTCAGTATCGGCGGTACCAGTCATACCCGATAATTTAGCGTACATACGGAAGTAATTTTGTAAGGTAATGGTGGCCAGCGTTTGGTTTTCTTGCTGGATTTCCACGCCTTCTTTGGCTTCAACGGCTTGATGCAAGCCTTCTGACCAACGACGACCCGACATCAAACGGCCAGTATGTTCGTCAACGATAATTACATCGCCATCCATCACCACATAGTGCTGGTCTTTGACAAACAAGGTGTGAGCGCGCAATGCGGCATTCAAATGATGGATTAAATTGATATTGGCAGCGCCATACAAGCTTTCGCCAACGGGCAACAAGCCCATTTCACCCAAGATAGCTTCTACTTTTTCATGGCCAGCTTCAGACAACATCACTGAATGGGCTTTTTCATCAACCCAATAATCGCCTTCGCCGTCTTCAACGGTTTGTGCGACCAATTGCGCTGGAATGCCATTCATTGCCAAATACAAATCGGTATTGTCGTCAGCTGGGCCAGAGATAATCAACGGCGTACGTGCTTCGTCGATCAAAATCGAATCCACTTCATCGACAATGGCAAAATTCAAGCCGCGTTGTACGCGCTCAGCCACTGTAAACACCATATTGTCGCGCAGATAATCAAAACCAAATTCGTTATTGGTGCCGTAAGTGATGTCGGATTCGTAAGCGGCTTTTTTGTCTTCATGTGCCATTTGGCCCAAGTTAACGCCACACGTCATACCTAAAAATTCGAACAATGTCGCCATTGTGTCGCGGTCACGTTTGGCCAAGTAATCATTCACGGTAATCACGTGAACGCCTTTGCCAGACAATGCATTTAAATACGCCGCCAAAGTAGCGACTAGCGTTTTACCTTCACCGGTACGCATTTCGGAAATCTTGCCTTGATGCTGAACCAAGCCACCAATCAGCTGAACATCAAAATGACGTAAACCTAAACTGCGTTTCGCACCTTCTCGGCACACCGCAAAAGCTTCGGGCAAAATTTGATCTAAGGTTTCGCCTTTCGCTAGACGTGCCTTAAATTCATCGGTTTTTGCGCGCAGCGCCTCATCCGACAAAGCCACCATCTGTGGCTCAAGCGCATTAATCTGCTTTACGATGACACCGTATTGTTTGAGCAAACGGTCGTTACGGCTTCCGAAAACTTTTTTAAGCAGAGTTGAGATCATCTTGTGCTACCAGCGTTTGGTCTTTTGCAGACTTTAGTTATAAATAAATACATCGGCGTTTTATCAAGCTATTAAAGCTATATGGTTACATGCTTACAAAATTTCAAGCCACAATCAATTTCTTAAATACACGGGCAAAAAATCAGCCCCGCAAAGCCACCATCAGCATGATGACGATCGGTTAGACCATTAAGTAGAACAGCACCTGCTCGACTTCGCTTTATTTTTGCGCCAATGCTGACGAATTAGAATCGATAAATCGCAGCGGATTTTGGGCAACACCACGATAGCGGATTTCAAAATGCAAATGGGGCCCAGTTGATCGACCGGTGCTACCCAATAAAATCACAGGGTCTCCCGCCTTTACCGCATCCCCTACTTTCACCATCAAGCGGCTGCCATGGGCATAGCGGCTGGTTAAGTCATTACCATGATCAAGCTCGACCATATTACCATACTGAGGGTGGTAAGCCGCATACACCACCTTGCCTGTCGCGGCGGCACTCACAGGCGTTCCGGTACTGCCCTGAAAATCCACCCCTTCATGAAACACTTGCGAGCCATTAAATGGGTCAACTCGCCAGCCAAAACTCGATGATTGCGGTGGCGCTAGCATTGGAGAATGCCGTGGTAAATGCTCAGAATTTGGTGTTAATAACACCGCTTCAGCCAAAGTCAGCTGATCAATCAGCGCCGACATTTTGCCTGAAGTTTGCTCTAATATTTGCGCTAAACTCGGCACAGTAAACGACGAACCTGGCGCAGCCAAACCGCCTTGCGGCACGGCATTGCGGCTTAAAAACGGTTGTACATCAATACCGGTTTTGTCCCCTACTCGCGCCGCCAAACCATCCAAACGCGTTAACTTAGCCTGTAATTCACCGACTTGTACCGCCAAAGCGTCGATTTCACCCTGCCGCGCATGTTGGCCCGGCATTAAACGCAATAAAGGTTCCACGCGATTGGGCGCAAACAGCATGCCTAAACCAAATGCCGCAGCACCGACTAATAGCGTTAAAATTAAACCTAGAGCCAAGAGTTCTCGCTGCCCCAGTGAAATCGCTTTATCAAGACGACTGGAAACCACAATGATATTCATACGATGCGCTGCTTATGTATCATAAAAACCCCTCATTTGACCGCTTGCTCCATCGTGATTTTCAACTCAAACGTTTGGTGCAACAGGTCGACACACTCAATCAAATTTTGGACATTGTTCGCGGCGCGCTGCCGCCCGAAGTGGCCAATGTCTGCCAAGGCGTCGCTTGGGCCGGCACTGAGCTGATGATCGCCGTGCCCTTTAGCGCTGCCGGAACGCGCCTACGACAAGCTGCGCCGGATATTTTGCGCGCATTAGACGCGGCCGGTTGGCACGCTACCGCAATTAAGCCCAAGGTGCAAGTTGCATTACAACATGGAAACCCGATTCAAACCAAGAACTTACAAATCCCTGAGGCAGCGCAAACAGCGATTGATGAGCTAAGTCAAAAAGTCGATGATCCTGCACTCAAAGCCGCGCTAGCGAGCCTGCTCAAACATCATCGCCGCTAAAATCTGCTGGGCTCATTGTTAAGTGTCTGTAGCCCTGTACGGCCATGTCGGATGATTGGCCGATGCTATAGATAACAGGCAAAAAAAACGGGCACCCAAGGTGCCCGATCAAATCAGGGAGGAGATGAACAAAATGTATTTACGCCTTGCACTCTCCCTATCAAAACTGGGGACAGAGATAGACTTTAACAAGTCTGGTGTAAATATTCACAAAGAGTAGTGAAACCTTCAAGCTTTGATCGCCATCCTGTCGAGCTAAACCAGCTCCGCATTCACGCCAGATGGCAAGCCATCACAACAGAAAATCGATGCTGCGATATTTTTACCGACAAATTACAATATCACCCCCGCAGCCGCTTATAATCCCACCCCATCTATCAACCCACTGAGCACCAGCATGGATCCGATTTTATTATTTCATTCCCTCATCATGGGTTTGGTTGAAGGGATTACTGAATTCCTGCCAATCTCATCGACCGGTCATTTGATTTTAACTGGCGATTTGCTCAATTTTTTGAGCAAAGAGAAACGTGACGTTTATGAAATCTTTATTCAACTTGGCGCGATGATGGCCGTGATGTGGGAATACCGCGCCAAACTCTGCACCACGCTATCGGGCATTCAGCGTCCGGGCAATGAGCGCAATTTATTTTTAGGCATCGTCATTGCCTTTATTCCTGCGGCCATTTTGGGTTTGTTATTTAGCAAAACGATTAAAGCGCATTTATTTCAACCGATTCCCGTTGCCAGCATGTTTATCATTGGCGGTTTGATTATTTTATGGGCCGAAAAGCGCCAGCATAAAATCACCGTTGCCACGGTGGACGACATCAGCCTGAAAGACGCCATCAAAGTCGGTCTTTGCCAATGCTTGGCCTTGATTCCCGGCACCAGCCGTTCGGGCGCAACCATTATTGGCGGCATGTTTTTAGGCCTATCGCGCAAAGCGGCGACCGAATTCTCATTCTTTTTGGGGATTCCTACGCTTGGCGCCGCGTCGATTTATAGCCTACTCAAACACCGTAATGAGCTGAGCATGGACGACTTTGGCGTGTTTGCCGTGGGCTTTTTAGCGTCATTTGTTTTCGCCTTTATTGCCATCCGCGCCTTAATCAAATTCATCTCAACACATACCTTTATCGTCTTCGCTTGGTATCGCATCGCCTTTGGCTTAGTGGTATTGGGCACGTGGTATTTTGGTTTGGTGAACTGGACGGCTTAATTGGCCATTATTCAGCTGCCGTGTTGCTGGGTTTAATTGCCTGCGGCACAGCGGTTTTACCGTCGCAGTCCGCGACGAGAACCCTCGGTCTAGTTTCAAACTCATCCCGCCAACCATGGCGGGATTTTTTTTGATTACGCCATACGCCGTTACAACAACCGCCGTCGTCAATTAGTCATTTGGCATGCTTGTTTGACATACTCGTTGATTGTTCACTTTTGCCGCACATTCAATGACTATTGAGCGCCGTAACGGTATTTTCTTGATTATTTTATCCGCCGTGGCTTTTGGCTGGATGCCGATTTTTGGTCGTTGGGCCTTCGATAGCGGCATCAATACCCAAGGCTTACTGCTGATTCGCTTTACGCTCGCCGGTTTAGTCATGCTCATGATTATGCTAATACGCCGAGCAGCATGGCCACGCGGACGCACTTTGCTCGGCCTGATGGTCATGGGTGGGGTTGCTTATGTCGGGCAAGCTTTTTGTTATTTTTCCGCGCTCCGTCACGGCTCGGCTGCTTTAGCGGCTTTGCTACTCTATGTGTATCCCGTATTGGTCACACTGGCCTGTGCATGGTGGTGGAAAGAAAAACTATCGATGTATACGCTGACCGCCTTAGGTTTAGCTTGCTTTAGTCTGATGCTCACCATTGGCCCTGCCAATGGACAATGGCTAGGCATCGTCTTTGGTCTGTCTGCCGCCGTGGTGTATTCCGCCTATATCATTGCTGGTAGCCGATTAAGCCGCAGTGTCGGTGCTTTACCGGCCGCCACTGTGGTGATGCTGTCAGCAGCGGGCAGCTTGTGGCTAAGCACACTCTGGAGCAGCCCCACTTGGCCAACCACGACGGCAAGCTGGTCGGCGACGGTGGCGATTGCTTTAATTTCAACGGTGGTGGCGATTTTTGCCTTTTTGGCTGGTTTAGATTATTTATCCGCCAGCGAAGCGGCAACGCTGTCGACCTTAGAGCCCGTCGTTAGCGTGTTACTCGCCGCATTGATACTGGGCGAACATTTATCCATGGTGCAGTGGCTAGGTGGCATGGGTATCTTGCTGGCCGCATTGCTGATTGCGCTAGTGCCAGCAATACCCATCAGCGAATAGCTTGAGCTTATGCCGCGCTAATTGGATCACGCTGAGCCACTAAGGGCCAAGTTAGCGTGGATAACGACTGTTTTTGCTGGCCATTGGCGGCAAAATTGTCGTCATTTAACCAAGCGATTAACACCGCCGATAAAGCCGACCACTCGGTGTCGATCACCGAAAACCATGCGGTGTCTCGATTGCGGCCTTTATTCACGGCGGCTTGCCGAAAAATCCCTTCAAAGCTAAAACCTAAACGCTGCGCGGCTCGCCGTGATGGCGCATTGAGCGCATTGCACTTCCATTCATAGCGCCGATAGCCCAGTGCAAAAGCGTTTTGCATCAGCAATACCATCGCCGCAGTGGCCAAGCGCGTGCCTTGTAGCGCCGGCGAAAAATGCAGCCAGCCGATTTCAATCGACCCCGCTTGCGGCGCAATGCGTAAATACGCCGCCAAACCCAAGGCCGCCCCCGATTGCGCATCGACAATCGCGTAATACTGCGGGTCTTGTAGCTGTGCGCGCTGGCTTAATTCATGCTCAAACGCCACCAAATCAGCATACGGGCCAGCACTAAAATACGTCCATAAGGCGCCACTATCGGCGCTAAATGCCTGCCATAAACTGGCGGCATGTTGCACCGCATTCAGTGGCTCGACGCGGCAACCCCAACCTTGCAACACCCGCCATGGCGGAAAAGGCGCCCCCTGCCAATCGGCAACGATGTCACCCACCGGCTGGTTAAATTCATTGATTGGCATCGATGATTCCTCGCGCCCAAGGCGCCGCCAATTGCGCGGCAATCCCCGCTTGATTTTCTGCGCTTTGATTTTGGCTGAGCTTAAATTTACCGCTAATTTGTTCAATCTTGATTTCAATCCCCACAATCGCCGCCAGCATTTTTTGCATAAAATCCGCCGGTGCTTCGTCGATATGCCAAGGCCGTTCGCGCCCAGCTTCATGCTGCGCCGTCATGTGCGACACAATGGCGCGAACTTCAGCCGTATCGTCCATGGCGCGTAAAGCCCCTTTGATTTGCACCAGCGCATAATTCCACGTTGGCACCACGCGCGGATCACTCGCTTTGCTTGGATAAAATGACGGCGACACATAGCCATTCCCCGCTTGAAACAGCGCCAATATGGCTGAATCGGCCTCTTGCCATAGCGGATTTTTTCGCGCTACATGACCACGCAATACGCCCAATTCAGAGCCATCATCCACCCAATACAGCGGAATCACATTGGCGCTCAGCCCAGCCTTGGTCGATTGCACCAAGCTCGCCAGCGGATGTGCCGCAATTAAATGTAATAAGCGCGAACGATCTGTTACTGCAAAATGTGGAGGGGTATACATATCAACACTCGCAATCAATTGTGTTAGCCATCAATACCCCAGCAGCATCGCCCGTCGCTACGGCATAACCATCTTGCTGCCAATAGCGCAAACCGCCGATGAGTTCTTTCACCTGAAACCCCAGCTTGGCCAATTTATACGCGCCCCATGTCGAGCCATTGCAACCGATACCGTCGCAATAACACACATATACCAGCTGACGATCCCAATTGGCGGTGGATTCAACAGTCATCGTACGATGGGGCACACTCACAGCGCCGGGAATATGCCCCGCCTGATACGCCGCCGTTGAGCGCGTATCAATCACCACAATCTGTGCTTGAGCCGCGATTAAATCCGCCGCCAAATCCGCGGCATCAGTACGAAACTGCAATTGCGCGGCAAAAAACTGCGCTGACTCACTCGCCGTTGCTAAACCACTGGCTAATACTGCACTCATTTTTCTCTCCCCATTGATCATTAAGCACCCAATCACTCAGCAAACCGCTGCCCTTAAGAAAACGCCATTACCGCAGCCAAAATCGCCAACACACTGGCGGCCAAACTGACTTTACCCAATATCGGCAAGCGCAATAACGCCGCCGGTTGCTGCGGCACTTGTCGCATCCGCCATACCCCGAGCACGGCACAAATCACAATCACCGTGACCGCAAGCGCTTTGACCCACAGCCACGGCATCTGCGCTAACTGTGTGCTGTAAGGCCGCAATAAAGCGCCGCCCGACAGCACTAACAGCAATAAACCAACATACGAGGCATAGCGCAGCGCAAACAAGCGCACCATCGTCTCGCGCCTAGCCTCTGCTGGCCAACGCTGCGCCAAATGGCCAATAAAAAACAACGCAAAGCCAGAACCTGCTCCAAGCACCAAACCCAAAAAATGCACCAACAATAAAACATCCCGCACGCTGATTTCCTTTAATCAAATCATTCGCAAGCGCCAACGCGCACTGCGATCAAAGCAGTCAACATTCAGATTCAAGTCAAGAAACCAACACTGCTGCTGACCAAACTACCTAGGGTCTGTTGACGTTTGGTTTCCCGCCGCGCTGGAGTGCTTTTCGCGGCGAATCAAGGCGTAGTAAGCGATGCATAGTCATTCTATGTGAGCTTGCTACAACACAGAGTCGCCGCGAAAAGCGCCCAGCCCGCAGGGTTTGGCGGATTTTGGCCTGATGCTGCGTTACAAAGCGCTGGCGTAGAATGACTACGCTACGCGCTTCGTGCCTTGCCTCAGGCCAAAATCCGCGCAAACGCGGTTGGCAAACTAAACATCAACAGACCCTAGGCAATTTACTATAACGGCATAATGGTCTTTTGCTACAGACCAATTTATCCAACTAGGCCAGACCAATGTCCGCATTGCCCACTTTATTTGCCGCCGAGTCGCAACCTGATTTAGCACTGTATGAACAATTATCGCGAACTTTACGCAAGGCGATTTTGGCGGGGTATTTGCCATTGGGAAGCAAAGTGCCGGCCAGCCGCGTGCTGGCAGCCGATTTGGCGATTTCACGCAGCACGGTTGAGCTGGCTTTTTCGCAATTAGAGGCCGAAGGCTATCTGCATCGCCAAGTGGGCGTTGGCAGTTTTGTCGCCATTG
This sequence comes from Deefgea piscis, assembly GCF_013284055.1. Classification (NCBI taxonomy): domain Bacteria; kingdom Pseudomonadati; phylum Pseudomonadota; class Betaproteobacteria; order Neisseriales; family Chitinibacteraceae; genus Deefgea; species Deefgea piscis. Next base: position 1,450,427 of record NZ_CP054143.1, on the reverse strand, counting down.
CCGCGCAGCCCAAGCCAGCTCGTCCGCGCAAAACCGCCGCAGGTTTATCACAACGCGGGAAAATGATGGTTGAGGCCGGCACCTGCCGCGATGCCACCTCGCCATTCACCGCTTTTACTGCGGGCCAACCCGACCCTGCCGCGTTTCCCCGTGAGTTGTGGGGCAAAATGACCCAACAGCGCTGGAAAAAAGACGGCGAGCGCTTGATGCGTTATGGCGATTCGCAAGGTCTGCCCGAACTACGCGAAGCCATTGCCGGCTATTTGGCGCAATCGCGTGGCGTGGTTTGTGATGCGGCGCAAATTTTAGTGCTGACCAGCTCGCAGCAAGCACTGCAATTAATTGCCCAATTACTGATTGATCCAAATGACACCGTATGGCTCGAAGAACCAGGGTATTTGGGCGCACGCAACGCGCTGCTCTCGGCGGGCGCAAAAATCATTCCAGCACCGGTCGATCACGATGGTCTCAACACCGAGATTTCCAGCACCCTATCGCCACCCAAGCTAATCTACACAACGCCCTCACATCAATACCCGCTTGGGGTAACAATGAGTTTGCCCCGCCGCATGGCCTTACTCGAGCAAGCTGCCCAGCACCATGCCTGGATTATTGAAGACGATTACGACAGCGAATTTAGCTACGAGCAGCGCCCACTCCCCGCCCTGCAAGGGCTAGATCAGCAAGGCCGCGTGATTTATATCGGCACCTTTAGCAAAGTGCTGTTTCCATCATTACGCATCGCTTATCTCGTTTTACCGCCCGATTTAATACCGGCCTTTGTCAATGCGCGCGCCGCGTTTGACGGCCATACACCGCAACTGGCGCAAGCTGTTACCGCCGATTTTATGCACCAAGGGCATTTCGCCAGCCATATCCGGCAAATGCGCGTGCTCTATCGTAGCCGCCGAGATTTATTGCTCACGGCCTTGCAACCACTCTCTGAGCTGATTCAAACCGTTAATGTGAACGGCGGCTTGCAATTTGCAGTTGAAGTCGACCATCACCGCGAACCGCAATGGACCGCAGCCGGCCAAGCGCAAGGCCTCGCGCTACGACCACTGTCGCAATTTTATTTGGGGGAAAGAAAAAAAAGCGGCTGGCTGTTAGGGTATGCATCGCTGAGTAATATTCAAATTAACTCAGCAGTCGATACCCTCAAAAAATGTCTTTGATTGAAGATTTTATTCAATATAAAGCCAGCTGCATCTTAAAAACAACGATGGCAAGCCATGCTGGCGACAATGAGCGAAGCGAATTGCGCCAAATTACCGTGGGTAGATAACCCAAGCCAATGAGATTCAAGCATTGAGCAATCCGCACCAAGATCGGTTCAATTTACGCCAAAGCCGGTGCAATTGGCGAAAGCTCATTGCCCCCTACGGTTGCATCGAATTCGGATCGATTGCGGCTTAGGACTGGATGTTGCAGTTCAGCACGGGTCACGACCCGCCCTTACAGCGCTTTACATCCGCGCCATTTCGCACATAAAAAAAACCGCCATTGCTGGCGGTTTTCATTGCATCCGGCGTCTTAGCGCTGCGCGAGCAATACGCCGAACAAAATCAATGCGCCTCTTCCCAATTATTGCCCACGCCGACTTCGGCCAATAACGGCACTTTGAGTTGCGCCACGCTGGCCATGATTTCGGGCAGCTTGCGCGTCACCAATTCCAACTCGGCTTCAGGCACTTCCAAGATCAATTCATCGTGCACTTGCAGTAATAACTTACTTTGCAATTGTTCGGCATCCAACCACTTGGCCACCGCAATCATTGCCAATTTGATTAAATCAGCGGCAGTACCTTGCATTGGGCCGTTAATCGCCGCGCGCTCGGCACCGGCGCGTTTGGCGCCATTGCTCGATTTGATTTCGGGCAGCCATAACCGGCGACCAAACACGGTTTCGACATAACCTAGCTCGCGCACCGATTGCCGCGTTTGCTCCATATAATCGGCCACGCTGTAAAAGCGATTAAAATAGCGCTCGATAAAGGTTTTGGCCGCTTCGCGGGTGATTTCCAATTGCTGCGCCAAACCAAACACGCCCATGCCGTAAATCAAACCAAAGTTAATCGATTTGGCATAACGGCGCTGCTCGCTGCTCACTTCGTCCAGCGCAATGCCAAACACTTCGGCGGCAGTGGCTTTGTGAATGTCTTGCCCTTGTTCAAACGCTTTGAGCATCGCGGCATCGTTAGATAAATGCGCCATAATCCGCAGCTCGATTTGCGAGTAATCGGCCGAAACAATTTTGCTGCCCGCTGGCGCGATAAACGCTTCGCGAATTTTGCGGCCTTCAGCAGTTCGCACCGGGATATTTTGCAAATTCGGCTCGGACGAGCTCAAACGCCCAGTAACTGCAACGGTTTGATTAAAACTGGTATGAATTCGGCCCGTTTTTGGGTTCACCATTAACGGCAGTTTGTCGGTATAGGTGGATTTTAATTTCGACAAACTACGATGCTCGAGCAGCACTTTGGGCAAGGGATAATCTTTGGCCAATTCGCTCAACACTTCTTCGTCGGTGGATGGCGCGCCTTTCGGGGTTTTTTTAATCACTGGCAATTGCAGTTTTTCAAAAAAGATTTCGCCCAATTGCTTGGGTGACGCCAAATTAAACGGCTGACCTGCCAGCTCGTAAGCGTGGTTTTCTAATTCAATTAAGCGCAAACCAATCTCGTGGCTTTGCTTTTGCAATAAAGCCGAATCAAGCAATACGCCGTTGCGTTCCATAATGTACAGCACATCGCGCGATGGCATTTCGATGTCGCGGTAGACTTCAAGCAAGCGGCCGGTTAACCGTGGCTTAAGGGTATGCGCCAGGCGCAAAGTAATATCAGCGTCTTCGGCCGCATACCGAGTGGCGGTATCAACATCGACCTCGGCAAAGCCAATTTGCTTGGCGCCTTTACCGCAAATATCAGCGTATTTAATCGTGGTTTCACCGAGCTCTCGTTCCGCTTGATCATCCATATTGTGCTTTTCATGGCTGGCCAATACGTAAGACATCAATAAAGTGTCATCACAAATGCCCGCCAGCTCAATACCGTAATTGGCTAAAACATGTTGATCGTATTTCAGGTTTTGCCCAACTTTGCCGTGCTGGCTTGATTCTAACCACGGTTTTAACAAAGCCAAGGTTTCATCAAACGGCAGTTGTTCGGCATGATCTGGGCCGCAATGCGCCAAGGGCAAATACGCCGCCTCGCCCTCAGTCACCGAAAACGACATCCCCACCAAGCGCGCCTGCATGGCGTCTAGGCTGGTGGTTTCGGTATCAAAAGCGGTGATTGCTGCGGCATTGATTTTGGCTAGCCAATCGCTGAGCTGCGCTGCGGTTTGAATAGTTACATAATGCCGCTCAATGATGGGTGCGGCAGGTATTTCAATCGGCGCCTCTTCTGCTATTACTTGGGTAGCAATACCTGCGGTTTTTTCTGCGAATAAATCATCACTGCCGCTGCTAACTGCGGGCGCGCGACTTTCTAATTCGCGTACCCAGCTACGAAAACCAAACTGCTTAAACAGCGCCAATAAGGTCGCGCTGTCTTCGCTCGTTGGCACTAAATCGGCCATGCCTTGCGGGATTTCGGCGCTTAAATCCACATCACATTTAATCGTGACCAAGGCTTTGGCCATCGGCAACCACGGCAAGGTATCACGCAGATTTTGTCCCACTACACCTTTGATTTCATCAGCGTGAGCGATGATATTGTCGAGGGTTTGATATTCAGCCAACCATTTGGCGGCGGTTTTTGGGCCGCATTTTGGCACGCCCGGCACGTTGTCCACGGTGTCGCCAATCAATGCCAAATAATCAACGATTTGCTCGGGCCACACATTAAATTTGGCAAACACTTCATCGCGGCGTAGCACTTCGCTAGTCATGCTGTTTTCGATTCGCGCGTATTCATCCACCAATTGCGCCATGTCTTTATCGCCAGTCGACATAATGGTCGTAATGCCTTGGCGGCTCGCTTCGCGCGCTAAGGTACCGATCACATCGTCGGCTTCAACGCCATTGATCATCAAAATCGGAATCCCAAACGCGGCCACGGCTTGATGAATCGGCGCGATTTGCACGCGTAGCTCATCGGGCATCGATGGGCGCTGCGCTTTATATTGATCATAAAGTGCATCGCGAAACGTCGGTCCTTTGGCATCGAACACACACGCGATATAATCAGCTGGGGTTTGCTGACGCAGTTTTTTCAACATATTCACAAAGCCATACAGCGCATTGCTAGGTGTACCATCGGGGGCGGTTAAATCTCGAATCGCATGGAAAGCGCGATACAAATAAGATGATCCATCGATTAAAAGCAGCGTTGCCATGCGAGAATTCTCTATACTGTTGTAAGAATGGGGATTGCAGCCCACATTATACGCCGTACTCAGGCCAAAGATTCCCAATGCGTTGCGCGCCCTTGCGCAGTGCCTTTGGCGATGGATTAAAGCCGCACTGATTGATCAGCTTGGTGACAGCTCAACATCGCTCGACCTTATTTTTACTCCCAAGGAGTGCCTCATGCGTCACCTTATTTTGAGCCTTAGCTTTTGCTTGGCGCTACCGGCTTTTGCCGCCACCATCGGCGATGGTGTTGCCGATACCCCGCCGGCGATGCCAGCAGAGACCAAATCGACCAAACCCCAGCCGCAACCTGATATTCGTATTGTTGAAAAAGGCGATGCTACGCTCACTGAATACCGCATCAATGGTCGGCTATATCAAATCAAAGTCGTGCCGAAAGTTGGCCAGCCGTATTTCTTAATTGACCCCAACGGCCAAGGTAATTTTGTGACGCAAGGCAATATGATTGATAATATCGCCGTCCCAAGCTGGGTTATATTGGAATTCTGAGAGCGCTCCATGTCTGTTTTTACTACCGTCGCCATCGACGAAATTACGCCATTTTTGCACCGCTATTCATTAGGCCAATTGGTCGAGCTTAAAGGCATTTCTGCCGGTGTGACCAATACCAATTATTTTGTCACGACGACGCATGGTAAATATGTACTGACTTTGTTTGAAACACTGCGCGCTGATGAACTGCCTTTTTACGTCAATTTAATGGTGCATTTGGCGCAGCACGGCATTGCTGTCGCCGCGCCGATCGCCAATTTGCAACACCAATATATTGATGAACTCAACGGCAAACCAACGCTGCTAGTACCGTGTTTGCCCGGCTCGGTCGCCGAATCGCCCACCGTAGAACAATGCGCCCAAGTGGGTGAAATGTTGGCCCAAATGCATTTGGCTGCAGCGAGCTATCCAGCCAAAATGCCCAATCCGCGCGGCCCACACTGGTGGACGACCATTGCGCCGACGCTATATTCATTGATGAATCCACAAGACGCCGATTTACTCGCCGCGGAAGTGGCATTACAAACACAGCACCAACACGACACGCTGCCAACTGGGGTGATTCATGCGGATTTATTCCGTGATAATGCCTTGATGAATGGTGAGCACGTAGGCGGTTTTATTGATTTTTATTACGCCTGCACCGACGTCTTGCTGTACGACTTAGCGATCACGCTCAATGATTGGTGCGTACTTGAAGACGGCGAAATCGATGATGAACGGGCACTGGCAATGCTCAAGGCCTACCAAAGCGTGCGACCACTCAATCCTGCCGAAATTCAAGCTTGGCCAACGCTATTGCGTGCTGCGGCACTGCGTTTTTGGGTATCTCGCTTGCTGGACTTTTACCAGCCAGCGGCCGGTGAAATGACATTTGCTAAAGATCCAAGCCACTTCCAGCGCGTCATCAGCCGACACGCGCAACGTCGCAATTTCTGGATTTAATATGGCCATCTCGGCAAACGAGTTGCAATCTCATCATTCGGCCTTATTACGCTATGCGCTGTTTCAGCTTGGCGATATGCCTTTGGCCGAAGATGTAGTGCAAGAAACTTTGCTGGCAGCGCTCGAAAAGCCCGAGTCTTTTACCGGGCAATCCAGCGTCAAAACTTGGTTAACCGCCATTTTGAAGTACAAAATTATTGACGTACAACGTCGCCGCTACCGCGATCCGCAACTGATCTCTCCGCTGATCGACGAAGAAAACGATAAAAGCGATTTTGATTCACTGTTTGATTCGCACGGTCACTGGGGCAGCGAAGCGCCACGCAACTGGGGCCAGCCCGAAGCCAATTTAAGTGATCAGCATTTCTGGCAAACGTATCATCTGTGCGCGACCAAAATGCCCAAGCGCACCGCCATGGTGTTTACCTTGCGTGAGGTCATGGAGTTAGACATCAACGAAATTTGTCAGCAATTGGAGATCACCGCGACTAATTGCTCGGTGATGCTGTATCGCGCTCGTATGAGCTTACGGCTGTGTCTAGAAAAAAACTGGTTTGACGCAAAAATATCGGGGACCACATCATGATGAAATGCCGCGATATTGCTTTTTTACTCTCTGAATCGCAAGATCGATCACTGTCTTTAAGCGAGAGCCTCCAGCTGCGCCTGCATTTATTCATGTGTAAAAAATGCACTAATTTTTCACACCAACTCAAGGTAATACGCCTCGCGAGCCAAGCTCAAAAAGACGATCGCAAATAACTCATGCCCAGTAATTTTTTGACACAACTTCAGTCAATGACTGAATCTCACGGCCTATTGTTCGGCGAAAACACTGCGCCCTATTGTCTCGATCAACGCCGTCGTTTCCAAGGCCAAGCATTGGCCGTCGCCCGCCCGAAATCAACTGAACAACTGGTGGAGCTGGTCAAACTTTGCGCAGAGCACCACATTGCGATGGTGCCACAAGGTGGCAATACCAGTTTATGTGGTGCCGCTACGCCAGACAGCAGCGGCCATAGCCTGATTATCGCTTTTGAACGGATGAATCAATTCATCGAAGTCGACGCCGACAACAACACCATTACCGTGGATGCCGGCGTCACGCTACAACAAGTGCAAACCGCCGCTTTAGCCGCCAATCGCTTATTTCCAGCCAATTGGGGGGCCGCCGCCAGTTGCCAAATTGGCGGTGCGCTGGCCACCAATGCCGGTGGCGTCAATGTACTGCGCTACGGCAATATGCGCGAACTCACCCTCGGCCTCGAAGTCGTACTGGCTGATGGCACGATTTGGCATGGCTTACGCGGTTTACGCAAAGACAATACGGGCTACGATCTCAAGCAATTATTTGTTGGCGCGGAAGGCACTTTAGGTTTAATCAGCCGTGCCGTATTGCGGCTTTATCCACTGCCAACGGCGCACGCTACCGCCTTAATCGACGTCGATTCACCAGCGGTTGCCGTTGAATTACTGCGCGATCTACAAGCTAAAGTGGGTGATCGAGTCACCTCATTTGAGTTAATTTCGCGCCCCTGCCTAGATTTACTCAAGCGGCATTTTCCAGAGCTGCAACAACCCTTTAGCCCATCACCGGCTTGGTGTGTCTTACTTGAGCTGTCTGATGGCGGCAATAGCGAGCAATTAATTTCGCAATTAGCCGAGATTTTATTTGATGCGGGCTTTAGCAATGCCTATGTGGCACAAAATCAGCGGCAAGCGCAAGATTTTTGGCGTTTACGTGAACGCATTCCCGAAGCGCAGCGCATTGAAGGCGTGAGTATTAAACACGATATCAGCATTCCTGTCGGCGACATTCCGCGTTTTTTAACTGAATGCCAAAATGAATTAATTCAGCAATATCCCGATGCCAATATCGTGGCTTTTGGTCATTTAGGTGATGGCAATTTGCATTACAACTTGTTTTTAACTGAAAAAACCGCGTTGATTTATCAATTTGAGCTAGCCATCAACGCCATCGTTTATCGTTTAGTGGCTCAATATAATGGCAGCATTAGTGCTGAGCATGGGATTGGGCAATTAAAGAAACAATCTCTGAGTCAATATCGAACCGCAACCGAGCTTTTAATGATGCGAAGTATCAAACAAGCACTCGACCCACAACAACTCATGAACCCAGGTAAAGTTTTGCTGGATTTAAATCAGCAAATTGATTGATTAGATAATTCATCGCTAAGTCATTCATTAACCATCAATATTTATGCAAAAATTTTCTAACGCAGTGCCAAAACCACAGCTCATCTCAGCCAATGGGGCGAGAAGGTCAGAAAATTTTTGCTTTTCTGTTTAGTACATTACAAGAAAAGCCCGACTTTTAGATTATTATATCTACTTACCATATCTGTGCTTGCTGTATGCTTGCGCCCCAAGAAACAACACTAATACCCATCATTACAATGAGTCGCTATGGATAGTTCTACAAGCAGCTCTGCCAAACATGCATTCGATTGGCATTTTAGCGAAAATCAAGCGCATTTCGATCCCCTACTCGATTGCTTAGTCGAGCTCACGCGAATTCATGGTGCGCCGTGGACGCATGAAGCTCTGGCTGCCGGCTTGCCTTTAGTTGAAAACCGGCTTACGCCATCTTTATTGCCACGCGCTGCCAAACGCGCGGGTCTATCAGCACGCGTATTGCGCCGCAACCTCAATGAAATCCCCGATCGCTTGTTGCCGGCCATTTTATTGCTCAATGATCAGCGCGCGTGTTTATTACTTGAACGCCAAGCCGACGGCCAATACAAAGTGCGCTTTCCCGAGGGCGCAGAATCGGTTGAAATCTTAAGCGAAGCCGAATTAGTTGAGCTGTACAGCGGCATTGTGCTGATTGTTCGCCCGCGTTTTCGCTTTGATTTACGCACGCCCGAAATGGGCAAAATTCGTGAACGGCATTGGTTTTGGGGGGTCGTGTTTGATAATTGGCGAATTTACCGCGATGCCTTAATTGCGGCATTGCTGATTAATATTTTTGCCTTAGCCATGCCCTTGTATTCGATGAATGTTTACGATCGGGTGGTGCCCAATCACGCGATGGAGACGCTGTGGGTGCTTGCGCTGGGCGCGATCCTCGTCTTGGGTTTTGATTTCGTACTACGAACTGCGCGCGGCTATATCCTAGATGTCGCCTCAAAACGCATCGACGTGACTTTATCGGCGTTGATTATGGAGCGCGTTTTAGGCATTCAAATGAGCTCGCGCCCCGCTTCAGTGGGCTCATTCACTGCCAATTTGCGAGCATTCGAATCGGTTCGTGATTTTATTGCTTCGGCCTCGATTACCACCTTGGTTGATTTGCCGTTTGTATTGATTTTCTTTTTGGTTTTAATGTGGATTTCGCCGTGGCTGGTGTTACCACCGCTGGTTGGCGCGATTTTAATTATTGCTTTTGCTTGGCTGGCTCAAGCCAAAATGAATCAACTGGTTGAACTGACCCAACGCGCATCGGCACAACGCAATGCCACCTTGGTTGAAAGCATGGTTGGACTTGAAACCATCAAAATCATGGGTGCCGAAAGCGAAATGCAACGGCGCTGGGAGCGTGCTACGCAGTTTTTGGCGCAAATTGGCGGCCGTTTAAAATTAATGTCGACCACCACCGTTAACTTTGCCCAAGCCATCACCCAATTGGTTTCTGTTGTAATGGTGATTGTGGGGGTGTATTTACTGATTGAAGGCCAGCTCTCAATGGGGGGCATTATTGCCGCCTCAATGTTGGGGGGCCGCGCAATGGCACCACTCGGACAAGTAGCCGGTTTATTGATGCAATATCAAAACGCCAAAACCTCGCTTGGCGCGGTTGAGTCGCATATGCAAATGCCGATTGAACGACCTGCCGATAGTAACTTTTTGCACCGTGAATCCTTCCGTGGCGAGATTGAATTTCGCAATGTGACGTTCAAATATCCGAACAATGACGATATCGCCTTAAAAAACGTTAGTTTTAAAATGAATGCCGGAGAAAAAATCGCCATTATTGGCCGAATTGGCTCGGGTAAATCAACCATTGAAAAACTAATCTTAGGGCTGTATCAGCCTACAGACGGCGCGGTGCTTATTGATGGGATCGATACCCGCCAAATTGATCCGGCAGAATTACGTCGGGCCATCGGCTATGTGCCGCAAGATCCATTACTATTTTTTGGCTCATTACGCCAAAACATCGCCATGGGTGCGCCCTACGCCGAAGATAACCACATTATTGCCGCTGCTGATTTGGCGGGGATTGCCGAGTTTGTTAACGCCCATCCGCGTGGCTTTGAAATGCCAATTAGTGAACGCGGCGAATCGCTGTCTGGCGGCCAACGTCAAGCGATCTCCATCGCCCGCGCGGCACTCAATGACCCGCCGATTTTTATGCTCGACGAGCCTAGCAGCGCGATGGATCACCAAAGTGAAGAGCGCCTAAAGGGCCGCTTGCGTACTTATCTCGCCGGTAAAACGATGATTTTAGTCACCCACCGCACCTCATTACTGGAGCTAGTTGATCGACTGATCGTGATCGACCAAGGACAAATCATGGCCGATGGGCCCAAAGCCCAAGTCGTTGAAGCCTTGCAACAAGGTCGAATTGGCAAAGCAGGGAGCAGTTCATAATGCAGCGACTACTGCAAAGCCTCAAATCAATGTGGGCGCGCGTGCAACATTGGAGCGACTTGGTCTTTGATCGCTATTTATTTAGCACCGATAAAAGCGATTTAATCGACGATAGAGATTTCATCGCCGATGCTGACAATGTCATTATGGAGCAAAGCCCACGCGGCGCTCGCGTACTGATTCGCACTGCTGCGCTAGCTGTGGCGGTACTCATACTCTGGGCCGGTTGCGCCAAAATCGATGAAGTCACCAAAGGCGATGGCCGGGTGATTCCATCGAGTGAATTACAAGTGATTCAAAGTTTGGACGGCGGGATCGTCAAACAAATTTTGGTACATGAAGGCCAAGCCGTAAAAAAAGGCGATTTGCTGATCAAAATTGACTCGACCCGTTTTGCCTCGTCGCTGAATGAAGGCCGCGCACAATATTTGTCGCTCAAAGCCAAAGCCGCCCGCCTTGACGCCATTGCCAATGGCAAAGCACTCATGATTCCTGAGGATGTTGAAAAAGAAGCGCCCGATCTGGCCGCACAGGAAAAGCTACTTTATCAATCCAAAATGGCCGAGCTCGATGCCAGTATGGGCATTGCTAAGCAGCAACTGAATCAAAGAACGCAAGAGCTCAATGAAGTGCGCACCAAGCGTGAGCAAGCGATTCAAGGCTACGATCTGACTAAGCGTGAGCTCGATGCCACTCGCCCACTATTAAAAAGTGGCGCCGTCTCGGACGTTGAAGTTTTACGTTTAGAGCGAGACGTATCTCGCTACAAGGGTGAGATGGACGGGGCTTCGGCGCAGATACCCCGTATTCAATCCTCTATTGCAGAAGCCAGCAGAAAATCGCAAGAAGTCGACTTAATGTTTCGCAACCAAGCGCGCACTGAGCTCGCCGAAGCTTCAGGCAAACTGAGCAGCATCAGCCAAGGCAATTTAGGCCTAGCCGACCGAGTGAAACAATCGGATATTCGCTCCCCAATGGACGGCACAGTGAAACAACTCTTTGCCAATACCGTTGGCGGCGTCGTTCAGCCCGGTAAAGACATTATCGAAATCGTACCAGCAGGTGAAAGCTTACTGCTAGAAGCCAAAGTCTTACCCAAAGACATTGCTTTTTTACGTTCAGCACAACCGGCTTTAGTTAAATTTTCTGCGTATGACTTTTCGATCTATGGTGGATTAGATGCTGAAGTTGTCAACATTAGTGCTGATACTGTCAAAGACGAGAAAGGCAATGCGTTTTATTTGGTTCGAGTCAAAACCAAAAATAGCTTTTTAGAAAAAGACGGTAAACGTTTACCAATTATTCCGGGGATGATGGCTGAAGTGGATATCTTAACCGGTAAAAAAACGATTCTTTCTTATTTAATCAAGCCAGTACTTCGGGCTAAATCTTCTGCATTGACCGAACGATGACACCAGCCATTTATTTTTATACTCAAGACAGTGGCCTATTGCGCCACTGGCAAGCCAGCTTTGATGGCGTTGAGTTGCCACAACAAGAATGGGCACATGCTGCTGGTAGTATTGCGGTTATCGATAGCCAATACCCAGCACTGCCTGCATGGAACGAGCCGATTTGGCAGCAACGGATGCAGCATCAGTTCGTTATCGTCGTGAATACCTTCCCGAACGATGAAGAAGGTTATGCAGTGCTTTTGGCGGGCGCTGCGGCGTATTGCCATGCTGCGGCACCGAAAGAATTATTACAGCAAGTCATTAGCGCTGTTATTTCTGGCGAAATCTGGGCTGGTCGTAGCTTGGTATTGCGCTTACTGAATGCCGTCAACCGACTTCCAGCAAAACCCGACCCACTCTTAGTGCTGTCTGATCGTGAACGAGAAGTCGCGCACGCGGCTGCCCGTGGTCAAAGCAATAAAGAAATCGCCCGCGCGCTCAATATCACCGAACGTACGGTTAAAGCGCATTTGAGTGCTTGTTTCGAAAAACTCAAGGTCAATGACCGAGTTCAACTGACACTCAAAGTCAACGGCATCAATTAATCACGCAAGTTGTACTTCAGTACAATCGCATTTGTCATAAGCTGTGCGTAGACTTCAAAATAGAACAATCTATCTGGAGTCTGATCATGGCCGAGCAAATCATTGCAGCAAATAGTGGCGCAAAACAACAAATCGTCGTCGTTCAAGGCGAAGCATTTATTAAAGATGCTCGCGGTCAGCTGCAAGCGATTAAAGCCGGCGATGTATTGCTTGAAGGCCAAGTCATCGTTACCGATGCCCAGGGTCACCTCACCGTACTACTGCCTAATGGACAAATCATCGAACTGGGCGCCGATCGATCTTTATTGATCGACGGCGACCTGCTCGGCACCGCCCCTACCGACAGCACCGAAGCCGCTGTCGCCAAAACCAATGACAGTGCCGACCAAATCATCAATGCCCTCAACGAAGGCAAAGATCTCTCGACCGATTTAGAAGCCACTGCTGCAGGCCTTAATGCCGGTGGCGGCACCGACGAAGGCAGTGGTTTTGTGCGTTTAATGCGCGTTGCCGAAGGCGTTGATCCACTCAGCTTTAATTTTGCGTCTGCACTTGATGCCACTGAGCCACCTCCGACAGCCACTTTTGCCGACGTGGTCGCCGCAGAAATCATTGCTGACAACAAAAATCCAGAATTTGTTGACGACAATAATGCTCCTCTCGGTAGTGATCAAACAGCAACAACACCCGAAGACACGCCAATCAGCGGCAAATTACTCGCAAAAGACGACAATGGCGACCCACTGGTCTTTAACAAAACCAGCGATCCAGCGCACGGTACCGTCGTCGTCGACATCAATGGCAACTGGACCTACACCCCAAACAAAGACTACACCGGCCCAGATCAATTCCAAGTTCAAGTCAACGACGGCAAAGGCGGCACCGACACGATTACTGTTAATGTCGGCGTTACCCCGGTCAATGATCCAGCGATCATCGGTGGGGTGAAACAAGGTGAAGTCACTGAAGACGTCGCAGTTGTCGGTAATGAAATCAAAACCCAAGGTCAGTTGACCATTACCGATCCGGATGCCGGCGAAGCCGTATTCCAAACCCAAAATACCACGGGCAAGTATGGCCAGTTTGCGGTTAATGCTGCAGGCTTGTGGACGTATACCGTCGACAATAGCCAAGGCATTGTGCAAGGCTTGGACGACAAAGAAACCCTCACTGAAAGCTTCACGGTCTTGTCCAAAGACGGTACGCCAGTGACGATTACGGTCGTGGTGAATGGCACGAACGATGCGCCAGTCGCAACCGCCGCTACGCTCAATGTGAAAGAAGACGACGCGCAGGTGAATGGTCAATTGATCGCCACCGACGTGGATGTTGAGAAACTCACCTTCGCCGCTAAAAACCCATTGCCAGCTGGCTTGACGCTCAACGCCGACGGCAGCTACACCTTTAACCCAGCGGATCCAGCGTACAACAGCCTTAAAGCCGGTGAAGAACTTAAAATCACCGTACCGTATACCGTTACCGATGGCACAGTGACGGTCGATAGCACCTTGTCGTTGACCATTACCGGCACCAACGACAAGCCAGTGGTCACCCCACCGACTGAACCAGTACCACCGACGGTTAACTTCGACCCGAACACTGGGACCTACACCCACAATGTGCCGGAAGACACGATTGTGACCGGTAAAGTCAACGGCGCCGATGTGGATGGCGACACCTTGTCGTTCACACAAGCGAGCAACCCAGCACACGGTAAAGTGGTGCTGAATCCGGATGGCAGCTACACCTACACGCCAAACCTCGACTACATCGGTAGCGACAGCTTCACGGTCACCGTCTCCGACGGCAAAGGCGGTACCGCCTTGGCCACGGTGAACATCAACCTCACGCCCGCCTCTGATCCAGCGATCATCGGTGGGGTGAAACAAGGTGAAGTCACTGAAGACGTCGCAGTTGTGGGTAATGAAATCAAAACCCAAGGTCAGTTGACCATTACCGATCCGGATGCCGGCGAAGCCGTATTCCAAACCCAAAATACCACGGGCAAGTATGGCCAGTTTGCGGTTAATGCTGCAGGCTTGTGGACGTATACCGTCGACAATAGCCAAGGCATTGTGCAAGGCTTGGACGACAAAGAAACCCTCACTGAAAGCTTCACGGTCTTGTCCAAAGACGGTACGCCAGTGACGATTACGGTCGTGGTGAATGGCACGAACGATGCGCCAGTCGCAACCGCCGCTACGCTCAATGTGAAAGAAGACGACGCGCAGGTGAATGGTCAATTGATCGCCACCGACGTGGATGTTGAGAAACTCACCTTCGCCGCTAAAAACCCATTGCCAGCTGGCTTGACGCTCAACCCCGACGGCAGCTACACCTTTGACCCAACTGATCCGGCGTACAACAGCCTTAAAGCCGGTGAAGAACTTAAAATCACCGTACCGTATACCGTTACCGATGGCACGGTGACGGTCGATAGCACCTTGTCGTTGACCATTACCGGCACCAACGACAAGCCAGTGGTCACCCCACCGACTGAACCAGTACCACCGACGGTTAACTTCGACCCGAACACCGGGACCTACACCCACAATGTGCCGGAAGACACGATTGTGATCGGTAAAGTCAACGGCGCCGATGTGGATGGCGACACCTTGTCGTTCACACAAGCGAGCAACCCAGCACACGGTAAAGTGGTGCTGAATCCGGATGGCAGCTACACCTACACGCCAAACCTCGACTACATCGGTAGCGACAGCTTCACGGTCACCGTCTCCGACGGCAAAGGCGGTACCGCCTTGGCCACGGTGAACATCAACCTCACGCCCGCCTCTGATCCAGCGATCATCGGTGGGGTGAAACAAGGTGAAGTCACTGAAGACGTCGCAGTTGTCGGTAATGAAATCAAAACCCAAGGTCAGTTGACCATTACCGATCCGGATGCCGGCGAAGCCGTATTCCAAACCCAAAATACCACGGGCAAGTATGGCCAGTTTGCGGTTAATGCTGCAGGCTTGTGGACGTATACCGTCGACAATAGCCAAGGCATTGTGCAAGGCTTGGACGACAAAGAAACCCTCACTGAAAGCTTCACGGTCTTGTCCAAAGACGGTACGCCAGTGACGATTACGGTCGTGGTGAATGGCACGAACGATGCGCCAGTCGCAACCGCCGCTACGCTCAATGTGAAAGAAGACGACGCGCAGGTGAATGGTCAATTGATCGCCACCGACGTGGATGTTGAGAAACTCACCTTCGCCGCTAAAAACCCATTGCCAGCTGGCTTGACGCTCAACCCCGACGGCAGCTACACCTTTGACCCAACTGATCCGGCGTACAACAGCCTTAAAGCCGGTGAAGAACTTAAAATCACCGTACCGTATACCGTTACCGATGGCACGGTGACGGTCGATAGCACCTTGTCGTTGACCATTACCGGCACCAACGACAAGCCAGTGGTCACCCCACCGACTGAACCAGTACCACCGACGGTTAACTTCGACCCGAACACCGGCACCTACACCCACAATGTGCCGGAAGACACGATTGTGATCGGTAAAGTCAACGGCGCCGATGTGGATGGCGACACCTTGTCGTTCACACAAGCGAGCAACCCAGCACACGGTAAAGTGGTGCTGAATCCGGATGGCAGCTACACCTACACGCCAAACCTCGACTACATCGGTAGCGACAGCTTCACGGTCACCGTCTCCGACGGCAAAGGCGGTACCGCCTTGGCCACGGTGAACATCAACCTCACGCCCGCCTCTGATCCAGCGATCATCGGTGGGGTGAAACAAGGTGAAGTCACTGAAGACGTCGCAGTTGTCGGCAATGAAATCAAAACCCAAGGTCAGTTGACCATTACCGATCCGGATGCTGGCGACGCCGTCTTCCAAACCCAAAATACCACGGGCAAGTATGGCCAGTTTGCGGTTAATGCGGCAGGCTTGTGGACGTATACCGTCGACAATAGCCAAGGCATTGTGCAAGGCTTGGACGACAAAGAAACCCTCACTGAAAGCTTCACCGTCTTGTCCAAAGACGGTACGCCAGTGACGATTACGGTCGTGGTGAATGGCACGAACGATGCGCCAGTCGCAACCGCCGCTACGCTCAATGTGAAAGAAGACGACGCGCAGGTGAATGGTCAATTGATCGCCACCGACGTGGATGTTGAGAAACTCACCTTCGCCGCTAAAAACCCATTGCCAGCTGGCTTGACGCTCAACGCCGACGGCAGCTACACCTTTAACCCAGCGGATCCAGCGTACAACAGCCTTAAAGCCGGTGAAGAACTTAAAATCACCGTACCGTATACCGTTACCGATGGCACAGTGACGGTCGATAGCACCTTGTCGTTGACCATTACCGGCACCAACGACAAGCCAGTGGTCACCCCACCGACTGAACCAGTACCACCGACGGTTAACTTCGACCCGAACACTGGGACCTACACCCACAATGTGCCGGAAGACACGATTGTGACCGGTAAAGTCAACGGCGCCGATGTGGATGGCGACACCTTGTCGTTCACACAAGCGAGCAACCCAGCACACGGTAAAGTGGTGCTGAATCCGGATGGCAGCTACACCTACACGCCAAACCTCGACTACATCGGTAGCGACAGCTTCACGGTCACCGTCTCCGACGGCAAAGGCGGTACCGCCTTGGCCACGGTGAACATCAACCTCACGCCCGCCTCTGATCCAGCGATCATCGGTGGGGTGAAACAAGGTGAAGTCACTGAAGACGTCGCAGTTGTGGGTAATGAAATCAAAACCCAAGGTCAGTTGACCATTACCGATCCGGATGCCGGCGAAGCCATCTTCCAAACCCAAAATACCACGGGCAAGTATGGCCAGTTTGCGGTTAATGCTGCAGGCTTGTGGACGTATACCGTCGACAATAGCCAAGGCATTGTGCAAGGCTTGGACGACAAAGAAACCCTCACTGAAAGCTTCACCGTCTTGTCCAAAGACGGTACGCCAGTGACGATTACGGTCGTGGTGAATGGCACGAACGATGCGCCAGTCGCAACCGCCGCTACGCTCAATGTGAAAGAAGACGACGCGCAGGTGAATGGTCAATTGATCGCCACCGACGTGGATGTTGAGAAACTCACCTTCGCCGCTAAAAACCCATTGCCAGCTGGCTTGACGCTCAACGCCGACGGCAGCTACACCTTTAACCCAGCGGATCCAGCGTACAACAGCCTTAAAGCCGGTGAAGAACTTAAAATCACCGTACCGTATACCGTTACCGATGGCACAGTGACGGTCGATAGCACCTTGTCGTTGACCATTACCGGCACCAACGACAAGCCAGTGGTCACCCCACCGACTGAACCAGTACCACCGACGGTTAACTTCGACCCGAACACTGGGACCTACACCCACAATGTGCCGGAAGACACGATTGTGACCGGTAAAGTCAACGGCGCCGATGTGGATGGCGACACCTTGTCGTTCACACAAGCGAGCAACCCAGCACACGGTAAAGTGGTGCTGAATCCGGATGGCAGCTACACCTACACGCCAAACCTCGACTACATCGGTAGCGACAGCTTCACGGTCACCGTCTCCGACGGCAAAGGCGGTACCGCCTTGGCCACGGTGAACATCAACCTCACGCCCGCCTCTGATCCAGCGATCATCGGTGGGGTGAAACAAGGTGAAGTCACTGAAGACGTCGCAGTTGTGGGTAATGAAATCAAAACCCAAGGTCAGTTGACCATTACCGATCCGGATGCCGGCGAAGCCATCTTCCAAACCCAAAATACCACGGGCAAGTATGGCCAGTTTGCGGTTAATGCTGCAGGCTTGTGGACGTATACCGTCGACAATAGCCAAGGCATTGTGCAAGGCTTGGACGACAAAGAAACCCTCACTGAAAGCTTCACCGTCTTGTCCAAAGACGGTACGCCAGTGACGATTACGGTCGTGGTGAATGGCACGAACGATGCGCCAGTCGCAACCGCCGCTACGCTCAATGTGAAAGAAGACGACGCGCAGGTGAATGGTCAATTGATCGCCACCGACGTGGATGTTGAGAAACTCACCTTCGCCGCTAAAAACCCATTGCCAGCTGGCTTGAAGCTCAACGCCGACGGCAGCTACAGCTTTGACCCAACTGATCCGGCCTACAACAGCCTTAAAGCCGGTGAAGAACTTAAAATTACTGTGCCGTATACCGTTACCGATGGCACGGTGACCGTCGATAGCACCTTGTCGTTGACCATTACCGGCACCAACGACAAGCCAGTGGTCACCCCACCGACTGAACCAGTACCACCGACGGTTAACTTCGACCCGAACACCGGGACCTACACCCACAATGTGCCGGAAGACACGATTGTGACCGGTAAAGTCAACGGCGCTGATGTGGATGGCGACACCTTGTCGTTCACACAAGCGAGCAACCCAGCACACGGTAAAGTGGTGCTGAATCCGGATGGCAGCTACACCTACACGCCAAATCTCGACTACATCGGTAGCGACAGCTTTACGGTCACCGTCTCCGACGGCAAAGGCGGTACCGCCTTGGCCACGGTGAACATCAACCTCACGCCCGCCTCTGATCCAGCGATCATCGGTGGGGTGAAACAAGGTGAAGTCACTGAAGACGTCGCAGTTGTCGGTAATGAAATCAAAACCCAAGGTCAGTTGACCATTACCGATCCGGATGCCGGCGAAGCCGTATTCCAAACCCAAAATACCACGGGCAAGTATGGCCAGTTTGCGGTTAATGCTGCAGGCTTGTGGACGTATACCGTCGACAATAGCCAAGGCATTGTGCAAGGCTTGGACGACAAAGAAACCCTCACTGAAAGCTTCACGGTCTTGTCCAAAGACGGTACGCCAGTGACGATTACGGTCGTGGTGAATGGCACGAACGATGCGCCAGTCGCAACCGCCGCTACGCTCAATGTGAAAGAAGACGACGCGCAGGTGAATGGTCAATTGATCGCCACCGACGTGGATGTTGAGAAACTCACCTTCGCCGCTAAAAACCCATTGCCAGCTGGCTTGACGCTCAACGCCGACGGCAGCTACACCTTTAACCCAGCGGATCCAGCGTACAACAGCCTTAAAGCCGGTGAAGAACTTAAAATCACCGTACCGTATACCGTTACCGATGGCACAGTGACGGTCGATAGCACCTTGTCGTTGACCATTACCGGCACCAACGACAAGCCAGTGGTCACCCCACCGACTGAACCAGTACCACCGACGGTTAACTTCGACCCGAACACTGGGACCTACACCCACAATGTGCCGGAAGACACGATTGTGACCGGTAAAGTCAACGGCGCCGATGTGGATGGCGACACCTTGTCGTTCACACAAGCGAGCAACCCAGCACACGGTAAAGTGGTGCTGAATCCGGATGGCAGCTACACCTACACGCCAAATCTCGACTACATCGGTAGCGACAGCTTTACGGTCACCGTCTCCGACGGCAAAGGCGGTACCGCCTTGGCCACGGTGAACATCAACCTCACGCCCGCCTCTGATCCAGCGATCATCGGTGGGGTGAAACAAGGTGAAGTCACTGAAGACGTCGCAGTTGTCGGTAATGAAATCAAAACCCAAGGTCAGTTGACCATTACCGATCCGGATGCCGGCGAAGCCGTATTCCAAACCCAAAATACCACGGGCAAGTATGGCCAGTTTGCGGTTAATGCTGCAGGCTTGTGGACGTATACCGTCGACAATAGCCAAGGCATTGTGCAAGGCTTGGACGACAAAGAAACCCTCACTGAAAGCTTCACGGTCTTGTCCAAAGACGGTACGCCAGTGACGATTACGGTCGTGGTGAATGGCACGAACGATGCGCCAGTCGCAACCGCCGCTACGCTCAATGTGAAAGAAGACGACGCGCAGGTGAATGGTCAATTGATCGCCACCGACGTGGATGTTGAGAAACTCACCTTCGCCGCTAAAAACCCATTGCCAGCTGGCTTGACGCTCAACGCCGACGGCAGCTACACCTTTAACCCAGCGGATCCAGCGTACAACAGCCTTAAAGCCGGTGAAGAACTTAAAATCACCGTACCGTATACCGTTACCGATGGCACAGTGACGGTCGATAGCACCTTGTCGTTGACCATTACCGGCACCAACGACAAGCCAGTGGTCACCCCACCGACTGAACCAGTACCACCGACGGTTAACTTCGACCCGAACACTGGGACCTACACCCACAATGTGCCGGAAGACACGATTGTGACCGGTAAAGTCAACGGCGCCGATGTGGATGGCGACACCTTGTCGTTCACACAAGCGAGCAACCCAGCACACGGTAAAGTGGTGCTGAATCCGGATGGCAGCTACACCTACACGCCAAACCTCGACTACATCGGTAGCGACAGCTTCACGGTCACCGTCTCCGACGGCAAAGGCGGTACCGCCTTGGCCACGGTGAACATCAACCTCACGCCCGCCTCTGATCCAGCGATCATCGGTGGGGTGAAACAAGGTGAAGTCACTGAAGACGTCGCAGTTGTGGGTAATGAAATCAAAACCCAAGGTCAGTTGACCATTACCGATCCGGATGCCGGCGAAGCCATCTTCCAAACCCAAAATACCACGGGCAAGTATGGCCAGTTTGCGGTTAATGCTGCAGGCTTGTGGACGTATACCGTCGACAATAGCCAAGGCATTGTGCAAGGCTTGGACGACAAAGAAACCCTCACTGAAAGCTTCACCGTCTTGTCCAAAGACGGTACGCCAGTGACGATTACGGTCGTGGTGAATGGCACGAACGATGCGCCAGTCGCAACCGCCGCTACGCTCAATGTGAAAGAAGACGACGCGCAGGTGAATGGTCAATTGATCGCCACCGACGTGGATGTTGAGAAACTCACCTTCGCCGCTAAAAACCCATTGCCAGCTGGCTTGACGCTCAACCCCGACGGCAGCTACACCTTTAACCCAGCGGATCCAGCGTACAACAGCCTTAAAGCCGGTGAAGAACTTAAAATCACCGTACCGTATACCGTTACCGATGGCACGGTGACCGTCGATAGCACCTTGTCGTTGACCATTACCGGCACCAACGACAAGCCAGTGGTCACCCCACCGACTGAACCAGTACCACCGACGGTTAACTTCGACCCGAACACCGGGACCTACACCCACAATGTGCCGGAAGACACGATTGTGACCGGTAAAGTCAACGGCGCCGATGTGGATGGCGACACCTTGTCGTTCACACAAGCGAGCAACCCAGCACACGGTAAAGTGGTGCTGAATCCGGATGGCAGCTACACCTACACGCCAAACCTCGACTACATCGGTAGCGACAGCTTTACCGTCACCGTCTCCGACGGCAAAGGCGGTACCGCCTTGGCCACGGTGAACATCAACCTCACGCCCGTTGACGATGCCAGTATCTTGCGCGCCGATAGCCAAACTGTTCTTGAAGACACGCCAGCTACAGGTAATGTGCTGACTAATGATAGCGATGTTGATAGCGCTTTAACCGTCGCAACCTTCTCGGTGGATGGCCGCAACTTCACCGCTGGGCAAACAGCAACGATTGCTAACGTAGGTACATTGACCATTAGCAGCAACGGTGAATACACCTTTACCCCAGCGCCAAACTGGAATGGCGCGATGCCGCAAGCGACTTATGTTACCAACACCGGTAGCAGCAGTACGCTCAATGTGACAGTGACCCCAGTTAACGATGCAAGTGTTTTGCGCGCTGATAGCCAAACTGTTCTTGAAGACACGCCAGCTACAGGTAATGTGCTGACCAATGATAGCGATGTTGATAGCGCTTTAACCGTCGCAACCTTCTCGGTGGATGGTCGCAACTTCACCGCGGGCCAAACAGCAACGATTGCTAACGTGGGGACATTGACCATTAGCAGCAACGGTGAATACACCTTTACCCCAGCGCCAAACTGGAATGGTGCGATGCCGCAAGCGACTTATGTCACCAACACCGGTAGCAGCAGTACGCTCAATGTGACCGTTAACCCGGTGAACGATGCACCAACGCTCGATCTTGATGCCAGCATGGAAGATACGAGTTTTAAAACGACATATGTCGAAAATGGCAGCGGAACGCCAATTGCAGACATCGACAGCCTGATCGGTGATGTGGATAGCGCCAACCTACAAAGTGCGACCATTGTATTGACCAATGCTCAGTTGGGCGATGTATTAAGCACTGTCGGTTTGCCAAATGGGATTGTCGCGTCACAAAGCGTCGTTAACGGTCAAATTGTATTAACCCTGACCGGCAGCGCATCCAAAGCTGCTTATGAGACGGCCATCGAATCGATTCGCTTTAGCAGCACCAGCGAAAATCCGAGTGCGGCAGATCGCATTTTGAACGTGACAGTGAACGATGGCGTATCCAATAGCAATACTGCCATTAGTACGATTACTGTCGTGCCAGTCAATGATGCGCCAACCTTTGTATCTAGCTCATCTGCGACGGTATCAGAAGAAGGTTTGAAAGGCGGTATTGCAGATACCGCAGGCACATCAGACACCAGCAATTCCACTACCGCCACAGGAAACGTAATTTTCAGTGACGTGGATAGCTCTTCGCTCACCTACACATTAACTGCGCCAACAGGTTTAACCTCGGGTGGCCAAGCGATTGTTTGGAGCGGTAATGGCAGTGGTACGCTGGTCGGCACGGTTGGCAATCAAACCATTGCTACGATTTCCATTGATGGCACTGGCAAATACAACGTGACGTTATCGGGCCCAATCGATCACGCCGACAAAACGACTGAAGATGTGAAGTCGTTTGATGTGAAGGTTAGCGCATCGGATGGCACTTCATCGAGCTCGGGTCAATTTACCATCAAGGTTGAAGATGATGCGCCGGTAGGACAAAGCACAACTGCAACGGTGCAAATGCCATATATCAGCACCAATTTAGTCCTGACTTTAGACACCTCGGGCAGCATGGCTGATCCAAGCGGGATTGCGGGTAAAACGCGCTTACAAGTGGCCAAAGAGGCGTTAACGCAGCTGATTAACGATTACGATAACGTGGGTGACGTTAAAATCATGTTGGTTGGCTTTAGCTCATCGGCTACCACCCAACTCTTTAATGGCAATACTTGGCTCACCGCCGCAGAAGCAAAAGCCATATTGGCTAACTTTACTGCCAATGGTGGAACCAATTACGACGCTGCAGCCGGGCAGGTCATGCAAAACTTTGACAAACCTGGCAAACTCGTCGGCGGCCAAAACGTAGGGTATTTCTTCTCTGACGGCGCACCAAATACGGGCTTAGGTTTAGATAGTACCGAAACCAAAACATGGACTGACTTCTTAAATGCCAAAGATATTAATTCGCTGTCAATTGGCTTAGGTACTGGGGTGGCTGGCACCAACCTCGATCCTCTCGCTTACAACGGTACAGGATCGGGCACCGAAGCGAACTCAATTATCGTCACTAATTTGGCGCAATTGCCGCCGATCTTACGCGATACCATCCTCACGCCAACAGCAGGCAATATTACTGGTGGGCTAGTTGGATCAGCGGTCGCTGGGTTTGGTGCCGATGGCGGCCATATCAACGACATCACCGTTGACGGGGTGAAATACACCTTTAATACTGTGGGCAATAGCATCACCACCACAGCCAATGGCAGCACTTATACCTTTGACCCTGTGACGCATACTTTAAAAGTCACTACGGCATTGGGTGGGCAATTCATCATTGATATGGATGATGGTAAATACACCTACACGCCGCCAGTAAACTTACAAAGTAATGCCAGCGAGAATATTGGCTTTACCTTGGTCGACAATGATGGCGACCTAGATAAATCCAATAGTAAATTGACGATCAATGTCATTCCACCGCGCTATAACACTGCCCCGGTACTGGTTGATGACTTTAGCTTTACCAAAGCCAATCAAGCGATTTCACTTGATCTGCTAGCCAATGATAAAGACTTGCAAGGCGATAAATTAACGCTGACTGGCACGCCAACACTCCTTTCTGGACAAGGTGTGGTCACCATTGATCCTAAAACGGGCTTACCAGTCTTTACACCAAGCGCCAACTTTATTGGTGAAGCCACCATCCGCTACACCGTGAGTGATGGTTTCGGCGGCACATCCAGTGCGATTTGGACGGTCAAAGTCGTGCCTGAAAGCAATATCCTAGATGGTTCAAATGAAGGTGGCGTCGGCTCATACTTTGTAACAGGCCCAGAATCTGATGCTGGCAATGTCATTCAAGTCTCCACTGCAGGCTATCACTCAGCGACTGGCGGCGGTGCGGGAAAAAGTTACGCCAGTACCGCGACTGGTAACGATCAAGTCATCCTCACTGGGGGCAGCAATGATCACGTTGAGGCGGGAGCCGGCAATGACTTAATCTACATGGGGGAAACGCAAGATTACAACAATTCCGTTGCCACCAAAGATGCTAACTTCTTCCTCGCTAGTCAATTTATGACCAGTGCCGACGGTACTTTATCCACTACAACCAATAACGATAAGTTAGTACTTGGTATTGTGAATGAAATGCAGCCAGTCACCGACCTCGTCAACGCGGGCAGCGGCAATGACACCGTATTTGGTGAGAATGGCTCAGACGCTCTGTATGGCAATGCTGGTAACGACAAGCTGTTTGGTGGAGCTGGGATTGATGCCTTGCGCGGTGGCGCAGGTAATGACTTACTCGTTGGCGGTTCGGGTAACGATATTCTGCGCGGCGATGCGGGATCTGACACCTTTAAGTGGACGCTGGGAGACCAAGGCACTGCTGGTGCACCAGCCCGTGATGTGGTGATGGACTTCAACAACGCCAAATCAGGCAATGCTGTGGGCGATGTGGATAAACTCGATCTGCGCGACTTACTCCAAGGCGAAAATACTGGCAGCCTCACCCAGTATCTGCACTTTGAGAAATCGGGTTCAGACACCATCATTCACGTGAGTAGCAAAGGTGAATTTAGCAATGGCAATTGGACAACGAAAGAAGACCAAGTCATTACCTTGCAAGGCGTTGATCTCACTACATCAGGTAGTGATCAAGCCATCATCAATGACCTACTCAGCAAAGGAAGGCTGATTACTGATTAAGCAGGATGACAAAAAGGCCAGATTTAATATCTGGCCTTTTTTTATTTGCATCACCACGCTGTCAACTGACCCTAAGGCTTCTTGACTCATCTAAAGGTAAATTCCAGCGGCAACGCGCAAATTTCCACTCAATGTATCAATGAATAACAGCCGATAAAACTTGCTCTATTTGATTTTATCTTTGGTAATCAAGCCCGTTACACCACCTAGCCCCAGCTCTTGTAATTTCTGCCATTCAGCTTCGGTGCGAACTTGCTCGGCAATCGTTAATATGCCAAGGCTATCGGCCATACGGACAATTTCTTTCAATAAGCGTTGATTGCCAGTATGTTGATCAATATCGAGGATATAACTGCCATCAATTTTTAAATACGCCAACGGTAAATCATATAAGCGCAGCATACTGCTTACCGCGCGACCAAAATGTTCAATCCCCACTTTGACATTAAATTGATTCATTTCCGCCGCAAAGGTGGCCAACGTTTCAAACTCTTGCGTAAAACTATTGCCATTAATATCAAACCACAGGCGAGCGCGAATCTCAGAACTTAAGCCTTGCAAGATTTTTACTAGCTCAGCGCGAAATGGCAAATGACTCAATGATTCAATATCTAAATTCACTGCATAATTGGCCGAGTGCTGCTGCAATTCTTTCACTGCTAAGCGAATTGCCGCTAAATCCAGCTCAGCCGTTAAACCAAAACGCTTGGCAAAAGGCATAAAGACCCCGGCGCTCAATAAGCGATCGCTGCCGGCCTCAGGTAGGCGCAGCATTAACTCTTGATGAATCACCCGCCCTTGCCAATCGAGTACTGGATATTGC
The DNA here is from genome assembly GCF_013284055.1 of Deefgea piscis. NCBI lineage: Bacteria > Pseudomonadati > Pseudomonadota > Betaproteobacteria > Neisseriales > Chitinibacteraceae > Deefgea > Deefgea piscis. The sequence goes on along the minus strand of NZ_CP054143.1, from coordinate 1,424,146 downwards.
GCAGCCACAAACTGTTGCAATTGAACTGCTTGCTGCAAGCAAGTACGCCAATAGGTATTTGGATGATTCACCAGCGCCACATTCACCTCGGCGGCCACAGCACTGATGACGCCTTGATTCTCGGCTTGCGCCAATGCCGCATCGGTTCTGGCCAGCAAAGCACCAATTGATTCACCTTGATTGAACTCGCTATAACCGATATGGATGAAGTCCTCCATACTGCTTAATGCTGCCAAGGACGCGAGCAATTGAGCAACAAATTCTGTTGGATGCTCTAGTGCGGGCATCGTTAAAGCAAAATCGCAACCATTTAGCCGAGCCGCGACCCACTCCTCACCTTGATCATCCCAGTGAGCCAAGCACGTTGCAATCTGGCTCAGCAATTGGTCCGTTGCTTGCCGCCCTAGATTTTGATTAATCTCGGCTAAATCTTTTAACCGCAGCATGAGTAAAAAACCATGGCCACTGCGATCTTCATCGTTGAGTAAACCCGACAAGCGCCCCATAAAAAAAGCCCGATTGACTAAGCCAGTCACTTGGTCGCGATTCACATCTTGGTGCAGCTGATCAATACGCTCAGATTGCTCATCAAACATTTGCTTGATTCGCACCACCATACTATTCATTGCGGCAACGACGCGGCGTAATTCAATATATGGCGGCTCGGCAATGGTAATAAAGCGGCGTTCGCTAATCGCCTCTGCCTGTGCAATCATCTGTTGAATCGGCTGGCGCACGCGATTAAATAGCGCCCAAACCAATACGGCCACTAAGACCCCACCACCCATAATCCAAAAGAATAATTTAACGACGCCACTCCATAGCGACTCGTAGGCAAATTTGCTATGCGCACGGACCTCTACAGCACCTGCCTGCTGCCAACCCTTATTCACCAAAGCTTGCCCCGATGCCACATCAATCGGAAATAATTGCATAAACCAAGCTGGCACATTGCTAGGCAGCTCTTTATTTTTGAGCTCAATGATTATTTTTTTATGTGGATCACGAAATCGAATCAGCTCAAAATGCCCAGAATCAAACAAAGCCGATGTCATTAACTCAATCATTGCCGGATCTTCGGCCTGCTGAGACAAAGACAAGGCCAAAGACGATGCATTATCACTACTTTGTGTAAATAATTGTTGCTGCAAATAATCTCGTGCGCTCAATGTGCTCACAATTAAGCTCACCATAAAAGCAAGCAACGTGGAGATTATTATTAGTAATAATACTTGGCGAATTAAAGACACGTGGTCATTCCTTATTGTCAATACCATCGGCTTGCATACGCAATAAAACATCTTTCCAACGTGATAAACGATCAATCGACGCCGACGGTTGCTTGCCACTACCAGCAAACACACCTTCATGATTAAAACTAAATACGGGAGTTAAATCTGGGCGGCGACTTGCTGGGCGAATTTCACTAATTAAATTATCTAAAACCAATGGCTCAGCATCTGGTTCGCTATAATAAGTCAAGACCATATGCGCCTGACTAATTGTACTATTAGTGCCTCCTATTTTGGCTTTTACATAGCTTAACCTTAACTTATCAGTAGAAACCCCAGTATCTTTTAATGCCATATATTTAATAATTGCAAAGTCTTCACAATCCCCAGCTGATTTACCGATCATTTCGAGTGGCGTCGCCCAGTAATCGGCTTGATTCCACAATATTTGGTCTTCAACAAACTGAAATCTACGATTGATATACTCATTAATTCGTTTAAGTTTATCGGCCTCGGGTAATGTTTTGCTACTGAGCAAAAGTTGCTGCATTTCTGCCACAGTTTTAACCGTGTTGGCGGCATAACGTTGTTGCGCTAACTTAAGCAAACGATCAAAATCCCAAGCTGAAAAAACGGGAAATGCCCAAAGCATGGTGAGCAACAGTAAGCTGCAAATCCATCCGTAATCAGGACGCTGCAAATTGAACATTTCGATCTTTTCTCGACGATTTGGCTATAGTAGTAATTGTTAATACTAGAGCATTAATGAAGTCATTTAGGTAAACTAGTCAACAAATCAGCTCGCTTATAACATTAATACATCATACTAAATTGGACATTGAGAAATATGAAGCTAAAAACAATTGCAATTTTATTCCTCACTCTAAGTAGCACCACCAGCTTTGCAGCTTCAACTTTACGCGATGCCGTCGAACAAACTGTATTACGTAATCCAGAAATTCGTGCTAAATGGCTAGAATTTCGCGCCTCAGGAAAAGAACAAGATGTTGCGCGTGGCGGATACTACCCACATATAAATATTCAAGGTATTGCAAGCACAGAGAATCTGCAAGATCCAAAAAATAAAACCGGTAACTTCAATCACCCTAGCTACAATATTGAATTTCGCCAAATGCTGTTTGATGGTTTTGCGACTTCTGAAGAAGTTCGCCGTCTCGGTTATGGCAGCCTCACTCGCTATTATGATTTATTAGCCGCCAGTGATGCCGCTGCGCTTGAAACTACCAATGCTTATTTAGATGTATTACGCTATCGCAAATTAGTTGAACTAGCGAGCGACAATTATGCAATTCATAAAGAAACCTACAATCAAATTGTAGAACGTGTCGAAGCTGGCGTTGGTCGCCGTGTTGATTTAGAAATGGCAACTGGTCGTTTAGCATTAGCCGAATCCAATTGGCTCACTGAATCATCGAATTTACTCGATGTTTCTGCCCGCTATGAACGCCTGACTGGCGTAGCGCCTGATGCAAAAATGAGTGATGCCCCAGATTTAGGCTCATTTAGCCCAAAAGATTTAAATAATCTAAAAGATGCATTACGTAATAATCCCAGCTTTTTAGCTGCTATTTATAATATTCGCAGCGCGCGGGCTGCTGCGACGGCGAAAAAGAGTGGTTTTTATCCACAACTTTATTTCCGCGCCGCGCATGGTTACGATAAAAATCGCGACAATGTTGATGGCAATTATCGCGATAGCAAAGCGCAGCTGATTGTTGATTACAATATTTTCCGTGGTGGCAGCGATGTCGCTTTGGCCAGCCAATACGCCGAACAGCTCAATATCACCTATGAATTGCGCGATAAAGCCTGTCGCGATTTACGCCAAACCACCCAAATTGCGTGGAATGATACTTATCGCCTCACCGAACAACGTAAATACCTCGATCAGCACGTACTCTCAACCGAAAAAGCGCGTGATGCATTCCGTCGTCAATTTGATATTGGCCAACGTTCATTACTCGACTTATTAGATACTGAAAACGAGTTATTTGAAGCCAAACGCGCCCTCGTTCGCGCTGAATATGATCATCAGCTGGCGTATGCCCGCGTATTGACCCAAGCGCATGAATTACTCTCTGCACTGCAAATCTCGCCACTAGAAAACATTGCACCCGATTCTGATCTTGGCGGCGGCGAAGCAGAAGATGATAAAGCCAACTGCTTGGGCGCTTTGATTCCAGCCGTAGCACTTGATCGTGAGGCGGCTCTGGCTGGCCGACCACCACGTATTGCCACACCGGTGGTTCCTACTACACCAGAAACGCCAGCTAACAATAATAGCTGCGATAAATCGATTACCGAGATGGTAGAAAGCTGGCGCAGCCAATGGGCAGAGAAAAAGGTTGATGCCTATTTGGCGCAATATGCCAGCCAGTTTGAAGCCTCAGGCAAGCGCACTCGCGCTGATTGGGAAAATAAACGCCGTAGCCGCTTAAATAAAGAAGGCGCGATTACTTTGAAATTTGATAACTTAAGCTGCAGCAATGTCAGCAAAGATCAAGCCAAAGTGACCTTTAAACAAAGCTACAGCTCAAGCAACTATCAAGACATTGTTGAAAAAACCCTTGATCTGGTTTCCGAAGGCGGCAAATGGAAAATCAAACGCGAACAAGTCACCAGCGGACGTAGCGAATAAAGCCAAGTTCACCAGCCAACAGCCCGTTATTCGACGGGCTGTTTTTATTTTAACCTAGGGTCTGTTGACGTTTGCTTTCCCGCCGCTGCTTACGCGATTTTCGCGGCGAATCAAGGCGTAGTCAGCGATGCATAGTCATGCAATGTGCGCTTGCTACAACGCGGAGTCACCGCGAAAACTAGCGCATCTGTTACCATCGGGCGTGTCACTACCGTAAAAAATCAATATGAAACTGCAACTGATTGCTGTCGGCCACAAAATGCCGAATTGGATTACTGAAGGCTTTACCGAATACGCCAAACGCATGCCACGTGATTTTGCGCTAACGCTGACTGAGCTTAAGCCCGATAAACGCATCAGCGCGCGCACGCCGCAGCAAGTGATGAGCGAAGAAGCCGATCGCATTTTGGCGGCGATTCCCGATGGCGCACGCGTATTGGCACTCGATGAGCGCGGTGCCAATTGGACGACGATGAAACTCGCCGAAAACATGAAAAACTGGCAAATCGACGGCCGCGAAACGGTGTTTATTATCGGCGGCACCGATGGCCTTGATCCACGTATTAAGCAACGCGCCGACCAATTATTGCAGCTATCAGCCATGACGATGCCCCACGGCATGGTGCGCGTCTTGCTCGCCGAGCAACTGTATCGCGCGGTGTCGATTATTAATAACCATCCTTATCATCGAGAATAAGGCGGGCATCATGGGCTACTTGCTTCCCATCATGCTGTTTTGCGTGCTAGCCCTATTTGCCGATATTGGCGAGCGTGGCATGGGGGCTTTGCTACTCTATGGCTTGATAGTGATTGCGTACTTAATCGGATTTGGCCTGCGACACGCTTGGCGCAAGCAAGCACCGCCGTTTAACGCCGTCACGCTCGGCTGCTGGTTGATTTCTACCTTCTTTTTTGCTCAGGCTTTATCTTCATTATGACCCAACTCTACCTCGCCTCTGGCAGCCCACGCCGCAAAGAATTACTCGCGCAAACCGGCGTGATGTTTGAACGCATCGCCGCGCCTATCGATGAAACGCCCCACTCCGCCGAACAGCCACGTGATTACGTGATTCGTATGGCGGTAGAAAAAGCCGAATCCGGCTGGCAACATTTAATATCGATGGGTTTGGCGCTCAAACCCGTGCTTGCATCCGACACTTCGGTGGTGTTCGCCGATGAGATTTTAGGCAAGCCGCTGGATGCCGCCGACGCTGCGGCGATGCTACGTAAACTCTCTGGTAATACGCACGAAGTACTGACTAGCTTGGCACTGCGCGACGAACATGGCGTGCAAACCCGATTAAGCGTCAGCCGCGTCACCTTTGCCCAACTGAGCGACGCACAAATCGCCACTTATGTAGCCAGCGGCGAGCCAATGGACAAAGCCGGCGCGTATGGTATTCAAGGCTTGGGCGGCGTATTTGTCGCGCATCTGGACGGCAGTTTTACCGGTGTCATGGGTTTACCCTTGCACGATACTGCGGCATTATTGGCGGAACATGGCTTAGGCATTTTGGCGCAATAGCGTTACTGATAACACGCATTAATACTGCGCCGCAGGCCGTTTAAATGATCGCCCGCAGCGACAAGCACTTATTTTTTAGATGTATTGAGCTGCAGACTTTACTTAAAAAGACCTGCAAGCAAATACCCATAAGGACAGACACAATGGCAATCCACACTTTTGAACTACGTAACGAATACATCGCGCTATGCGATTTAATTAAAAACCTTGGTATTTCACATTCCGGTGGCGCGGCCAAACTGATGGTCGCAGAAGGCTTAGTCGAAGTCGATGGCGTACTCGAAAGCCGTAAAACCGCCAAAATCCGCCCAGGCATGGTGGTTAAAGTTTTAGGCGAAGAAATCCACGTTGTCGCCAGCGACGCTTAACCGCGCCAAACATTACGAATCACCAGCAACGCTGCAGCGGCATACGCGAACAAGATCAACAGCAAAATCGGCAACATCGCGCCACTGAGCGTTAAGTTGTTGCCGAGTGCTTGCGGCAAAACAAATAGCAGATACTGCAACAAAAAAAACCCCGCCAAGCTCAGCAATAATTGACGCAAGCGGTACAGTACCCGCTGCACGAAAGAACGACGTTGCAACATAAACCACATCCGCAGCAAAAAGAGGAAGGCGATTTATACCGTAAGCAAATGACGGTAGCATGACGCTGCTTACAAAATCCCCCTCAAGCCACTGCGGCGATCAAACCGCCAGTCAAATCCAGTGCATTGCCTTGACTTTGAGGACTGAGCTGTAAATTTTCCCCACAAAAACACAATCGCCCGTCCCCTTCGATCAGCACTTTACCGGCCGCCAATTCTCGATGCTCGCCGCGATACAACTCAACATCTTCCGTTGACTGATCGTGCGTCAACCAGACGCCCCCCTCTTCGCACCACAACTGGGCAGGGTGGCTCAGCTCAACCACCAATAATTCATTTTTTACTACATTCAATCGTAGATAGGTGACCATAACTATCATCCCTTTGGCATAATGGATTCACTATATCCAATAAACTAACGCTGATCGCTGATGATTTTTTGGCCTTGATGTGAATAAAATTCACACAACACCAATTTCATACTTTTGCAGCAGGAACAAAGAATGAGCCAACTACCACCACAGGCGGCACTGCGGGCATTTGAAGCGGTAGCGCGCTTAGGGAATGTCGTTAAAGCCGCCGAATCGCTCAATGTGACGCACAGCGCCATTAGCCATCAACTGCGAACGATTGAAGATTTTCTCGGCGTGTCTTTGTTTTTACGCGAAGGAAAGCGCCTGCAACTCACCGAGGAAGGCCGCATTTATGCCCTACGAATTCGTGGCGCAATGGCCGATTTACAAGACGCCACACAGCGCGTACTGACGCGCCCGAAACCCAATGACATAACCATCGGCATCGTGCCCTCGTTTGCACTCAATTGGCTGGTGCCGCGCCTACCCGACTTTAAAGCCCAATACCCGCAATATACGATCTGGCTACGGGCCGGTTTGGGCTTTGAAGAAATGAATAATGGCCAACTTGATATGGCGATCCGCATGGGTGCAGGCGGCTGGGATGGGATGAAACAAATCCACTTAATGGACGAACAACTATTAGTCGTCGCATCGCCCAGCTATCAACCTCGGCCAACATCAGCTAATGCGCTTAAAACTGCGACCATCATCCACAATCCGGCAATCCCTTGGGCAACATGGTGCCAAGCGGCAGGGCTGGCCGATTGGCGGCCCACGCCAACCTATTCGTACAATGACAGCAACTTAGAACTTGAAGCCGCACGCCTAGGCCATGGTGTCATGCTGGCGCGCAGCTCGCTGGTTGAAGCGCATTTTGCCAATGGCACGCTGATCCCCATCACCGATATTCGCGTTCCCTACCAATACCCATACTGGCTGGTTTGGCCGGATCGGAGCAGCACCAGCCAAAAAATCGCAGACTTCACTCGCTGGATTACCAGCCAAGCAAATGACTACCTAAAAAAATCAAATGTATAGGCATGCATACTTTATTTAATAAAGACTACAAGCTTATACCCACTAGAGATCGCCGTTCAAAACAAACGTCAACCAAGCCCGGCTGAAACCCGTAAAATAGCGTTTTCGCTTTTGAATTTCTGCCGCCATGACCATCATCTTGTCCACGCTCAACGCCCGTTACACGCACGCCTCGCTAGGATTGCGCTATTTGCAGGCCAATATGGGCGATTTGCAGTCGCAAACTGAAATCATGGAGTTTGTGATTGGCGGTAAAACCACGGAGTTTGCCGAGCGTCTGTTGGCCAAAAATCCGCAGATCATCGGCTTTGGCGTTTACATTTGGAACGTTGAAGAAACCGCCCGCTTGGTGGCGCTGATTAAGCGCGTTGCGCCGCACATCAAAATCATCCTCGGCGGTCCGGAAGTCTCTTTTGAGACCACGGAGCAAACGATTGTCAAAGACGCTGATTTTGTCATCACCGGCTGGGGCGAGGTGACGCTGCCTGATTTGTGTCGCCAGATTCTCAATGGCCCACAGCCCTTAATGAAAATCCATGTCGGCGTGCAAGCCAAGCTGGATGACTTACAACTACCGTATTCGCTGTATACCGATGACGACATCAAAAACCGCACGCTGTATGTTGAAGCTTCACGGGGGTGTCCATTTAAGTGCGAATTTTGCCTTTCAGCGCTAGATAAAACCGCGTGGCCATTTGAGCTAGAGCGCTTTTTGGCCGAGATGGAAACGCTGTATCAGCGCGGCGCGCGGCTATTTAAATTTGTCGATCGCACGTTTAATCTCAATATCAAAACCAGCCTGCGCATTATGCAGTTCTTCCTCGATAAAATTGCCGCGCATCCGGATGATCCGGTGTTCGCGCACTTTGAGGTGGTGCCCGATCATCTGCCGGAGGCGCTTAAAGACGGCATTAAAGCATTCCCGGCAGGCAGCCTGCAGTTTGAAATCGGCATTCAAAGCTTTAATCCCGAAGTACAAACCTTGGTCAGCCGCAAGCAAAATAATGAAAAAGCGGCCGAGAATATCCGCTGGCTGGTGGAAAATTCACACGCGCATATGCATGTAGATTTAATCGCGGGCTTGCCCGGTGAAACCGTGGCAAGTTTTGGCGTTGGCTTTGATCAACTGTATGCGCTTAAGCCGCATGAAATTCAATTTGGGATTTTAAAACGCCTGCGCGGCACGCCAATTATTCGCCATACCGCCGAATTTGCCATGGTGTACGACCCGTTCCCGCCGTACACCATCTTGGCCAATCGCGACATCGACTTCACCACCATGCAGCGCTTGGTGCGCTTTGCGCGTTACTGGGATTTGGTCGCCAATTCGGGGCGCTTTGCCAATACGCTGCCAGTGCTATTGGGCGACGCGCCATTTGCTAACTTTATGGCGTTTGCCGACTGGCTCTACGCCAGCACCGACGCCACGCATCGTATCGCGCTCGATCGCTTAGCGAAAATGGTCGCGCTATGGCTGCAAACGCAAGGTATGTCAGCCGTCGCGGCAGGCGCTTTACTGGAAAGCGATTACGCTGGCAAACAACACAAACCCAAAGCCGCCACCGAAACCGTTGCCCCATCACGACAAGCGCAGCATCTACACGCTTAGATAGGTATAGCAATGCCCGCTTTATTCAATAAGCGATATATTGATATACCTAATAAATAGCGGTAATGTTCAGATTACGTGTTGATGGTTTTAAGTGCCTGCGGCACACTGTTTTACAGTCGCAGTCCGCGACGAGGACTCTCTTTTCTTTGTCTCGCCAAAGAAAAGAGGGGAAAAGAAAGGCGACCCGAGCGCGCCCAGCTCCGCTGTGCCCTCGATCGTCGTGAGCCAAACGATATAGCTGTTTGTCTCTCTCCTCACTCGGTGCGCTTAAACGGGATTTAAAGCCCCAGCTCGACGAGCGCGGCACAGCATCAAATCTGAAAACATTGCCTAAATAGCAACTACACGCATATCAATTGGCAAAGCCATAATCTACTGCATAAAAAAGCCAGTTCACAATGAACTGGCTTTTTTTCAGCGCCAACTCGCTTAAGGCAAAGGCACAATGGCGTGTTCGCCTTGTAGTGCTGGTTCGGCCTGTGGGTAGAAAAAGAGACCTTGGTAATCGGTCGCAAACTTCGCTGGCGATTTAAATTGCGCTAACTGCGCGCGCAAAGCCGGATCTGTTGGCGCGTGAATAAAGCCAGCTTTCAAATTGGATTGTTTTAATAACGCCTCTAGGGTATTTGGCGCTAGCACAACATCCTGAACGCCAGTATCCCAATACTTATTAGTTTTGCCACCCAGCGCGGCCAATTTCGCAATATAAACTTGCTCGCCAAAGCGCTGTTTTAAATGCCAGCCCATGCTGTAAATTGGCTGCTGCGTCGCTGGATCGACACCACTGACTTGTGGCAAACCATGCGATGAATTAGTCCAAACAATCACCTTTTTACCAGCAAAGGGTTGCTCAAGCAGCCATTGCACATTGTCAGCTAGCACTGGGTTACGTAAGTCATAATTAGCGTCATCGGTATGCTGTTGGCGGCCAACGCTGGCTTCAATCGATTTGACTTGTTGACACCACCAACCGGCCGATTCACGCAATGGCGTTTGCCCAGTAGCGGCGTTTTGACACAGCTCGGCTTTGAGCTGGGTGCTCACTTGCTTAAATTGCGTTAAATCCATGCCCTGGCTATTGAGCTCAATGGCTCGTTTAGCCACTTGGCGATATTCAGGCCAATTGGCCTGCGCCGGAATGCTTGAGCCTTTCTGCTGTAGATATTGCGTCATCGTCGGCAATAATTCGTTAATCGACGTCGATCCAGCAAGCGGAAGATCAAATCCAGCTAAAATCAGCGGCCGCTCGCTGCTGCGTGCCTGATCGATATACGCCAAGGCTTTGCGACTGGCGTCAGTTTGTGAATACATATAAAACACCCGGCCCGGCGCTAATTCGACCACACTGGCGTCTTTCTCGGTGGCGCTACGCCAGATACCTTCGACGTCAAACATCGCGCTTTCAATCAATAGCACCTCAAAATCTTTGTTCTGATACAGGTATTGCACTAGTCGATTCATCAATTCATAGGCATTTTTATCGGCGTAACTGTCTTCATTGAGCACCACTAAACGTGCATCCCCCACGGCAGCACCAAAAGCGGCCAAATCTTGCTGATCAGTGGCTTGAGCGGCATCTAAGGTCTGCAAAGGCTGCATCGTTTGACTGAACCAGTTTTGTAAGTTTTTTTCAGTTTCGGCATTGATTACCGACGCAGTGGATTCCACTGCAGCTGGTTTTTCTCCACAAGCGGCTAAAGCAAGACTCATTGCGGTAAGAATAATGAGGTGACGCATTTGTTTTCCTTGTTGCATTCAATCAACACCAATTTCAAAAGGGGGCAAATCATAGCGCATATATGCTGTCATTCAGCACAAGCTTATCGTTATACCCGTGCAATCAATAAACATCTTTGATTTCAAATAAACCCAGCCAAATCATTCAATTGATTAATACCACCAGCAATGTGGCCTCTGTTTGAGCATGAAAAACTGCGTGTTCAATCACAATACAAACTCAAGCACGCGAAATTGCTTCAAAATGTGGCCCAAGATCAAATACCAACGATAACGTCGTCAACGACCTCACTTTTATTGATGGAAGAATTGGAAATACCGTGGAATTACTAAATATTGACTGCCTAGGCAAACCTTTGCGACTCGAAGGCAGCTTAGCCGGCTGGCAACAGCTGTTTTGGAACAACACACTGGTCGCAGAAAAAGCCGCCTCAGCCGATCGTGAAGGCGCCAGCGCACTGCAATTTACGCTGAATGACCCCATGTCTGGCGAACAACACATTCGCCTTGAAACCCATTTGCAATGGCAACCTTTTGTTTTGGACTATCGCTTATTGATTGATCAAACGGTTGTTGCCAAGGGGACTCGTAATACTCAGGATATTGAGCGACAAAGCCCAGTCGTTCCGCATCAAAAGATCAATAAGCTCAGTTTGCTGGGTCTGGGAGTTTTAGCGTTAAAACTATTTAAAAGCGCCAAACTGATTAAAGTGGCGCTGGCTGGCGCGAGTGTTGCGGCTTATTCTTGGTTGTTTTCCTTCCAATTTGCGCTGGCTTTATTGGCGTGCTTGGTTTTTCATGAATACGGCCATATTCGCGCCATGAAATATTTTGGGATGAAAACCAAAGGGATTTACCTCATTCCATTCTTAGGTGGCTTGGCGCTGTCGGATGAAAAAATCAACACTCGCTGGCAAGACGTGGTCATTTCCATTATGGGGCCGAGCTTTGGCTTACTGTTATCGCTGGCGTCTTGCGTGGCGTATTGGCTGACTGGCAATGTCTTTTTTGCCGGCTTGGCCACCTTTAACGCCCTACTCAATTTATTTAATTTATTGCCGATTTTGCCACTCGATGGTGGGCATATTTTAAAGAGCATTAGTTTTTCAATGAATAGCGTGCTCGGTTTAATCGCCTGTATTGTTGCTGCCCTATTGGGCGTGTGGGTGAGCTACCATTTCGGCCTCGCCTTACTCGGATTTTTATTATTTATTGGTAGTTTAGAGATCGTTTTTGAATGGCGAGCTCGACATCAAAGCCATTTATTGCCGCTAGATCGCTATGGACAGATTTTTTCTTTGGTTTGGTATTTACTCACCGTGGCGGCGCTCATTGGCATTATTTGGTATTTTGCTGGCTTAGGTGACGATATGCTGCGTGTGCCGCTGAAAATCTTACAAAACTAATTTTGTACCGCATAAAAAAGCCAGATCATCGTTGATCTGGCTTTTTACTATTTAGACCGTTGCGAATTACTTCGCTGGCGTTTTGATGGTTGCCAAAGTCTCACGCAAGGCGATATCAACAGCAGAAATGAGCAATTGATCTGGTGCTTTACGGCATGCTACATCGATGCGCTCACCAAATTGCTTACCCGCCTCGAGTTGATCAGGGAAAGTCTCATCACGGCTTTGCAATAAATAGCCGGCCATGGTTTCTACTGCATGGAAAAATTTATCTACTGATTTGCCCGATTCTAACCACATTTCGGTACAGCTCAAATGTGCAACATCTTGCAAGCTTGGCAGAGTAGCGGGTTTAGCGTCTTTTGCTGCAGCAAAAGGTGACAATAGCGCTAGGCTCAAAGTAAGGGCGATAAGTTTCATGGTAAAAGCTCCAAAAAATAATGAATTAATGATTAATAATGGCGCCAGCTGCACCGCCAGCGACGGCGCCTTTTAAGGCTCCACGTAAACCATTACCGGCGATACCGCCAATCACAGCCCCAACTACCGCACCTTTTTTAGCACCGCGCTGGGCACGACGACCACGATAACCATCGCTGCTCACTGCGGCCAAACCACCACCAATTGCAGCGCCGCCTAAAGCACCTTTAAGGCCATTACCCGCCGCCAAGCCAAGTACGCCACCAATCACAGCGCCTTTAGCTAAACGATTGTCATTGCGCGCCTGCACCGGCTGGGCTAAGGCCAACACCAAAGGCAAGGCCAACAGGCAACGAACTAAAACTTTCTTTTGCATGACTAGCTCCAATTAAAATATTTTTCAATTCATCCTGATGCTGCATCCAATTTGGCAAGTGCTAAACGGAGCGCCAAAGAGCGGCGTGTAGATCGACTGAGTTTAGTACGAAAATAAAATCCCAAAAATGCAGCGGTCCCCAACGGCCGGAATTAGGCGATCGGATCAGCAATTTGGGATTATTTGGGTAATGACGAGATCTACGACTTGAACAACATCGAGGTGAATACTTTAGATTGGCCGATCTTAGGTGAGCGACAACGCAACAACAAGCCGCAGTGACATTTCGCACACCACGATGACAAATCCAATTTGTTTAGAATTTTTTGGGTAAGGGCTTCAAAATATGAAAACGGCCACGCTCATCTTGCTCGATATAGCCGCCTTTTTTCAGCTCAGCCAGCATCCGATTGACCATTTCTCGAGACAAACCAATCCGGGCTGCAATCTCTTGCTGGCTTAAATCCAAACCCACTTGATTAGGGCTCGCTTGTGCATTTCGTTCCAACCAGCCCAAAAAAGTACGTAATTTTTGATAACCACTGGCATGGGATAACAAATTTACAAAATTGAGCAAAAATTTAACACCAGTGGCGAGCTCCTTGGCGCAGGCTTGCCAAGCCAAAGGATATTCGCGCAAAGCCTGAAGCAAATCGTCGATGCCAATCAGCAAATAATGGCTATCAACCGCACTGGTCAAACAGTAGGTATTTATGCGCTCATTAAATAACATTTGCAATCCAGCAATTGATCCCGCCGGCATATAGCCATATAAAAAAGCGCGTTTGCCCAGATCTTCGTTCGCTGTAATGGCTAAAATACCGCTCGATAAAAACAAAATATGTTCGCTTTTAGCGCCTTCAGTGCAAATCACGGTATCTGCCTTCACATGCCGCTCAATCCCGCCTTGCACCAAACGCTGCCGAATTTCAGTTGGAAATTCATTCAGTAATGGAAACAAAAACGGCAAAAACGGTGGTGCTGCAACAGATTCGCTCATATCACTCACATTCATTCACACAAATTGATGATTCACTTTAAATACAAATAACGGTGGCACCAAACAAAAAGCCAGATCGACGATCTGGCTTTTAGCATTTACCGCCATTCAGTTACGCAATCGGCATTAAGCCATTGCAGGTAATGAATAACCTTCGATTTTGGCGCTAGTTACCAATTTGCCGAGGTAATCATGCATTGCTTTGCGGCCAGCCATATCAGTTAAGAAGGCTTGTAGGCGTTCTTTCACTTCTTCAAATGAAACGCTTTCGCCTTCGCTACGCGCAGTCACTTCAATGATGTGGTAACCAAATTGCGTTTCTACCAAGGTAGGCACAATCACACCCGCTTCAGTCGAGAAAATCGCTTCTTCAAATTCTGGCACCATTTGACCACGGCCAAATTGACCCAAGCTACCGCCTTGCGCGCTTGATGGGCAAGTTGAATGTTCGCGAGCCAAATCAGCAAATTTGCTTGGATTGGCCAATACATCTGCCAACACACCTTCCGCTTTTGCTTTAGCGATGCCAGCAGTCAAGCCTTCGCCCAATGGGAACAAGATGTGGTTAGCTGAAGCCATTTCGCCACGTGTAAAGCTTTCTGGGTTGCTATTGTAAAAATCAAGGCAGGCCGCTTCGTCTGCTTCTTCAACAGGAATCGCTTTTTCTAGCAAAGTGCCGATGATTTCTTCAGTTGTTGGTGCAGTGATGCCTTCTTTTTTGGCTGTTTGCAATAATAATTCACGCAAAATCAATTCTTGGATTGCCGCATCGCGCGGGCTTTCTGCTTCGGCGTGTTGCGCCAATTCGCTTTCGATACTTGCTTCGCTGATTTCAACGCCGTTTACGATAATCGCCATGATTAAATCCTATCTTTGGGTATAAAAAACCCAGCATCAAGCTGGGTTATAAAATAATTGCTCAATAGCTTACCCGTATTAGTTATGGGTGAATATGCCGAATATCAAGTGCTAATCGAGGCCAACTTTTAACGCATCAAACCAATCAATAAATCGCTTCACATCCGCACCACGGTAAATCGCCCCATGCTGGGGACACAACAACTCAATATCCAGCTCGCGCACTTTCTCAATCCAGCGCTTTTTAGCCGTATTACTGCCCATCCAGCGACGATGAAAACCTTCGGCGTAACGAATATGATGATCGAAATCTTCAACAAACAACGACGCATGCGCATCAGGCAATAAAGCGGCGCCAATGTCACCGCAGAACAATAATTTGCAAGCTGGATCGTATAAATGAAAATTACCTGAAGAATGTAAATAATGCGCCGGCACAATCGTCAACGGTGCTTCGCCTAACATCAAGGTGCCGCCCTCGTCGGGAATACCAATAATGGTGTTGTCTTCACCACCAAAGTGCGGAATAAAACCACTCCACAAGCCAGAGACATGACATTTAATCTGAGGATTAAAATCATGCCACAGACCCAAAGAAGAAATCACATCGGGGTCTTGGTGCGAAGAAAAAATCCGTTGAATCGTGCGCGGATCAACGACTTCGGATAACGCGGCAAAGACCGCCGGAAAAACCTCAGAACCACCAGGATCACAAAGAATACTGTCGTTGCCATTGGTCACAACATATTCATTGGTATCAATCAAATAATTTGGGCGGGCTGGATCACGCGAAATGGCGAACCAACGATGATCAGCAGCACTGGCAATCAATTGAGCTTTTTTCATTCGGCAAGATCTCAGGCAAGGTTTTGGGTGATTTGGCGTAACGCATCAAGACGCGGTAAGACCGTGGTTATTTTTTGGGCAAACTCTTCGGATAACTCAGCCAAAATGGTGCGTAATTCACCGCTATATGCGGACTCAATGCGAGCAGAACGCGCTAAAACCAAACCAAAAGTACAGGTTTGATATGCATCATCAAGGCATTCGCCAAATTTACTTCCCCCTTTAAACACCACCATTTTATTGCGAGTTTTTTCCATGGCTGGGGCGAGTAAATCAGCGACCTCTGCTGAAAATGCAGCAGCATCGGTTAAGCGCGCCAAACGTCTTTCAGCTTGCAAACGAGTGGTTGCCGAATTGAGTAATTCTTGCGCTAGTAAACCAAGTCGATGCATTTCAGCCTGAAGTGCCAAGCTTAAAGAGCGCAATTCTCCTGAGATAACACCAAAACCTCTGGCATGCACCCCCGCTTTTTTGGCCAAAATAATGGCATTTAAGCCCATTAAATTGATTTCAAAACAGCTGACGACCACCTCTTTGACTTCTTCATGAATCAAAACCGACTGTTGTAATGCACTAACGCCACTGATATGTGGATCCATAAGGGCGCCTCACTATTTAAGGGTAGCTTCTTTATAGTTGCAGCCTAGCCGGTAGCGCAAAATATCCTTTCAAAAATACTCTACTAACCCACAAATAAAAAAACACAAACTAAACATTTGGCGTAAGTCAAAGATTCAGCGGCAACCTTGATTCCTCGCTGATCTATAGTGACAAATGAAAGCATACCGAAATGTTGCTACCTAAATTGCATGGAGAAATGTCATGAAACTAAAAAGCTTATGCCTTGCCAGCCTCTTATTAGTCAGTACATGGTGTGCTAATGCAGTGGAAGCGCCTAAAGGCAATGTCGTATTAACCTTGAGCGGCAATATTAGCCAACATAATCAAGGCGACAATTTAGTGCTTGATGACGCACAACTGAATCAATTACCACAAAAAAGCATTCGAACGAGCTCACCTTGGTATAACGGCGTTCATACATTTACTGGGCCTTCACTAAAAGATGTGCTGGCCCTCGCTGGCAGCAAAGGCAAACAGCTTAAATTAAAAGCCATTAATGATTACACCATCATCATACCCAGCAGTGATGCTGATCTAGGCCCAATTATCGCCAGAACCATCGATGGCAAAGCGTTTAGCGTTCGTGATAAAGGGCCGCTATTTCTTATCTATCCTTTTGATAGTAATAAAGAGCTGCAAAATAGAACTTACTTCTCGCGCTCGATCTGGCAGCTGGTTTCCATAAAGGCTGAATAAAACCATGCGGCTGAAGCCTCTGAGTAAAGGCCCACTTTCAGTCATTGCGATTGTGGTGCTACTCATTATTGTCAGCACGATGCTCATGCTGAACAGGCAATATGAAGTACTACAAAAATCATCCCGCATCGGGGCTGATAGTGATGTGTGGGCCTATGCCCAATTAGGCTATGAATATTTTCGCCTCACCGACCAAGTAGAACACCTATTGAGCGAGCCCAACGCAGAACAAATCAACACCTTGCAAATGCGCTATGACATTTTTGTTAGTCGCGTCGATGTCATTACCAATTCGTCGTACGTCGGAAATGACGATAGCGCGATGATTCAAAATAATTTAAAAACATTACACGCATTTATCAAAAAAACCGATCAATACCTCGGGCCCAATGTTCCGCTGAAATATAACCACGAAAGAATAATCGAACTTAGAAACGATCTGAGTCAATTGCAAAACATCATTTTAGACATGATTCAAATTGCCAAAGACAACACGCTGCATAACGCAGAAAATTACGCTAACACCCTGAAAGAGCAATCTGCGGTCATTTCCGGCATGATTTTATTGCTACTTGGGCTAACGATTGCATTCACCTTATTGCTGTATCGCCAATATGGCTTAGAGCACAAACGCAGCAAAGATTTAGAAACCCTCAATAATGCCCTTGCCTGTGCCACCTCTCGTGCCGAACAAGCTAGCCAAAGCAAAAGTGTTTTTTTGGCCAATATGAGTCATGAAATCCGCACCCCCATGAACGGAATTTTAGGGATGCTTGACGTTTTATCGACCATGGAGCTTAGTGAGCAACAAAAAGACTACGTCGTTACCGCACGCAGTTCAGCGCAACATTTATTGGCTTTACTGAATGATATTTTAGATTTATCCCGCCTTGAATCAGGCAAAATCGAGCTTGAAGCGATTCCCTATTCTCTGCATCAATTACTTCGCGAATGCATGCGCTTAATGCGAGTGCGCGCCAATGAAAAGAAAATCAATCTGACATTAGCATTAGCCGAAAATACGCCAGAATGGCAGCTTGGCGATATTGTTCGGGTACGACAAATTCTACTCAATTTGCTCGGTAACGCGATTAAATTCACCGAAGAAGGCGAAGTCGGTTTCTGCGTTTCCTGCAATCAAAAAGACATTATATTTATCATTATTGACACTGGGATCGGCATGACCCCAGAAGGCTTGTCTCGATTATTTAAGCGCTTTCAACAGGCCGAAAAAAGCACCGCTCGCCGCTATGGCGGCACAGGTCTAGGGCTAGAAATATCGCTGACGCTGACTGAATTAATGCAGGGGCACATTGATGTGCAAAGCAAATTAGACGTAGGCAGTCAATTTACCGTGCTATTACCTCGCCATGATTGCGCAGCACCTGAAATCACCGCGCCAACCATAAAGACCGAAAAAACGGGCGCCAGTCTGTCCATCCTTGCTGCCGATGATAATCCCATCAATTTAAAAGTCGTGGGCGCGATGCTGGCCAATTTAGGCCATCAAGTCGACTATGCCAGCGATGGCGCTGAAGCGCTGGCCATGATTCAGCAAAAACACTATGACATGATACTGATGGATGGCCATATGCCAATTATGGATGGACTTGAAGCTGCCCGACAAATTCGTCAATTAGGTGGCGATTATGCCCAGATTCCGATTATCGCCCTCTCGGCTGATGCACTGGCGGAATCTCGCTCTGAATTTATCGCCGCCGGAATGAATGACTTTTTGGCCAAACCCGTTTTACTCAAGACGCTGGAACAAACCATTAACAAAAATCGCCACACTTAAGTAACCCATTCTCAATGGGTATATCGGTAAAGCCAATATATTAAATAGCCTTGAAAGACATACCCACATCTAAAAAATAACGCTTTTTATTCCTTCTTCGCCGGTGCCCGATACCATTGCTCTACCGGGACGAGCTTTTCTTGCTCGGGGTCAGCGCGATAGTTTGGCGACATAATTTGAATGCCATAGGTATTAAACACGTCTTGAACCTTGCCATTTAAATCGTGCAAGATTTCCATCCGCCGCTGCGGCTCATCGAGCGCCACGCGTAAATGATATTCCACATAAAAATCCAGCAAGCCGGTTTGAAATACCCTTGGTGGCGGGTCCGCGCGAACGCCAGCAGTTTGCTGCGCGGCCATCAATAGCATCGCCTCAACCTGCCGCCAAGCCACGTCATAGCCAATGGTCACAACAATCTGTGAAATCACCCCGCCGTTGGTGGCCAAGCGTGAGTAATTAACGACGTTTTGCCCAAATAACACCGAATTAGGAATGCTAATCTCTTCACGTAAATTGGTATGAATCTTGGTCGCAAACAAACCAATATGCGCCACAGTGCCTTCGGTATTGCCAATTTGCACAAATTCACCCTGCTTGAGCGATTTGGAGTAAACCAAAATAAAGCCGCTGGCAAATTGCCCCACCACGCTTGAAGCACCGAGCGACACCATTAAACCAAGAATCACCGACAAGCCTTTAAATGCCTCGGTGTTTGCACCCGGCAAATACGGGTAAATCATTGCCAAGGCTAACAGCCAAATCAGTACTGATAATATGCGCCGCGTCGTACCGGCAGTATCACGATCAAACCAAGCAAAGCTCAGCTCGCCGCGTTCAATGCGATTAAAAAAGAATGCCATCAACATCGATAAATAACGGGTACACACCACAATAAACGCCACGACTAACAAACCAGGCACGGCATCAAGTACCGCCAAGCCGGCTTTGCCCAAAAAGCCAAAAATCGTGACGTTGAGATTCTCACTCCAAGCGCGAGTGAGTGGAAACTGCAAAAACACATAGCTTGCCCAGCTATACAGCAAGGACAAAATCAGCAGCCCCAAGAAAATCCGCACCACCCATTGCAAAGACTGATTTAAAGATGCAATGGTCACACCGACGGTGTTTTTCGCGACTCTCGCAATCGGCTGGGCTAAATAGCTATGCCCTAATTTCAGCATTCGCGGCCGAGCACGGCTTAAAATCCACAAACCTAAAAACAGCACCACCGAAGCAACGAGGGTATGTAATCCGGCAAATAGTAGTTGCTTCGGATTATTTAATTCACGGCGATCATTGATCAACATACTGAGCTGTTCAGTCGCCTTCTCAACGACAGAAACCATGGTTTCACCAGCCAGCTCATTGACATCACCGGGCTGAATCGTAAACACCATTTGTCCATCGAGCAAAATCGCCACGCCAACCCCAGGTGGGATCACCGGCATTGAGCTGACTTTGCCTAAGCCTTTGGTTTTGATAATGCGCGCCAGGCGTAATTTAGCCGCCTCAACGCGATCTCTTTGCGTATATGAAGAAATGCCGACGCGAAACACTGCCAAAGTACGGTTGTCCACCGTTAAAGGTAGTGCCTCATTGTCTTCATTTTGGCTGGCCTCGGTATTGGCAAGGAATGAATTTTCCTCAGCCGCGTAAGCCAAACTCGTCCATGCCAGCAGCAAGATGCAGATTAAGCCGACTATTTTTCTCATCATATCCACCTATTGATTGATCACACCGTGACATAACCGCTTCACCGATTGTATCGGTATATCGCCGATTTGCTGGCTAAAAATACGTCGTTTGCATCATTCTCCCATCAACAACCTTACTTGTTTATTTTTGTCGTAGAAATTAATCTAGGAAATGGCCATTGCCTAGATAAATCCACTAGCAATAATCACAACAGTATTTTGTTGCCGACTCAGATAAAATTGCTGGCTAAATCATCAGGAGAATCGCATGCACAGCAATCGCCCCTTTCCACACACTCGCTTGCGCCGCATGCGCCGCGATGACTTTTCACGGCGTTTAATGCGTGAAAACAGCTTAAGTGCCAATGACTTTATTTTGCCGGTGTTTGTGTTAGATGGAAAAAACCGCGAAGAAGCCATCGCCTCTATGCCCGGCGTCACGCGGCAAAGCCTCGATAAACTGTATTACACCGCGGAAGCAGCCGTAAAACTGGGCATTCCCGCTTTAGCTTTATTTCCAGTGATTGAGCCGCAGCTTAAATCACTCGACGCTGCCGAAGCCTGGAATCGCCGTGGTTTAGTGCCACGGGCGCTCGAAGAACTGAAACGCCGCTTTCCTGACCTAGGCTTAATTACTGATATTGCGCTTGATCCGTATACCATTCACGGGCAAGACGGCATTATTGATGAACACGGTTATGTGTTAAATGACGAAACCGTAAATGCGCTGATACGCCAAGCTTTATGCCATGCCGCAGCCGGTGCTGATATGGTGGCACCATCCGATATGATGGATGGCCGCATTGGCGCGATTCGTGCCGCTTTAGATCGTGAAGACCATATTCACACACGGATTTTGGCGTATTCAGCCAAATACGCTTCAGCGTTTTACGGTCCATTCCGTGATGCGGTCGGTTCATCGGGCAATTTAGGTAAGGGCAATAAATATACCTATCAAATGGACCCCGCCAATAGCAATGAAGCCTTGCATGAAGTGGCACTCGATTTGGCCGAAGGCGCTGATATGGTGATGGTCAAACCCGGCATGCCGTATCTCGATATCGTTCGCCGCGTGAAAGATGAATTTAAAGTGCCAACCTTTGTGTATCAAGTTTCCGGTGAATACGCCATGC
The DNA here is from genome assembly GCF_013284055.1 of Deefgea piscis. NCBI lineage: Bacteria > Pseudomonadati > Pseudomonadota > Betaproteobacteria > Neisseriales > Chitinibacteraceae > Deefgea > Deefgea piscis. Next base: position 1,402,547 of record NZ_CP054143.1, on the reverse strand, counting down.
TCAAAGCGGCCAGCCAAAATGGCTGGCTCGATGAGCAAAGTGTGGTGCTAGAGAGTCTTTTGGCGTTTAAACGCGCGGGTGCCGATGCAATTTTGACTTACTACGCACTCGATGCCGCGCGCTGGCTGACGCAAAAGTAAGGTCAAGGTATTTTTGGCCTAAATTTTAGGTATTGTTTCGGCGCGACGTCGCCGCACTCAATGATTCAATGACGCTGTCCTGATTCCATAAATGGGCAGCGTTATGCTTCACGTCCAAATTCTTATCGATCACCTGCGGCAACATCTCGGGCCGAATCAATTTCCTAGTCAACTCGAGGCGAGCTACCCCAAGGTCTTGGCGCGCATTATGCAAAGCTGGGAGCAAAACCAGCTCGATGCTTGCTTTAATGATTTACTAATCCAAGGTCAGCAAAAACAAGATGGCTTTCCCAAAGCGATAGCCACCGAGATTTTTCGCCTACAAGTGGCACTCGATGCCTTGCCCGCACAAACTGCCGATCTATGGGGGCATATTCCCCCCATCAAAATGGACCCCGATGCGAAAGCCATCTTGACGCAACACGGCCATAGTGTGAGTCAAAAAGGCCTACATCAAGCCATAGAGCAGCGGCATTATCATTTATTACCAGTGTTTATCCGCGCTGGAATGCCAATCGAGCAACAAGATGAAGCTGGCTGGACGCCAATTATGCATGCCTGCTTTGCCGGAAAACTGGATATTGTGGTGCAATTAATTGCCCTCAAAGCCAATCTACACGCCAAAGATCGGCATGGTTATACCCTACTGCATTGGGCCGCACTCAATGGCAATGCCGAGCTGGTGAAGCTCTTAATGGGCCACCAACTGAATGTGCAACAAGCCAGCGACAAAGGCATTACGCCATTAATGCAAGCCGCTGCCGGTGGCCATCTTGCCGTTATGCAACTCATCATTCATCACAGTGGTACGCTGGGTATCAATCGTCAAAGTCAGGAAGGCTGGACTGCGCTGCATAAAGCAACGGCAAATCAAAAATTTAATGCCGCTATTTGGCTAGTACAGCATGGCGCTAATCCACATCTGCGTAATCAACAAGGTGATTCAGCCTGCGCTTTGGCACTCAAACTAAATCAATTACGCCTGTATGATTTGCTAAATGAATACGCAGATCGTCAAAATATTCAAGGTGAATGGCAGCTAGGCTAAAAAGCGGCATAATCAGCAAGAATATAAAAATGATTACCCCTAACCAAATGAGATGCTCTATCCATGCTTGAAGCCATTCTTGCCTGCCTTGCTGTTGGCCTTGTTGCTGGATTTTTAGCCGGTTTATTAGGCGTAGGCGGCGGTTTAGTGATTGTTCCGGCTTTATTGTGGGTCTTTCATTGGACCGGTGTCGCCCCCGAGCATCAGCAGCACTTAGCCATTGGCACTTCATTAGCGACCATCATTTTTACTGGCGCCGCCAGTGTCCGAGCGCATGCGCAAAAAGGCGCAGTGCGTTGGGATATTGTGCGGCAGATCAGCCTTGGCATTGTGCTCGGTACGTTTATTGGCGCGCAAATTGCCGCTTGGATTTCGGCGGTGCATTTAAAGTGGCTGTTTATTATTTTTGCCTATGTAATTGCCGCGCAAATGCTGCTGGACCTCAAACCCAAGCCGACTCGGCAATTGCCCAATGTATTGGGAATGAATCTGGTAGGCAGCGGCATTGGCATGTTGTCGAGCTGGGTGGGGATTGGCGGCGGCTCTTTATCGGTGCCCTTTATGACGGCGTGCAATGTGCCGGTTAAAACGGCGATTGGTACTTCGTCAGCGATTGGGATTCCAATTGCGATTGCTGGGGCGCTGGGTTTTATCGTTAGCGGTTGGTCGGCGCAACAACTGCCGTCAGGTAGCTTGGGTTTTGTCTATTTACCGGCGCTATTGGGGATTGTTTTAGCCAGCTTTCCAATGGCCAAAGTCGGCGCAGCAGCGGCGCATCGCTTGCCAGTGCCGGTGCTCAAAAAATGCTTTGCCGCCCTTTTAATCGTCTTGGCGAGCAAAATGCTAATCAGTTTGCTTTAAGTGCTAAAGCGCCATATTGATCGAATCAATGGACATCATAATGCAGAAAAAACTATTAGGTATACTCACCTACGCTTTTATTTCTATGGCTTATGCTGAGATACCCTCTAGATCAATCCAGCTACAACTACCCAATCAACAGCAGATTGTCGTCAACGAAGGTGAGCTCGAGCCGCGCAGCATCGGCAGCTACGCCATTCGACTTTATGCTGGCGGCAGTAGCGAGTTTCCATTTGATGTTTTTCTCAGTGGACAAATTCAGCCGCGTGATGGCAGCCTTGCGCGTGTCATCAATGCCGATATCAATGGCGATGGCATTGATGAGGTGATGGTGGTGTTTCGCTCAGCCGGCAGTGGTGGTTATTTAAGTGCCGATGCCTTTAGCTGGCAAAATAATCAACTTCAATGGCTTGCTGCTGTCAAAGACTTAGCGCCCAATGCCGAGCTGATTCAAGCTTTTGCTCAGCACAAAAAGTAAAACAACTCATTTTGACAAGCAAAAAAAAACGGCCGTAGCCGTTTTTTTTCGTTGGCTATTTATTGCCCAGGGTAGGCAATAGCGAGTTCGCTATTAATTAATTGCTTTAATTGCTCATGACCAAACTTCGTCAACGGCTTGTTGTTGACGTAAAAACTTGGCGTTTTAGTAATTTGTAATGCCTTCACATCAGCGCGATCTTGTTCAATCACCGCCATCACTTTCGGCTCATTCATGTCTTTACGCATTTGATCAAAATCGAGGCCTAAATGCCCCAAGTGCTGCCAAACCGTTTCTGGCGCAGGCGCATGATGGCTGGCCCACTGATCTTGCGTAACAAACAAAGCTTCTAAAGCTGGCCAAAATTTGCCTTGTGCACGTGCGGCTTCCAAAACTTGCGCCACATAATCCGAGCCTTGATGGAAATTAGCATAACGAACCGTCAGCTTAATTTTGCCCGGATGGCTATTGATAATGTTTTTTACAAAGGGGTAAAACTGACTGCACGCTTCGCAAGCGGGGTCCATAAATTCAACAATATGCACTTTGGCATCGGCTGGGCCATAAGTAATGGATGAAAAGCGATTTAACGCGGCGCTGTTTTCTACTGCCAAATTTTGCGATTGATCGGCGCTTTTATTGGAATACACCACGGCACCAATAATAAACAAAGCCGCCATCGCGACCACACTGGTGATCACAATCAGTGAACGTTTCATTTTTTAAATCCTTTAGAAATCTTTAATAGCAAGCCGATCATCAACGAAAACGCCACCACCGACATCAGTGGGATCGTGATAAAGCCAATCAGTTCCAAATCAATCTTCGCGCATGACACTTCGGCTGTACACGGCTGCATTCCTTCTGGAATCACCCCGCTGTAAATCAATAAATGATAAAAAGCGAACAAGCAACCAATCACCGCCAGCGGCAAAGCATAACGCGTAACGCGGCGATCTAAGGGAAATAGCGCCACGCTAAAAATCACCAACAAAGAATACATCGGAATCCGCTGATACCAGCACAAAACACACGGTGGAATATGCATCACTTCGCTAAAAAACAAGCTACCAAAGGTGGAAGTAGCCGCAATCAGCCAACAAATAAATAAGCAATACCACGCGCCGTTTTGGGCTGAATCTGACGATATATCGGTGCTTTGCGACAAAATAATCCCTTCGCCGATTGGCGTAACTCATTAAAGTAAGTAATCGGATGGCATGATACAAAAACCATGCTGGATATATCTATGATTTATTTACCAAAAGCTAAAGATATATCGCCAGCTCACGCACCAACCTTGCCGTTGCACCACGATGCGCGTTAGAAAACTGAACTCCAGCCACGCTCATCTGTTGCCGCGCGGTTTGATCCAGCAGCAATTGCTGCATTTTATCCATGATCTCAACCAAGTTTTGCCCTTGCCAAGCAGCCCCCTCAGCTAAGGCCGCTTCCGTTGCCGCGGCAAAATTAAAGGTGTGTGGCCCAAGCAATACCGGACAACCCTGCGCGCAAGCTTCGATAAAATTCTGGCTACCAAAGGGAAGCAGCGAGCCCCCCATAATACAAACATCACTCGCGGCAAACCAGGCCGCCATTTCACCCATGCTGTCGCCCAAAATCACATCCGCCGCAACCACCTCTTGCCATTGACTACGCCGCTGAAGCGCCAAGCCATGGCTGCGAATTAAATCGGCCACGGCATCAAAGCGCTGTGGATGACGCGGCACAATAATCAACAACGGCGCTGCCGTTTGCGCGTACACGCTCTGCCATTGCGCTAAAAACGCCGCTTCTTCACCTTCTCGGCTCGACGCCAATAGCACCAGCGGACGGTTCGATTGCTGAAGTAACGCGGCGCGCCAAGCTTGGCCACGCGCGACAATGGCGGCATCGTTGCTATGATCAAATTTAACTGAGCCCATCACCTTGGGGGCTGGCGCGCCCAAAGCGGCAAGTCGTTCGGCATCGGCTGGCGCTTGCGCCAATACCAGCGACCATTTGGCCATGGCTGGCGCAATCAATGCCGAAATTCGCTGATAAGCCCGGAACGACGCAGCCGAAAGTCGCGCATTGGCCAGCACCAGCGGGACCTTGGCTGCGGCCGATTCATGCAGCAAATTCGGCCAGATTTCGGTCTCCATCACCACGCCGCATTGCGGTCGAAAGTGCTGTAAAAACCGTCGAATCGCCGCCGGATAATCGTAGGGTAAATACACAATGGTGGCAAAGTCGCCAAATAAAGCCTGCGCGGTTTCTCGTCCGGTTGGGGTCATACACGTCAACAACAAAGGGCGATGCGGTGCGGCAATACGCAGCGCCTGAATAATCGGCGCACAAGCGCGCATTTCACCCACCGACACCGCGTGCAACCAAATCGGCTTTTGGGTATTATCCTGCAGACCTTTATTAGTAATACCTACAGAGTAATACCCTAAACGCTCAGCCCAAAACTGCCGATAAGCAGGCTGCTTTTTGCTGCGTTTGAGCAGATAAAGCCAAATCAGCGGGAAACCCAGCCACAGTAAGATGCGATACGCCCAGCGCACCATCACGGCAAACGCCCACCGGCCGACGTGGCTTCCCACACTTGATCAACAGTCGGTGGTGTGCCATTGCCACCTAAATTTAACGCAAACGTCGCCGCTTTTACGCCGGTTAACGCCGGCTCTGAAGCGCAAAATATCGCCACCACCGGCACTGCAACCGCCGCCGCTAGATGCGCTAAGCCGGTATCAACCCCCACCACCACTCGGCTGCCCGCTAGCATGACCGCGGCATCGGTTAAACTGAGCTTAGGCGGCACCAACGCCAGCGGCAAAGCCGCAGCTAAACGTTCGGCCCGCTGTTTTTCTCGAGCATTGCCCCAAGGAAAAACCGGTCGCAAGCCCGCAGCAATACAGCGCTGCGCCAGCGCAATCCAATGCTCTTCTGGCCATTCTTTATCTTCGCGACTGGTTGCCGTTAGCAGTACGGCATACGGTGAGCGCCCTAGCCATGGCAAATCTTGCAATGGCACTTTTAAGCCGTAATCGAGCTCACCTTGCAAGGCATAACCATTCGCAGCGGCGGTCAAGCGCCGATTACGTTCAATCGCATGTAGATTTTTAGGTACCGAGTAACGGCGCTGATACGCCAAGCTCGCCCAAGGCTCACGGCAAGAATGTCGATCAAAACCCGCCACCGGACCGCAGGCTAAACGCGCAATGGCGGCGCTTTTAATTAAGCCTTGCGCATCCAGCACCAAGTCGTAGCGACAAGCATGGATTTCAGTTTTAAATTGCGCCCATTCGGCCCGTGTTGCCGCTGCCATTGGTGATTTACGCCAACGCCGTAGCGCCACCGGAATAACCCGCCGAATCGCTGGATGTAACCGTGGCAGTTCGGCAAAGCCTTCTTCGACCACCCAATCGATCACGGCATCGGGGTATGCACGCAGCAAGTCGGTAATCGCTGGCAATTGATGAATTACGTCGCCCATCGACGAAAGGCGAACAATGAGTATTTTTTGCATTGTTATATTCTAACAGGGACGGACAAATCCAGCTTTGTGAACAAAGCAACACTAGCCCTTCATCTAAAAAGGTCTAATATTCATAAAACGTCAGCGTGACATAAGGATTCATACCGTCTGTGACTTATCAATTTATTAAACACAACCGAGAGCAAGCCATTAAAGCGCTGCGACGCCGCAATTTGACTATGTTTTGCTTACCGACTTAAGGTTTAATTCTATGTCTATTATTATTGCCTTATGTATAGGATTGGCGGTCGGTCTATTACTTCAGGCCAATAAAGTACGCCAATTGCGCCAACGATTATCAGAACAACAATTACGTGATTCACTCACCGGATTATATCAACGCCCCCATTTATTTACGCTATCGGCGCGCGAAGTGAATCGTGCCCAGCGTAGCCAAAGCAAAATGGCCGTGTTGATCGCCGACATGGACCATTGCGCCGAAATCAATGCCACTCATGGCTTGCAGGCTGGTGATCTGGCGCTGAAACGCTTGGCCGAATGCGCGCTCAAATCGGTGCGAGACTTTGATTTAGTCGGCCGCTATTCTGGCGAAGAAATCGCTTTAGTGCTGCCCGACACGGATTACAAAGGCGCGATGGTGGTGGCTGAACGGCTACGTAGCAAGGTCAAGCAAATCCCCATCACGCTACCCAATCAAGCCGAATTTTATATTTCGATTACCATCGGGCTTGCGGCGCTGGATATGGAAACCGAAACCTTTGAAGACATTTTAGTCGCGGCTGATTCGGCACTGCAAACTGCCAAAAAAATGGGCGTTGATCGGATTGAGGCCTTCCCCGCCTCGATCCCCGTTATCCCCAAGGTCTAATTCATATCTCAGTGATTGCTGCCGTTTTTAAGCATTGATCCGCACTTTGCTACGCCACCTGCAAGCACCAGCACTAAAAGCTTGATCAACAAACTTGCTCAGTCTTGTGCGAGCCGTTAAAGTCAGGCGATCTTGTATTGGATCACGCAATGAAAGCCATCGCCAACGACATCGCCCTCGCTGCACAAGCCAGACAAAGCCAACTCACTAAACCACTCGGTAGCTTAGGTCGCTTAGAAGATATCGCCATCTGGTTTGCTGGCCGCACAGCACAAAGCATTCCTAAACGCCTCCAACCTGCAATTTGCATTTTTGCTGCCGATCATGGTGTGGCAATCGAAGGTGTTTCGGCTTTTCCTGCCGAAGTGACAGCACAAATGGTGGTCAATTTTATGCATGGTGGCGCTGCCATTAGCGTTTTGGCACGAGAAAACCAAGCCTCGCTGAATGTGATTGATGTGGGTGTCAAACATGACTACCCCAATCCGATCAATAGCCAAGGCAAGCTGTTTCGCAGCCCGGTGTGTGCTGGCACGGCCAATTTACGCGTCACGGCAGCGATGACTGAAGCGCAGTGCCAAAAAGCCTGGCAAATCGGCGCTGGCAGTGCCCTGCATGCGATTGAAAATGGCAAAAATTTATTAATCGGTGGCGAAATGGGCATTGCCAATACCACCGCCGCCGCCGCGTTGATTTGCGCACTCACCGATCACGCCGCTGATGAGATTGTCGGCCTTGGCACCGGCATTGAGCTTGCCGCACGCCAGCATAAAATCCAAGTCGTTAACGACGCATTGGCCCGCGCCAAAGCGGCAGGCGCCCATAGCCCACTCGATTGGCTGCGTGAAGTCGGTGGTTTAGAAATCGCCGCACTCGCTGGCTATTACACCGCCGCCGCTGAAGCCGGAATTCCGATTTTACTCGATGGTTTTATCACCACCGCCGCGGCTTTAGTCGCCGTCAAAGCCAAGCCCGAAGTCGCCGATTGGCTGTTGGCCAGCCATGTTTCGCAAGAGCAAGGCCACCGCGCCGCACTGGCGGCGCTGAACTTAACACCGCTACTCGATCTGGGTCTGCGTTTAGGCGAAGGCAGTGGCGCAGCCTTGGCCTTACCGCTATTACAATCAGCACTCACTTTACACCGCGAAATGGCCACCTTTACTGAGGCCGGTGTCGCCGCTGGAGCAATGTAATGGCTTTTCGCCTCACGCTGATCCGTCATGGCGTTGCCCAAGGAGCTGAGCAGGCTATTTTTGGCCACAGCAATCCTCCGCTTTCGACCTTAGGGCGCGAGCAATTAGCGGCGCGTTGGGCCGAGCTGTCCGCCCATCCGGTCGATGCGATTGCCAGCTCAACCTTGGCCCGCGCGGCTGATTTTGCCCTTGATGCCGCGATGTCACTCGGCATTGCGCTGCATTTAGAGCGCGGCTTTGATGAAATGAATCTGGGCAGCATCGACGGCAAAGCCAAAGCCGATTGGAGCGCTGCAGAACACGCCGCTTGGGATGCTTGGCAACACGATCCCGCCGCCCACCCTTTACCCGGTGGTGAGACGTGGGATGCGTTTAATCTGCGGGTGCAAACAGCACTCAATACTTGGATTGCCAGCGGCGAAGCCGAGCACCGGGTTTTGATTGCCCATCAAGGCACAATCAAAGCGATTTTGCTCAGCGCACTGGGTTTACCCGCCGCAAGGCATAGCCAATTTTGGCTAGCCCCGGCGGGCTGCATTACGCTGTGGTGGGATCAAGATTGGCCACCGATGATTTTAGGCATCCAAAATCATTTGCCGGACGCACGCTAATGTGGCGCTTTGACTGGCGAATTCCGGCCTTAGCGGTGCAATTTTTAAGCCGAATTCCAACGCCAACCATCCCCAATTTTGATCCCAAACTTTTGGCGCAAGCCGTCGCTTGGTTTCCTGCCGTTGGCGCGCTAATTGGCGCGTTTTTATTGACTGCTGTGTATTTCACGGCGCTGGTTGACCCTTGGTTGGCGGCCATCTGTGGTTTGCTGATCTGGGTTTGGATTACCGGTGGCTTGCATCTAGATGGTCTAGCCGATATGGCCGATGGTTTAGGTGCGGCGCATCGTGATCCGGCGCGATTTTTAGCGGTACTCAAAGATCCGCATCTGGGTAGCTTTGGCGTACTCTCGCTCATCATGCAATGTTTGCTGAAACTCATCTTGCTAATGCTATTGATCCGCCAGCAACAATGGGCCGCGCTCATTTTGATTCCTGCTTGGGCGCGCAGCGGCGTATTTTGCTGGCAAACGCTACCGGCGTTAGCGCCCGGTATGGCTGAGCAATTTGCTTGGCAAAATCCGCGGTTATTGGCGCTGTTTTGGTGGCTCGCATTACTAATTGGTGCGGCGGTATTTAGCCCGGCACTACTGCTGGCCCCCTTGGTATTACTCGGCTACCGGCAATGGCTCAAAGCCAAACTAGGCGGCGTGACTGGCGACTGCTTAGGTGCGGGCATTGAAATTTGCGAAAGTGGATTACTCCTGATAGCCGTACTGAGCGCAGGTATAATCGGCCACTGATTCGATTACTTACAGAGAGCATTATGAAACTAGTTCGTGCCATCGAAGTTTGGGAAAAAGGCATGGAAGGCGCATTTATTGGCCATTTGGCCATCGCCGAAACCGTACCTGTTGCATTTTTATTTGAGCTATTTGCCGCCGAGCAAGATCAGCCCGACCCAGAAATGAAATTATCGTATCTGCTCGATGCGCCCAGAATCGAAAAAATCCAAGCTTTTGTTGCAGAACCGATGGACAGCAACCGCTTTGATTTCATCCTGACAGCTTACGGCTTACCCGATTATCAATAAGGGTATATAACGCCAAACAATACCCAACATAGAATGTAGCAATATACCCATTAAAATGATGGAGACTCAGCATGTACCTACAATGGATCGCCAGTGCTTTGGCCTTGAGTTTATTTTTGGGAATGCTGCTCTGTGTTGAGATCGGTCGGCGAATGGGGGTTGCGCAATTACGCAAAGAGCCTGGCATGCCCAAGGGATTTGGCGCATCGGAAAGCGCCATTTTTGCCCTATTGGGTTTGATTTTGGCGTTTTCATTTTCTGGTGCTGCCACGCGTTTTGAAGCACATCGTCAGCTGATTGCCGCCGAAGCTAATGCCATTGGCACGGCTTATTTACGTCTTGATTTACTGCCCAGCCGCGCGCAAATTGAACTCAAATCGCTATTTAAACGCTATATCGACGTACGGATTTCAAGCTATAGCCGCAACGAAGATCGCGTCGCAACGCAGCAAGCCCACGCCCAAACGGCGGCTTTGCAACAACAAATCTGGCAAAGCGCAACAGCCAGCTATGACTTAGTGGATGCGCGTCCCAATTTAGATTTAATTTTGCCCGATGCACTGAACGCCATGTTTGACATCACCACCACTCGAGCAGAGGCCCTCGACAATCATCCCCCGCTGATTGTTTTTCTGCTGCTGCCCCTATTAGCACTCGTCAGTGCATTACTGGTGGGCTTTGATATGTCGAACAATAAACATCGCCGCTGGCTGCATATTGTGTCTTTTGCTGCCGTGATGTCATTAACGGTCTACGTCATTATTGATTTGGAATATCCACGCCTTGGCTTAATCCGCATTAACGCTGCTGATCAAGTATTAATTGATTTACGCAGTAGCATGTAATGGCCAAACAAGCTCAAAGCGCACGCATTTAAAGCCAATTAAAAAAGCCCCGAAGGGCTTTTTTAATTGGCAGTCGCGATGCAGTTTATTGCGCTGCGGCACTCACAAAATTACGAATCAAACCCAGCAATTCATCTTCTTGATACGGCTTGCCAAGATAGGCATTGACCCCCAGCTCAAACGCATATTTTTTATGCTTTTCAGCGGTACGCGAGGTAATCATAATGATTGGGATATGCTTGGTGTCGTCAGCCACGCGTACATTGCGCGTTAACTCAAAGCCATCCATTCTTGGCATTTCAATATCCACCAACATCACCGCCGGCTTCACATCGTGCAATTGCTGCAAGGCATCCACACCGTCTTTGGCCGTCACCACTTGGAAGCCTTCACGCGACAATAAGCGCCCAGTGATTTTACGCACGGTGAGCGAATCATCGACCACCATCACGACCGGCGCAGTCGACAGCTGCTCGGGCATCGTTGGCTGCGCTTGATGCTGCATGCGCTCAGTCGCTTGTTGCGCCTGAATATGCGCCGCTTGAGCCTGCAAGGCGAGCGGATTCATAATCATCACAATTTCACCAGTACCGAGCACCGTCGCCCCTACCACGCCCGGAATCCGCGCCAATTGTGGCCCAATCGGTTTGACCACCACCTCTTGGTTTTTAACCAATTGATCCACATGGATGGCTATACGCTCGGCACCTGAGCGCAATAACACCACGGTCGAATAGCGTTTTTGCTCTGGGATTGCCTTACTGTCGCCTAATAATCGCGGCAAATAGGCAAAGCGATAACGCTGTCCCATCCATTCTTGCTCACGATTATCGTAAATTCGCGCCAATGCTTCGGCTTTCAGTTCTTGTACTTGCTCCACCATCACCGATGGAATCGCAATCAAGCGCTCGCCCGCTTTCACCAACAGCACTTGGGCCACCGCCAACGTTAATGGCAAGTGAATGACAAACGTCGTGCCTTGGCCAGCTTGGGTTGACACATCAATCTTGCCGCCCAAATTACTGACTTCATTTTTAACCACGTCCATGCCAATGCCTCGGCCTGAAATCGCAGTCACAGTAGCGGCAGTTGAAAAACCGGGCTCAAAAATCAGCTGGCATAGATCGTTTTCAGAGACCACTTGATCGGCACTGATCAAACCTAAAGCAATGGCTTTTTGCTGGATGCGAACTAAGTCTAAACCACGACCATCGTCTTTTAGGACCAGAACCAACTCATTGCCTTCTTGGCGAACCTCAATACTAATCTCGCCAAACTCACCCTTACCTAGTGCCAATCGTTCTTCAGTTGTTTCCAAACCATGACCAATCGCATTACGCAGCATGTGCTCAAAAGGCGAAATCATTTTATCGAGTACGCCGCGGTCGATTTCAACGCGACCACCGGTTAATTCCAAGTTGACCTTTTTAGCGACGTCTTTACCGGCTTGCCGGGTTAAGCGATACAAACGATCCGATACGCTGGCAAACGGCACCATACGCACCCGCATCAAGCTTTGCTGCAACTCTTTGGTCATTCGCGATTGCGCCAGCAAGGCAGCGGATGATTCGTCGAGATTTTTTAATAAACTTTGTTGTACCGTTCCCACGTCATTGACGCTTTCGGCCATAAAACGGGTTAATTCTTGCAAGCGACTAAAGCGATCAAACTCTAAAGGATCAAAGCTGGCGTGCATTTCTTGCACTTCTTTTTCCCGCGCTTGCATTTGCGTTTCAGCTTGAATTTCAAGCTCGCGCAGCTGAGTGCGTAAGCGCATCACGTTTTCAGTTAAATCGAGCAAGGAGCTCTTAAACATCAACATTTCCGCTTCAATCCGCGTACGCGAAATCGCCACTTCACCGGCTTGATTGACCAATTGATCAATCAATTCGGATTTAACGCGAATCACCGTTTTATTATCGGTTTCAGCTGCGGCCAACAATTTCGGGATGGTCGCTACCGCGCCAGTTGAGACGACCACACCTTCTTCTTCTCGCTTCGCCGGTTGTGAAAGCTCAGCAAATAGCGCTTGAATCAGATCGTAATCACTGTCTAATCGCGCCAGCAATTCGGCATTCACTGTGGCCGCTTCAACCAGACGCGACTCCATCCGATGCGCCGCCTCACCCATCCGCATTGCCCCACTCATCCGGGCACTGCCCTTAATGGTGTGCAAAGTACGTTTTAATTGCTGCAAGGTGGCTGGCGTATTTTCAGCCGTATTGAGTAAACGCAGCGCATTACTTAATTGCGGTAGCAGCTCTTCGCCTTCTTCAATGAAAATCGGCAACAATTGCTCGTCGATTTCATCGACCAAGATCGCATCAAGTTCAGCACGCGCCGCATTGAGAGCATCATCGGCAGACATTAACTGCGCCAGCGGGGTATCGGGCTCATCACCGTCAATGGCCTGCGCCAAATTATCCAATAAATCCGTGGCAACAAAGGCCTCGGGCACGCTCATTAATTGTGTTAAGACATCCAACTCAGGTTCGATAACCTCATCCGTTGGCGCAAGGCTGACGGCTTCGGCTTCGGCTTCGGCTTCTGTTGCTGTTTCCGTTTCCGTTTCCGTTTCCGTTTCCGTTTCCGTTTCCGTTTCCGTTTCCGTTTCCGTTTCCGTTTCCGTTTCCGTTTCCGTTTCCGTTTCCGTTTCCGTTTCCGTTTCCGTTTCCGTTTCCGTTTCCGTTTCCGTTTCCGTTTCCGGCAGAGTATCTTCGGCCAAGATTAGATCAAGCAAGGGTAAATCTGAGTCGATTAATTCAGTCGACAAATCAGCAACAAAATCAGTCCCCAACAACAGCGAATCAACCGTATCACCCACTGCGGTCACAGCCAAATCGGCTGCCGCCGGCGCTAAATCGAGCAATGCCGGTTCAACCGAATCATCGGCGAGCTCTGGCAGATCTAGCGTTACTGGCTCATCCATTCGTTCCAGCGCGGTTAGCTGTTCGAGCGGCTCGGCATCCCAAGTTAATTCAAGTTCCGGTAGATCGAGTAGCGGTGCTTCTGTGCTCGCCACCGCCATATCACTCAGCAAGGCATCAAACTGCGGCGCCACAACTGGCTCGGTCGTGGCATCTAACGCGAATGAAATTTCATCGCCAATGGCATCGAGCTCTAGCGTTTCGCCATCATCACTGAGCTCGATTTCATCGGCCATTGCATGCAAGGCCACTAAGCGTGCAATTAAGTCTGCAGCGGTACATGGTGCTTGCTCAGCAAAAATATCCTGCATCATGCGATCGAGCATTTGCACGGCATCAGCAAATAATGGCACTTGCTCGCGATTAATTTGCGCGCCATTTTGCAAGGCATGCTCTAAAGCGTATGCCAGCTCACCTTGAGGTCTAAAGCCTGCTGTAGAGGCAATCCCCCCCAGGGTATGGGCCGCTAATACAAATTGTGACTCGACCTCTCCCGACTCGGCGAGCACTTCTACGCCGTGCGATAAAGCCACTAAATATTTACGCGCCTCTTCGCAGAAAATCGCAAACAAGGTGGCAGAGACAGATACCTGACCAATTTGAATATCGGCAGCGGGGGCAATATCCACTTCAATTGCCGTTTCAGGCAATGATTCATGGCCTTTCTCAGGCAGATCAGCCTCATGACGCAGCGCGAGTGCTTCGGCCTCAATCGCTGCGGACTCAACGGCAACCACCCCCGTTTTCTGTAATTGATCCACCCAATCGACAAAAGCTTGGTGCGTAAAGTCGAGCAAAGATAATAAACGTTGCGAAGCAGGCTTATCCAATTGCAGCCATTTATTGAGTAATTGCTCAATCGACCAAGCCACTTCGCCAAGTTGATACAAGCCGACCATCCGGCCGCTACCTTTGAGCGTGTGAAAGCTACGACGTATCGTTGTGAACGCTTCGCGGTCATGCGGGTTGTGATGCAATAAGGCTTGCTGGATTTCAATTGCCGCCAGCACCTCAATCGCCTCTTCGAGGTAAACCTCGAGTAACTCAGCATCCATTGCCGCTTCAGACGTTGGCAATGCCACTTCCGTTGGCGCTGGCGCAGCCATTGGCAAGGCCACCTCGGGTGTCGCGAGCTCGGGCTCAGCTTCCAATGCAATGCGCTCATCCACCTCGGCCGGTGCTGCAGTGCGCCCTGTTAAACGTAATAATGCCGGTAGCAGTGCCGCCTCATCATCACGCTCCTGAGCCAAATCATCCACATAAAAGCCCAGCGCTGATAAGGCTTCAGCCAGCTCTTCAAGTTGATGCAACTCTGGGCTGGTGTCGTGATTCGCGTGCTGAATAATTCTTTGTAAGCACTCATGGCTTAATTCAACCGCCGTTTGCCGATCCAACATCATCAGCGCGCCTTGCACCTGACGGAGCATCGGCTCAATATCATTGAGTGTTTGCCGCTCGCTTGGATCGCGGAAAAAACCATCCAAGATGTCTTCAATGCCTTGCAAATTGCTGTGCATTTCAATGGCTAAATGCGACAACAACAAGCGATCTTGCGCTTCACGGCTAATTTCATCTAAATGCGGCAATTCATTAACGGCACTTGGATCAATTAAACGCAGCAATAAAGCATCGACTTGCTCAATAAAATCATCGGCCTGACTCGGGTAAATCGCCAGCGCATTGTCAGCAAGTAATAAACCCGTAGCGATTTCAAGCGCTAAATCTTGGCTCAATTGCGCTTGCATCACCGCAGGCAATAAGCCTTGCCATAAGGCATCTAAACCATGAATTTGTAACTGACTGGATTTTTGTGCCAATTGTTGCAGCAGATTTTTAACCGTGCTGGCTTTATCTAATTGCCCAGCAGCAACTCGCGACCAAGATTCTTTGGCGATGGTTAAGTCATCACGCAAAGTGCGAGCCAATTGCTCTGCTGCCATGCTTTCTGGCGACATAATTGTTTGTGCATTGGGAAATAAATCAGCCAATGCAAATGATTGCGCCAAGCGATGCGCAAGGGCGCTATCACAATCAAGTTGCGGCAATAAATATAAAATATCGCGAAATAGCCGCTCAGCGACTTTGCTTGAGCCTTCTGCCAAACGCCGGATTTGCAAATTAAGCCGCAATACGACTTGCTGCGGATCAAGATCAAGCTCAGCACGATTGCTGCTTAAACCATCCACCACGGCAGCAGCTGCCCACCAAAAATGTCGCGGCAAGGTACTGGTTTGATATTTAGCCAGCTCAGCCAAGCTAGCGGCCATCACTGGGCCGACTTCTTTTTGTCCTTTCACCCACCGCAGTAGTGCACGTTCATAACGACTGCGCTGCTGCTTCACAATACTGCTCATTTCAATGGCAGTGGCATGCTTTTGCGGCAAGCCTGGTGGCATGCTTAAAACAAATTGCGGGAAAAACAGCTCGGCACCGGATGCGCTGGCGCCACGTAATTGTGCTAACTCACGAAAGGTCGGCAATAAGGCCAAGGGGATATTGGGCATCCCGATCGTTAAACGATTTAGATATTGGCCAATTTCTTCAATCGCCCGCAATACCAAAGGCAAGCCGATCTCGTCATGCTCACCTTGCTCAAGCACCAGCAGCACTTGCTCAACTTCATCACAAAAACGTGCCAAACCAGTTAACTCGACCAAATCGAGCGCACCATAGGCTTGATGCAAATGCGTTTTTGCGTGTTTTAATACAGCGGTATCTTTGTTGCTGCGGTATTGCTCAAGTGCATCACTGGCACGAGCCAAAGTGCTGTCAATTTCAGCTTTGACCCACAACAAAGAGCCCTTATCAAATTCAGTATGCACACTCATGGCGGGGCTCCATGAAGAAGACCGGCCAGGCCGGTCTGGAGATTAATTAAGACAGTTTGAAACCAGAAACCGATGCTTTTAGCTCTGCGGCTAGGCCAGTTAACTGCCCCACTGCAATCGCCGATTGCTGAGTACCTGCGGTGGTTTGCTCAGTAATCGACAAGATGTCGCGCATCGTGTTACTCACTTTGCTCGCCAACAGTGTTTGATCTTCGGTTTCATGCGCAATTGAACTAATCAAGCGGGCCAGTTCACGCGAAACTTTACCGATCTCTGACAACGCACTACCTGCAGCATCAGACAACTTAGCCCCTTCAACCACACCTTGAGTAGACAATTCCATCGCGGCCACGGCATCGTGCGTATCAGCTTGAATGGTTTTTACAATTGCACCAATTTGCTTGGTGGCCTCGCCCGAACGTTCAGCCAAACGCTGAACCTCTTCAGCCACCACCGAGAAGCCACGACCAGCTTCACCGGCTGCTGCCGCCTGAATTGCCGCATTCAATGCCAAGACGTTGGTTTGCTCAGTAATATCGGAAATCAATTCAACAATTTCACCAATCTCTTGTGACGATTCACCCAAGCGTTTAATTCGTTTGGCGGTTTCTTGAATTTGCTCGCGAATCTCACCCATACCTTGAATTTGGTTATTTACCGCCTCGGCGCCTGACTCTGCAGCAGCCAGAGACGATTGCGCCACCGTTGCCGATTCAGCAGCGGTACTTGATACACCTTGAATTGAGTTAACAATCTGCGCCACGTTGTAATTTGTGGTTTCAATTTCTTTCGATTGGCGTTCTGCAGCAGACAATAATTCGGTGGAAATACTTTGCGCCTCAGCCGATGAAGCATTCACTTTCTCTGTCGCTCGGTTAATACCGGTAATCAAATTACGCAATTCTTCAATCGTAAAGTTAATCGAATCGGCAATCGCCCCCGTTAAATCTTCTGTCACCGAAGCACGAATCGTTAAGTCACCGTCAGCCAAATCACCCATCTCATTGAGCAAGCGTAAAATCGCATCCTGATTTTTACGGTTTTCAGCTTCCGAAGCTAAACGACGTTTTACTGATTCTTGATTAAATACCCGCACTAATAATAAGAGTGAAGCGAGTGCAATAAAAATGAATACCGTCTCAACTGCAGCCACAATCATGCCACCGACTGAATTGTGATATTGCTCAGCCAATGCTTTACTATCAGTCAGTAATTTTTCTGAATCGCGAACAATCGCTTGATTGGCCAAACGGGTATTTACCAAGGGCTGCATATTTTTAGAAAATGCACTTACCACCACTTGAAAGTCTTTAAATAAGACCGAGATTTGCTCAAGCTTATCGACCATCTCCGTAGTAGAAACCGGGCGAATATTTAATTCTGGATTACCATCGAGAAACGATTTTACAATTTCATTAAATGTCGAAACGTCTT
This sequence comes from Deefgea piscis, assembly GCF_013284055.1. NCBI lineage: Bacteria > Pseudomonadati > Pseudomonadota > Betaproteobacteria > Neisseriales > Chitinibacteraceae > Deefgea > Deefgea piscis. Next base: position 1,384,797 of record NZ_CP054143.1, on the reverse strand, counting down.
TGCCAAGTAAAAACACTACTTCTGGATTAATCAGTTCACTCGCCAACATTGCATTGGCATTTTTTGAGGTTCTTTGCGACAACATCGCTAATTGATTGGCGTAGTCTAATTCACGTAAAGTACCGCCGCCATCCGCAAGTAAAGAAGCAAATTGTTGGGTTAACTCTAACAATTTTGCATCATTACTATTAATCCCTTCTACACTCTGACCAATCGACATGAGTGCCGTTTTTTGCTTCAAAATAGTATCAACGGTAGGCCGACTTGGATTTGGCCGAAATGAGGTATTCCAAACGGAATCAATTTGAGCTAATTGTTCAGCACCTGAAACTTGAAAGAAATTCCAAGGATTGCGGGCATTCATTAGCTTATTTAAATCATCATTAAAGTTATTGTAGGATTCATCCAACACTTTAAACGCTTCCGCATCGCCGCGAATAGCTTGTGTCGATGCACGAGCAATCCTTTGCGATAACATTTGCATTTCAGTTGCAGTGGCTTGGTTACTGGCATTAATGCTGCTTGAGCGAAATGACAGAAATGCCGTTACTGCAAATAAAATAATGGCCAAAACCATGGTCAGCAAGAAAATAGCCATTTGCTGCCGAGCAGGCAAATGGCCAATCAATGGCGTTGGCTTCAGTGCTTTAAGATCATCACCTTCGGGTAAACGAATTTTATCTAGAAACCAAGTGGTTCTAGATGGATCGAATGCTTTTTTGTTTTCGCTTTGTTGCGATTTACCTGCGGTATCGCTACCTGAAAACAAGCCCCTGATGCGCTCCATCACTGCCATGATACCTCCCACGCCACCCCTGAGTGACTTTTGATTTTTTATGCAATACCTGTCTGCAAGAATGCAGCTTCATTGACTAATTTCACGACATCCAACACTCGCCAAACCTGACCAGTAGCATCTTTGTATCGCCCCCCTTCCCATGCTGCGGCGCTAGCATCTAAGGGCAAAGCCTCTAAATCAGACAAATGCTTTAAACCTAACATTTTATTGACCAAGACAGAGGCGTGCGGCAGATGGCGCGATGGCAAGAGAACTAAGCGTGCAAGCTGAGTAAAACCTTGATGGGATTGACCGAAAAAAGCAGGCAAATCAACAACACTCACTAAATTACCACGAATATTGGCCACACCTTTAAACCATGAATGCGCTAATGGCACGCCCGCAATCATCGGTACTGGCATCACTTCTGACACATCGCCTAAATCAACCAGCCAATGGTCATTACCAATTTGCAAACCTAATCGTACATCGACCTGCGCCACAGTCGTGGCGCTCTGTAAGCGCTGCATCACCCCTTGCTGGTAGTCACGCAGACTCACTCTTTCGCTTTTTCTTTTTGCCATCGTACGCCCTCAGTGATTAAGCCTTATAGGGCGGCGATTTTATTGAGTAACTCTTGTGGATCAACCGGTTTAACCACGTATTCAGTTGCACCTTGGCGCTTTGCCCACACCATATCGGTTTCTTGATTTTTTGACGTGCACATAATAATTGGAATATTTTTTGTTGGCTCATCGCGTGAAATGGTACGGGTCGCTTGAAAACCATTCATTCCTGGCATCACCACATCCATCAAAATCAAATCTGGCATGATTTCTTTAGTACGGCTCACCGCTTCTTCGCCGGATTCCAAAGTAATAATTTGAAATCCATTTTTAGTGAGTAGCTCACCTAGAAAATGACGCTCGGTTGGCGAGTCATCAACAATCAGAATCTTTTTGATCGTCATAATAAATTAAGTCCGTTAGTTTCAATTAAGTTGCGCTTGAGTAAGTGCCTACAGCAGCCAATAGGCTGTCTTTGGTAAATGGCTTGGTTAAATACTCATCAGATCCCACCATGCGGCCGCGCGCTCGATCAAATAAACCATCTTTTGACGACAGCATCACGACAGGGGTTGATTTAAAACGCGGATTTTTTTTAATTAAGGCGCAAGTTTGATAACCATCTAAGCGTGGCATCATGACGTCAACAAAGATGACATCCGGATTGTTGTCTGTAATTTTTGCTAAAGCATCAAACCCATCTTCAGCCAAAATAACAGTGCAACCTGCTTGCCCCAAAAAGATTTCAGCACTGCGTCGAATCGTATTGCTGTCATCGATAACCATGACCTTAATACCAGCAAGACTAGACATTCGTGAATCCTCATGACTGGCTCACAACGAAAAATTCGTGTCAGACTCAGCGCGAACAAATAGTACACCGATGAGCAGGTGAACTGATAAACAGTTTATACGTAGAGGAAAATCATAAGGGCGTGACTGATATTAGACAAGGCTAATAACGTGAGGTGTTGGCATTTGCAGCCATATTCAGGATGAAACTGACAAAAAAAAGAAACCCCGACCTAAATAAAACCTGATCGGGGCCATATATATGCTTCGAATCAACGAAGCCCCGCTCAGGGAGGAAAAGCGGGAGGTGCAGGGGCGCACCTGTAACTAAGATAGCTTCTCAATCGCAAATATCAAGAATTTGCTTCACCACTGGTCGGATCAAGCTCGTTTCTTAGCTCTAATGCAGCAGTAAACCAACTACCAACCACCTGCTCAACCTCATCCACACCTTGTTTTTTCAGGCTAGAAAATAGCTGTACAGTAATCATTGCGTCATCAGCAAATTCAGCTTTCACTTTACGCAACACTAATGCTTTTTCTTGGTTATTTAATTTATCTGATTTGGTCAGAATGCAATGGATCGGTTTTCCTGTAGGGCGAAACCAACTGAGCATATTGCGATCTAAATCAGTAAGTGGTCGACGGCTATCCATAATTAGCACTAAGCCAATTAAATTATCACGGTGTGATAAATATTGCGCCAATAAACCTTGCCAATGTTTACGAATCCGCTCAGGAACTTCAGCATAACCATATCCTGGCAAATCGACTAAACGTCGTTCGTTACCAAAATCAAAATAATTAATATGCTGAGTACGCCCGGGCGTTTTCGACACATAAGCTAGACGAGTAATATTCGCGAGCGTATTAATTGCGCTAGATTTACCCGCATTTGAACGACCAGCGAAAGCAACTTCTACCCCTTCATGAGGTAAAGTTTTTAAATCATTTACAGTAGTTAGGAACTGCAAGCCTTGAAATAGGGACATCTGTGGGTGCCATTGTGGTTTGTATCGGAGTCTTGCTATAGAATACCAGTATTTGAACGATTATCGTCGGCACCTTAGACTGACGTACTCCAACACGGGAGCGGATTTATGCGCAGCATGTCTGTTGCAGTGAGCATTGCAGCACTTTTGATGTTATCACCCGCCGCTATGTCGGCGATTGTTAAGGGCGATCCAAGCAAAGGCAAAGTCATCGTTGACCAAGTCTGCGCGGCCTGTCACGGCGTAGATGGAAATAGCGTAGCTAGCGCAAATCCAAGCTTAGCTGGACAACACCCAGAATATATCATTAAACAGTTGCAAGAATTTAAAAGTCAAAAGCGTAAAAATGCCATTATGCTAGGCATGGCGACCCCGTTAACTGAAGCTGATATGGCCAATGTTGCTGCTTACTATAGCAAGCAAACGCCGAAAGCAATTGGCGCGTCAGACAAAGCCTTAGTGGATGCCGGGCAAAAAATTTATCGCGGTGGCATTGCAGCGAAGAATGTTCCTGCCTGTATGGCTTGCCACGGACCTTCAGGTGCGGGGATTCCAGTACAGTACCCACTTGTAAGCAGCCAGCATGCTGCATATACAGCAGCCCAACTTAAAGCCTTCCGTGATGGTCAGCGTAGTAATAATGTGCCAATGATGGAAATCGCGGGCAAACTCTCCGATGCTGAAATCAAAGCTGTTGCTGAATATATACAATCGATTCACTAAGCGTTAATCGGAACTCATTTCGATTTGCGCGTACTAAAGGGGGCGATTCGCCCCTTTTTTGATTTTATGATGACCTCAAATACACATTCCTTCCGTCGCGCCCTCTTTGATTTATTATCATCGATGCGTTTTGCAATTAGTTTATTAACGCTACTTGCGATTGCCTCAATTATTGGTACCGTGCTCAAGCAAAATGAGCCTTATGTTAATTATCGTGTTGAGTTTGGTGAATTTTGGTTTAGCATTTTTGAACCACTAGGCTTATTCGATGTTTATCATTCGATCTGGTTTTTGCTGATTTTGGCATTTTTGGTTTGCTCGACCTGTTTGTGTATTTGGCGGCATTTTCCTGGCGTCATTCGTGAAATACGCAGCTATCGCGTCAAGGCTAGCGCCAATTCTTTGCGCTTAATGTCGCATCATCATGAAATCAATCAGCCACTCGAACAACCAGCAGTTACTCAGCACCTCACTGAATATGGCTATCGCTATCGCTTGCGAGCCGATGGTGATGCCACATTAATTGCGGCGAAAAAAGGCAGTTGGCAGCGCTTGGGTTATTTATTTACCCATGCGGCAATTGTGGTTATTTGTATTGGCGGATTAATGGACGGTAATTTGCCATTAAAAGTCATGGAAATGCTGGATATTAAAACGGCAGAAACACGCAATGTGCCACAAAGCCAAATTCCGGCAATGTCTCGCCTTGCATCAAATAATTTATCGTTTCGTGGCAATGTCAATTTAAGTGAGGGTAGCTCTGCCAGCGTAGTTTTTCTCAACTCCGGCAATGGCTATTTTGTTCAAGAACTACCATTTATTTTAAAACTGAATAAATTTCATATTGAGCATTATTCAACTGGTATGCCTAAGCTATTTGCCAGTGATATTGATGTGCTGGATATGCAAGGAAAGGTCATCCAAAGTGGCACAATTAAAGTCAATCATCCTTTGATTGTAGATGGCGTTGCCATTTATCAAGCTAGTTTTGGCGATGGCGGTTCCGGTCTTGAGTTTGTGCAATGGGATTTATTAAGCAATACCAAATCGAAATTGGCGGCAAAATCGCAAACCGAACTCGCGATCGCTGCTGGTCAAGCCAAATACCGACTGGAAATTGGCGATCTACGTCCCTTTAATATTGAAACTCTAGATAAAACCGCGATGACGGCCAGTACATCTGCCGTTGCCGTTTCGCCACTACAAACGGCGTTAGCGACGGCGCAATCGGTGCATGGCGATCGAAACGTGCGTAATTTAGGGCCAACAATTCAATTTAAAGTCCGCGACGATCGTGGGCAAGCGGTTGAATATCAGAACTATATGCAGCCATTTGTAGAAAATGACAGCAGCTATTTCATTACCGGTATGCGCCGCGAAGTTGCATCACCATTTGCATTCACACGCATACCACTAGATCAAGATATGCAGCTTGATGCATTTATGCGTTTTAGATCAACGATTTTAAATGCTAATTTGCATGCCGAAATTGCAAAAAGAACAGCGGCTAAAGCCTTAAAAGCTGGCGGTGTTTCTGCCGATGGTGAGGCGCAGTTTGCTGAGATTACTGAGGGCGTGTTATTTCAATTTAGCCAAGGTGGCTTCCCAGCGATTGAGCGCTTTTTAGAGCAGAAAGTACCGCAAGCTGAGCGGCAAGTGGTCGCGCAAACCTACCTTAAAGTACTGCAAAGTGCCGCCATCGATGCGATGGAGCTAGCCCAAATGCAAGCTGGCCAGCCAGTGACGCCGACCGATAACACGCAATATCGATTCTTGATGGATAGTTTGGTGGCCACCAGCAGTTTGTTTGATTACGGCTCACCGGCTGTTTTGCAGCTAACTGGCTTTAACGAGGTGAAATCGAGTGGTTTTCAACTCACCCGCTCGCCCGGTAAAAACGTAGTCTATTTAGGCTCTTTGTTGTTAATCATCGGTATTTTCTGCATGTTTTATATTCGAGAAAATCGTCTATGGATCAGAATTAGTCCGCATTCAACTTTGATCGCCATGAGTAGCAATCGCAAAACCGACGATTTAGATCGTGAGTTTGCCGCCCATATCGAGCACCTTGCACCAAACCAGCAACAAGCCCCACTTTGAGAGCCTTTGTATGAATTCGCTAAGTTTGAAAAATCGACGTTTTAATACTGCTGATGTGCTGTTTACGCTGTTTATCGTGGTCACAGCCTTAGTTTCGTGGCAGAAATACCACAGTTTTCTCGACTATTATGAGCAGGGCATTTTAATTGGTTCCGTCGCCGGTCTTTGCTGGTTTGGCTGGTTTTGGCCGGCGATGCGGGTGTTCTTTCCCGTTTGCGGCATCATTGCGCTCGGTGCTATTGAGCTCTATGCCGGCGACTTAAGCCGTGGGCAAACCGAGTTTTGGCTGAAGTATCTCCTCTCGAGTCAATCGGCGGTGATGTGGATGTGCGTGCTGTTTTTCCTGGCCACCATCCTGTATTGGGTTGGTTTATTACGCCAATCGGCCACCGCACTCAGTATTGCCTCGGGTTTAACATGGGCTGCTGCTGGCGCAGCCATGATTTCAAAACTGGTTCGCTGGTATGAAAGCTATTTAATCGGTGCCGATGTCGGGCATATTCCAGTCTCCAATTTATATGAAGTTTTCATCCTATTTTGTTTGATGACGGCTTTGATGTATCTGTATTACGAAGCACAATTTGCCGCCAAAACCATGGGCGCGTTTGTGCTCTTGATCATTTCTGCGGCAGTTGGTTTTATTATTTGGTACTCATTAGATCGTCAAGCGCATGAAATTCAACCGCTGATTCCTGCGCTGCAATCGTGGTGGATGAAAATCCACGTCCCTGCCAACTTTGTCGGCTATGGCAGTTTTGCGATTGCTTCAATGCTAGGTATCGCGCAATTGCTGTCGGCTCGCGGCATCCTCACTAACAAGCTGCCAAGTTACGACACGCTCGGCGAAGTGATGTACAAGGCGATTGCCATTGGATTTTTGTTTTTTACCATTGCAACCGTACTTGGCGCAATGTGGGCCGCTGATGCTTGGGGTGGCTATTGGAGCTGGGACCCGAAGGAAACTTGGGCGCTGATCGTTTGGCTTAATTATGCCGCATGGTTACACGTTCGATTAATCAAAGGCTGGCGTGGTGATATTTTGGCGTGGTGGGCAATTATTGGTCTGTTTGTCACGACCTTTGCCTTTATCGGCGTGAATATGTTTTTGGCTGGGCTGCACTCCTACGGTGGGCTCTAAATTTAGATCATCAAAAAGCCGCTCATCCTTTGAGCGGCTTTTTTTATTGCACTGCAACCATGACAAGGTCTTGAATGAAGAAACATCTGCGAGGTCATCATGGAAAGCACTTATTACGAAAAAACCGCCGCTGGGATTAGCGAAATCAGCACGCGCAGCCAGCAGCTCAATTTTAAAGAGCGGCAACTGCTGATTTTAATTGATGGCAAGATTAGCGTTGCGGCACTCACCCAGCTCATGCCATTGGCCGATTTACTACTCCGGTTAGAAAAACTACAAATGGCAGGGATGATTACACTCTCAACAGCCCATCCGGCAAAAACCAGCACCTCTACCGCAAAATCTTTACAAGCCAACGAAGGTATCTTACAGCAAGATACTTAGCCAATTGAAAGTTGTCATTTTACAACACTTATTCCGCGCAAATTCAAGCAAAACCGATTTGGATTTCGTTACAAATGATAAAAAATCACGTAAAAAAAATGCCGCTCAATGCCGTGTAATTGAGCCAATTCAAGCCGTCAGCCACCAAAATCAAGCACTTACAACGATACCAACTGCGGCAACCTGCAATATATCTTTACAATCAACAAGGCGTATCCCCGATACCATTAGGAACTAATTATATGTAAGCTAGCGAAAAGGCATGCAGGGGTAGTAATGAATCACCATTCGATTTTCAGCAAAACAGACGCTGGCTTAGGCGAAGTCAAAACTCGCAGCGCGGGTTTTCCAATTCGCTTGCGACAACTATTAATTATGATTGACGGCCAAAAATGCGTAGCAGAATTACTCGCACTACAGCCCGATATCAATGAGTTAAATAAACAATTACAGCAATTAATGGATTTACAATTGATTGTTGAGCAGACCGGCCATGCCAGTAGCGCAGCACCACTGCCGCCACCCATCGCAGTCAAACCGATTGCAGCGGCAGCGGCAGCACCAGCACCAGCACAAACTCAGCGCGTGTTACCTAGCGCCAATTCTCGCCAAAAAATCCGCCGTATCATTCATATGACCGACCAAGCTTATTTATCGAATAAGCTCGAATTTATGTTGAGTGATGTATTTGATGCCATGACCAGCTATGACGAGCTGCAGTTCTGTATTGACCGCTGGCAAAAAGCGCTCAAAGAGGCCGGCCACAGCGATATGGCCGACGCCTATTTGTATCAAGTTAAAGCGGTGATGGCGAGCTAATCAGCGTCGCCAGTAAAGCCCGCTGCAACGGTTGCCAGTCGGGAGCTTGATCACTTTGCACAATCACCTCAAAACGACTGTCTCGCCGATAGGCTGCTGGCGCAGCGCTGGTCATGCTGTCGACCCAGTCAAAGCGATACCAATCACGCTCAGTATGAAAAATCCCTTTAGCGCGAGTCAGTCCCTGCAGGTTTAAATCGCTATTTTGCGACAAAACCGTCAATAAATCGGCGACCTGGCTACTACTAAACACCACTTCAGGTGGAAAAATCCAGCCACAGCTATGCGAACCTAAACTCGACTGCATTTTACAAATAGGCCAGCTGCTCACTTCGGCAGCGACATCGCTCGATTTGCTAGCGAGTGAAGAATGCACTTGTCGGCTCGGAGAATACGCGCCCAATTGCACATTAGCACTGTGGTTAAGTGCAGGCCAACGCTCAGGATGCAGCTCTAAATCGAGCAAACTTAAAGCAAATTGCCCATTAATTGCCCGGGTAATGGCCAATTTAGGTGGAAAAAAAGCCGCCCCCATCGCTTCGGCCCGTAAAATTTGCTCTTCATCGGCCACATCGCACTTATTAATGACCAAGACATCGGCCAATTGCAGCTGATCACGCCAAGTTTCATGCGAGTAATAGCGCGAATCTTCCATTTGCCGTGGATCTAGCAAGCTGACCACTGCTCGTACTTCAAAGGCGCTGGCTAGCATTGGATCACGCAGTAAATCAATAATACCCGCTGGATGTCCCAAGCCAGAGGGCTCAATCAATAAGCGATCTGGACGGATACCCCGCGCCAGCTTACCCAAAGTCACCCGCAGCATCGGGCTGGTAGTACAGCAAATACAGCCCCCAGGCACTTCTGCGACTTGCAAGCCATCACCAGCGCTCGACAATGTCGCGCCATCAATCCCCACCTCACCAAACTCATTGACGACAATCGCCCAATATTCATCAGCCGGCTTTTGTGCCAACAAATTCATCAATGCCGTGGTTTTACCAACCCCTAAAAAGCCAGTAATTAAATTAACGGGGATCACGCTTGCTGTCATACAAATCATCCATGGGTATATAGCTAAGAGGCACTACTTACATGATTCAAAATCAAATACCTAGTCTTTTTTCGGATCAGGTTTATGTTCACGTTTTTTTGAATCGTCAGTATGCAAAATGCTCATTGCAGCGCCGGTTTCGCCAATCACAATCTTAGGGATCACCAGCAAAGATTTATTGATGGCATCATCGATCAAGTCTTGCTCTTCACGCCGTGGTGGCTTGAGCACAAAATTGGCCACTTCATTTTTATTACCCGGGTGACCGATCCCTAAGCGCAAACGCCAAAAATCAGCAGTCGATAAATGCGACTGAATGTCTTTTAAGCCATTATGCCCGCCATTACCACCGCCTTTTTTAAGCTTCACTACGCCAGGCGCGATGTCGAGTTCATCGTGGACGACTAGAATTTCATCAGGCATGATTTTATAAAACTGCGCCAATGCCACTACCGCCAAACCGCTGCGATTCATAAAAGTTTGCGGCTGCAATAACCAAACATCGTGGTTAGCAATTTTAACTTTGCCGCATAAGCCATGAAATTTACTGTCATGGCGTAAAAAAATCTGTCCATCACGTGCCAAATGATCCAGCAGCCAAAAGCCGGCATTATGCCGCGTTGCGGCGTATTCACCACCTGGATTACCCAAACCTACGATTAACTTAATCGCCATCTTATTTTCCTCAGTCTCGAGTACACAATCACCACCAGACTCACTACATCGCACATATCAATCTTGAGTAGACATAAAAAAACCCGCTGAATCAGCGGGTTTGATGAACTGCGAAGGTTAAATTAACCTTTAGCGCCGTTCAACATAGAAACGGCCAAATCAGCACCGCGAAGTAACGATACTAATTGAACGCCTTCTGGCAATGCGATGTCAGACAAGTGAACTGACAAGTTACCAACCGCCAATTTAGATTGGTCAACAGTAATGAATTCTGGCAGTTTCGAAGCAACGCAACGAACCATAACTTCTTTCAATACATTGCTGATCGCGCCGCCTTGCATCTTAACGCCGAGGCAAGAATCGCCATCAACGAAGTGCAATGGAACGCGCAATTCAACAACAGACTCAGCGCTAACGCGTTGGAAGTCGATATGTTGAACTTGTTGTTTGAACGGATGGTATTGAACAGCACGAACCAAAACTTGTTCCGCAGCACCGTCATCGATCGACAATTGGATCAATGCAGTGTGGAATTTTTCGTCTTGCAGCGTGTAGTACATGCTGTTGTGATCCAAGTTGATCGCAACGGCTTCAGCAGAACCACCGTAAACGATACCTGGCAATTGACCGGCTTTACGCAGGCGGCGGCTCGCACCAGTGCCCTGCTTTGCGCGGCTTGTAGCTTTTAATTCAAAAGTCATTGTCATACTCCAGTACAGATAAAAACATCAGCCCCCCGCGACCAGAGAAGCTGATGATTCGAGGGAAAACCCCTCTGAATTCTTGCGGGTTTACCAAGGTAAACCCGGTTGTGCATCAATCAACGAATAAACTAGAAACCGATTCTTCGTTATTGATACGGCGCATTGTTTCGGCCAGCAAACCAGCAATCGAAACCACACGAACACGGCCACTTGCTTGGCCCAATTCGCTCACTGGAATCGTGTCAGTAACAACCACTTCATCCAATTCAGATTGCATGATGCGATCGACTGCAGCACCAGAGAACACCGCATGCGTGGCATATGCCATGACACGATTTGCGCCGAATTTTTTCAATGCTTCAGCGGCTTTACACAGCGTATTGGCGGTATCGATCATGTCGTCGATAATCACGCAATCACGGCCTTTCACATCACCGATGATGTGCATCACTTCAGCCACATTGGCTTTCGGGCGACGCTTATCGATAATCGCCATATCAACACCAAGTTGTTTGGCCATTGCACGAGCGCGCAATACACCGCCAACGTCGGGCGATACAATCATCAGGTTTTCGTAATTTTTAGCGCGGATATCGGCCAACAATACCGGAGTGGAATAAATATTATCCACAGGGATATCAAAAAAGCCTTGAATTTGGTCGGCATGGACATCGACAGTCAATACGCGATCAACACCAGCGACTTGCAACATATTGGCAATCACTTTAGCCGAAATCGGTACCCGCGCAGAGCGTGGACGACGATCTTGGCGAGCATAACCAAAGTACGGAATCGCTGCCGTAATCCGACCTGCTGAAGCACGTTTTAGCGCATCCACCATCAACATCATTTCCATGATGTTATCGTTAGTCGGTACGCAAGTTGATTGCAAAACAAACACATCACGACCGCGAACGTTTTCTAGTAGCTCAACAGTGACTTCGCCATCAGAAAAACGGCCAACGGTGGCGCGCCCCAATGAGATGTCTAGATGATTTACTACACGTTCAGCAAGGCGAGGGTTAGCGTTGCCGGTAAATACCATGAGGCTGTCGTAAGCCATTTCCAAATCCTGAAAAAACGAAAAGCGTGTAATTGATATAATTACACGCTTTCTTTTTATAGGTGGCAGGGGAAGAAGGATTCGAACCTTCGCATGCTGGAATCAAAATCCAGTGCCTTAACCAACTTGGCGACTCCCCTAGCGATTTTTTGCTAATTGACTACTTAGCGTACTCGTATAACGGATGACGATTTAACGTCTGCACTGCAAATCCGTTGATACTTTCAAGAAGGCCGCATAATACAGTATTTGCAGCAGCTTGTGAAGGCATTTCTACAAATATACAGCTACCCGATCCGGTCATTCTGGCATCACCAAACTGCTGTAATAGATTGAGCTGTTCAGCAATCTCGGGATATTTTCGCACTGCGCACGCTTGCAAATCATTACGTGTGACTGCGCCTTCAAGGTCGCCAACTTTAATAGAGGGGCTGTTTCTTGTCAAGAGAGGGTCTTTAAAAATTTCGGGGGTAGAAACATGTACCTGAGGATGCAAAACCACAAAATAACGCGGCGGGGTTTCAATAGGCGTCATGATCTCGCCAATCCCCTCGACAAACGCATTTTGCCCAAAAATAAAAAAGGGTACATCTGCCCCCAAGCTCAAACCTAGCGCCATCAAATCAACACGCGAATGCTGCAATTGCCATAACTGATTTAAAGCCAATAATACCGTTGCCGCATCAGAGCTCCCGCCGCCGACGCCACCGCCCATAGGCAGACGCTTATCCACCCGAATATCAACTCCCCAGTCAGATCCTTTGGGCTGCAATAACCGCGCGGCACGGACCGTTAAATCTAATTCAGCGGGCACGCCTGGCAAAGGATTGTGGTGAACGATTTGTCCATCACGACGCAGGCGCAGATAAATCGTATCGTGCATATCAATCAGTTGAAACACCGACTGCAATAAATGATAGCCATCCTGACGACGACCAACGATATGTAAAAATAAATTTAATTTAGCCGGAGCAGGATAGGCCGCAAAGCCCTGCTCATCAACCATAGGGGTAAAACTCATGGGGTAGCATGACTCCATTCATTAATTAAGACTAAAACACGCAAATCTTCACGACTTAGCTCAACACGATACGGTAATTTTCCATCGCGATAATCACTGGCGCGAATCATCCAGCCCGACTGCTCAAAATCATTGCTACCACGCGTAAAAGGCTGTTTAGGATCGGGTTGGCCACGCAACCACCAGCGCATTCCAGCAACGGGTAACACCAATCCTGTGACTTGCGCCAACAGCGCCTCTGGCTGATCGGCAATATCAATTGTTTCACCATGCTGCAGTTGTGCGTTAACAATTTCACCGCCTTGGTACTGAATCGTTAATTGGGCCAAGATATTGCCCAGTGGCGACGACAGTGACAACACATCTTGCTGCGGGCTGGCGACCCAATGAAACGCTGCAGTATTGGCTTGATTTTGACTGCGAATATTAACGCGACCCTGCGCAGCAAAGCCCTCGCTAGGCGGTTTTAATGGCGCTTGTACACAGGCGGACAACAACGCCAGCAAAAATAAGCTACCAAGCGAGCGAAAATGCACCGCCAACATCAAGCGTTTACACACAACCGCCAGCACTTATAAGCCCATCTTTTGACGTAATGCGCGCAAGTTTTCATCATCTGGCTCCAGCAAAATCGCCGCATTAAGCACGCTGATGGCTTGTTTTTTATCGCCTTTTTGCCATAACACTTCGGTATAATGCGCGGCAATTTCCGGATCAGGCAACTGCGCAAAAGCGCGTTTTAATAATTCTGCCGCCTCGTTCAAACGGCCTTGCTTAAAGCGCAACCAACCCATGCTATCGAGCACCACCGGATTATTGGGCTCTTTAGCCATGGCTTGCTCAAGGTAGGTATTGGCTTCTGAATAACGATCGGTACGGTTGGCAAGAATATACCCAAGGGCATTTAGGCCATGCACATGCCCAGGGCTGAGCTGTAAATACTGGCGTAAGTCGGCCTCAGCGGCAGGAATATCCCCCACTAAATCCAAATATAAAGAACGATCATAATAGAGCTCTGCCGAACTAGGATTGCGTTTAATCGCCGCGGTCATCACCGCAACCGCTTGCGTTAGATTTTTGCGTTCACGCCAAACTTGCGCTTCGATTTGCGCTTTATCAATTTGTTGATTCAGCGACTCAACAGGCAACGCCGCCAACGCCGCATCAGCTGATTTTTGTTCACCCATTCGCGCATACAACCGTGGCAAACGCGCCTGCGCGCGCTCGGTTTGCGTGTCATTTACTTGCAAATACCACTGCACCGCATCACGATCTCGGCGTTGCTGCTCGGCAATTTGCCCCAAATACATCGCCAATTGCGGCGCAATTTTGGAATTCAACGCCACCGCTTGCTCAAGGTAACGCTGCGCTCGCGCTAAATCATGCAGCTCCAGCGCAATCAAACCCGCACCAATCAAAGCCTCAATTTGTTGCGGATCACGATTCAACACCGCCTCATATTGCTGCTGCGCGGCTGGATAATTTTGTTCTTCGGCCATATTGCGCGCCTGCGCCAGCGTAATCGCCGTCGACATCGGATTGGCTTTAGCTGCGTCTTGCAATAATTTAGTCAGCGCTGGGTCTTTCTTACCGGATAGCAATTGCGCCTTATACAAAATCGCAGGTTCCCACGATGCGCGTAAACTCAATGCCACATCCAGCTCGGCCAAAGCCCGAGCATCATCCGCCGCATTGCTATACGCCACCGCACGAGCAAAACGCGCCTCAGGCATAGTTAAAAAGCCATCGCTGAGTTGCTCGGTCACCGTCACCACGGCAGCGCGATCGCTGTTTTTATCCCACAATTGATGCATTTGCATAAAAAACGGCGCCATTTCCGACGATTTGGCATTGAGCAGCACGCGTAAATGCGGCTCAACTTGATCGATTCGTTTACTACGAATCAATAAGCTCACCAAAATTTGTCGTGCCTGAATCGAATTGGGCGCGCCAGCCACCCACAATAGTGCGGCCTCTTGCGCCACCACCAATTGCCCGGCGGACAAAGCCAATTGCGTTGCGCGCTGCGCTGTACGCGGGTCTTGCGTACGCTGCGCCAAATCCAGCCAAGCTTGTGCTGCCAACGCCGAATTACCGCGCTGAGCGGCGATATCGCCAACTAAAAAGCGCATCATTAATTCGTCGCTCAGCTCAATTTTTGGCAAAATACTCGGATCAAAGCCGTCTAATTTTTCCACCTCGGAAGCCGACTCAGCCGTTGCGGCAGTGCGACTGGCATCTGCCAACTGATTTGAAGGCGTCAGCGCCGCGCATCCTGACAATCCGGCAAAGAAAACCGCAATCAATGAATTAGAGCGCAAGGACATAGTCAGTTCCAAGATTTGAAAGTTTAAGACGCGATATTAGGTAAACTGGGGGCGAAAGTCCAAACTCGCAAGTACAGCACACCGCTATACCGCATAGATTCGCTTTAATCGAGCCCACACCATGCCAGAATTACCCGAAGTAGAAACCACTCGCCGTGGCATTCATGATCATTTACTCAATGCCAAAGTCAGCGAGCTCATCGTTCGCAATGGCCGCTTGCGCTGGCCTGTTCCGGCGGATTTAGCCAGCCTGATTGGTGGCCAGACTATTAACAGCATAGGCCGCCGTGCCAAATATTTGCTACTGGGATTTAAGCATGGCACGCTGATTATTCATTTAGGCATGTCAGGTAGCTTACGCATACTCACCGAAGCGTATCCAGCAGAAAAACACGATCATATTGATCTGATTTTGGATAACGGTAAAAGACTAAGGTATCACGATCCACGTCGCTTTGGCTCTTGGCTGTGGTGCGATACCCCAATAGATGAGCATTCATTACTCAAATCACTCGGCCCAGAGCCGTTGTCTGACGCCTTTGATGCTCTGGCTTTACAGCAAAAAATCGGCCAACGTCGCACCGCCATCAAACAACTGATCATGGACAATCATGTCGTCGTTGGTGTTGGCAATATCTATGCTTCCGAATCGCTGTTTCGCGCCAAAATCCACCCTACTCGCCCCGGACAAAGTTTAAGCGCTGAGGAACGATTACGCTTAGTCGCTGCCATAAAAGAAACACTGCATGCAGCGATTGCTGCAGGCGGCAGCACTTTAAAGGATTATGTCGATAGTGAGGGTAATCATGGCTATTTCATGCTCAATAGCTATGTGTATGGTCGAACTGGCGAGCCGTGTCGAGTTTGCGGGAATTTGATCAACACCCTGCGCCAAGGCCAACGCGCTACGTTTTATTGCAACAACTGCCAGCTTTAATAAATCTCTGGTAAGTCAGACCCAGCAATTCTAATATATTAAAGCGGGATCAACCCGCTGAGCACGCGTTTTCACGCAAGGGGACAGTATGAGTACCAACGATCTACAGCCTGTAGCTGCCAACGACCATTTAGTCGCTGACTTTCAAGCCTATAGTGCTTGGCGTGGTCATTTAAGCCAATCGATTGCGCAATTATCGCGCTGGTTAAACGAGCAAGACCTCAACGATTCACAAACCACACTGCGAATTCAAGGCCTGCTCGACCGCTTAAAAGAAGACAAACTCAATATTGCCTTTGTTGCTGAATTCTCGCGTGGTAAATCCGAGCTCATTAACGCCATCTTTTTTGCCCACTATGGCAAGCGGATTCTGCCCTCATCTGCTGGGCGCACCACCATGTGCCCGACTGAACTGTTATTTGACGCTGGCCGCGTACCGAGCTTGCAACTGCTGCCGATCGAAACCCGCGGCAATAACGTCACCACGGTTGAATATCGTCGCTACCCCGAGGAATGGCATAGCATTGCCCTCGATATTGACGACGCCGATTCGATGCAAGAAGCTTTTAAAGAAATCGGCCGCACCCAGCGCGTTAGTGTGGAAACCGCCAAACGTTTTGGTCTGTACGACGAAAGCGATCCTGATCAAGTGGTGGCGCTGGACGTGCATGGCGAAGTCGAAATCCCATGCTGGCGCCATGCGATGATTAACTTCCCGCATCCCTTGCTAGAACAAGGCTTGGTGATTTTGGATACGCCGGGCTTAAACGCCATCGGTACTGAGCCCGAGCTCACGCTCAACTTGCTACCGAACGCACACGCGATTTTATTTATTTTGGCCGCCGACACCGGCGTGACTAAATCTGATATCGAAGTTTGGCGCAATCACATCGTTCGCAATCAAAGCGGCAAACGTGGCCGCTTAGTCGTGCTCAATAAAATCGACGGCCTGTGGGATGATTTACGCACCAGCGCCGAAATCGACGCCGAAATTGCCAAACAAGTTAAAACCACCGCTGAATTATTAGCGATGCCAAGCAGTCAGGTTTACCCAGTTTCGGCACAAAAAGCCTTGCTGGCCAAAGTACAAAACGACGATGTACTGCTACAAAAATCTTGCTTAAGCGTGCTTGAGCGCGCGCTATCGGACGATCTACTGCCCGGCAAGCAAGACATCGTTCGCGATGCTACCCAAACCGAAGTCGAAGACCTGGTCTCGGCCATTCGCTCTATTTTGCAAGCGCGCCAAGACGGCGTTCAAGAACAACTCGCCGAATTAACCGGCTTACGCGGTAAAAACCAAGACGTCATTGCGCAAATGATGGTCAAAGTCAGCGAAGACAAAAAACACTTTGAACAAGGTTTAGTACGCTTTCAAGCGCTACGCTCGGTCTTTAGCCAGCAAACCAATAAGCTGTTTTCGCTACTGGGTAAAGAGGCGCTCAAAGCCGAAATCGAACGCATCCGCGACCAAATGGACCGTAGCTTGTTCTCGTTTGGCGAAGGCGGTTTACGCTCCACAATGGATAATTTCTTTATTGACGTGAACAGCTCGATTGCCAAATCGGCCGAACAAGTCGCCGAAATCCAAGCGATGATGGCGGCAATGTATAAGAAATTTAGCGAAGAACACGGTCTGGGCCAAGTGACACCACCGCCGTTTTCAACACTGAAATACCACAAAGAACTCGCTCGTTTGGAAAAATCATTCCGCGAGCATTTCAATACCATTGGCAAATTACTCACCACCAGCCAAGGGCGTTTAACGCGCAAATTCTTTGAAACCGTCGCCAGCCGCGTGGTCTACGTATTTGAAGTCGCCAACCGCGACGTTGAAAACTGGCTCAAAGCAGTGATGGCACCGATGGAAACGCAAGTGCGCGAACATCAATTGCAACTGCGCCGCCGCCTTGAAAGCATTAAACGCATTCACAACGCCACCACTACACTGGAAGATCGCATCCAAGAATTGGAAGAAATGAACCGCCAGCTCACCGAACAAATCACCGAGCTGAACGGCAAATTGCGCCAAGTCTACGGCGCGCTACAGGCCGAAATGCAGGTGTTCGCCAAAGCCGCTTAAGTCATTAACACCCAAGCAAAACGCAGCCCAAAGGCTGCGTTTTTTATTGCAGCTAGGTATTGCTTGCTCAGCCTCATTAGCAAAGACTTAGGCGGCAATACCTATTGATAAAAACGGAGATCCAGATCGGCGATCCCGTAACACCCAACCAATTAATCCACCAACGCCAGCCAAATCTCAGTACGCAAATCTTTAGGGGGCGTATTACTTGGGTCGTTCAGATATTGCTCAATCGTCGGCACGCTGGCCGCCTGCTCGCCACTTTGCGGCAACCATACGCCAAAGAGCCAGTGATACGCGCGCTCTAGCTCGCTATACGGGCCAA
This sequence comes from Deefgea piscis, assembly GCF_013284055.1. Classification (NCBI taxonomy): domain Bacteria; kingdom Pseudomonadati; phylum Pseudomonadota; class Betaproteobacteria; order Neisseriales; family Chitinibacteraceae; genus Deefgea; species Deefgea piscis. The sequence goes on along the minus strand of NZ_CP054143.1, from coordinate 1,366,316 downwards.
TATGCTCGATCACTGCGTAGCGAGCAGCAGGAATCTGTGCTTGCCCAATATCGGCCGGTAAACTTGCTGTGCCTTTGATTTCAACCGCCGCATCCGAGCGCAATTGGCCTTCGGCAACGGTTTTTGGATCATCAAAATACAGGCCAAACCAGCGCGCATCGGGCGCAACTTGCGCCTGCAGCGCCAATTGCAACAAGCTAAACGCCTCGCCAATTTGCAAATACGCCCCCCGATGGCGGCGCGTAGCTAAATGAATCGGTGCGGCCAAAGTACGAAATTCAACGGTATACATGTCCATCTCCTGATTAATTTTAAACTGGAGGTCTTGCCAGCGTTGGCGACGATAAGCACCCGGCGTCACGCCATACGCAGCCGCAAACGAGCGCACAAACGCCGCACTACTTTGATACCCCGCGCGCTGGGCAATGCGCAGCAAAGACCAATCGCTAGCCTGCGCCAAATCACGCGAAGCAAAATGCAGGCGCAAGCGCTGCTGCGTTGCGGTCACCGTTTCGCCCATCATTTCACGGTAAATCCGGTGAAAATGAAACGGCGAAAAATGCGCCACATCCGCAATTTGCTCCAGCGAATAATTGCGCGCCGGCTCTTGCCACAACAACTGCACCACCCGCATCAAACGCCGCGAATAATCATCCCGAGTTCGGCTTTTATTCATCACACCTCCAAGCGCAAAGTCTAGGCAAAGGGCATTGATTTAGGTTGCGAAGTTTGCCAATCAAACGGCACAAGCCTTTATGCCTGCAGTACAAAATCTGCTCGCCCAATTTGCAAACGACGCCAAGCTAAAATAGTTTTTGCAGGGTATGTCTATCTAGATATTATTAATTAATAGCCACATAGATATACCCAGTTAGTTTGGTTTTTGCCGAGGCGCAAATAGCGCCAGCATGCCGGCCAAAAGGGCCAAGCCCACCATCACCCCCAGAAATCGATGCACACCGAAGCGATCATTGAGCAAAGCCACCGAATCGTGCACACTCACCATCAATAAACCCACGGCAAATTGCGCGCCCATATACGACGACTCGGCGTTGCTATCTTGCAAAATTTTGCCCACCGCCGTACCCAGCAAAGTCAGCAGCATCAAGAGCGCGTAGGACGAGAAAAACACGCAGATAAAATTAAAGGCCATGCCAAGCAAAGCGCCCGAAAAACAGCCGATGGCGCGGTACATCAGTTTTTTCATCGACGCCGCCGGCAAATTAATCGACGCCACCCGTGGTTGATTGGATACCGCTAAAATAGTCACTGTCGCTTGAATAAAAATCATTTGCCCACCCCAAATCACCAAGAGTGGCGTTAATCCAGTCGACAAACCCGCCAAGAGCGCAAAGGGCAAATATTGCTGATCTTGTTGAGCCGGTGGCGACGTGCGGGCTTTGGCTGGCGGCGAAGTGGCTGGTTTTTTGACGATTAATTGCAAAACGGCCGACACAAAAATCGTCGATAAAGACCCAACCATCACATCGGCCGCCCGCATCCAACCGATATGCACAATATCTTGCTGCGGATAAGCAAAGGCGTAGCCGACAATTAAACTGAACGTTAAACCAAAAAACAGCACCGCATAATTGTATTGATCAGAAACGACGTTGGCGTAATACGCCGTTACGCTACTGACGATAAAAAAGATCGCACACACGCTGAATAAATTGAGTTCACGCGGAAAAAACAGCGCCAAAGCCACCCCAGCCGCACCACCGAGCAAAGTGCCAACGATTCTTAAGACACCCCGCGTTAAGGTCTGATTAAAAAACGGCCGCATCACCACATAGGCGCTAAACGCCGCCCACATCGAATATTCAAAATGCAGTTGATGCGCGATAAAAATCGCCAACGCTACCGAACACACCGACGCGGCCACATCCAAGACTGAAATCTCATTATTTTTGATATTCAGCCAAGCCTGCTTTAAATCGGTGTGTATCGCCTTGGATTGATTTAAAAATGAAAATTGCATCGGTGTTTCCTTTGTCCGCATTAGCAGCGCAATTCAAACACCCCCACCGGCTGCGCCACCCCATTCACCAACACATCGACTTGATGTCGGCCCGCATAATGTTGCCGCGTACTCATATTCGCCAGCGAAATGCTTTTACTCAGCGCCACGCGCTCACCGGCAGCCAAGTGGAGGGTTTTGAGCTTAAACACTTTGGCGCGGGTTTGGCCGTTGGCTTTCACATAATGAATTTGGCAATCAATGACGAATTTTTGCCGGGTGTTATCGCGATTTTCCAACTGCAGCGCCACGCGCAATACCTCACCCAACTGAGCCTGCGCCGGCCCGATACTCGCCGTCACCAGCTGCAACTGCGCCGCCGGTGACACCCCCAGCACCGCCAATGCCCCAGCTTCACCACGCTTAATCGCCGAGCGCAAAGCATGCTGCACAATCCACGCCCGCTCGGCACTGGCCCCGCGCAGCCATGCACTTGCCGTCGCGTATAAAGCCTGCGGATTATCTTTGCCAATGTCGTTAAGATTATTCGCAACTGAACGGCGCACATACAACGCCGGATCGTCTTTGAGTCGCTCTAACAAAGCCAATACCGGGCGAGGATCGCGCTGAAACGCCGCCAATCGACTCCCCCACGGCAAGCGAGGCCGAGTGCCTTCTGACACCAAGCGGCGTACATGTTCATTCTCATCACTCGCCCACCTAGCCAGCAGCGCCAGCGCCGGCTCGGGATAACGCACAATAAATGGGCGAATACTAAATTCGGCGCTGAAATACTGCGTCAAAATATATTGTGCCTGCATCGACTCGGCAAAATGCGCTAAACCATGTTGTGCAACAAAACAGGTATGTGGCAAATAAAAAAAACCCGTCATCTCCTGCGCCTTGGCCTCGGGTTTAGCTACCTGAATCGACGCCAAAACAATCGCCAACGCCTCTGGATACGCCGCAGGCAAATAGTGCGCCAACACCTCAGCCACCCGCCGCGCCCGTGGCATCAACGCTAACTCCTCATAGCCTTGTGCCACCTCTGCACAAAAAGCCCGAGCATCAAACTCGCCCCACACCGCCGAAATATGCTGAGCAATCTGCTTCGCAATATCCAAACCAAATTGTGATTTAAGTGTCGTCGCCACCCAAAACTCCTTCACGCCAAACCAAGCCCGACCATCCCACAGCAGCCACCACGCCACCACCCGCCATAAAGGGGTATAGCCCCCTAAGCATGATCAATCAATCGCCACGATGAAATACATCAATTCCAGCACCGCACCACCCCATCAGCACCAGCCCCATGATGCGATAACAAGCCGCGTAGTAAAAAACCGCCAATCCAGATACCAAAACACCGCCGGAATATCAGGCGTGGTTTGTATCCCAGCGTAGGACGGGTTAGCTAAAGACGTAAGTCGCCAAGATCGTTGCCGATCAAAATGTAATTCCGCGCGGCTTGCTCAAGCTAAGCCGCCTTCATTACTGAGCCTAAACCACGACGCCACACGGTGATAAAATGCCAAATAGATACTTTGGAATTAACTCAAGACGAACCGTATAAAGGGACAACATGCAGAAACTTCACATTGCCATCTCAACGGAAAAAATCGAAGAAACGATCCAAGATTACTCCCAGCGGTTCAATGCGCCACCTTGCTTAGTCATTCCTGGTGAATACGCGCTCTGGAGAACCGAAACCCTCAATATCTCAATCCGCCAAGACCTCACACGCAGCCCAGGCTCACTGAGGCACTTAGGCTGGGAAGACCCCAGCGCCACAGAATTCACAATGGACACCGATGTGAACGGTATTGTTTGGGAGCGATTTACGAGCCTGCACCAAGCCAATGAAATTAATGAAACATGGCCAGACACCCATTACCAGCCATAAAAATTTAGCCGCGCAACCGCCTCGATTGTCCGCAGCGAGGGCACCGACGAAGTCGGCGCAGATACTGGGGGCTGCTTTGGGGTTGAAGGGGGCTTTGCAGATGACGGGGGCCCCGCAAAGTTGCAAACTTTGTGGGGTGTGGGGCAAAGTCCCTTCCCGCCCGCGCGGCGGAACGCGCTCCAAAAATCACGCGGCGCAGCCGCATAAAAAACAAAGCCGCCAGAATATCGGGCGGTTGTTTGATACGGCATGCATGCGGCATGCATACGGCGCAATTCGCTGCGCTCATTGACGCCCTACAAAAGCATTGCGACGTACGCAGTTACATCAGTGATGTATTTAAGCCTAGCCTTTCAACAACAATGCTTTGCTGGCAATACATCTTAATATCATCTTGATCGTGGGTCTGGGGCTTGAGATCCCGTCCAAGCGCACCGAGTGCGGAGTGAGACGAACGGTTTTATCGTTTGGCTCGCGACAATCGAGGGCATCGGGGACCGATGCGCGCTCGGGGCTGCTTTGGGTTGTTAGGGGGTTTGCAGAAGCAAATCCCCTAACCTGCCCGCGCGGCGGAACGCGCACCAAAAATCATACGGCGCAGCCGCATAAAAAAAACCGCCGGGGTTAATCGGGCGGTTGTTTGATCGCGGTAAGCGTTGAGCTGCGCAAGCTTAGCCGAACCTACGGTGCTATTTTTATTTTTCGTTCTTAGCTTTGTCATATTCAGATTTAAAGAAATTTTGAATCTTAACTAACCTTCGAAGCATTAATCGCAACAATGGGAGTGATAAAAAAACAATAATGAGACTAACAATCAGCGGTTCTATTTCGCGCTGCCAACCACCGGCACCACTGAGATTAACAAAATCATGAATAATAACGTACAAGATAATTACTGCTACAATTTTGAAGAACATTGTTTTCATGAAAAATTACGTCTCTAAGGTTTGGTGCACCATTTAAATATTTTTTAGCAAGAGAATTAATTCGATTAATCTCTGTAATTTTGTAGATCGTTGTGCAAATCGAATAGTTTTTTTGCAATAACTGTTCCTGTACGATTTTTTATTCTTTGAAGAGTATTCTTTATTGCTCCGACTTGTACGGACTGATCTTCATCAATTACGGGGCCATACTTAGTCAGCATTTCTTTTATTTCAATCCAATGAATAAGAAGATTAGGTGGAAAATGGTTGTCACGTAAACTAATTAGCTCATTACTAGCTAACAAAAGACGACTTCTAACATCGCCTGGGGCGGTGCAAAGCACCGTGATTGCCTCAGAAATGAGGCTTTTTACATAATTAAATTGCAATTTAATGTGCCACTTTATTTGTTATAAATTATATAAGCCCATAGGGCACACTCAAAAATAGTATACTGGAATAATCGAAAGGCATTCCACCAATTCGCACGAAAAGGTGCAATGCGCTTCGCTTATTGACACATTTTATTCCACCGTCAACGCCACCAGCGCCGCAGCGACATCATCGGCACTCACGCCGTCGGCCAATGCCACTGGTGCGTCAGGCAACGCGGTGATGCCTTCTTTCTTCAAACGCCCAACCCACTGCCCCGCGTCTTTACCCGAAGCAAACCCTGAACTGGTCAATAACAAACGACCGGCAGCGTCGCTGAAGTTGAAGTAGAACTGGCCGTCTTCAAGGCGGAATTGCTTGAACGTTGGCAAGGCGATTTTGACGGCTTTTTCTTTGACAGCGGGTAGCGCGTTCATGCGGCGCAGGCCAACCGCTTCGCGCACTTGCTTGAGTAGCGGCGCGGCAACGGCGCGGGCTTTCATTGCGCCAATTTGCAGCAATTCTTCGATTTGCTCAGGGTGCGCCATCAAGGCTTGGTATTTGTCGCGCATTGGGCCGATGTGCGCGTCGATGAGTTCTACCAATTGCTTTTTCGCATCGCCCCAGCCCAGACCCGCAACGAGTTGCGCGCGGAAGGCGGCGGCTTGCTCAGGCGTCGCGAACGCTTCGTAAATGGTGACCAAATGGCATTCTGGGTCTTTCGCTTCGCCCGGCAATAGGCTGTTGGTAACAATCTTGGCCACGGCGTCTTTGAGGGCTTTGGCGCCGCCTTCAAACAGCGGAATGGTGTTGTCGTACGATTTACTCATTTTGCGGCCATCAAGGCCCGGTAGCGTGGCGACTTGTTCTTCGATATGCGCTTCAGGCAAGACGAAAAATTCTTTGCCTTGGCCGAATAAGTGATTAAAACGCGCGGCAACGTCGCGGGTCATTTCAATGTGTTGAATTTGATCGCGGCCAACGGGGACTTTATGCGGGTTAAACAGCAAAATATCGGCGGCCATCAAAATGGGGTAGCAAAATAAGCCCATGGTGATACCCGCATCGGGATCTTCACCGGCAGCTTCGTTGGCGTCGGTTGCGCCTTTGTAAGCGTGGGCGCGGTTCATTTGGCCTTTGGCGGTAACGCAAGTGAGCAACCAGTTGAGTTCGGTTACTTCCGGTACGTCCGATTGGCGATAGAACGTGACGCGTTCTGGGTCGAGCCCCGCAGCCAACCAAGTGGCGGCGATTTCAAGGCGCGAGCGCTCAATGCGCGCAGGGTCGTCGCATTTAATCAGCGCATGATAATCCGCCATAAAAAAGAAGCAGTCGCTATCGGGCTGTTGACTGGCGACAATCGCCGGGCGAATCGCGCCCACATAATTGCCCAAATGCGGTGTACCCGTCGTGGTAATGCCCGTTAAAACACGCAAACTCATCACAAATCCTTTAATCATCACGCAATACAATGGCGGCAAGTCTAGCAGGCGGCGCAGCAAAACCATAGCGTCTGTGCGCTTGCCGCTGCTTTATGCCAAGACGCAGCGAGCGGATGCAACAACTTGAGCGGGCCATTACCGTCAACCGTTATCGCGCTTGGGCTTGCTCTAGCGCAGATTTTGTTGATGCGATGACGAATTTTGGTCATTTCAGCGCAGCATATTGAGCACAAAGCGCGCTAAGTCGCCGATAATCATGGCACTCATTTCAATTGGACTCGCCACGATGAACGCCACTGCTCACTCTGCCATCACCCTCGAAATTTGCGCCGGTTCGGTGACGTCCTGCCTTGCAGCACAAGAAGGCGGCGCGCAGCGCGTTGAGTTTTGCGACAACTTGCTCGAAGGCGGCACCACGCCGTCGTATGGCCAATTGGCGGCAGCGCGCGATCGCTTATGGATTACGTTGAACGTGATCATTCGGCCACGCGGCGGCGATTTTTTGTATAGCGATTTAGAATTTGAAGTGATGGAGCGCGATGTATTGGCGTGTAAAAGGTTAGGGGTGGATGGTATTGTCATCGGCCTATTAACCAGCGATGGCCGCGTTGATATACCCCGCACTAAACGCTTGGTTGAACTGGCGGCGCCAATACCAGTAACGTTTCATCGGGCCTTTGATGTGGCTTGCGATCCGGTGCAAGCACTAGAAGACATCATCAGCGCCGGCTGTGTGCGATTGCTTTCCAGCGGGCAAGCGGCGAGCGCAATCGAAGGCGCGGCGTTACTTAAAGCGCTGCAAGCGCAAGCGGGCGATCGCTTAATTGTTATGCCGGGTGCGGGCGTTCGTGGCCACAATATCGCCGAGCTGGTGGCGGCTACTGGCTGTAATGAGTTTCATAGCTCAGGCCGCGCGCCGTTCCCTAGTGGCATGGTTTACCGTAATCCCAACGTCAAAATGGGCGCGCCGGGGCAAGATGAATACAGCGTGGTGGAGACCGATCCGCAATTGGTGCGCGAGTTACTCAGCAATGCACAACATGCCGCCGCGCTACGCAATTAATGTCTACAAATTGACTTAAAACTTTCGACTCTATCTGGTTATCCGGCGCATTTGCTGTATGTTGTTATGTATGCCAACTCGCGCAGGATGAATCATGTCACTCCAAGATAAAGTTGCTTTGATTACGGGCTCAACCAGCGGTATTGGTCTGGGCATAGCGCGCGCTTTAGCCCAGCAAGGCGCGACGATTATTCTCAATGGTTTGGGCGATCCGGCGCAAATCGAAATCATCCGCGCCAATTTAGCCGCCGAATTTGCCACCCCAGTGCATTTCATCGCCGCCGATCTGAGTAAAACTGCGGCGGTTGAAGACTTAATGCAGCAAATCGACGCACAATGCGGTCGCCTAGATATTTTGGTCAACAATGCTGGCATGCAGTTTGTTAGCCCGATCGAAGACTTCCCACCAGAAAAATACGATTTAATTATCGCGCTGAATTTATCGGCCGCGTTTCACACCATCCGCCTTGCCGTTCCCGGCATGAAAGCACGCGGCTGGGGACGCATTATCAATATCGCCTCGGCGCATGCCTTAGTCGCCTCGCCGTTTAAATCGGCGTATGTGGCGTCAAAACACGCCATTTTAGGACTCACCAAAACCGTGGCGCTGGAACTGGCCGAACACGGCATTACCGCCAACGCCATTTGCCCGGGTTATGTGATGACGCCGCTGGTACAGCAACAAATCCCCGATACCGCCAAAGCGCGTGGCATTAGCGAAGCAGCAGTGATTCGCGACGTTTTGCTCGCCGCACAGCCAACCAAACGCTTTGTTGAAGTCGATGAGTTGGGCGCTTTAGCCAGTTTCTTATGCAGCGATGGTGCGCGTTCGATCACCGGTACCGCGCTGCCAGTTGATGGCGGCTGGACTGCGCACTAATCTGAATCACGGCGGCAAGCGACTGAGAACGCATGCGTAATGGTCGGGCATGCAGATAAACCGAGGAAAAATCATGAGTAAAAAGAAAATCGCGATCACCTGCCAAGGCGGCGGTAGCCAAACCGCTTTTACCGCTGGCGCACTCAAAGCCTTGTACGACAATGGTTTTGCCGAGCATTATGAATTAGTCAGCATTACCGGCACCTCGGGCGGCGCGCTGTGCGCCACGCTGATTTGGTATGCCTTATACAAAAAAGACGCTTATATTCCGCAGCGAATGCTAGATTTATGGGCCGATAACACCGCGCAATCAGACGCCGAAGAGCAGTTTAATCATTACGTGGTCGAGTCGATTCGCAAAGTCAATCGCGGGCAAATGCCACAATTTAATCTCAGCCCGTATTCACCTTTGATGCAAATGATGAATACCTTCACTGGCGCCCAATTTCGGCCTAATTTCACCGACTTTCGCCGATTATTAGATTCGCACATTAATTTTGCCGAACTTAAAGCCATGGGGGCCAATACCGAATTGCCTGCTTTAATTTTAGGCGCGGCCGACGTGCTCACCGGCAAGCTGGCTAAGTTTAATTCACGCACCGAAGCGATTCGCGCCGAGCATATTTTATCGTCGTGCGCGGTGCCGAATATTTTTGAAGCGGTTGAATTTGATGGGCACGCATATTGGGATGGGTTGTTTTCTGACAATCCACCAGTTGATGAAGTGATCAAGCCAATTTATGTCGGCGAAAACAATCTACCGGATGAGATTTGGGTAATCAAAATCAATCCAACCGGCTGCCAAACCGTGCCCAAGTCGCCGGAAGCGATTTCTGATCGGCGCAATGAAATGATCGGCAATATGTCTTTATTTCAGCAGCTCACCAGCATCCGCACGCTGAATGAATTACTGCTCAACCAAGCCTTTACGCCGGAGTTTTTAGCCAAAAATGGCGTTAAAGCACCGATTAAGCTACCGCGTTGCCTCAGCAGTGACGATATTCGCCCCTACCATATTCCATTTATTGAGATGTCTGAGGCACTGCAAAGCACTTTAGATTATGAAAGTAAGCTCGATCGCAGCCCAAAAAACATCCAGAAATTAATGCAAGATGGCGAGCAACAAGCTCGCCATTTCTTGGCAGAACGACTGGCTGCGGCTTAAAGCCGCACGCGGCAAGGCCAGCGCATGCCGCTGGCCCGCTTTACAGCACCATCACTCGGCAACCTTGCGCGTCGCTTTGAATGGCTAGGTCAATAATCCGCATGACATTCCGCGCCTGCGCCGCCGTCACTGGATTTTCTCCCAAGCCCAGCAAGGCATCGCGAATCCCGGCGTAATACGCCGCATAATTGCCAGCGGGTAAAGGCAAGGCTTTAGTAGAAATTTGATCATTTTGACTTTGAAAATGCTGCGCCTGCCGCGGGTCATCACCCCAAGCCGCATGCTCAGGCAATAATCCAGCCTTTAACCAAGTCTCTTGGGCGTCCAGCCCATTCACCGACCATGCGCCTTCAGTGCCTTGCACCAAAAAGCGCGGCGTACCGCCGCTCACCAAAGTGCTGGCCGCTAAAATTGCCCGCATTTTTGGGTAGTGCAAAATCACATGAAAATCGTCCACCGCCAGCGCGCCACTGCGCCGCAAAGCCAAATCGGCAGTGACTGCATTGGGCATGCCAAATAATTGCAATGTCTGGTCAATTAGATGCGGCCCTAAATCATACCAAAGCCCAGCACCCGCAATATTTGCTTCGCGCCAACGCGCTTTAACCTCGGGACGGTAACGATCAAAACGAGAGGTAAATTCAACCACATCGCCTAAAACGCCACTGTGTAGCGTCTCACTCAAAGCGATAAAATCATTATCCCAGCGCCGATTATGAAACACCGAAAGCAATAATCCCGCTTGCTCGGCGCGCACTGCTAAGTCTTCAGCTTCACGCACATTCAAAGTAAAAGGCTTATCAATCACCACATGTTTGCCGGCCGCAATCGCAGCCCGAGCCAAGGGATAATGTGCGTCATTCGGTGCCGCGATAACCACTAAATCTAAACCGGGATGCGCCAATAAACGATCCGGCTCCGTTTTCACCACAATATCCGGCCAATCGGCCAACACATCCGCTGGACGCGAGCTGGCAATGGCCACCAGACTGAGTCCTGGTGTGGCATTAATCAGTGGCGCATGAAAAGTTTTACCCGCGTAGCCATAACCAATCAGGCCTACGCGCAAAGTTTTGGTCTTTGGCATAAGTACTCGTGCAAAAGTTTTATGGCAAAACGTCATCGCCACCCGCTTTACATCCAATCAACTCGCTGAGCGATGTAAACACACTGATCGACGACGTCTTTAATATGAATCTCTGTGTATTCTTATAACGTAAAAAAAAAACCTTGTCGCTAAGTTAATTCCGCAGGCTGATTCATTGTCGATTTACATTATTGCTGACAAAAAATTCAGAATCTAAGTATTAATTCAACGATGAATTCAAGACTTTGTTTTTTAGTGCCGTTTTTAAAACAATGGATGTTATTTTTAATCGAGAAGGTTTAACAAGCGGTATCTGGTGAATAATGCCATAGCATATCAACGTGAGAAATATCGTCCTCAAGATAAGGCGCAGAGACGGTCACAAAACCATTTTTTGCATAAAAATTTTGCAAATGTGCTTGAGCGCCAATCTTATTATCCTGCTCTGGGTATTGCGCTACAGCCCCTTTTAATCCCTGACTAATTAGCTGATACCCTAGACCGGTGCCACGAAAATCTGCCGATATAATCACTCGCCCCAAAGAAGGCTCGGCGTATTTTAAACCCGGCGGCACCAAGCGTAAGCACGCCACTAAACGATCATCGCAATACGCCAATAAATGCGTTGAAACTAAATCCAAATCATCCATATCGGCATAAGCACAGGCTTGCTCAACAATAAATACTTGCTGTCTTAGCCGTAAATATTCAAACAATGTTGCAGTATCAAAAGCAGCAAAAGCTTGCCAGCGCCAAACGATTTCCATAATTAAACTCAAAATAAATCAATTAAATTAGCAATTTAAAACCCATTAAACGCCGCACATACTGACTGCAATCATTCGCATAAATTTCATAGCGCGATAAAAACATTCGGGTGCTCGAATCAAGAAACCGGATTCGCTCAGCAATAAACCACACCAGAATAAAAAAGCACCATTTTCCTTAATCAATAAGGATAAATGATGCTTTTCAATGGCGGTAACGCAGTGTTAGCAGGCTAAACGTTCACGCCATTTCGCCACTTGCACTAACACTTGGAAAGGAGCCGTGCCACCGACATGATTGCGGGCTTCTAAACTGCCTTGCAATGTCAGTACGTGGCAAACGTCTTCTTCGATTAAGGAAGAAAAACTTTGCAATTCAACCAAGGTTAAATCCGACAAGTCTTGGCGTTTTTGCTCAGCATAACGCACTGCCAAAGCCACGGCCTCATGCGCATCACGGAACGGCAAGCCGCGCTTGACCAAATAATCAGCCAAATCGGTGGCGGTGGCAAAACCTTGCTTAGCAGCACGCTCCATCGCATCGGGCTTCACAGTAATGCCGCGCATCATATCGGCATAAATCCGCAAAGTGTCAGTGAGCGTATCTACAGTATCAAATAGCGGCTCTTTGTCTTCTTGATTGTCTTTGTTGTAGGCCAATGGTTGGCCTTTCATTAAAGTCAGCAAAGAAATTAAGCTGCCATTCACGCGGCCAGTTTTACCGCGCACCAGTTCAGGTACGTCGGGGTTTTTCTTTTGCGGCATGATCGACGAGCCGGTACAGAAACGATCGGCAATATCAATAAAGCCAAAGCGCGGGCTCATCCACAAAATCAGTTCTTCCGAAAGACGCGACAAATGCGTCATGATCAAAGCGCCAGCGGCAGTAAACTCAATCGCGAAATCACGATCTGACACGGCGTCGAGTGAATTTTCGCAAATGCCCTCAAAACCCAATAACTTCGCAGTGATTGAGCGATTGATCGGGAATGTAGTTCCCGCCAATGCCGCAGAGCCCAAAGGCATGCGATTGACCCGTTTACGGGTATCAACCAAACGCTCAGCATCACGGCCGAGCATTTCGACATACGCCAACATGTGATGACCAAAAGTCACCGGTTGCGCCACTTGCAAATGAGTAAAGCCGGGCATGACGGTGCTGGCGTTGCTTTCAGCCAAATCGAGCAAAGACTTTTGCAATTCACGCACCAAGCGCAGCAAGACATCAATCGCTTCACGCAAATACAAACGAATATCGGTGGCCACTTGGTCATTACGTGAACGACCAGTATGCAAACGCTTACCGGCATCACCGATTTTATCGGTCAAACGGCGCTCGATATTCATATGCACGTCTTCGAGATCTAAACTCCATTCAAAACGGCCGGCGCGGATATCATCCAAAATATCGGCCATGCCACTTTGAATCGAACGCAAATCTTCATCCGATAACACACCCACTTGATTGAGCATCCCAGCGTGCGCGAGTGAGCCTTGAATATCGACTTCCGCCATGCGGTTATCAAAAAATACCGATGCGGTATACCGCTTTACCAATTCACTCACTGGTTCATTAAAGCGACCAGACCAAGCTTTGTTTGCAGATTCGGACATGCGAAAAATCCAGAAATAGTTGGAACAATAAAAGCGATTATAACGATAGCCGAGCAAAACCTGCACGCGACTTGCTACATGCGCCAGAAACAGCTCACTTTAAGCGCGCATTGCGACGACAAAGAGACACCCAACACCATCAGCAGCCACTTATCGACCGCGAACGCGCAGCGTTAAGCCTTTAAGGAAGTTGCGTAAGAACTGATCGCCGCAAGGGCGAAAATGCTTGTGATCTTTTTTACGGAATAATGCCGATAGCTCTGGCTTGGATACTTCAAATCCGGCTTCAGCCAACATCGCGTAAATATCATCGTCTTTGAGTTCAAAAGCGACGCGCAATTTTTTGAGCACCAAGTTATTGGTCACTGGCAACTCAATCGGCATTGCCGGACGGCTTTCGTCTTTACCACGGCGGTAATACACCAGACCATCAAGAAAATTGGCCATCGTCACATCATCACATTCTTGATATTCGAGCTCTTCTTCTTTTTTTAAAAACGCCACCATCGTGGCTTTATCTAAAGTTTGCCCGGCCAATTGCAGTACATCGACTAATTTGGCATCGCTCAAATCGAGCATATAGCGAATGCTACGCAGTACGTCGTTATTTAACATGTTTGCAATCCTTTCATTCAGAGTGACTCCATTGTACCTGCTGCGCCGCGCTTCGCCGTATGCAATCACCGGCCAATGCCGTCGGCGGCGCCAAAACGGCGGCTTGTCCTGTCGTTTTTCTGCCGATGCGGCTAGCCTTATCAGCGTTGTGTTGATAATGCGCTGCTGGAACTTGCAAAGCGCGGTAGAATCACGCGATTCGTAGAATCAATTTCGCACAGTGCTCAATACCCTGCTGTGCGATAAAAAGGCCTTATCCGCCGGAGAACAGAGTAAGCCATGAGCCGTGATATGAAACCCAGCCGCAGTAGTAACCGCAATGCCAGCAGCAGCCGTGCCAATAGCCAACGTAAAAGTGGCGGCAGCTCATTAATTACCGGTTTGCTACTGGGTTTATTTGTCGGTATTGCCATTGCGGTCGCTGTGGCGCTGTATTTAAATCGCAGTGGTAATCCGTTTAAAAACGGCAATACCACCCCAGCAGACGCCGTGAGCTCAGCGCCTGAAACCGCCGTCGCGCCCCCAGAAGTCTTGTTGCCTGGCAATGGCAAAGAAGTCGCGCTCAACCCAGTGCCAGCCAGCACTGCCGCCAGCAAACCTGCGAGTACCAACGCCAGTGGCGAGCGCTTTGATTTTTATAAAGTATTGCCTGAGCTCAACGAAGAGTCGGCCGTAGCCAGCACGCCAGCACCGGTAAAAACAGCTAGTCCAAAAACCAGCACCAGCCCAGCCGCCACACCCGCTGCGACACCCAAAGCAGAAGCCAATAAAAATGCTTGGTTACAAGTAGGCGCCTTTAAAGACGAAGGCGATGCCGATAACCTAAAAGCTAAGTTGGCGCTATTGGGCATTGAATCGCGCATTCTCACCTCAGATATTCCAGACAAAGGCATTTGGCACCGTGTTCGCGTTGGCCCTTTTAATGCGACTGCTGATCTAGATAAAGTTCGCGGCCAGCTCAAAGCCAATGGCATTGATAGTGCCATTGTAAAAGCCAATTAAACGACAAACAGCGGTGACCAACTCGGGATAAGCAGCACGTCGGGATCGGGCAAATCTGCCCCATCCCCAATCCCACCTTGAAACCGCTACCCCCACACCCACTCTTTTCTAAGGAAAAATGATGTTAAAGCACTGGATTAAAACAATCGTCGTCGCAGCGTCATTAATAAGCGCCACCGCGGCTTTTGCTTTTACCGAAGGTAAAGATTACAAAGCGATGGCCAAACCGATGCCCGTTGCAGTACCTGGCAAGGCCGAAGTGATCGAGTTCTTCTGGTATGGCTGCCCACACTGCTTTGCCATCGAACCTTATGTGGATGCTTGGGCAGCAAAACTGCCGAAAGACGTTAATTTCCGCCGGGTGCACGTGATGTGGGATGGCCGCAATGATATGGAAGGCCACGCCAAGATCTTCCTCGCGCTACAAGGCATGGGTTTAGATGCTAAATACCAGCAAGCCGTGATGAAGGCCGTCCAAAAAGACCGTATCGAATTACGCAACGAAGCCAAATTGCTAGAATGGGTTAAAAAACAAGGCATTGATGTTGCCAAATTTAAAGCCAATTACAATGGCTTCTCAACGCAAATGCAGTTGAAAAACCTCACCAAAATCACGCAAGACTATCAAGTGGATGGCGTACCGATGTTTGTGGTTAACGGCAAATGGGTAACTAGCCCGGCGATGGTCGGCGCGGAAGATGCTACCGTGACCAAAATGGTCGATGAGCTGATCGCCAAAGATCGTAAAGCACCAAAAAAGAAATAAGCCTTTAATCCTGATAAAATACGCCACGCTGCCAAGAAGTAGCGTGGCGTATTTTTTATTGAATCAACGTATATCCAGCTAGCCTTTATCTAACTTGGGCTAGCAATCAATACTCTGTTGAATAAACCTCAACCCGGAAGGACAACATGCTCCGCATTACCGAACTCAAACTGCCGCTGGACCATACTGAAGCCGAACTCAAAACCGCTATCGCCACTTATTTGAGCATCGCCGAAACCGACATCAATAGCTTTAGCGTGTTTAAACGCAGCTTTGACGCGCGTAAAGGCCATATGCTGTTGGCCTACATCATCGATTTAGACGTCGGCACGCTCGAAGCGAAACTGCTGGCGCAATTTAAAAACAATGTGCACGTGCTAGCAACGCCAGACACGCGCTACCACTTTGTTGGCCAAGCACCAGCCACCTTCACAAACAGCGCGCAGCGCCCTATCGTTGTGGGTTTTGGCCCATGTGGGATTTTTGCGGCGCTGATTTTGGCTCAAATGGGCTTTAAACCCATCGTGCTCGAGCGCGGTAAAAAGGTACGTGAGCGCACGCAAGACACATGGGGCCTGTGGCGCAAAAGTACGCTCAATCCCGAGTCGAATGTGCAATTTGGTGAAGGCGGCGCAGGCACGTTTTCTGACGGTAAGCTCTACAGCCAAATTAAAGACCCGCGCCATCTGGGTCGCAAAGTATTGAATGAATTTGTTAAGGCTGGCGCCCCGGATGAGATTTTATATATTGCCAAGCCACATATTGGTACCTTTAAACTCGTTGGCATGGTCGAAAAAATGCGCGCCGAGATTGAATCACTCGGTGGCGAGATTCGCTTTCAGCAGCGCGTTGATGACCTCATTCTCGAAGACATGCCCGATGGCAATAAGCAAATCCGTGGCGTTCGCGTCACCGAAATCGGCGTCGAAGGCCACCCTAGCAATGAAATTCTCAGCGAGCACGTGGTCATCGCACTCGGCCACAGCGCGCGCGATAGTTTTGAAATGATGCACCACCGCGGCGTCTTTATGGAAGCCAAGCCATTCTCGGTCGGCTTTCGAATCGAACACCCGCAATCCTTAATCGATGCCGCGCGCTGGGGCAAATATGCCGGTCATCCGATCTTGGGCGCTGCCGATTACAAACTGGTGCATCACGCCGCCAATGGCCGCGCAGTGTATAGCTTCTGTATGTGCCCGGGCGGCACGGTTGTTGCCGCCACTTCTGAAGTCGGCCGCGTCGTCACCAACGGCATGAGCCAATATTCGCGTAACGAGCGCAATGCCAACTCCGGCATGGTGGTCAGCATCAATCCAAGTGACTATCCCGGCGGCGCAATGGCGGGGATTGAATTCCAACGCCAGCTTGAAAGCCAAGCGTTTGTACTCGGCGGCGAAAACTACAACGCGCCAGCGCAATTGGTTGGCGATTTTCTCGCTGGCCGCGCCTCAAGCAGCGTCGGCGCAGTCGAGCCATCGTACAAACCCGGCGTGAACTGGACTGATCTGGCCGCAGCGCTGCCCGATTACGCCATTACTGCCATGCGCGAAGCACTCCCCGCCTTCGGTAAAAAAATCCGTGGCTACGATATGCACGATGCGGTACTGACTGGCGTTGAAACCCGCACCTCCTCACCCCTTCGCATCACCCGTGGTGACAACTGCCAATCGCTCAACGTGCGCGGTCTCTACCCCGCAGGCGAAGGCGCAGGCTACGCCGGTGGGATTTTATCGGCTGGGGTGGATGGGATTAAAGTAGCGGAAGCATTGGCGCTGGATATGTTGAAATAAGGGTATATCCATATCACCATTGATTAAAAATGGCTGCAAGCAAATACAGTGGGCAGGTATATCCTGCCCATTTTTTTGCTGCCGGTAAAAGCAGGCATCGCTGTCAACAGTCCTTCTGCAGCCAATCAATTGCACAATCTCTTGCATCGCGACTCACTATAATCAAGCCACCCTTCACGATTGCAGATCAGCCATGAACATCGCTCCTTATGTACTCAGTGTTTTGCTTGTCGCCAGTAGCAATGGCTGGACTGCCCAGCCCAACAGCGACGACGAGTGGCAAATTAGCAAAGTAGTGATTCTCAATCGGCACGGGGTTCGCTCCCCCACCAAAGATACCGCACTGATGCAGCAAGTGACGCCCGATCGCTGGCCTGCGTGGCCAGTGGCACTGGGAGAGCTCACGCCAAGAGGAGGACAATTACTCCAGCTGCTTGGCCACTATTATCAAACCGCATGGCAAAACAATGGGCTATTACCCGCCCAAGGCTGCCCAGCAACCGGCCACATGCTGGTGTGGGCCGATAGCGAGCAAAGGACCCGCGCCACCGGTCAAGCGCTCATCGACGCCGTAGCGCCCAATTGTGGCATCGCGCTGCAAAGCCAAGCGGACGCCAGCCAAGTGGACCCGCTATTTCATCCGCTAAAAATGGGCATTTGTCAGCTCAACCCCAAGGCAGTACGCCGCTCGATTCAGCAGCAACTGGGGGCAAAGCCGGTCGATCAGCAATTTGCCAGCGCCTACCAACAACTGGCGGCAACGCTCA